>NZ_OY775906.1:3253786-3896544 GCF_963675065.1 uncultured Draconibacterium sp. | reverse complement strand
TTCTTAACTAATCTTAGTATAAAAAACCAAACAACCAGATAGGAACTTTATTACCTGTTCCAACTTCAATATCATCAGATACAATCAGGTAATTATCCAAATGTTTCACTTGTGTTGTGGTCTTATTCTTCCCTCCTATCTCCAAAGTATAACCGTCGAAAACAAAATCACCGGCTTTGGTGAATATACTTGAAGTCCTGCATTATGTAACTGGTTAAATACAAACGTTTCACGAACATTTCCTATATCTGGTTTACTCTTTAAAGCATATGCCAGGTTCGTATTTTCAAGATATATTTTATCCGGCTTCTGCAAAGTTGAAACGCCTTTTCCTTCAGTGCTTAAGGTATTTAACAAACGTGCATCTGCAAGCTGGTAAATGTATTGATAAACACTGTCACGACTCAAATCCAGTTTTCTTGACAGCGCAGCGATATTCGGTTTAAATGGTACGGATTCAGCAATTACTGCCAGCAATTTTTTTACTTTATTGGCCGTGCCCGAATTATAAGCAGCAATATAGGCCAGATCAGTGTCTACAATTGTATTTATTACTTGATTCAATTTCAACAAATAGGAATCTTCTCCTTCCATAAAGATGGGTAGATAACCCATCTCGGTATATTTTCTGAATACCGGTAATGGTCTCAGCTTTTCACTTATTGTGCGACTAAGATTACGGTGATTCGTAGAGATATCATCAATTGTAACTGGATCAAAATTGACTTTATCAGAAAATTGTAAATACTCACGAAATGATAAACCTGCCAACATGTAACTTACAACTCTTCTACTTAAATCTGCTTCTCCACGGTAATATATCCAAAGCCGAGGAAGCTGAAAAAATTATTTTCAGTTCAGGTAACCATCATAGATGTTTTTTAATTCGACTGACCAGTTTTTATACTTGTGAACTTCATCAATAACAAGAAGTTTTCCTCCTTGTTTATACCAATCATTTGCGGTCTCCAGTAATGTATGATTGTAAAACCAGGTGTGATCAGCAGTTATATATAAAGCTGTTTCCGGTAATCCCAAATCAAATTTGACATATTGCAACATCAGAGTGGTCTTTCCCGCACCACGCGGACCTTTAATTGCAATCATTCTTTGATTCCAGTTTATTCTTTCATGCAGATATCGTCTAAACTCATTCTTTACATTTCCGCAGAATATTCTCTTGAAATTCGAATAACACTTCCATTTTGTCGTTTCTATTCGACAAATATAATTATTTTTTGTCGTTTCTATTCGACATTTTTTTAATACTACTCTTTAAATTGTACTTTCTTATTCATTAAATACACTTTTTCGAACGACTTTTTGCAATTTGCCACATTTTTTCGAACGACTTTTGGTGCCTATGAAATGAAAAATACTCCCATTTTCATTCATTTCCCAAGGCTATCGTTAATCCCAAATCGTAAACACCGGCTCTTTCCAATTCAGGCATTAGGCAAAAGGAAACGGAATAAATGGACTGAAAGATTGCGCCGGATGACAGTAAATTGGCAAGTGTTTTTCAATACTTTGATGTCAAGTCTCCTTTCGAAGTATGAGAAAGGTGTATTGGCAGCAAAGAATACTAACAATCCCAAAACTCTTGTCAATTTGCTGGCTGCGTTTATGCCGTAAGCTTTTGACGTTTGACTGAATTGAAATTAATTTGTTGAAAATTTGGGTAAACCATATGACCTACATCCGGTACCCCCTGTTCCTTTTTCTTTTTGGGTTTAATTTGTTGATAGGATTCCCTTTTACGTCGTCTTTCTTCATCCTTCTCTGCTGTAGCAGACCTTCCTTTATCAACTGATGCAAAGCCTTATCCAGTGATGGATTATCAATTACATCAAAATGCTCCTGTCTCTTATTCTCATCCAGCCTGTACTTGATTTTTGAATAGCTGAATGCCTGTCGATTTTGGAACCATTAAATTTTAAATCATTTTTGGTAAAGGAAATCCCCTGAACAACATTTGTATTCCCCCTGCATTTGTAGTTTACTGTTATCCCTTCTTTGTTCAGTTTAGCTTCCAGTTCGTCCAGGTCTTTACATTTGGGTACAAGCTCTTTCAGGCTGTAATAAATTTCATATTTTGTTTTGTCCGGTTCTTTTAGCCGGTGAACCTTTACATTTTCTTTTCCCTTGGCAAAATACAAGTCATTTTTCCGAGTAAGCTCTTTACAGATCTTTTCACTGCGGTAACGATCATTTTTATTGGAAATCGTTTTCCCCAGGTTGTTTACCCTGTTATACACAATGTGAATATGGGGATGCTCTTTATCGTAATGCCGGGCTATTATAAACTGGGTATTTATGATTCCCATTTTGTTTAGATAATCATCTGCAATATTTAGAAGAAACTCATTATTCAACTTTGCTTTATCCTGGACTGAGAAATCCAGGAAGTATGACCTACCGGTTTGCTTACCCTCGAATTAAGTTCTGTTTGAGCAACAAAACTTTTTGTAATCGAATTGGTATTTTTCAAACGTACGCCCTCTCCCATTAACAGCTCAGCCGCTTTTTTGGGATCAAGTATATATTCTACTGCCCCGGCAAAGTCTCCTCCCGTTGTAATCTTGGCAATCATAGCATTTTGTTTATGATTCGATCAATTTTACGCGCAAGAAACAGGTATTCGCTACGAACGTGATCGTACCCAAGGGCATTGGCTTTTCGTGCAATCTGGTTGAGGTTATTGGCCATTCCTGAAAGTTTTCTTATTTCTGCATTCAGCTCGGGTGTTAAACGTTGAACAACTGTGGTATTCATTATTGACTGCCTGACAAACTCACTTTGCGAAATCCCGGCCTCTTTCGATTTGCCAATTAAGGAGAAATATTCAACGGTCGACATTTTTACCGTTACCTTATATTTCATCTTCTCACCATCCAATTTTCGTGGACGTCCGCCTTTGTTAAATTGCACCATATTTTATTACCATTTTTTAGACCAACGGGATGCTAAACATGGGTTTTGGTCTGCCCAAAACATAAACTTGCTATCCTACCTCGAAAGGGTCTTTTTATGGAAATAAAGTTAGGTAACAGAACAGAGAAAGAAAACAGCAAACAGGCTCAATATCAACCAAATAAAATGAATCTTGCTATTTTTTTAAATAACAATAATAAATTCGATTTTGTGCAATAAAATATCATGAAGTCTTCTCAATTTTACGCAATTATTAACACGACAGAAGTGCTGAAAACAGAAGCCTTTTACTCTTTTTATCAATTAAATTGTTTAAAACTCCGAATTACATTGTATACATAAAAACATTAAACTTGTTTTCGATTATTGGTTTATCGTGTAGCACACTATCCGGTATGAAAAGGGAATCCTGTTAAAATCAGGAGCTGTACCCGCAGCTGTAAGTCCATTAATGTCTGATATTCAATTGCCACTGTCCGTCGGTCAACGGATGGGAAGGCATTCAGCACAGGACAAGCCAGAAGACCTGCCAAAATCATTTTTAATAATTAGACTTTCGGGAGTTGAAGTCTGGTTCGCAAGTAAAATAATTTTCTTGTTTCATACGATCAGCAGATAATTGTTTTGAATGCGTACCTCTTGGCTTCCGGTTAGATTTTTCAATCATAAAACACGAGCAAAACAGCATATTAAAAACAAAAAACAATAGTATGAGTAGTACGCAAATCTCAATCGTAAAAAGAGACGGAAAGCGGGTTCCGTTTTCCATGAATAAAATAAAAAATGCAATCAGGAAAGCTTTTCTTTCTGTAGGAAGTTTTGCAAGCGACGATGACCTTACCAACATTCTGCACCGGGTAAATATTCAGGAAGATATGAATGTTGAAGAAGTTCAAAACCAGGTGGAGCGTTCGTTAATGGCCGAAAACTATTTTGCCGTGGCTAAATCGTATATGCTTTATCGCCAGAAACATTCAGAAGACAGGGAAACCCGTGATCGTATTAAATTTCTGATTGAATATTGTGCTGCCGGAATGCTGCCAGTGGAAGTAAATTTGATGCCAATGCCAATGTCGATAAAAAAAACATTGCCACACTTATTGGCGAGCTTCCGAAAGGAAATTTTATCCGCTTAAACCGCCGCTTGCTCACCGACCGCCTTTCAGATATGTTTGGGAAAGAGTTATCGAATAAATACCTTAATTTTTTAAGTCAACATTACATCTATAAAAACGACGAAACCAGCCTGGCTCCCTATTGCGCCAGCATTACCATGTACCCCTGGTTGTTGGATGGCACCTCGAAAATTGGCGGAAATTCAACTGCACCAACCAACTTAAAATCGTTTTGTGGTGGTTTTATCAACATGGTATTTATCGTTTCAAGTATGTTGAGCGGTGCTTGTGCAACACCCGAGTTTTTAATGTATATGAACTATTTTGTGGCTAAAGAATATGGCAACGATTACTACAAACGCAGCCACGAAAACGCTGATTTATCGGCAAGAAAACGCTCGATTGATAAAGTGATTACTGATTGTTTCGAGCAAATTGTTTATTCGCTTAATCAACCAACCGGAGCACGAAATTTCCAGGCCGTATTCTGGAACATTGCCTATTACGATAAGTATTATTTTGAAAGCCTGTTTGGCGAATTTGTTTTCCCCGACGGAAGTAAACCCGAATGGGATTCGTTAAACTGGTTACAAAACGTTTTATGCTTTGGTTTAACCAAGAGCGTACGAAAACCATGCTGACTTTCCCGGTAGAAACAATGGCAATGCTTACAGAAAACGGCGATACAAAAGATGAAGAATATGGCGAATTCACAGCAAAAATGTATGCCGATGGTCATTCGTTTTTCACCTATTTAAGCGATAATGCCGACAGTTTAAGTTCATGCTGCCGTTTACGTAACGAAATTCAGGACAATGGTTTTAGTTACACACTGGGAGCAGGTGGCGTTTCAACCGGCTCAAAAAGTGTATTAACAATTAACCTGAACCGTTGCGTACAACAAGCTAAAAAGGAACGAATTCCTTACATAATTTCCTTGAAGAAGTGGTTGACCTGGTACACAAAGTACAATTGGGCTACAACGAAAATTTAAAAGAACTGCAGGAAAAAGGCATGCTTCCGCTGTTTGATGCCGGTTACATAAACATGGGTCGCCAGTACCTTACCATTGGTGTAAACGGCCTGGTTGAAGCCGCAGAATTCCTTGGAATTGAAATAAACGACAATCCTGATTACGCAGCATTTACCAGCGAAGTACTTGGTTTAATTGAAACATACAATAAAAAATACCGCACAAAAGACACCTTGTTCAATTGCGAAATGATTCCGGCCGAAACGTTGGGCGTAAAAACATGCCAAGTGGGATCGTGAAGATGGTTATTTTGTTCCGCGAGATTGTTACAACAGCTATTTCTATGTTGTAGAAGACGAGTCATTGAATGTAATTGATAGATTCAAGGTTCACGGGAAAAAATACATCGAACACCTAACCGGGGGCTCTGCATTACATATGAATTTAGAGGAACATTTAAGTGCTGCTCAATATCGCCAGCTAATTCGGGTAGCTGCCAAAGAAGGTTGCAATTATTTCACCTTTAATATTCCGAATACCATTTGCAATGAATGTGGCCATATCGACAAGCGGTATCTAAAAGAATGCCCAAATTGTAAGACTGAAAATATCGACTATTAAACCCGTATTATTGGTTACATGAAAAGAGTGAGCAGCTTCTCTGATGCACGCCAGAAAGAAGCTGCAAAACGCTATTACGCTCAAAAAAATAAGGAAGAAAAAGTGGAAGAATATGCTTAAATATTACAACTACGATATCGTTTTTCAGGAAATTCCGAACGAAGTTACACTGGCAGTAAATATTACCAATTGCCCGAATCGGTGTAAAGGCTGCCACAGTCCGCATTTGCAGAAAGATATTGGCGAAGAACTGAACGAAGTGCAAATCGTTTCCTTGATGAAAAAATACGCCTCATCCATCACCTGTTTTTGTTTTATGGGCGGAGATGGCGATCCTCAAAGAGTAGCAGAATTGGCTAATTTTATACGCCTTCATTACCCGGAAACTAAAACTGCGTGGTACTCGGGTTGTGCCAGATTACCCGAAGCTTTTGACAGCACTAACTTTCAATACATAAAACTGGGCGGATACGTAGAAAATTTAGGTAACTTAAAAAGCGATACAACTAACCAGCATTTATTCGAAATTCAGCAAGATGGTTTTATGAAAGATGTGAGTTATTTATTTCATTAAAAAACAAACAAATGAAAGGCTATACACAAGTTTACACCGGCAACGGAAAAGGCAAAACAACGGGTGCTTTTGGCCTGGCATTAAGAGCAGTTGGTGCCGATAAAAAAGTATTCTTTGCCCAGTTTGTAAAAGGAAAAACCTATGCTGAAATTGAAGCTGTGAACAAGTTTCTGCCCGATATAACCATCAAACAATATGGCTTGGGGTGTTTTATCGTGAAAAATCCAACACAGAAAGATATTGACGCGGCACAAAAAGGATTGGCAGAGGTTACTAAAATAATTCAATCGGGGCAATACGATGTGGTAATTCTCGACGAAGCCAACATCGCTTTGTATTACAAGCTTTTTCCGGTGGAATCACTATGGAAACCATCAGGAAAAAACCGGAAAATACCGAGCTGATTATTACCGGTAGATATGCCCCGCAGGAAATTATTGATATTGCCGACCTGGTAACCGAAATGAAGGAAATAAAACATTACTACCAAAACGGAGTTAATGCTCGAAAAGGAATTGAATTTTAACAACTAAGAAATGAAAAAGAACCTTGGAGACATGATGTTGCCTCGATATCTACCTGTCGAGTCTTTCGAAGGCTGAGTTAGAAAAAGTAAAAAAAGATATAAAACCATCAAAAAGGCTTGTGCCTCCTCTTATGTGCTGGGAATTTTATTATCCCAAATACCAACAAAATTTAAAGGAAGCCGAAAGAGAAACAGAACTTAAAACACTTCATAAATATTCTGGTAAGTTTAACTGGAAAACAGATCTAAAAAAGGTATTAAAAACTTATCCATACAAAGCATTAATATTAACCAACGAAACCAAAAGAATTTTATGGGTTAACGATGGTTTTTCAGAGATGACGGGATATCCGAAATCATATGCCATAAACCGGAGTCCCGTATTTTTGCAAGGCGAAAATACTTCGGAAGCAGTAAAACTCAGAATAAGCGAAAAAATTGAACGAAACAAACCTTTCAAAGAAGTGGTAGTTAATTACCGAAAAAACGGTGAAATGTATAATTGCGAAATTCAAATCTTTCCGCTTACAGGCAGTAATAATTCAATACATTTTTTAGCATTGGAAAGAGAGGTTGCATAGTCCGAAATAAAAAATTAAGTAAACATTAAAAGCGAATGAATCACAAATTATTTTCAATTTGGAAGTACCATTTCTAACTTTTCACATTACATTTGTCCACACGTTCATCAATTATTATTGAAATAAGATACCCGGTAAAACGGGTTTAATAGGGAATCACGTGAAAATCGTGAGCTGTCGCGCAACTGTAAAGTCCATTTCAGTTTTTGCAACTTAATGCCACTGTGCCGAATCTTCGGAGCGGGAAGGCGTTGTAAAACGGACAAGCCAGGAGACCTGTCTTTTTTTATGAACGGCAATTGCTTTCGCGGTATAAGGCATAGTCGAGGAACGAATCGAAACCCCTTCATTTTCGTCCCCATACTATTTTACTAATCGCGTAAGTATTCAGGTTTAATTATAAATTTAAAAATGCTGTATGCTTACACAAAATTTAGGTTTTCCCCGTATAGGTGCACAACGCGAACTGAAACGGGCTTGCGAGAAATTCTGGAAAGGTATTTCAACACTGGAAGAATTACAGGAAACAGGGCGACAGGAACGCCTTAAAAAACTGGAAATTTCAACAAGATTCAGGAATTGACATTATCCCATCAAACGACTTCTCGTTTTACGACCAGGTAGCCGACCATATTTTTATGTTTGGTGCAATTCCTTCACGTTTTAACAAACTGTCCTCAAAGCTAAAAAACATTGATCTGTACTTTGCTATGTGCCGTGGATACCAAAAAGATGGATTTGATGTTACTCCGCTTGAAATGACAAAGTGGTTCGACACCAATTACCACTACCTGGTGCCGGAGTTTGAAAAAAACCAACAATTTAAACTTAACAGCAACAAGGTAATTGATGAGTTTAATGAAGCTCTGAAAGCCGGAATTAAAACAAAGCCGGTTTTGCTTGGGCCATTTTCTTTTCTGAAACTTGGTAAAGAAAAATCGACCGACTTTAATCGTTTGGATTTGATACATGCCCTTTTACCGGTTTATATCGAACTTATCGGCCAAATGGAAAATACCGGTATCGATTGCATCCAAATTGATGAGCCTTGCCTGTCAGGAGATTTAAGCCACCCCGAACAACAACTCTTCCGTGCTGTATTAACCGAACTTTTTGGTTCTTTCCCTTCGATAAAATTTATACTTACCAGCTATTTTTGATGGGATTGAAAAACAAATTGAATGGGTAAAATGTTTGCCACTTGAAGTTTTGCATCTTGATTTGGTACGTGCACCTAAACAGTTGGATTTGTTCCTCGAAAAAATACCAAAATTTTTAACCCTTTCGCTTGGATTGGTTGATGGCAGAAACATTTGGGCCAACAACCTGCAAGAGTCGCTGGAGATAATACAAAAAACTGCTGAAAAAATTGGCACCGACCGGATTATTCTGGCTCCTTCGTGTTCATTATTGCACGTTCCGTATAATCTTGAAAACGAAAACGACGAAACCAATCTCCCTCTTTTTGTCAAAAAGAAAATGGCTTTTGCTTTTCAGAAAATAAACGAGCTTGTATTACTGAAAGAACTGGCTTCAGACAAGCCTTCAGAACAAGTTCAAAAGAAGCTAAAAAACAACACCCTGGTGTTTAAAAACTGGTCTGAGAATCCGGCAATAAACAATTCTAAAGTGCGAGAGCAAGTTTCTGAAGTTCAGAATAAATGGAGTGAAATAGACCGAAAATCAGACTTTAATGAAAGAATTCGCAAACAACAGAAAAAACTAAATCTGCCTCCTTTTCCAACCACAATGATAGGCTCGTTGCCGCAAACTACCGAGGTTCGGAAAATGCGCCGCAATTTTATAAACGGAGACGTTTCGAAAAAGAAATACAATGAGTTTATCGAAGCAGCTATAAAAAATGCCGTTAATTGGCAGGAAGAAGTTGGGATTGATGTGCTTGTACATGGCGAATTTGAGCGAAACGACATGGTTGAATTTTTTGGTGAGCAACTGGAAGGTTTCGCCCGGACTCAAAACGGCTGGGTACAGAGTTACGGTTCGCGTGGAGTAAAACCACCCATCATTTTCGGCGATGTTTTTCGCAAAACACCAATGACCGTCGATATCTCGAAGTTGGCACAATCGTTTACCGCAAAACCGATGAAAGGAATGCTCACCGGTCCGGTTACTATTCTTCAGTGGTCGTTTGTGCGCAACGATCAATCACGAAAAAACACCACCATACAACTGGGGCTGGTCATTCGCGACGAAGTACTTAACCTCGAAAAAGCAGGATTGCCAATCATTCAAATTGATGAACCAGCTTTGCGCGAAGGCCTGCCAATAAAAAAAGAAAACCAAACCGACTATTTAAACTGGGCCGTAAAATGCTTTAAACTTTGTAGCTGGGGCGTAAAAGACGAAACACAAATTCACACCCACATGTGTTATGCCGAGTTTAACGATATCATTCAGTCTATCGTTGATATGGATGCCGATGTAATCAGCATTGAAACATCACGCTCGCAAATGGAGCTGCTGGACGTGTTTTCAAAAATTCGGTATCCAAATCAAATTGGTCCGGGAGTTTTCGATATTCATTCTCCACGAATTCCGGATGTAAATGAAATGACAGACCTTTTGTTTGCTGCCTCGAAATATTTGCCGGCAAAAAACATTTGGGTAAATCCTGATTGCGGATTAAAGACCAGAGACTGGAAGGAAACAAAAAAAACAATCAAAAATATGATTCATGCAGCAATTCGTATGAGGGAAGCGATTAGCCCTCAATAGAATTGCTGTCGGTTGCTCAGGAGGAAATCACAAGTGGTTTCCTCCTTTTTATGCAAACAAAAATCACTAACATATGGAATTATTAAAATTATTTTCCCACACGGGAACTGCTTCAACACTAATTTTTTTAAGCCTCACGGGCATTGCCGGGGTTTTGCTGGGAAAGATCCGCTTTTTCAATATTAAACTAGGTATTGCCGGGGTACTTTTTGCCGGACTTTTGGTCGGGCACCTGGGTGCCGAAACCGACCATAATGTTTTACACTTTGTAAAAGAATTCGGGCTTATTTTATTTGTTTACTCCATCGGGTTAGAAGTTGGACCACGCTTTATTCCTTCGCTAAAAAGCAACGGTTTAAAACTCAATTTAATGGCCATGGGAATAGTTGTGCTTGGCTTTTTGGTTGCCGTAACCATAAAACTGTTATTTAATGTTCCAACTCCTGTTATAACCGGAATTATGAGTGGAGCGGTAACCAACACTCCCGGACTCGGTGCTGCCCAACAGGTTATTACCGAACAGTTTGCCAATCCCGAATTAACCGAATTAACCGGAATGGGATATGCAGTAGCATATCCGTTCGGAATTATTGGTATCATTCTCACTATGCTGTTGCTCCGTTTTTTCTTTAAAGTAAACGTAAAAAGTGAAGCTAAAGAGTACACAAGCAAACTATCGGGCATAAGCGGAAAACTACAGGCAATAAATCTGAAAGTTACCAACCAAGCCCTATATAACAAGGCATACGCACTTTTACGCGAAACGCTTGAAGGCGAATTTGTGTTGTCGAGAGTACTCCGAAACAACGAGTTTTTTGTTCCTGAAGAAAAAGATACCATTTGCGAAGGCGATATAATTTACGGTGTTTCAAATAAAAAGCATTACAACGCCCTGGAGCTAAAAGTAGGTGCACTAAATAAAACCGGTGAAACCGAAATTACCGGACGAATGGGAATGCGCCATGTGGTATTTACCAACAAAAAGCTGGCTGGTAAAACCATTAAACAAATTGGTATTTCACGACGCTACCCGGTGAATATTACGCGTATTTTCCGTGCCGGAAACGAAATAATGGCTCATGAAAACGATGCCATTGAATTTGGCGATACCATTCGTATTGTTGGCGATAGAAAAGCATTAAAAGAGGTTGTGGAGTTATTGGGAAATTCGATGAAAGAACTATCGCATCCTAATATTATCCCAATTCTTCTCGGAATATTGGGCGGTGTTTTAATTGGAAGCATCCCGATCAATATTCCCGGCTTGCCGGCACCTGCCAAACTAGGCCTTGCCGGCGGTCCGCTTGTTGTTGCACTGTTTTTAGGCCATAAAGGGCGTATTGGTAAACTCGATTTTTACATGACTCCCGGAGCTAACCTGTTTATTCGCGAACTGGGGATTATTATGTTTCTGGCTTGTGTTGGTCTTGGTGCCGGAAAGAATTTTGTTGAAACCATTGTAAACGGCGGCTACATGTGGATGGTTTATGGTGTAGCCATTACGGCACTACCATTGCTGATTATCGGTTTTACCGCCCGATTTTTAAAATTTAATTATCTGTCAATATGCGGCTTGCTTGCCGGAGCGATGACCGACCCCCCGGCTTTGGAATATGCCAACTCTATTTCGCCCATTCAGGCACAATCAACAGCTTATGCAACCGTGTATCCGCTGGTAATGTTTATGCGGGTTCTATTAGCTCAGGTACTCGTATTACTATTTTTATAAAAAATGAACAAATATTTAAAAATAAGTTTTCTATTCTTATTTGTTGTTAGTCAATTATCGGCTGCAGAGCCCGATAAACATCTCGATTTCCTGAAAAAAGGAATTAAGTTCGATTTATCAGGAGAAGGAAATTCGTATACCAAATTTTCGTTTGCCACGCAATTTTGGGGCCGACAAACCTGGTTAAACCAACCCGACGAATCGCTTACAGGTGCTTATAATTCGGAGTTTGATTTTGCATTACGGCGAACACGTTTTTCAATAATAAATAACCTGAATGACAAATTAATACTCTACACCCAGTTGGGATACAACAATATTCACAAATGTTCCGATAAACCCCAACTCTATTTACACGATGTTTGGGCAATGTTTCAACTGGTACCAAAATCAATGTATCTTGGTTTTGGTTTGAATGGCTGGAACGGGATTTCGCGTTTAAGCAATACCAGCTATCAGAAAACGCTTACGCTCGATAATCCGGGATTTAACATTCCGGCTGTCAATCACAGCGATTTGGAAACCCGCCAATTAGGCATTTTCTTAAATGGAAATGCCGGTGCTTTTTCTTATCGTGCAGCACTCTCAAAACCTTTTGATTACGACAAAGTCCCTGAAAAACCGGAAAAAATTAAGGCTTATGAAATTTCATCCGATAAATTGTCGTGTAAAGCGTATGTAGCCTGGCATTTGTGGGAGAAAGAGTATTTCAACACTCCTTATGTAAGCATGACTTATCTTGGAAAAAAAAAGCTGCTGAATGTGGGATTGGGTTTTGACTATTATCCTGAATCGGTACTGAGCTACACCGCAGAAGAAACCACACAAATCGACAACAGAATGCTATTAGGGGGTGATGTTTTTTGCGAACTTCCCTTTACACAAAACCAGTCAATTACATTTTATTCGGTGCTCTACCATTACGATTTCGGAAACAATTATCTCCGAAGTTCCGGGACAATGAATATTTGGGAAAATGGCGGTAATTCGGAATACAAAGTAGGAACAGGCTTTATTTCGTATTCTACTTTAGGCTATCTGTTTAAAGAAGAATTTTTACACTTACCCGGACGTTTGCAACTTTTTTATGCATATGCTTTTAAAGATTTTGAAGGACTGCCCGTTGCGCTAAATAATCAGGATATGGGAGTTAATTATTACATGGCAGGTCAAAAGCTCAAATTTAGCCTGCAATATTCCTCCCGTCCTGTTTTAAATACTGCGGAAACAGATATCGAAAGACACCGTGGCACACTTATTTTTCAAACTCAAATTGTAATTTAAAATGCAGGAAGATTATAGAAAAGCTTTTATTCGTTTTAGCGAACGCAATAAACAACTGGAAGAACAATATGGAGAAGAATACTTCGAGCGGCAACATAAGAAGGGAAAACTTACGGCCATAGAACGAATTGAAATACTTTTTGATGAAGGAACCTTCGAAGAACTCGACACCTTTGTACGACCTGCAAATGCCGAAAAATCGACAGCTTACGGCGATGGAGTAATCATTGGTTATGGCCAGATTAATGGTAGAAAAGTATTTGTTTACGCCCAGGATTTTAATTTTATGGGTGGTTCTTTGGGAGCAGCACACGCCGCCAAAATCATGAAAGTACAGGACATGGCCCGAAAAATGGGTCACCCAATAATTGGATTAATTGATTCGGGTGGCGCACGCATACAAGAAGGAATTGCCAGTTTAGCCGGTTATGCCGGAATATTTCACCGCAACATAAAATCCTCGGGTATTATCCCTCAAATTTCGGTAATCCTCGGTCCGGCAGCGGGTGGAGCAGTGTACTCGCCTGCCCTCACCGATTTTATTTTTATGACCCGGCATGTTTCGCGCATGTTTGTTACCGGCCCCGAAATTGTGAAAGAAGTACTAAATGAAGACGTTACTTTCGAACAATTGGGAGGTGCCGACATTCATACCAGTAAAAGCGGGGTTGCACACTTTGTTTTTGACGACGAAGAACATACCCTTCTTGGCGCACGAAAACTTTTGCAATACCTTCCTTCCAACAATATTGAACTGCCTCCATTTACCAACGAAAACACTATTGCTCCGGCAAAACCCGAAAAGCTCCGCGCCATTGTTCCCAACGAAACAGTGGTTCCTTACAACATGCACGATATTATTGAAAACATTGTGGACGTTGACAGTTTTTACGAAGTGGCAGAACCGTTTGCCATGAACATGATAACCGGCTTTGCCCGTTTAAACAAACAGGTTATTGGCATTGTTGCCAACCAACCCAAAGTTCTGGCCGGTGTTCTTGATGTAAACTCATCGGTTAAAGCCGCACGTTTTGTCCGCTTTTGCGATGCATTTAATATTCCTCTGCTGGTGTTGGAAGATGTTCCCGGATTTCTTCCCGGAACAGAACAGGAACACGCCGGATTAATTCGCCATGGTGCCAAATTGCTTTATGCTTTTGGCGAGGCTTCTGTACCAAAAATTACCGTTATTACGCGAAAAGCTTATGGCGGCGCCTACATTGTAATGAACAGCAAAAACATGGGCGGCGATTTTAACTATGCCTGGCCATCGGCAGAAGTGGCAGTTATGGGGCCTGAAGGAGCCATTAAAATCCTGAAAAGAAAGGAACTGGCAAGTGCTGAAAACCCAGAGGAATTGAAGCAACACTTTATTTCGGAATACCGCGAAACAACTGCCAATCCATACATTGCCGACGAATACGGGTTTATCGACGAAGTTATCGACCCCGCAATTACGCGCCAAAAACTCATTTCGGCTTTTGAGCTGCTGAAAAACAAAAACCTGGAAAAAATGCCACGGAAACACGGTAACCTTCCTCTTTAATTTAAAGCAAAAGCTATGAAAAAAATTAAATCCATATTAATTGCCAATCGGGGCGAAATTGCCATTCGCATTATCAAAACTGCGCAAAAAATGGGGATAAAAACCTACTGTTTTCAAACCCGGCAAGAGGCAAATGCAATTTACCTGAACTGGACCGACGAAATAATTACACTACCCGAAAGTTCAGCTTCTTCGTCCATTTTTTTAAATGCCGAAGCCATTGTAAAATATGCTGTCGATTTAAAAATTGATGCCATTCATCCCGGTTATGGTTTTCTTTCTGAAAGCCCTTTGCTGGCTGAACTTTGCGAAAAGTCGGGGATAACATTCATTGGTCCGGTAGCGAAAAACATTGCTGAAATGGGAGATAAAAACCAGGCTCGTATTCTGGCAAAACGCGCCGGTGTTCCCATTGTTACCGGTACAAAAAAACCGGTTTCGTCGCTCGAAGAATGTACCAACGAGATTGAAAAAATAGGATACCCGGTTATTTTGAAAGCACTGGCCGGTGGCGGCGGAAAAGGAATGCGCGTGGTTAAAAACCAACAAGAGCTGGCAATGGCCTATAAAATGGCCGTAAACGAAGCGAAAAGTGCGTTTGGAAACGCAGCCATGATTATTGAAAAATTCATCGAAAATCCGCGTCATATCGAAGTACAGGTACTGGCCGATAAATTTGGAAACGCCATCCACCTTTTCGAGCGCGAATGTTCCATTCAACGCAATCACCAAAAACTTTTGGAAGAAGCACCTTCGGTGGCGCTCGACGACAATTTGCGAGAAAAAATAACCAACGATGCGCTTAATTTAACACGGCTAACCAACTACTCTACACTTGGTACTGTTGAGTTTTTACTGGACGAAAACGGTTCATACTACTTTATGGAAATGAATACGCGTATCCAGGTTGAACATCCGGTTACAGAAGCCATCACCGGCCTCGATTTGGTTGAATGGCAAATACGAACCGCGATTGGAGAAAAATTACCCTTTGCTCAGAAAGATATTCATTGTAACGGTGCGGCCATTGAATTCCGGGTCAACGCCGAAGATGTTCAGGCAGGATTCACCCCAAATTTCGGAATTATCGACGAAATGAATTTCCCTTCATATCCGGGTTTGAGAATTGATTCGGGTTTTGTTCCGGGATCGGTCGTTCCCAATGCTTTCGATTCGCTGGTCGCCAAATTAATTGTTTCAGGCCGCAATAGGAAATCCGTAATCGAAAAGTCGATTCAGATTATGGAACATTCGCGAATTGACGGAATAAAAACCACCATCCCGTTTTTTAAAGCAATTCTCCGTGATAAAGATTTTGTTGAAGGTAATTTTACCACTTCCTTTTTAGAGGAAATGCAAACACATATTCACCGGGAAGATTTTGAGGAAGAAGCGGCGGCGATGATTGCGTTGCAATCGTATTTGAATGACTTGAAAAAACTAAACCAGGAAACAATTAAAACGGAGACAACAACTCCCTGGGCTACAAAAATGTGGAATAAACTATTTTAAAATAACGTATGAAAACCAAGATATCAAAATACATTGTTTCAGGAACAAAAAGGTTTCGGTACAATGTATCGAACTATAAAATCAGGAAAAGAAAAAACCGTAAAATAAACCGAACTGAAGATGGCCTGTATGCTGTTAATATTGAGAATAAGGCTTTTTCAGGATCTGTGATTAAAAAGAAGCAGAACAAATACCAGGTTGAAGTAAACGGCAATTTTTATCATTTTATTCTGGAGCAGGAAGAAACAGCAAAGCGTGTAAAAACCATTAAACAAAATGCCGCCAAAAATAAAGTTTATGCGATAACGGCTCCTATGCCGGGAAAAATAAAAGATATCTTTGTAAGCCAAAACACAATGGTAAAAAAAGGTGAACCTCTGCTGATTTTAGAAGCAATGAAAATGCAAAATCAGGTTTTAGCGTCAAAAGATGCCATTGTTCGCGAACTAAAAATTAAGGAAGAACAAACCGTTTTAAGCGATCAGGAACTTATTATTCTCGAATCGAAATAAATGGAGCATAACCCAAAATATGAACCACACGCTTGCGCCCGATGCGGCAAATTACATACCTGTACCGGCAACTACCATTGCTGGTGCGTGGACGTAGAAATCCCGGAAAAAGTACGGGATTATATTATGGCCTGTTTTGATGGTTGCCTGTGCCCCGATTGTATTGAGGAAATAATTGAAATGATTTTATAAAAGCTGACTTCTAAAATTTGAAACAGGTTACAGTTATTAAAATCACTTAAACCATAAACGCATTAATTTTTCAGATTAGCTTCATAAGCTTTTCCATATCTTTTGAAATCTTTGTATCTAAAATTCTAGCATAAATCTGAGTTGTTTTCAGTGAGCTATGCCCAAGTATTTTAGAAACAGTTTCAATTGGAACGCCATTAATTAATGTTATGGTTGTAGCAAATGTATGCCTGGCTACGTGCATTGATAAATTCTTTTTAATCCCGCATATGTCAGCGATCTCCTTTAAATATGCATTCATTTTTTGGTTTGAATTTACAGGTAGCAATAGTCCTTTTGAAACATTTATTGGATAGTTTTTATAGCGCTTTAAAATGTTTTTGGCAGCAGGCAATAATGGAACTCTGCATCTTGATCCATTTTTAGTTCGATCTATAATAATCCATTTATTTCCATCATTCCCTATTCTAATATGGTGTTTTGCCAGCTTTGAAATATCAGCATAAGATAATCCGGTATAACAGGCAAATAGAAAAATGTCTCTAACAATAGCAAGCCGTTCAATCTCAATCTTTTTTTTCCTTATTTTTTTTAATTCCTTTTGAGTTAAAAATTCACGTTTAGGTTGTTCTGTTTTTACCTGAAACTTTACATAGGGATTCGTTGAAATATAATCCATTGCAACTGCAATATTCAATACTTTCTTCATGTGTTTATGGTAACACCAGGCAGTATTTACACTGTTGTTGTATTTAGATTTTAGATACATATCAAAATCGTTGATAAACTTATAACCTATGTTGCTAAGATTCCACTCCTTCTTACCGTAAACGTCAGATAAAAAGTTTAAAAGACGTGTTTTAGAGGTTTTATAGTGTTTTAATGTAGTTGCTGAAAAGCCTTTGCCAATATTGGATTCTATTGTGTTCATGTAAGTATCAAACATTTCAACGATTCCATGTTCAGTACTTACTCCATTGAGTTTGTTTTTGATATCCAAAACATTAAACTTTTTGTTTTGAGCTTCAAACTGATTATAAATATCCAAAATATTTGTAGCCATCTTGTCCAAACGATTGTTAATTGTTTTAGCTTTGTTACTAGTTCCTGAAACTCGCTCTTTTGCTTGATCCCAATTGTTTGGAGACACAAATATACGTGTTGAAAGTTCTACTCTCCGACGGTTCAAAATAATGTTCACATAAACAGGAATTGATTCATCATTCCTTTTCTTCGATCTTTTTAATTTAAATCCAATACTTATCCTCATAATCCATAAATTTTATAAAAATTCAGGCTCTTTATCTGTTTTTAAAATTACGTCTAATAAGTTTGACTAAAAACAGCAAAAAGAACCAATTTGTATCAAATAAAATTAAATGAATCAGCGAGTTACGAGATTTCGTGCGACCCTTCTTTCCTTGTATATCAGGGTCGCATTTTAGTCGCATTTAATATGGTTTTATGCGACCTTTTTTGCTAGGGTCGCACAATAAAAAAAGCGCTTAAATCATTGATTTTAAGCGCTTTTAATGTTTTTTGGTGTTTCACCAAGTACCCGGGGCGGGAATCGAACCCGCACTCCGTTGCCAGAACTGGATTTTGAATCCAGCGCGTCTACCAATTCCGCCACCCGGGCAAACTTCCTTTGTGGAAAATTGGTCTGCAAAACTAATTATTTCACCCGAATCAGCAAAATATTATGCTGAAATTTGCTTTTTACTGTCGATGTATTTTACCACTTTTCCATAAACTATTAAGGAAACAGCTGATACAGAAGCAATTCCCACAAAATAAAACCAGATATAATGTGCATTTACTGAAGCGGCCTCCCACTCGGCATGTGTGTCAAACAACAACGGATCGGGGCAATATTTGGTAAGTAACCACCCTGAAAGGCCAAAACCAAGGATAGAAGACAGGAACGAGTGTAAATGGCTAAACCCAAGATACAAGCCCTCTTCGCCTTTTGGTGCCTGCAGCGAAAAATACTCAAGATAACGTGGAGAGATAAACGTTTCGGCCAGGCCCTGGAAAACAATACCTACAATCATCATAAAAGCAACGGGGTGAAGGCCCAAAATAGGATCGCTGCCCATTAAATGCCCCGAGGCCATACAAAGTGCCGAAACAGGCATTATAAACATTCCTACGGTCATTGAAAACAGCGATGTTTTATTGCGCATTAACTGCGTTACAAAACCAACTGTAAGAAAAACTACCAACGGATTTACGTTAGCAAACCACGAAATAGCACTGCCCTCGCCCGCCAGTCGTAATACGTATTTAGGCATGGTAGCATACAACTGGTGTTGTACCATCCAAAACCCGGTAATAATGATGATAAGTATTATTAAACGCGCGTTGGAGAGCACTTTAATCAAAGCATCGAATATCTGTGTAAAGCTTTTTGATTCTTCGTGTAAACGGTTTGCCTTATAAAACAAGGCCACCAAAATTACAGCCAAAAGGGTAATTCCTCCTGCGAAGTAGTTAAGCGTAACAAGTCCTTCGTTACCCATGGCGTCGCGCAATGGCTTTACAATGGTTTTCCCTGAGAAAGCACCGATATTTACCATCATATAAAAAATGGAATAGCCCTGAGCGCGGGTTTCTTTAGTCGTTTCGCGAGCCACTGTTCCGGTAATACACGATTTAATGAACGACCCACCAATCATAATTACAATCATAATTGGCACAATAATCCATTTTAAATTGCTTTCGCGAAGCCCGTTAAACTGGGTTGTTTTGGTATATTCTACCAGACCCGATGATTCGAGCATTGTAGGAAGTATACCCATCGAAAAATAGCCGATAGAAAGTAATGTAAAAGCAATCAGCAAAGATTTTTTAAAGCCAATTTTATCGGCCACAGCTCCGGCAAATGTTGGTAAGAAGTAGAGTCCTGCCGAAAACGATCCGGCCAGAATTGCCGCCTGAAAATCGTTAAATCCTAAAATTCGCGACAAATACAGTGTGATAACGATAAACACACCGTAGTAAGCAGCCCGTTCTAATAACTCCACTGCATTGGCTACCCAAAAAGCCTTCGGGAACTTCACTTTTACTTTCTTTTCCATGCTTATTAAATGATAATTAAGGTCAGCAAAAATAGCAGCTTAATCGAAAGCACAAAATGACATAAATTTCTTAAACATAATTTTAATCTTTTGCAAAGTATTTCTTTTTCATACCTTCGCAATTACCGTTAGAACTATTTGTACATGAACTCATTCGAAGAAAACAGACTATTCGAAAATATTCAGCAGGGCGATGAAAAAGCTTTTGAAAAGCTGTTTAAACTGTATTACGGATACCTAAGCAACTTTGCCACTAAAATAATTAACGACGATGTGGCAGCCGAAGAAATCGTTCAGGATTTTTTTGTGAAATTTTGGGAGCGCCGGTCCGATCTTAAAGTTGAAACGTCGTTAAAAAACTATCTTTTTCGCTCGGTAAAAAACCTTTGCCTGAACCACATTAAACATAACAATATAAAATTACAGCACGCTCAAAAAGTGATTGCCGAATCGGAAACGAGTAACTTTAACAACGATTATATTGAAGTTGACCTGGCTGCCGACATTGCCAAAAGTATTGAAGAACTACCGGAAAAACGTCGTGAAATATTCAGGTTGAGCCGCGAGGAAGGATTAAAATACCGCGAAATTGCCGAAAAACTAAATATTTCAATAAAAACAGTTGAGGCACAAATGAGTTTGGCAATCAAATCATTACGAGATAAATTAAAAAAATATAACACCTTCATCTTCTACTTTTTTGTTAGCAGGACGAAAAAAGTTTAGGGGTAAATTAATTGTGTATTGTCATTAAAGCGAGATGGGAAAAATGGAGAACATAGAAAAATTTGACTGGGAACTGGTTACCAAGTATTTAAATAACGAAACCAGTTTGCAGGAAAATAACGAGGTGGAGACCTGGATTAATCATTCTGATAAAAACCAGGCGGAGTTTGAGCAGTATAAAAACATGCTCAACAAAGTAGATTCCTATTACCAGGCGAGAAAATTCGATAACGAAGCCGCCTGGAAATCTGTACATACACAATTAAGCCCTGCTAAAGTTCGATCTATTCAGCTACAAAAATCAAGAAAGGAGGTTATTGCACAATTTTACAAATATGCTGCAATAGTTGTTATCGCACTTTTATTGGGTTCAGTTGCATATTACCTTGGTTTCCGCAACCCGGACAAGGCTTATTACAGCGAGACGATCTCGGCCAAAGATCAGGTGCTGAACGAATATGTTTTACCCGATGGTTCGGTGGTTACTTTAAACAACGATTCGAAACTGTTGTTTCCGAAAAAATTTAAAGGCAACACCCGCGAAGTTACCATCATTGGCGAAGCATTTTTCGATGTTCAGCGTAATCCCGAAAAACCGTTTGTAATTAACGCCGGCAATGCACAGGTTAAAGTTTTAGGTACCTCTTTTAACGTTAGTGCATACCCGGACGCAGAAACTGTTGAGGTTATTGTTGAAACAGGTAAAGTTCAGGTAATCAGTAAAAACGATAACCCTGAAATGGAAGGCCGTGAGGTATTTTTGTCTCCCGGCGAAAAAGGAACGCTGCATTTATCAAACCGCGAATTGATGAAAACAGTAAACAGCGATCCGAATTTCCTGGCCTGGAAAACACACGACCTCATTTTCAACACTGTTCCGTTACACGAAGTGGTTGAATGTCTTGAAAAAGCTTACCACATTGATATCGACGTGATGGAACCAGAGCTAAACGACCTCTTATACGAAGGTCATTTTGATCAGAAACCGGTTGATTTTGTATTAAATGTAATTCGGCTCACATTTGATTTGGATTTATCGGTTGAAGGCAAACATTACACTTTAATGAGCCGTACAAACAATCAGTAAAGCTTTAAAGTCATGAAACCAATAAAATGGAATAAAATAAAAATTATTGTCCTAATGGCCTTGCTGGCATTGTTAGTGGTACCTAACACCAGTTTTGCTCAGGATACAAAAAGCCAAGCGCTCGATCAAAACATCAGTATTTATGCTGAAGACGAGCCTCTTTCAGATGTAATTGAAAAGATTTGTAAGTACCTGGATATCGACTACTCGTACAATGCAGAAATGGTTGCCGATAAAAAAATCAGTTTAAATGTATCGAATAAGCCACTGAAATACGTGCTCGATAAACTGATGAAAGATTTCTACCTGCTATTTGAAATTGAAGACAACCTGCTGGTAGTGCGCGATTACGTTCCTATCGATGAAAGTATGGAATACGAAAATACCACACAACAATTTGCCAGTACCAACCGTGGTTTTCTATTCGATAATCCACGCGATAAACAAATCACCATAAAATTTAAATCCGCAAGTAATTTAATTATCATTCCGGTAAATATTAACGATTCTGATACGCTGAATTTTATTCTCGACACCGGTGTTCGCTACCCGATTATTACCGAGCTTCCGTTTATTAATAAACTGAATTTGAACTATATGATGCCGGTTAAGGTACAAGGACTTGGCGAAGGAGAATCGCTTACCGCTTACCGCTCGGGGAATAACGTTATGCACATCGACGGATTAACAGCGCGTAACCAGGAAGTACAAATGATCATAGACGAGAACTTCCAGATTTCGCACATGCTCGGTATTCCTGTTCACGGATTAATCGGCTTTAACCTGTTTAAAGATTACATTGTAAAAGTTGATTACCTGAATGAAAAACTGGTATTATACAAACCTGAATATTTTAAATACCGCGATCGTAAAAAAGATATTATTATGCCGTTGCATTTTGATGGAAACAAACCGTTTGTACGTACCACAATTGTTACCGACGAAATGAAAGAAGTTCCGGTAAAACTATTGGTTGACACCGGCGCCAGCGACGCACTTTGGTTATCAGAAAATTCAGACGAGCGTATCAATCTGCCACAACAGCACATTGAAACATTTTTGGGCCGTGGTTTAAATGGCGACCTGTATGGAACAAAAGGACGTATCGATGCCATTTGGGTTGGACCACTACTGCTTACAAAACCAATTGTAGCCTTTCCGAATTCGAAACAAATAGACAGTTTGATTTCGGTGAACGGCAGAAATGGAACCATTGGCGCAGAAATTTTAAGGCGTTTTTATGTTACAATCGACTACAGGAATAGCCGGTTAACACTGCGCCCAAATCATAAAATTAGGGAAGACTTTAATTACAATATGAGTGGAATGGAAGTTACCAACCCAATGCCCGGATTACCCATTTTCACCATTGCCGATATACGCGAAAACTCGCCTGCACACATTGCCGGATTACAGGAAAACGACCAAATTATTCGTATCAACAGCAGTAACCACCAGTCGCTGGAGTTAAACGATATTAATCTGCTGCTTCAAAGCCGCGAAGACAAAAAAATTAAACTCACAGTATTACGAGACGGAGAAGAGTTTAAAACTTCTTTTGAGCTGAAAAAGATGTTTTAATGAAACAAATAAAACAACTGATCATATTTATTACCATCCTGTTGCTATCTTTTACCACAAAAGGCCAGCAACAGGATGGCTCTATTTTCGAGCGCCGCATAAGTATCAATCAAACCGATCAGTCGCTCGATTTTGTTTTGGAACAGATCAGTTGGCAGGCTAATGTATTTTTTTCGTACGATGCCACTATCATTAATCCCACTCAAAAAGTAAGTATTACGGTCCAGGACAAGTCGCTTTACACTGTTCTGAATAGTATACTCGATACCACACAATATCGTTTTAGCGAGTTGCAAAACCAGGTAATTATTACACGAATATCAGACAATGAAACGCTTTCGGAAGCACAGGATTCGGTGCCGGTAAAGTATTTTTTCCTGTCGGGCAAACTAATCGAAAGTCGAAAAGGGCGTTCCATTCCTTTCGCATCGATATCTATTTTAGATAAACCAATTGGCACAATCAGTAATACCGATGGAGAGTTTTTGCTAAAAGTTCACCCCTTGTATATCCGCGATACCATTGTAATTTCGTGCATGGGCTACGAGCAAAAGTTATTGCCTGGCAACCAATTGCTCGACGAAGATCTTTTTATTCTTGAACCGGCTTCAATAAAAATTAGGGAGATAAAAGTTACCGCAATCACGCCCGAAAAATTATTGAAGAATATGCGGGCCAATTATGAAAAGAATTATACGCCATCAAGCAAACTAATGACCGCCTTTTACCGCGAAACTGTTAAACAGGATAAAAACTATATAAGTGTTTCAGAAGCGGTAATGGAAGTGTTAAAAGCACCTTATATTGGCACCTCCCGCGGAGATTTGGTGCGCTTACTAAAAGGACGAAGAAGCCGTGATGTACAACCATTTAAGTGGCTCAATTTTAAACTTATGGGTGGCCCTTTTACCATTACCGAACTGGATGCTGTAAAAACCGTTGAAACTTTTATTGATCCCGAATACGAACATGTGTATGCATATCAGATCAGTGATGTTGTATGGTATGAAAACCAACCGGTTTATGTGGTAAAATTTCAAGCTCAATCCGACGAATTTTACCCGCCCTTTGAAGGCGAAATGTATGTTCATCGTGAAACATTTGCATTGGTGCATGCCAATTACCGTTTAAATAAAGCGGGACTAAATAAGGCTAAAGAGATTATGATTAAAAAGAAACCGAGAAAAGTAAAAGCGCGGCCAACTTATGTACAATACCAGGTAAATTACCGCCAATACCAGGGAAAATGGCATCTGGCATCGGCAAAAGCATCGGTTAAATTTAAAGTTCGAAGCAAAAGAGATCGTATAAACTCCGAGTTTCACAGTGTTTCCGATCTCTTGATCACCAATATTCAACCCACCGAATTAAAGCGTTTTAATAAAGACGAACGCTTTAACCGAAACGATATTTTTGTGGAATTACTGGGTGCTTACGACCAGGATTTCTGGGAAAACTACAACATCATTAAACCCAACGAAAGCCTCCGGAATGCTTTTAAAAAATCGCTGTTTAACTGATTTCTGCTACTAATCCAAGGTTTTTGCGTAATTTTGTGGCTTATAATCAGTAACAATGGAACAATACAGCACAAGACAGAATAAAATATCGAGGCTTATTCAACGCGAAATGGCCGAAATCCTTTTAAAAATAAACAAAGAACGTTTCCCGGGCAAATTGCTTAGCGTTACCGGAGTGCGCATTACAAAAGATCTTTCTATTGCGCGAATTCACCTCAGCATTTTTCCCTCGGAATTTGCCAACGAAATATTGGAAGAAATTAAACTTTCGGGCAAACAACTGCGTGGAGAACTAGGCCGAAAAACAGGAAAAAGTCTGCGTGTAATTCCTGATTTGGAATTTTACATTGACGACAGCCTCGATTATATCGACAACATTGATAACCTGCTGAAGAAATAGTTTCCGAAACTTTTCGTTTTCAAACAAAACACCAGCGTTTGAACTTATCATTTTTCATAGCAAAACGATACCTGTTCTCAAAAAAGAAACAGAACATTATTAACATAATATCATGGATTTCGATGGCCGGAATTGTGGTAGGCACCATGGCTATAATCATCATCGTTTCGGTATTAAACGGTTTTACTGATCTGATTGGAGTGTTTTACAGCGACTTCGATCCGGACATTAAAATATCGTCGGTTGAAGGAAAAATGTTCGATCCCAATACTATTGATATTGAGCAAATAAAAGCTTTACCCGGTGTGGTTTCGTATGCAGAAATTGTTGAAGAGGTAGCCTTGTTACGCTATGGAAAACGACAGTTTGTAGCCACAATTAAAGGTGTTCCTGATAATTATCCGGATTATACCAATATCGACAAGCTGTTGATTGAGGGTGAATATTACCTCAAAAAAGACGGCATTGATTACGCCGTTGTGGGCCGCGGAATTGCCAATAATCTCGGAGTGGGCGTTTCCTTTCTCGATCCGCTGCATGTTTATGTCCCCAAAAAGGGGAAACAGGTTTCGCTAAATCCATCGCGGGCTTTTAACCACGATTCTCTGTTCCCATCGGCAGTATTTGCTGTGCTCGAAGATGTGGATGCCAAATACATGCTGGTATCAAAGGAGTTTGCTACCGAACTTTTTGATAGTGGGAACGATATTTCTGCCATTGAATTATCCGTTGCCGAAGGAAGCGATGTTGATGCTATTCAGAATAAACTGGAAGAAATTATGGGAGCCGGGTTCCACGTGAAAAATAAGGAACAGCAACACGACCTGGTTTTTAAAACCATGAAATCGGAAAAATGGGCGGTTTATTTTATCCTCGTTTTTATTTTGCTGCTGGCTTCCGGAAATATGATCGGCAACCTAACCATGCTTTATATCGATAAAAAAGAGGATATTTCGATACTGGGCAGCATGGGTTTGCAGGAAAAACAGATTAACCGGATTTTTCTTTACGAAGGCTGGTTAATTTCGTTGGCAGGTGGCGTTTTAGGTACCGTTTTGGGTGTTTTTGTATGCTGGCTTCAGATTACTTTCGGGCTGGTAAAACTGCCTGGCGCCGGTGGTTCTTTTGTTATTTCGGCCTACCCGGTTCACATCATTTTTACCGACATCATTTTGGCATTCGTCGCGGTTTTATTTATTGGATTTATTGCCTCGTGGTACCCCGTTAAATTCATGTCGAACAAACAATTAGCTCCTTCAAATATTGCCTGATTGAAGAAATTTCAAAACTGACTTTCCTTAGATTTTCACCCATATTTTTGTTTTAACTTGCACCAGATAACAACTAACAAGTTTAATTTTAATGAAGGCAATTGTAAAAAGTAAACCTGAAAAGGGTATTTGGATGGAAGATGTACCAATGCCCAAGGTGAGACCCAACGATATTCTCCTGAAAGTACAAAAATCAGCCATTTGTGGCACCGATTTACATATTTATAAATGGGACGAATGGGCGCAACAAACCATTAAAACACCGGTGACTATTGGTCATGAATACATGGGAACCGTTGTTGAAGTGGGTTCGGAAGTAGACCGTGTAAAAGTGGGTGAACGTGTTACCGTTGAGGGACATATTTCGTGTGGTTTTTGTAGAAATTGCAGGCGCGGGCGCCAGCATATTTGCGACAATACCATTGGAATTGGTGTAAACCGTGATGGTGGTTTTGCTGAATACATTTCTGTTCCGGCGAAAAATGTATTGCACATCGATCCACGAATTTCAGATGAAATGATGGCCATTATGGATCCGCTGGGAAACGCCACACACACGGCTCTGTCGTTTCCTATGTTAGGCGAAGATGTTTTAATTACCGGAATTGGCGGACCAATTGGAGCCATGGCTGCAGCCATTTGCAAATTTGCCGGAGCCCGTAACATCATCGGCACCGATTTAAGTAAATACCGCCGCGATATGGCCCGAAAAATGGGTGCTACACGTGTTATCGATCCTACCAAAGAAAGCATTAAGGAAGCCATGAAAGTGCATCATATGGTTAGTGGTTTCGATATTGGTTTGGAATGCTCGGGATCGCCGGTTGCCTTTAACGACATGGTAAACCACATGTACAATGGAGGTAAAATTAGTTTGCTTGGTCTGCTGCCCGAACGTACTCAAATTAACTGGAGCAAGCTTATTTTTAAAGGATTAACACTTAAAGGAATTTATGGTCGCGAAATGTACGAAACCTGGTATCACATGGAGATGATGCTTACCACCGGCCTTGATATTTCACCTATTATTACACACCGTTTTAAGGCCGATGATTATCAGAAAGCATTTGAAATTATGGAAGCAGGCGATTGTGGTAAAATTATTCTAGATTGGGAATAATATAGCTAGTGCTAACCTCGCTTAATTGAAGTTATCACTATTCTTCAGAACAAAAAGCACCAAATTTCACCATACAAACTTGGTGCTTTTTTATATGTTCCACCGATGTTCCACGTGAAAAAAAAGCTTGCTCAGCACTAAATTTCCTGATAAACAGCAGAAAAACTACCTTTGCAGAAAATTAAAGAGTTTGAAAGAAGGATTAGTAATAAAATCGACCGGCAGCTGGCACACCGTGGAAGATGAAAACGGAAATACCTACGAATGCAAAATAAAGGGCAAATTTCGCATTAAAGGAATTAGGAATACGAACCCCGTTGCCGTGGGCGATCGTGTGGGATTTACGCTCCAAAACGTGTCTGCCGACGAAAATATCGCACAGGTTGGTATGATTACCAAAATCCACGAACGCAAAAACTACATTATTCGCCGTTCTATTAATCTTTCGAAACAGGCACATATTATTGCTGCTAATATCGACCAGGCAGTATTGGTTGTAACCATGCAATACCCTGTTACTACAACCACGTTTATCGATCGTTACCTGGCATCGGCCGAAGCATATCGTATTCCGGTCATGATTGTTTTTAACAAAGCTGACCGTTATAACGAAGACGAAACGGAAGAGATGGACCTGTTGATGCAGATCTATCGAAATATCGGCTACAAATGCCTTAAAACATCGGCTAAAGAAGGAACCGGAATCGATGAGTTTAAAGAAGCTTTAAAAGACAAAACCAACGTAATTAACGGGCACAGCGGCGTTGGAAAATCAACACTGATTAACCTTATTCAGCCGGGTTTGAATTTGAAGACCATGGAGATTTCCGATTCACACAAAACCGGAAAACACACCACAACCTATTCTCAGTTATTTAAGCTGAATTTTGGCGGGTATATTATCGATACCCCGGGAATTAAAGCCTTTGGTGTTTTGGAAATGGAACCTTGGGAGATTTCGCACTATTTTGTTGAGATATTCAAATTTTCAGAGCACTGCCAGTACAACAATTGCTCGCATACTCACGAGCCCGGTTGTGCCGTTAAAGAGGCTGTGGAAAATTATCAGATTGCTCCTTCCCGATTCAGAAGTTATCTGGGATTACTGGAACCGGATGATAAACACCGACCCGCATTTTAATAACCTGATTTCGATTCAAAATTGGTCAATCAAAAAGAAAGGCGCATGTTGAATCAACAAGCGCCTTTCGCAAAATATTCTTATCCCCTTTTTTAATGATCCCTAAAATTCCATTTCGAATTGTCGCTGTTAAAATCAAATTCAGCAAGCGTAGGTGTACTATCACCCGAAGATACCAACGCCAGCTTCTTATTTGAATTGGGAACGACCTTAGGCATTATTCTGAACGTTCCGTCAATCAATTGCTCTATTCTCCACAATTGCTCGTCGGCACCTGTAAATTCCGGAACTGCAATTACTTCAGCTTCTGCTGTTGCTGCCAATGCACGTTCTGTACCTTCAATAACTATTTTATAGTAAGGCCCGCCTAAATATCCACCGGCTTCAGGTACTGCAGTAATGGTCCATCGTTGGTGCGGACGGAACATGTAATCACCAATTCTTACGCCAATATCTCCCGTTGGCCAGGTGTCAATTACATCTTCTAAAGTTTGTGATGGAATTGGTTCAACCGGTTCATCTGCATCTTGCCAAAATCCGCGTGTTCCACGTGGCATACGCACAAAATCAACCACCAATTCCAAAGCATAACCTCTTCTTTCCGATTCAATTTCGTATGTTCCTTCTTTAAAAGGATCACCGGCAACAGGCCAGTCATTTTTCCAAAGCAACGGACGAATACCCAGTACACTCCGGCCACTTTGTTCTAAATCAGCTTCAAAATGACATGACATTTTTTGAACGCCTTCACCAAGGTCTATAAGTCCAAAGTGTCCGGGACCGACAACTCTTCCACCCGATGCTGCAACCATTTTCCCGCCACCTTCTAACATGGTTCGTCCCACATTATCCAGGTAAGGACCTGTTATACTCCTGGAACGACCAACAACGATGTTGTAGGTTGAATTGGAACCATCGCAGCAAGTGCCGTGTGTAGCAAGCAGGTAGTACCAACCGTTGTGGTACATCAGGGTTGTTGCTTCGCAGGCAACAGCCACATCTACGGCTTCATTTCCTTCCATACGTTTGCCGGTTTTCGGGTCAAGTTCAATAATGCGTATAGTACCATAATAGGTTCCGAATGAACACCATAATCGTCCTGTGGTTGGATCCAACAAAACACCGGGATCAATGGCATCACACTCTTCATAACCGTCTGTTGCAGCAACAACAATGGGTTCTGTGTATTTAAAATCGGGAGAATTAGGATCAAGTGTTTTGTTCCACATGGTAAGAATCGTACCCCTGTGTCCGCTTCTCGCACCACCACCGGTGGCACCATAGATAATAAGGTAGCGGTCGCCAATCTTAATGGCATCGGGTGCCGCTCCACCACCGGGTCTTACTCCCCCGCCCTTCCAGGTCCAACCGTCTTCCGATATTAATCCACCACCTCCGGTACCAAATGTATAATATTTCCCGTCGCATTCCATGATGGTTGACGGATCATGAATAAAAGGTTTTCCGATTTGTGCCTTTATTGTAAGACTTAAAAATAATGACAACAGGGCTGTTGCGCCCATTATTTTAATTTTTTTCATAATATTTCCCATTTCTGTACAATATTATTCGTAACTGATAGTGAAATTTGTTAACGGCTGTAAATCCTCATCCAGGAACCGGGCGCAAAAATCAATGATACCGGGGCCATTTACCACCGCCCCACGAATTACGTTTTTTCCTTTTTTTAGCGTTATTCGTGACGAAGCAACATTATCTACAACCGTGTCTCTATTTCCGGAAAGTACGATGGCTTCCTGGCCATTTACCCAAAACATGCCCGCTGAATTACAGCCTGCGGTCAATCTAACATCTTTGATTTCTTCCGGGCAGTTGATGACAGTAACAACCCAAAACAATACACCGTTTTGCGGTTTATTAACGGCATAGGCAAATTGGAATAACTTAAAGTTGAAATGTTTGCTGTCCAGGGCATGCCATTTCAATTCCTGATCTCCCACTTTTACCGTTTTTCCATTTGTGGGGATTATGGTAAAATCGTCAGAAAAATTATCGGATGAAAAAGTTGTTCTGAGGAAACTATCCGTAAATATACTATTTCTTGTGATGTCCTTCTTGATGGGTTCAAGGACCAACCAACGCTGAATAAAACCTTTGGCATCCGGGGCCTTTTCTATGTCGGTGGCTGGTGCAAAATGTTTGGAGATTGTACGTGTTGTATCGCTTTTAATAGGTGTTGGGGGTAGGTTAGGTCTTTGTCCCCGACCTGGAACTTGCCCAAATGCCGTAATGACACCTACTTGCAATCCTATTAAAAAGAGAAAGGCCAGAGCTGGCATCGTCGATATGTGTTTTCTTTTCATAGTAGAATTTTTTATTCACGAAGGTTTTTGTTTTGGAATTGAGCATATTGATATGCGAACAAAAGGTAGTAAAAAAAAAGACGCAAGTTTTATTAACTGCGTCTTTTTAACAAGCTTATTTTTTAATGATCTCTAAAATTCCATTTCGAATTGTCGGTGTTAAAATCAAATTCAGCAAGAGTAGGTGTACTATCACCCGAAGATACCAACGCCAGCTTCTTATTTGAATTGGGAACGACCTTAGGCATTATTCTGAACGTTCCGTCAATCAATTGCTCTATTCTCCACAATTGCTCGTCGGCACCAGTAAATTCCGGAACAGCAATTACTTCAGCTTCTGCTGTTGCTGCCAATGCACGTTCTGTACCTTCAATAACTATTTTATAGTAAGGCCCGCCCAAGTATCCACCGGCTTCAGGTACTGCAGTAATGGTCCATCGTTGGTGCGGACGGAACATATAATCACCAATTCTTACACCAATATCTCCCGTTGGCCAGGTGTCAATTACATCTTCTAAAGTTTGTGATGCAATAGGTTCAACCGGTTCGTCTGAATCATGCCAAAATCCGCGTGTTCCACGTGGCATACGTACAAAATCAACCACCAATTCCAAAGCATAACCTCTTCTTTCCGATTCAATTTCGTATGTTCCTTCTTTAAAAGGATCACCGGCAACAGGCCAGTCTTTTTTCCAAAGCAATGGACGGATACCCAGTACACTGCGTCCACTTTGTTCTAAATCAGCTTCAAAATGACATGACATTTTTTGAACACCTTCATCGATATTTATTAAACCGAAATGTCCTGGACCGGTAACTCTACCACCGGCAGCAATAACCATTTTTCCACCACCTTTAAGCATTTCTCTTCCCATATTGTCGACGTACGGGCCGGTTACTTTTTTTGAACGGCCAACTACGATATTGTAAGTAGAATTCGTACCATCGCAGCAGGTTCCGTGTGTACCCAGCAGATAATACCATCCGTTACGGTACATCATTGTAGTGGCTTCGCAGTCGATGGCAATATCTAGTGGTTCATTACCTTCAACACGTTTCCCTGTTTCAGGATCAAGCTCAATAAGGCGAATGAATCCAAAATAAGTTCCGTACGAACACCATAAGCGTCCCGTAGTAGGATCGAGCAATAAGCCCGGATCAATGGCATCGTTATCTTCCATACCTTCTGATCTTACCACCTCAATAGGTTCTGTATATTCAAAATCAGGAGAATTTGGATCAAGCGTTTTGTTCCACATGGTTAAGATTCTTCCGTCGTGTCCGCCTCCAAGACCACCACCGGTTGCACCATAAACTACAAGGTAGCGATCACCAATCTTCATAGCGTCAGGTGCAGCACCGCCGCCGGGTCTTACTCCCCCGCCGTTCCATACCCAACCATCTTCAGATATTAAACCACCTCTGCCTGTTCCGAAAGTATAATACTTTCCGTCGCATTCCATTATCGTTGAAGGGTCGTGTATAAATGGTTTCCCTACTTGTGCCGTTACTGCACTGCTTAATAACAATGATAAAAGGGCTATTGAGCCCAATATTCTGATTTGTTTCATAATAATTCCAATTTCGATTCAATTGAGATTTTAAATCGTTTGACTAAATAATATTATTCACAGGTAATTGTGATGTTTTTTACTGGTTCGCCTTTTTCATCAAGGAAACGAACACAAAAATCGCTCATTCCGGGCCCGTTGATTACAACGCCACGAACAATATTTTTCCCCTTTTTAAGTGTTAGTCGGGGAGAAACACAATCATCCATTACCATACGTCTGTCGCCCGAAAGTAGTACCGTTTCCTCTCCGTTTAACCACCACATAGATGCTGAATTTGAGCCTACCGCCATTCTAACATTTTCCATATCGTGAGGCGCGTTAACAACCGTTACAGCCCAAAACACCACTCCGTAAATGGGTTTACTTAATCCATAAGCAAAACGGAATAATTTTACATTGAATAGCTTACTGTCCAAAGCATGCCAGGCTAATTCGGTGTCCCCCACTTTTACTATTTCACCATCTTCTGGTAGTATAGTAAACTGATTTGGAAAATACAGCGTATCAAATGCAGCGCGAAGATAGCTATCGGTAAAAACAGCATTACTTCGGTTTGGTTTACTGATTGGTTCTAACAGAGACCAACGTTGAATGAATCCATCTTTATCCGGGATACTTTTTCCTGATGATACCGGAGCAAAATAATCATCGATACTTCTTCCAGTAGTATCGGTTAAAGCAGGATCGTCCATTTGACGTCCCACTCTTCCAGGTTGGGCTTTTAATTCCGAACCAACCAAAATAAAAAGGCTAAGCGCCATTAGAAATGTCTTTTGTCTAAAGTTCATAATTACATCTTTACAGAGTTTAAGATTTATTTTTTAAATTAATCAATATCGCGAATGGTCATAATTCCATTACTCCACTTTTTCAGGTATGGAAACAGTGTTCTTTTTCTTCAAAAATAAGTCAATGTCCGTTTTGGGATTTTAGTTTTTGAATATTTGATTTCTATTTTTACACATATTTTTTCATTCCCGGGACTAAAAAGACTCTATGATACTTCAAACAGAATAACTGACTATTGCTATCCATCTATTTGTTATCATCCACATCCGAAAACGGATGAATGATCACTTTTTCGCTTTTTTGATTATGTACATTAAATAGAATTGACTATTTATAAAAACATAAGTTTAATCGCATTGATATAAACTTTAAGAATTGGTTTTATACTAGACGTGTCTAAATTATTCTTATCCCGGATAAATAATTTTACGAAAGCGAATGGAAGTTAATTTTCAAGAAAAAGAAAGGAGGAATATTGCGAAGTTCTCTATTAATAATATAATTCTAATAGGATATATCTATTCTGCTGATTTTATAAATCCACCGCCCACTAATCTGTTTTTATGATAAAAAACGGCAGTTTGTCCGGGCCCAATCATAGCTTCAGGTTCTAATAATTCGACCTCAGCCACAGTATCGTTTAAAATATGCAAATTACAGGGGGTTTCCTGAAGCCTGTAACGCACCTTTACTATCAGCTCTACAGCACCTTCAACTATCTCTTTATCAGATATATAATAATTCTCTAAATATACCTTTGAGCGGTATAAATCGTCGTATTTTGCCAACACTATTTCGTTATCATCTAGACGAAATTCAGCCACAAATAGCGGAAAATTCAGATTTAGGCCAAATCCGCGACGTTGTCCGATGGTGTAATTAAAAATTCCCTTATGCTCACCCAAAACGTTTCCATTTTGATCGACAAAATTTCCGGGATGCGATTTGATGCCCCGTTTTTTTAAAAATTGCCGGTAATCATTTCCCTCAATAAAACATATTCCGAGGCTGTCCTTTTTTTCCGATAAGGATAAAAATCCTTTTTCCCTGGCGACATTCCTTATCTCTGTTTTTTTAAAGTTACCTAAAGGAAAAATTAGTTTATCGATTATCTCGCGAGGTAAACCCCAAAGAAAAAAGGACTGATCTTTTTCCGGATCTTCACCCTGAAACAGATATTTCTGTCCATTATAAATTCCAGTCTTCACATAATGCCCCGTAGCAATAGAATCACAATCCATTGCCTTCGCGTATTTATCCAGGTATTTAAATTTAAGATTCGGATTGCAATAAGCACACGGAAAGGGTGTACGTCCATTTAAATATTCGTCGATAAAGTACCGAACAACATACTCTTCAAATTCTTTTCGCAGATCAACAGTAATATGCTGAATTTTTAAACGATCGGCTAAATCTCTTGCATCTTTTAAAAAGTGATGATTTTGGTTGTCGGTACCACTAAACAGAAAGGTAACTCCAATCACGGTATAGCCTTGTTCCTGTAACAACATCGCCGAAACAGAACTGTCAATTCCTCCACTCATCCCCAGCAAAACGCGTTTATTCATTTCAATATGGTTGTAAATTTTTAACGGTATTCAATAAACTCATTTATAAGTTTTAGTTTGATCAGCTGATGGGATCTATTTGTTCTATTCCTTTTCTTTTTGAAAATAATCAAACACTACCCGTGCTTTGGCTTTACCTATGGAGGCCTCCAAAGCGTCAAGTTTTTGTAGTTTTATCTGCTTTACCGATTTGAAATCCTTCAATAATTTCTCAGTAGTCTTCTCCCCTATTCCATCTATATTTCCTAATTCAGATGTTATAAATGCTTTCGAACGTTTATCTCTGTGAAACGTAATTCCAAAACGGTGCGCTTCATCTCTTAAATGCTGAATTACTTTTAAGGTTTCAGAATTTTTATTGATATAAAGAGGAACTGAATCTCCCGGAAAATAAATTTCTTCCAATCGTTTTGCGATACCAATAACAGTAATTTTCCCCCTAAGTTCCAGCTTATCCATCGCTTTCATTGTTGCCGACAACTGGCCTTTTCCGCCATCTACAACAATCAGATTAGGCAATGGTTTCTTTTCTTCTTTTAGACGTTTGTAACGTCTGTAAACCACCTCCTCCATCGATGCAAAATCGTTTGGTCCTTCAACGGTTTTTATATTAAAATGCCGGTATTCTTTCTTTGCCGGCTTAGCATCTTTAAATACCACACACGCTGCAACAGGATTTGTTCCTTGCAGGTTACTGTTATCAAAACATTCAATACGCGCGGGTAATTCTTTTAATTGGAGATCCTTTTTAATGGTATTTAATATGCGATCAGTTCTAATTTTAGGATTTTTCATTACTGCTTGCTTATCCTTTTCAAGACGGAAATATTTGGCGTTACGCTTCGAAAGGTCTAACAATTGTTTCTTCTCCCCTCTTTGCGGTACCCTAAAAGTGACATTTTCAATTACATTTTCCAGCTTAAAAGGCACCAGAATTTCGCGTGCGTTACTAAATATTTTTTGTCGTATTTCAATAATTCCGGCCAAAAGAAGCTCTTCTGTATTCTCATCCAAACCCTTCTTTATTTCCAAAGTAAAGGTTTGAATAATGGCCCCTTTTATAATCTTCAGGTAATTGATAAAGGCAAAATTATCATCCTCTTCTATCGAATACACATCAACATCAGTAATAACAGGAGATACAACTGTAGAACGGCTCTGATAACGTTTTAACGAATCATACTTTTCCTTAATTGCCGCGGCTTCTTCGAAATTTAAATTTTCAGCCATGTCGGCCATCATGCCTTCCAAATGTTTGATAACACCTGAGATATTTCCTTTCAAAATATCCGCGATATCTACTATTCCCTGGTCGTATTTTTCTGCTGAAACGTGGCCTTCGCAAGGTCCTTTACAATTTCCAATATGGTATTCCAGGCATACCTTGTATTTGCCTGAAGCAATATTTTCGGGTGATAAATTGTAGTTACAGGTCCGTAATTTATATTCAGATTTAAATAAATCAAGCAACGTTCTGACGGTATAGATAGAAGTATAAGGACCAAAATATTTTGAGCCATCCCGAACCAAATCCCTGGTTTTAAAAACGCGTGGAAAAGGCTCGTTTTTTATACATATCCACGGATAGCTTTTGTCATCCTTTAATCGAATATTGTAGCGGGGCTGATACTTTTTAATCAGGTTATTCTCTAACAACAAAGCATCCTGCTCACTCTCCACTACCATGTGCTTTATATCGGCAATATTCCGCACCAATAAAGCTGTTTTTCGGTGATCGTGATTTTTTGTAAAATACGAAGAAACCCGCTTCCGCAGGTTCTTTGCTTTTCCGATATAAATTATCGTATTCGATTGATCGAAATACTGATAAATACCGGGCTTATTCGGCAACACCGATATAAGCGTTTTTAAGTGATCAATATTTTTATTTACCGTCTGATATTTCAATTACTGATATTTTACCAATACCTGAGTTTCGTATTCTTTTAGGATCGACTTATTAGGTGTATCAATAAATTCAAGATCGCAAATAAAGCTGAAATAAATATTCTCAACACCACACTTTTTTGCCAAATTTAATGCTGCAACAGCAGTACCTCCGGTGGCTAGTAAATCATCATGAATCAAAACCACATCATGTTTATCCAATGCATCGCTATGCATTTCTACACTATCCATTCCATATTCCAGTTCGTAAGATTCACTTAATACTGCACTTGGCAATTTCCCTTTTTTGCGGATAGGAACAAAGCCGGCATCAAGACGATCTGCAATTGCTCCGCCAAAAACAAAACCGCGGGCTTCAAGACCAACAACTTTTGTAATACCTTTCTCTTTAAAATTCTCCACGATTGTATTCGTAACAAATCTTAACGCTTCTTTATTTTTAAATAACGTTGTTACATCTTTAAAGCTTATCCCCTCTTTTGGATAATCAGGAATCTCACGTATTTCTCTTTTTAAATCCATTTTTACAAATTGTTCCACGTGAAACACTACCGTCCTAAAAGTACCAGTAAAACGTTTATATCAGATGGAGAAACACCTGAAATACGTTTTGCCTGTCCTATTGTTTTTGGTTTAATTTTATCTAACTTTTGACGTGCTTCCGTAGAGATTGATTTTAACTCGTTATAATTAAATTTATTTTCAATATTTATATTCTCAAACTTATCCAATTTCTCAGCCAATAGTTTTTCGCGATTAATATACCCTTCGTACTTAATCACAATTTCGGCTCCTTCGATAATTTCCGTTTTTCTTGCCTCCGGAACCCGTTCGAGAAATGTTTTAAACGGGGTAATCACTTCAATCAAATCAAATATTGAAATCTGAGGGCGTAAAATAAGGTCGAATAATTTAACTCCTTGCTTTAATTCAGAGGTTCCCTTTTCCGTAAGTAACTGATTTACAAAGCGTGGCTTTACAGAAAAATCTTTCGCATAGTTAATTATTTCCTGAATTAAGTTTGTTTTTTCTTGCAGTAATTCGAGACGTTCTAGCGAAGCAAGACCTAATTTGTATGATTTTTCAGTTAAACGGATGTCTGCATTGTCTTGTCGCAGCAAAATTCGAAATTCTGCCCTACTGGTGAACATCCGGTACGGTTCATCCACTCCTTTTGTCACCAAATCATCAATTAGAACTCCAATGTATGCTTCGTTCCTTTTTAGGATAAAAGTCTCGTTAGTTCCTGCGTATTTTAAATGTGCGTTTATACCGGCAATGATTCCTTGTGCACCAGCTTCCTCATAACCGGTAGTACCGTTAATCTGTCCGGCAAAAAATAAATTGTCTAAAATTTTTGTTTCTAGTGTATGATTTAACTGAGTAGGATCGAAGTAATCATATTCAATGGCATAACCCGGCCGGAATATTTTTGCATTTTCTAAACCGGCTATCTTATGTAAACCTTTTAACTGCACCTGCCATGGAAGTGATGAAGAAAAACCATTCAAATAATATTCGATGGTATTCTCGCCTTCCGGCTCCAGAAACAGCTGATGTTTTTCTTTTTCAGCAAAAGTTATCAGTTTTGATTCAATACTCGGACAATAACGCGGACCAGTACTTTGAATAGTCCCATCGAACATAGGCGAATCTTCAAAACCTTGTTGAAGCTCGGCATGAACTTCAGAACTTGTATGTGTAATCCAACACGAGCGCTGTTTTAACTTTGTTTCAGTACCAGGTAAATACGAAAATTTATAATGATCTGTATCGCCCTTTTGTTCTGTAAGTTTCGAAAAATCAATGGTTCTTCCATCAATACGAACAGGCGTTCCGGTTTTCATTCTTCCGGTTTTAAAACCGGCTTCCAGTAACTGTTCCGAAATATTATACGAAGCAGCTTCTCCAATACGTCCTCCGGCAAGCTTTTCCTGCCCTATATGCATTAAACCATTTAAAAAGGTACCATTGGTTAAAACAACTGTATTCGACTCAAATTCGATACCTATTTTCGTTATTACACCTTGTACCCGATTATCTTTTATAATTAACTTAATTACAGCATCTTGCCATAAATCAAGATTATCGGTATTTTCAAGAATATTTCTCCATTCTTCTACAAATCGAAACCGATCATTTTGTGCGCGTGGACTCCACATAGCAGGACCCTTTGATTTATTAAGCATCCTGAACTGGATAGTAGTTTTGTCGGCTAAAATACCAGAATAACCACCTAATGCATCAATTTCGCGCACAATCTGCCCCTTTGCAATTCCACCCATAGCAGGATTACACGACATTTGACCATATTTGGTCATATCCATTGTAATCAGTAATGTTTTCGATCCCAGGTTTGCAGCTGCTGTCGCTGCTTCGCATCCGGCATGTCCTCCCCCAACAACAATAACATCATATTTCTCCATCATACCTTCAGTTCTTTAAAATCTATTTTTGCAAGATAAAACTCTTCCATTTTTGTCATCTCCTCTTGTTCATCATCAGTTTTATCTTTGTATCCGACTAAATGCAGAACACCATGTAAAACAACACGATACAGCTCTTTTAATTGCGAAATACCGTAGTTTTCTGCATTTTCATTTACTCTGTCGAGACTTATAAATAAATCGCCCGAAATTACATTTTTCTCTACGTAATCAAAAGTTATTATATCTGTATAATAATCATGATCAAGATATTGTTTATTCATATTGAGTAAAAACTCATCGGAACAATACACAATTGTTAGTTCTCCAAGTTCATACTTTTCATTGATAACGAGGTTTTCAATCTGATTTTTTAGAAAATCTTCATGGAACGATATCGGTTCAATATCTTCAAAATAAAATTCTATTGACTTCATTCACAGATAGATTTCGAAACTTAAGCTATTCCCCTTATCATTATACTCTACGTTTTGGGCAATGCTATTTATAATGTGTAGTCCGCGTCCGGTTTCTTTTAACAGATTATCTTCGAGTGTTGGATCCGGAACTTTTTCAACGTCAAATCCTTCTCCTTCGTCGGTAATCCGCACCTGTATAAGGTGACTTTTACAATCAATATTTAGCTCTACAGTCTTTCTATGATCTTCTTTATTACCATGAACAATAGAATTTGTAGTAGCTTCAGAAATACATAAAAAGGTCGGATTAAAACATTTTTCCGGCATATTATGGAAATTAAAAATAGCCTTTACAAATTCTTCAACCCGTTTAATTTCTGTAGTTACTGATCTTATAACTAATATATTAGGTGGATTATTCTTCACTCTGGTTCTGAATTTTGTTTAGATAATCTTTATATTTTTTATTATAAAAGTTATTTAATGTATTTGAATTTCGGTTTAAATACTCTAATGTAAAATTCTCTTTTTCTTTATACTCAAAAAACTTAACAGGGTTACTGTAAAACTCGTCAGCACTTTCCGATTCGCGTTTATCTTCAAATTCACGTTCGGTCTCAGCTTTTTCAGCTTCCAACAATCGTGTAGTTATAAGGTTTTGGCGTGCAATGGTTTCCGCATTAATCGACTTATTCATCAACTCCTTCCTGTTTTCCTCCAACATTTGATCAATTTTTTTCAACGTTTCCTGGGCCTGACTACCTACCTGCCCATTATTCATTAAATCGCGAAGCATTTGTTGCATCATCTCGTGTTGCATCAAACTCTGTCCCATTTGTTTGCTCAAACCTTGCGAATTGCCATTTTTCATTTGTTCAATCATCTTTTGTAACTGCTGTTTTATACTTTCAGATGATTCTTTAAGGTTCTCCATTCCGCTACCCATACCTCCCGGATTTTCGCATTGCTGATCGCCGGGCTGTGCATTTGCCATTTGTTTTTCCAGCTGTTCAAGCGATTCGTTTAATAAAAGAGCCAGGTTATTTGTAGCGGTAATTACAAATTGCTGACTACTTCTGGCTTGCGGAAATAACGCTTCTTCCAGCTCCTGTCCCGCTTTCGTCAGATTTATCTCCATGTCTACCAACTCATTGTTTATCATACTTGAAATTTGCGGAGTACGCATTGCTAAAGTATACAACGAATCTCGTACTATTTGACTCTGATCTTTAATTTGCTTTTGTTTTCTATTTAGTTCATTAAGCCGGGGATCTTTAGCACTTATCCCACCTAATCCCTTTAATACGTCTTCCTGATTAAAAGATAACAATATCAGATTACTTAAAATTTGTCGAAGGTTTTGAATGTTTTCCTGATTTTGTTGCATGCTATTCATGTCGAGCATTTGTTGCATCGCAAACGCTGTATTTTTCATTTGCTCAGATGTCTTCTTAATACTACTACCCGACTTTTTCCTATTCTTATTTTCTAAGTTTTCTTTACTTTCTTCGGTGCTTTTCTGAAGTTCATCAAACTCCTCGTCAAAATCATCAAAACCAATTGGTTCCTCTAATTCCTTATTCATTTCGAGCGTTTCCTTTAAGCGTTTTTCTAGGTCTTTTAGGTTTTCCTGATGTTCGCTTACTTTCTCGCTTATTTCTTCGAAATTTTTCTCTTCGCTTATCTCTTTAGCCATGTTTTCCTCTTCCATAGCCATTTCATTCATTTCGTCTGTAATTTCTTGTAATTTTTGCTCTACTTTAAACTTCTTCAGCATCTCCAGGTTTCTATCCAGCTGTTTCTGCAGATCATCCATGGTCACGTTCATATCACGGGTGAGTTCATTCAGCTTTTTGCTGTCGAATTCTTCAGCCAGTTTATTAAATTCGTCCATCAACTCTTGCAGCTCATCCGTAAAAACTTCCTTGAGCAATTCTTCAATTTGCTTTTGTTTTTCAATAATCTCCTCCGAATTATCATTGAATGAATTCAGGTAATTATTCAGTTTTTTATTGTCCTGCTTAATTTGATCGTAAAGTTTTTCCAGCTGATTTTGCTTCTGAACGATATCATTAACCATCTGCGATTTTTCCCAATCGGATGTATTTGTATCCATATTTTTAATCTGCAGATTTTGCAAATTATTTTGAATTTCCTTCGATAATTGCTGGCTCTCGGCAATCATTTTCTCCAGGTTTTCAAATTGCTCTTTTTCGTTGGCTTCCAATTCTTCTTTATCAGGAAATACAAAAGAATAACTATCGGATGTGGTGGTTTTATAACCGTTTATTATATCGTTATCCGATACTGAAAAATAGTAGGAAATTGCTCCTTCCGACTCAACATCGTTAAAATCGTAACTAAAATAAAACTCCTGGTCGGCAATATTTTTCGAAAATGGTAAAGCAATAGTGGTGTCTGCGTTAGCTATGTTGTAGTGAAACTTTAGCGATGAAAAACCATAATCATCGCCAATAACACCTTTAAAAAAGAAACGTGTTAAACGTGTTGTATCTTCAATACGCACAACCTCTATGTCGGGATAAATATCTGGTATCACATCAATAGTATACGATAAGGCCAATTCTTCCTCTGTAACCTTATTGCGGATATAAACATTGTAATTACTTGATTTATAAACCTTTTTTTCTACCTCGAATAGTCCTTCATTTTGCGTTGCTTTTACCCGAATAGAATCATTAAACAATAATGCCAGCGAGTCAACATCGATTCCGGAAAACTGCCATTTTAAAATTGTTCCACATGGAACCTGCACATCTCCGATGTTCTCAAGCAGCTGAGATTCACTTAAAGTATAGCTTGGCGGATTTACATTTACCGTAAAAGAATTAATACCCGGTTTTGGTAATAGCTGAAGCGTATAACTATCTGATTTATAATTTAAATCTGTAAAATGAAAGGAAACGGGATTGATTACCGAAGCCATTTCAAACTCGTAATTACCTGTTTCAGTTGTTTTCATCAGGTAATTATTTCCTTCAATATTTATATATACAATTTGTGGAATTTCATCTCCTTCGGCAATAACTTTTACTGTATACGGATCTCCCTTTTTTGCTTTTAAACTCTCGTTAGTTAATTGAAAAGAAAAGGGAGCAGGTTTAACAAACTCCTTATTATAATGTACCAGCCGATTTGTCGATTCAGTAAAAATATTTTTGTTCGATAACAATATTATAGAAGCTATTAAAACACTAACTATCAGATAAATAGATATATTTTTAATATTCTTATACTCAATAGCTTCATTAAAATCGAACACTTTTAGCTCATCTATTTTCTGATCAATACTGGCAATTAACAAATCGTTTGAATACTGATTGTCATGCAAATCTGATAATTCAATGATATTCAATAATTTATCTTTAATCTCACCAAAATGTTTTTGAATCAGTTTAGTTGAGGATTTCAGATCGATAGGTTTTAAAATATGTAGTAACCTGAATACGGGAATAAGAACAAACTGTGTACTTAGTAAACCGGCAAAAATCAGATAGCCATAGAATACGACTTTGCGTGTAAACGATGAAAGGTAAACATAGTATTCAACGACAGAAAATACTGTGTATAAGGTAATTAACAATACAAAAACCAAAGCAGCTCCCCTTACTAACCTATACAAGCCGTATTTAAACCTAAACGCGTTTAGTTTATTAACAAGTATGTTGAAATTTTCAGTCATTATGCTTAAAGTTCTTATTTCTCAATCGTTTAATTTTTACGCCAATTATTAATAATTGTTGATAAACTGGTAAAAAAACAAAAGTAATCTTTTATACTAATTTTTGCTTTATTCAATTATTTCATCATATAATTTAGCATTTCAAAAACCACCGTTAATCTTACAGTTTTTTGATGCCTGTTTATTCACAGGAAATACACCTGTTAAAAACCTTAGTTCCCTTTTCACACTTACTATTAACAGTTGTTAAAAAGTAATTTTATATACTTACCTCAGAACAAATTAACTGGTGAAATAGTTGTTGAAAACCCATGAATAAACCTGTTCACATAAACTGCACAATTGGTAAAAAATAGTAATTAACAGTTGCTAACAGGATATAATAACTAGTATTATTTTTAAATTTGTTTAATTATTAATAATAATATATAGAAGATTGGACATACTACTTGTAGAAGACAACCTATTAAATCAAAAGGTGGTTATATTTAATTTGAAGAAATATAACTACAACGTTACTGCAGTTACCAACGGACCCGAGGCTATTGAGCAGGTAAAGCAGCACGCTTACGATCTGGTGTTAATGGATATTATGCTACCCGAAATGGACGGCTATGAAATTACCGAGGCGATCAGAGAATACGAAAAAGCAAATGCTGTTGAAAAACCGGTTCCCATTATTGCCATAACAGCCAATACGCTCGACAACGATCGGGAGCGGTGTTTTAACGTAGGAATGAATGAGTATTTATCAAAACCCTTTACAGCTGCGCAGCTTATCGAAAAAATACGCATCTTTATTCCCGAATAAGATTTGTGCTGATGGAAGATGGATTAGATATTAGAGGAAATTCATATACGGATACCGAAAGAGAGTTTGATAAGCGCTTACGCCCCTTACAATTCGATGATTTTAGCGGACAAAAGAAAATTGTTGAAAACCTCGAGATTTTTGTAAAGGCAGCGTTAATGCGTGGCGAAGCTTTGGATCATGTTTTACTGCATGGACCTCCGGGACTGGGAAAAACAACCCTGTCGAATATTATTGCCAACGAACTTGGAGTAGGTATAAAAATTACTTCCGGACCGGTATTGGATAAACCAGGCGACTTGGCCGGTTTATTGACCAATCTCGAAGAAAAAGATGTTTTGTTCATCGACGAAATCCATCGCCTCTCTCCTATTGTTGAAGAATATTTGTATTCGGCTATGGAAGATTTCCGTATCGATATCATGATTGACAAAGGTCCAAGTGCACGTTCGGTACAAATCGAGCTGAATTCGTTTACGCTGATTGGAGCTACTACCCGATCGGGATTATTAACGTCGCCATTACGTGCACGATTTGGTATCAATTCGCACCTGGAGTATTATGACGGCGATATTTTAACGCAAATAGTTAAAAGGTCAGCAGGTATACTGGACGTAGAGATAAGCGACGAGGCGGCTCATGAGATAGCTTTCCGGAGCCGTGGCACTCCGCGAATAGTAAATTCATTGCTGCGTCGTGTTCGCGACTTTGCCCAGGTAAAAGGAGATGGTACCATCGATATGGATATTACCCGTCATGCACTTGGTGCTTTAAACATCGATAAATACGGATTGGACGAAATGGACAACCGCATTTTAAAATCTATTATCGATAAATTTAAAGGCGGACCAGTGGGAATAACAACCATTGCAACTGCTGTTGGCGAAGATGCCGGAACCATTGAAGAAGTGTACGAACCGTTTTTAATAAAAGAAGGATTTATAAAACGAACACCACGCGGAAGAGAAGTTACCGATTTGGCCTACAAACATTTAGGACGCGTTCGGTATGGCGACTCCCCCAGCCTTTTTTAAGATTAGAGGATTAGATAGAATATTAGAATTTCGAATGATGATTAGCGAATGCTGATTTTAGAAGTAGATATCAAAGAAACCGATATGTACTTTTCCGATCATCAATCTAAAATCGTTAATCGAAATTCATCATTCGAAATTCTTTTACTGTTCTATAAACTTCACTTCGAATAACATGGGCCACAGTTTTCCGGTAACAAACATGCGGTTGTTTTTGGCGTCGTAGGCAATTCCGTTTAACACATCAATGCGGTCGCTTGCCTGGTGATACATATCGATCAAACCTTCCATATTTATTTCTTCAAGTACTTTTCCGGTTTGTATATCAATTTTTACAATGTAGTTGGTGGTATAAATATTAGCGTAAATAAATCCGTCGATGTATTCCAGCTCGTTTAACACATTCATGTTTCCACGATTATTGGCCACCTGAATTGTTTTTGCAATCGAAAAATCATCGGGATTCAACCAGGTTAATACATTGGTTCCATCACTCATTATCAGGTTGGTACCGTCGTTTGTAAATCCCCATCCCTGTTGGGATTTGTACGTAAAACTGTCGATTACAGCAAAAGTTTCCAGGTCGTAAACAAAGCCTTTTTGTGCGTGGTAAGTCAGCTGATAAATTTTGTTGTTTAAAATAGTAATTCCTTCTCCAAAATATTTGTCGTCCATATCAATGGATTGAAGAGGTTTACCGGTTTTAATGTCAATTTTCATCAGTTTCGAATGGCCGGTTTCACCGGTTCCTTCGTACAAATAACCGTTGTGATATTCCAATCCCTGGGTGTACGAAGTTTTTAAATGTGGATATTTTTCAACTACCTGATAGGTCAGTTGTTTTGGAGCTATTTCGGAAATTACATTAATTGTTTTTGTGCGGCTGTTTTTTAGGCCGTCGGTTTTTTCAGCATCTACTTTAAAACTGGTGTTCCCCACGTGATCCAGTTCAACATCGGCAATTTCAAAATTAAGTTCGGTGCTTTCTTTTATTAAATTGCCCCCGTAATAAACTTTAACCGATTTTAGTTCGCCGTCGCGCAGTTTGGTTTTAATCTCTAAATTTACTTTATCGCCTGAAGTATATAGTTGTTTGGCCGGCTTAATACTTATACTGCTCACTGGCTTACGTGGGCGTTTATTCGATTTATTGGAGCACGAAAAAAAGCTCACAAGCAAACAAAATATTAGTACTATTGGGAAGAGGTTTCGCTTCATTACCTTGTAATTTTTGATTTCAAAGATAAAACATATTGTAAAACGTTGTTTAATCGAAAAGCATCAAAGCAAATGATTTTATCTTTGCCTAAAATTTCAACAATTGAATCCTTTTAAGAAATTAGCAAGCGATACGGCTATTTATGGGGTTAGCAGCATTGTAGGCCGCTTTTTAAACTGGTGGCTTGTCCCCTATTATTCGTTTATGTTTTTGCCGGGCGAATACGGTGTGGTAACCAATATGTACGCTTATGTGGCATTTTTACTGGTGTTGCTTACCTACGGAATGGAAACCTCCTATTTCCGTTTTGCCTCAAAAAGCGACGACCCGGAAAAGGTGTATTCCACATCGATGGTATCCTTGTTTTTTACCACTTTTTCGTTTGTGTTGCTGGCAACAGCCTTCCGGAATGAAATAGCGGCCTGGATTCAATATCCCGATCACCCGGAATATATTTTGTGGTTTGCCATAATTTTGGGAGTCGATGCCTTTACTGCCATACCTTTTGCACGGCTACGTTTAAAGAACCGGCCCATAAAATTTGCCTTTATCAAATTGGTGAATATTGGTTTTAATATCGGTTTTAACCTGTTCTTTATTTCATTGTGCCCAAGAATTTTAGCCAATAATCCAGATTCAATAATTTCAACGATTTATTCAGCTGATATTGGTGTAGGTTATGTGTTTATTTCCAATTTGCTGGCTTCGCTGATTACCCTAATTTTACTGCTTCCTGAGATCTTTAGAATCTCGCTTCAGTTTGACAAGAAGCTGCTGAAACAAATGCTGAGTTATGGTTTTCCGATCCTTATCGTTGGATTAACGGGAATGATCAATCAGAATATCGATAAAGTGCTGATTCCTTTTTTAATACCGTCCGATCAGGATCCGATGTTTCAGCTCGGAATTTACGGTGCCAATTACAAACTGGCGGTGCTGATGAATATGTTTATTCAGGCGTTTCGTTATGCATTCGAACCTTTCTTTTTTGCCCGCGAAGGATCAAAAGACGACCCAAAAATATATGCCGTTGTAATGAAATATTTTGTCATTTTCGGGTTGCTAATATTCACGGGGATGGTATTGTTTATCGATGTGCTAAAAGGTATTGTCGATCCGCAGTATCACGAGGGATTAAAAGTGGTGCCTATTGTGTTAATGGCCAATCTTTTTTACGGCATGTATTTCACGCTGTCGTTGTGGTACAAACTAACCGACAAAACGCGTTACGGCGCATATATGGCTTTAATTGGTGCCACAATTACATTGGTTTTAAACCTTGCTCTGGTTCCGGTTATGGGATATATGGGATCGGCAATTGCAGTGTTTGTCTGCTTTTTGGTTATGCTGCTTATGTCCTATTTTATGGGGCAAAAACATTTTCCGGTGCCGTATGATCTTAAACGAATTGGAAGTTATTTTCTGGCAGCCACGGTAATTGTGGGCATCGCTCAATTTACGCTCGATTTACAAGTAATAATTAAATATTCTATCAATATAGTTTTAACACTGGCTTTTGTCGGACTTATTTTTAAATGGGAAATAAACGAGCTTAAACGATTTATTCCCTTTATAAATAAGTTGTAATAGATTGAATATTAATTAATTAATTAATGTAAATTTTACTATTGTTATACTCTCATGCAACAAATATTAGGAATAAATGAAATAAATATCAAAAAGTATTAATTTTGTACAAATGAAGAATTTAGAGGGAAAAGTGATAGCATTGGCAAGCGATCATGCCGGTTTTGCTAAAAAGGAGGTGATTAAGAAATTTTTGACTGACAATAATATCGCATTCGAAGATTTGGGATGTTATACCGATGAAAGCGTGGATTATCCTGTTTACGCGCACAAAATGGGTGAAGCTATTGAAAGTGGCAAATTTGAAATTGGTATTACCTTTTGTGGTAGCGGCCAGGGAATAAGCATTGCTGCGAACAAGCATCAGGGAGTACGATCAGGAGTATGTTGGAATACAGAAATTGCTGTACTGGCCCGCCAGCATAACAATGCAAATGTTTGTGCAGTGCCTGGTAGGTTTGTTTCCGATGAAGAAGCTGTTGCGATTGTAAAAGCTTTTTTAAGTTCGGAATTTGAAGGTGGACGACATGCCCGGAGAGTAGATCTCATTCCTGTTAAGAAGTAAATGACAGCGCATAAAAAAATATTTTTTAAGGATTCAAAAATTGCTTTTGATAAAAAACACCGGGAGACCTTAAATTTTAATATTTCGAAATACGACGAAGCCGTTGCCAAAGGCAAACTTCGTTACCGGAATATGGATTTGGCGAAACACCGTGCTTCTTATCTGAAAAAGAAAGTAGTTTCTAATCTTGCGCATTATCTCGAAACATTTGAAACAAATGCCAAAGCCAATGGAATTGATGTGGTTTGGGCACGCGACAGCAAAGAAGCTGTTTCGGAAATCATAAACATTCTGACCGAAAATGAGGCAAAGCTTTTGGTGAAAAGCAAGTCGATGATTTCGGAAGAAATAGAATTAAACGAAAACCTTGAAAAAGCTGGTTTTGAACCGGTTGAAACCGACTTGGGCGAGTTTATCGTTCAGGTAGCCGGCGAAAAACCTTACCATATTTTAACGCCGGCAATGCACAAATCGAAAGAAGATGTTGCTGAGCTTTTTCATAAAAAGTTTGATACTCCCGAGGATGCAACACCAACAGAATTAACCCTTTTTGTACGAAAAGTATTACGCGAAAAATTTGCCTCGGCCGAGGTGGGTGTTACAGGTGCTAATTTTCTGGTGGCCGATGTTGGAGGAGTGGCACTTACTGAAAACGAAGGAAACGGTTTTATGTCGGTTGCCTTCCCGAAAGTGCATATTGTAATTGCAGGAATAGAAAAACTCATTCCATCGATCGACGATTTGCAGCTGATGTTTCCCTTGCTTTCGGCCCTGGGAACCGGACAGCAGGTAACGGTGTACAATTCGCTGATTACCGGCCCAAAACGCGCTGATGAAGCCAATGGACCGGAAAAAATGGTAGTGGTTTTACTCGATAATAACCGTACAAAAATTGCCGCTGAGCCAAAACATGTCGACGCGCTGAAATGTATTCGCTGCGGGGCTTGTTTAAACGTTTGCCCTATTTATAAAAATGTGGGCGGATATACGTATAACACCACTTACAGCGGCCCAATCGGATCGGTAATAACGCCTTTTATGAAAGGCTTTGATAAATACAATCATTTAAGTTTTGCCTGCACGGTTTGCGGGGCTTGCACCGATGTTTGCCCCGTAAAAGTTCCGCTACACGATTTGTTGCTTTTAAACCGAAAAATTGCCGTTGATGAAAATCACGGAACTTTCGCCTGGAACAAGGGAATGAAAGCTTATGAGTGGGCATTTAAAAAGCGAAAAAACCTGGACAGGGTGAACGGGAAAGTGAAAAATACGCTGCTAAAAGCCAACAAAAATGTATTGGGAAAACAAAAGAAGTTTCCTGCTTTTGCAGAACAATCATACAGTAAAACAATCTTAAATTTAAAATAGATGTTATCGAATACATGCAAATATGCGCTTAGGGCGTTGATTTATCTGGGTAAATTTTCGAAAGAAGACAAACGTGTTGGAATCAAAAAGATTTCTGAAGACTTGGGTTTATCGTCACCGTTTTTAGGAAAAATCCTGCAGAATCTGGTAAAACAAAAATTACTGGTTTCTACAAAAGGACCAAATGGTGGTTTTTCACTTTCGCGCGATGCGTCTGAAATTTCGTTGTGGGACATTGTTATTAAAGTTGACGGAGAAGAGTTTTTTACCAACTGCCTGATCAGTTTAGAGCCGTGTAAAACGCACGATCCGTCGAAACCACTTTGTCCGGTGCACGCACAATACGAAAAGTTACGCCAGGACATTTCAAATTTTTACAAAACTACTTCGTTAGAAACGGTTGGAAAAGATATCGACAAATACGAGGATCTGATAAAACTGTAAGTGCCACAGAAATTCTAATCGCGGAAGATCAGAAAATACGTTCCAGCCACTTTTTATTTACAAAGAGGGCATAGAAAAAGGTGGCAAACGATAAACCGGCGGCGTTGGCCCACAGGTCGTATACATCGCTGTGGCGGCTTGGCGATATTTTTTGCTGAACGTATTCAAGTAAAATGGCGGCAACTAATGTTAGCAGCGGTGTCCAGAAGTAAAAGTTTGGCGTAAACTGTTTTACCGGCCTGAAGCTTAGCATACAAAGGATAAAAAACATCCCGAAATGAACGATTTTGTCGAAATTAGGAATTTGTATAAATGGTTTGCTTGGAAGTTGATTTGCCGGAACAAAAAGCAGGTAAAGCATTATTAGGAACCAAATTGCAAGTCTCCAGTAGGGATCTATCTTCATGTTTTCAATTGTTTAATTAAAAATTTTTCAGGTCTTGTAATGGCGGGTATTTACATTCATATTCCTTTTTGTCGTCAGAAATGTTATTACTGCGATTTCTATAAAACAGTAAATACTTCGCTGCAGCACGATTTTATCGGCGCCCTGAAAAACGAGGCTAAAGTACGTAAAAACTACCTTAACGACGAAACGGTTGAAACCATATATTTTGGTGGCGGTACTCCGTCGGTGTTGACGGCGCCGGAAATTGCCGAAATACTGGCTTTGCTGAATAATGAATTTAAAGTTAATTCGGATGCTGAAATAACTTTTGAAGCCAATCCGGACGACTTGAGCAACGATTACCTGAAAGCCTTAAAACAGGAAGGAATAAATCGTCTAAGTATCGGAATTCAGGCTTTTCAAAACCGGCATTTGGAAAAAATGAACCGTCGACACAACGCCACCCAGGCTGTTGAAGCCATTAAAAATGCAGCAAAAAACGGCTTTTCAAATTTAAGTGCCGATCTCATTTACGGTCTCCCCGATTTAACGCCAAAAGAATGGGAAGAAAGTCTGAACCAAATGTTTAATCTCCCGGTAAAACACCTGTCGGCCTATCATTTAACTTACCACGAAGGAACAGCTTTTTACACCTGGCTGAAAAAAGGAACATTAAAAGAGCTGAAAGAAGCTGAAAGTGTTGCGCAGTTTAATACCCTGGTTGATATGTCACTTGCCAATGGTTTCGAGCATTACGAAATTTCAAACCTGGCAAAAGACCAACTTTATTCGCGCCACAACACGGCTTACTGGATGGGCACCAAATACCTGGGACTGGGACCATCGGCACATTCGTTCGATGGAATTTCGCGGCGTTGGAACGACTCTAGTGTTGAGGCTTACATAAAAGCACAGTCTAATAACCAAACGTATTTCGAGGAAGAAAAACTGAGCGAAAAAGACCAGTATAACGAATACATTTTAACCCGGATTCGTACCAAATGGGGCGTCTCAGAAAAGGAATTAGAGCAACGTTTTGGGCATGAAAAGGCAAGCTATTTTTCCCGTCAGTTAGCCAAATACAAAGATACCGGCGTACTGCAAATTAAAGACGAAATCATTACGCTTACCCGAAAAGGGCTTTTTGTTTCCGACGAGATCATGGCCGACCTCATGATTATATAATTGTTATCCAAACAGTTGATTCCTTTGGCTTCAATCATAAATCTTGTTAATCCTACTGAACGGACGCATTATTTATCTATCTTAGCGGTTCTTTAAAAAAACAGATTGATGCAGGTTAAAATCGTTAATAAATCAAAGAATGAATTACCGGCCTACAGTACAGCATTTTCGGCCGGAATGGACTTACGCGCAAATCTTGATGAACCGGTGGTTTTAAAGCCGCTAGAGCGGAAATTGGTACCCACCGGATTATTTATTGAATTGCCACAGGGTTACGAAGCCCAGGTGCGTCCGCGTAGTGGTTTGGCTTTGAAAAAAGGAATTACGGTTTTAAATACTCCCGGAACAATTGATGCCGATTATCGTGGAGAAATTGGCGTTATTCTCATCAACCTGTCGCAGGAAGATTTTGTTATAGAGAATGGAGAACGCATTTGCCAAATGGTTATTGCCGCACACGAAACTGTGGAATGGGATTTGGTAGAAGTGCTGGAAGAAACAGAAAGAGGAGCAGGTGGTTTTGGCCACACCGGAAAACATTAACATGAAGAGAATTTTTATAAAGGGACTTGGTATTGCATCTTTTTCGCTGAGTTTACTGTCTTGTTCAGGACCAAAACAGGTTACCGAACAGGAAGTGGCAAAGGCTGCAATTAATACACCCACTACTGAATTAGTAGATCAAAAGCAGATGGAGTTTGAGTACCTTTTTGTGGAGGCGCTAAAACAAAAAATGTTTGGCAATGCACAAAAAGCTATTCAATTGTTATCGAGTTGTTTGGAGATGGATCCGAACTCGTCGTCAGCCATGTATGAACTGGCGAATATTCATGCTGCCAATAACGATTTTACCAGTGCTTCATTGCTACTGGAAAAGGCAATCAGCATAAATCCCGATAACAAGTGGTACAAACTGTTGCTGGCACAAATCTATCAGCAAACACGAAAGTATTCCGAGGCAGCCGATCTGTATGCCGTTTTGGTGGAAAAGGAGCCGGAAAATCTGGAATACATTTACATGAATGCTGCCTTGCTGGCCACTGCACAACGTTACGATGAAGCTATTGTCGCTTACGAACGTATGGAAAAAGAAACCGGTGTTAACGAGCAGATTTCGGTGGCCAAACAGCAGATTTATGTATCAACAGGACAGGTAGATAAGGCGTTTGAAGAGATCAATAAACTGATTGAAAACGATCCGAACGAAGCAAAATATTATGGCTTACTGGCTGATTTGTATCAGAGCCAGGGCGATTCGGAAAGTGCACTGAAAAACTATAAAAAGATCCAGGAAATGGATCCTGAAAATGGATTTGTACACTTTTCGCTGGCCAATTATTACCTCGAAAATGGTGAGGCTGAAAAATCGTTCGAAGAAACAAAAGCCGGTTTTGAAAGCGATGCAGTTGATATTCAGACAAAAATGCAACTGTACATGATGTTAACGGCCAACCCGGCGCAATCTCATCTTAACGAACAACAACGTGCTGAACTGATTGCCATTTTGCTCGAAAAACATCCCGATGAATCATTGGTACATACTATTCACGCAGAATCGCTACTAAAAGAAAATAAGTTGGCCGAAGGACGCGAAGCCCTGTTAAAAGCCATTGAAATAGAACCCAACGATTATATGGTTTGGGAACGGATTATGTACATCGACAATGACCTGCAGCAGTGGGATAAATTGTACGAACATACCGGACAAATCATCGAATTATTTCCGAATCAACCGCAGGGTTATTTCTTTAAAGCAATTGCTTGTGTTCAGTTGGAAAAATTCGACGAAACCATTGAACTCAGCGAAGAGGGAATGGATTATGTGATTGAAAATCCACAATTGGAAGCTAACTTTTTAATGCTGAAAGGCGAGGCCATTTACAAAAACGGTAACAAAACAGAAGCTTTCAAAATATTTGACAAAGCCGTACAAATTGATCCGGATAATTACCTGACACTAAACAATTACGCATACTATCTATCGGTTGACGGCATTGAGCTCGACAAAGCCGAACGTATGAGCGGTAAAGTGGTTGAACGGTTTCCGGATAATGCAACTTACCTGGATACGCATGCCTGGGTGCTGTTTAAAAAAGGCGAATACACGCTGGCCAAATTTTATATGGATTCGGCCATGAAAAACAGCCAGGATGAAAGTGATACTTTACTGGAACATTACGGCGATATTCTTTACAAAACCGGCAAGGTTGACGAAGCTGTAGAGTACTGGAAAAAGGCAAAAGCGAGTGGCAGCGAGTCGGAAACTTTGGACCGCAAAATTGCAGAGAAAAAATATATTGAAGAGTAGTAGGCGATGAAGTTTCTAAAATATTTCAGGATTTCCCTGTTTATGGCAGCTGTGTTGGTTGCCGTTTCGTCCTGTAAAACACCATCTGAATTAGCTGTTGTTGATGCACGTCCGATAAGCACCAATAAATTACTAAAACGAATTGAGCAAAACGCATTCGATTACGAGTATCTTACCATAAAACGTATCAATTGTAACTTTTCAAGCAGCCAGTCGAAAGCGGCTTTTAAAATCAATCTGAAAGCAAAAAAAGATGATCGTATTCTGGTGTCGATAAGTAAACTGAATATTCCGGTTGGCCGTGTTTTATTGACTCCCGACAGCGTAAAATATGTGAATTACATCGACCGCAATTATTTTATCGACGATTATTCCTACCTCAGCAGTTTTTTGCACATCGACCTTGATTTTGCAACCATACAAAGCATTATTTCAAACAACGCATTCTCGTACCGCAATGATCCGCGCGACAAGGATTTTAAAAATTTCGATGCATTAATCGAAGACAACCAGTACGTTTTACAATCGGAAAAAACAAGAAAGCTCAGTAAACTGGAAGAGAAGGAAAATAAAGCCGAGCGGCATTTAAAACGACTTGATGATCAGGCGCTTATTGTGCAAAGGATGTTTTTTAATCCTGGTAATTTTGCTTTAAACCGACTACTGATCAGCGATAAAACCAACGACCGGAATATGAACCTGGTTTTCGACGATTATACCGAAGTAGAAAACAAAGAATATCCGGGAAGCATCGAAATGAACTTTCACTCTCCTGAGGAAGAAATCGATATGAAAATCAGAATGAGTGGATTTTCAACCGACAAAATCACTTCTTTCAGCATTAAAATTCCTGAAAAATACGAGGAGATTCGTGTAAAGTAATTACCTGAGTTCAACTTTAAAATAGATCACAGATTTAGCTATTTTTAGTCAGAAACTTTCACCGGTTTTTCGAAGAACTATCGGGATAATTAGAGAAAATTGGGGGAAGTTTATGGCAAAATGAGCAAAGCCTTAAAGGAAAGTTTTTCTCACGCCATCTTTACATTTTAAATTCTTGAAACAACCCGTTATTCCTACAAAATTTAAAATACAAATTTGACGCAATTAAAACTTTCTGTGAAAATATTTTAAAGTTGAACTCAGGTTAAATCCTAAATCAATACATTCGTAAACATGATTTTACGAATAAAAATACTATTCGTCGCGCTGGCAATATCGCTGGTGAGTCTTTCTGTGTTTGCACAGTCCATCGAGGAGCTGCAAAAACAAAAGGCTGAAGCTGAAAAGGAAATCGAATACACCACACGCTTGCTCAACGAAACGCAAAAAAATGAACGTTCGTCGTTGAGTAAGTTGCGACTCATTAATACAAAAATCAACTCCAGAAACGCGCTTATCTCGAATATAAACCACGAAATAATAATTTACGAGCAATGTGTCGCTAACAATGAGTTGGCTGTAGAAATGCTTAAAAACGACGCTCAGCAGCTAAAGAATGAATATGCTGAGATGATCAGGATGGCGTATAAAAATCTGAATTCGTATGACGAAGTGCTGTTTTTGTTGTCGGCCGAGAATGTAAACCAGGCTTACCGTCGTTTGCTGTATTTCAAACGATATAAATCGTTTCGCGAAAATCAAGCTCAAATGATTAATACTGTGCAGGAAGTACTCGACGAAAGTATTCAGAAACTGGAGCAGCAAACCGTGGCAAAACAAGCGCTGATAGCGCTAACCGAAAAAGAAATGGTGGCGCTGAACCAGGAAAAAAGCACACAAAGCAGCGAGTTACAGGAGCTGCAAAAACAAAAAAACAGCCTGCAAAAAACCTTACGACAACAACGGCGAATTGAGCAGCAACTGGAGAGCGAAATCCAGGCAATAGTTGAAGAGGAAGCAAACAAAAACAGGGAAGCCGGTGGTTCGGGTTTTGCCTTAACACCCGAGCAAAAACTGATTGGTGATAATTTTGAGCAAAACAAAAGGCGCCTGCCCTGGCCGCTGGAAAGAGGTGTAATTGTGGAGCATTTTGGTGTACACCAACATCCGGTTTTAACCAACGTGCAGGTACAGAACAACGGAATAAACATTGCCACCGATGTGGGAGCCGAAGTTCGTGCCGTTTTTAATGGCGAAGTCAGCCGCGTATTTGGAATCTCGGGTGGTAATACGGCCGTTATAATCCGCCACGGAACCTACCTGAGTGTTTATTCCAACCTTCGTGAGGTAGTGGTTAAAAAGGGCGATAAAGTGTCTGCAAAACAACCCATTGGCACCGTTTTTACCGATACAAAAGACGGAAATAAATCGATCCTGAAATTTCAGATTTGGAAAGAAAGCACTAAGCTCAATCCGGAGGACTGGATTGGCCGTTAAAAGTTGATTTTGGAATGGTGATTAACGAATTTTGATATGTGAAGTACGTTAAAAGAAACTTGGTCATCTGTCGCAAATCAACAATCAAAATTCGTTAATCAAAATTCATCATTCGTCATTCAACTTCTGCTTAATCTCTTTAATGTTCTGCAGAATTTCCATAGTAACCGGATTTTCGCTGGCGGCATTGCGCATTTCTTCTTTTCGTAGGCCCAGCTTGGTGTCCAGCCGTCCCAGAATCAAAGAAAATACCATAAACACAACCATCATTACCGGGTAGGTGATCAGCTTGTTTTCATCGAGAAAAGTACGGATTGTTTCGTCTTTAAAATCGTTTAAAAACATAAAGGCGATCATTACAAAACTAATGTAACCAATGTACATCCGGGCGCGGTCAACATATATTTTCCACCGGATAAATGTGCGTCTGTTAAGTTGAATACCAAAGAGTTTCATATTATTGAAGTATTAATTTCATTTTATATTGTCTCAGAAAAGGTGCCATTCCAATTGCTTTCAGAAAATCCTGTGTTTGCCCCGATTGATCGGCCACATTTATCACCATCGGCGTGTTTGATGCCAGCCCGGCAAAATGACAAAAAAGCGAGGTTCCCAAACCTTTCCAACGCTGCGCCGGTTCAACAGCAAACTGGGCTATTTTTCCGGAATCAGGATTTCCGGTAAGGTAGGCAATTTGTGTGTTATCGCGATAAATGCTCCATGTTTTGTATTGGCCCGACTGTACAACTGTTTGGGTGGAATTTTGCCAGGTGGGTTGCCAGTCCCACAAGTGTTCGGGAGGAATGAATTGTTCGATTGATTCTTCCCTGATCATAGCATTTTCCGGTTTTGAAATGCCGGGATATCCATTAAAACATTCCAGTTCCTGAAGAATGGTAAAACCCACTTTTTTATAGGATTTTATTGCGGGAGTGTTTTTATCGATAACCTCAAGAACTACCTCGTTTACGCCACTTTTAAATAATTTAGGACGAATAAATTCGTATAGCTGTACCGTTGCATTTTTGCCTCTGAATTTTGGGATAACACCGGTTCCGGCGTTGTAAGCAATTTTGCCCGAAGCGGTATCGCGCAAAGCATGAAAGATAAAACCCACCGGTTTTCCTTCGCTAAAAAGGCCTACTGAGTGCTCCAGACTCACCTCTTCCGAATCAAACTTATCCTGTAATTTTTCAGGAGTCATTTCAATCTTTACCAGATATTCGGCGAATGCAGCATTAAATAAGTTGCAGAGTTCTTTTATACTTTGGTTTTCCAGTGTTTGAAATTGCATTTTTTAGGTTAAAACGGTTAGAAAGAGGTTTAAGTATTAAACAAAAAAACCGGCCATTAGCCGGTTTTCGAAAATATGTAGTATGCTTATAGATTAGCCACCCGTGTTAGTGCTGGAGTATCTAAAAATTTAATTTTTCGTCCCTGTAATTCAATAAGTTTATCGTTCTTAAATTCAGATAATAAACGAATTACAGATTCAGTTGCGGTGCCAACCATATTGGCCAGCTCTTCGCGCGTTAACGAAATTTGAAGTGTATTTTGGTTATCCAGTTCAAAGTTTTCTTTCAACAATAAAAGCACTTCTGCCAGTCGTTCGCGAACAGTTTTTTGCGCAATGTCGGTAATGTAATCGTTGGCCTCGCGCAACTCGCGACAAACAATTTGCAACATGTGATGCGAAAACTGCCAGTTGTTCTGAATAAGGTACAACAGGGTTTGATAAGGAACATGACACAACGCGGCATCGTCGATTACTTTGGCAGTTGTACACGCCAGTTCCTGGCTCAGCAACGACCGATAGGCAATAATTTCACCCTTTTTGGCAAAACGAATAATTTGCTCTTTACCGTCAATTCCTGTTTTGAAAATTTTAATAATTCCCCTTGTAACACAGAAAAAACCGGTTAGACGGCTACCCTCTCGATAAATGATGGTACCCTTTTTATATAGCGAACAAGTTTTTTCGTAATTCAGCCGTGTGAATTCATCTTCGGTTAATTTTTTAAACAATTGAAAACCACTCAAATTTGTTTCTTCTTCCGACGGCCTTTTAATTGCGCTTCTCATTTCCTGAACTGATTATATGTTTAACACTGGAATAACCTTAATTTAATTATGCCTTAAAAGTACAATTATCTGCATTATTCGAAAAACAATTTATATAGATAGTTAGATATTGTATATTTGTGTGCAAATTTAATGTAAAGCAATTTAAAATAAGGATGTTATGAAGCATGTAGTAGATATGGCCTGGACCGACAAGCTGGCTTTCGAAACAGATATGGATGGACATAAAGTTGTTATCGACGCCACAGAAGAAGTGGGTGGAAGCGATTTAGGACCACGCCCCAAGAAATTAATGTTGACTGCACTGGCCGGTTGTACGGGTATTGATGTGGTCATGATTTTGAAAAAAATGAAGGTGGTACCGGAAGCTTTTAATGTAATTGTTGAGGGTGAATTGACCGAAGAACATCCGAAATATTACAACAAGATGACCATCGTCTATCAGTTTAAAGGAAAAGACCTTCCGATGGCAAAACTGGAAAAAGCGGTTAAACTTTCAGAAGAAAAATATTGTGGTGTTAGTGCCGTGTATCGTCAGGCAATGGAAATGAAAACGGAGATTAGGATAGTGGAATAAATTCTGGTTCCTGAAAATATATTGAAAGCAATCTTTTTACAAGGTTGCTTTTTTTATAATTTTAAAGGTCATTAAAGAATTCACTATGTTAAAATCTATAAATCCGATAACAAACGAAATAGTAAAAACCTATCAAAAACACTCTGAAGAAGGTGTTGAAAAGATCATAAATTCAGTAGATAAAATCTGGCATCACTGGCGAAGTACATCCTTTCATCACCGGGGGCAGTTGATGCAAAATGCAGCCAGTATTTTACGCAGCAAAAAACAGGAACTGGCTTTGTTGATGGCACAGGAAATGGGTAAAGTAAAAAGCGAAGGAATAGCCGAAATTGAAAAGTGTGCCTGGGTTTGCGAGTATTATGCTGCAAACGCCGAATCATTCCTCGAAAACGAAACCATAGCCACACAGGCAAGCAAATCGTATGTTTCGTACCAGCCTTTGGGAACCATTTTAGCTGTTATGCCCTGGAATTTTCCGTTTTGGCAGGTATTTCGTTTTGCCGCTCCAACACTAATGGCGGGCAACACCGCCGTACTGAAACATGCCAGCAATGTACCGGGATGTGCCGTCGCCATCGAAGAGATTTTCCGCGAGGCAGGTTTTCCTGAAAATGTGTTTCGCTCGTTGTTAATTGGCAGCCCGATGGTTGAAAATGTGATTAAACACAAGGCCGTAAAAGCAGTTAGCCTTACGGGAAGTACACCGGCCGGAAAAAGTGTTGCCGCGCTTGCCGGTGCCGAATTAAAAAAATGCGTGCTGGAATTGGGGGGCAGCGATCCGTACCTGATTTTAAAAGATGCCGATCTGGAGCTGGCCGCAAAAAAATGTGCTGCAGGCCGTCTTTTAAATGCCGGACAAAGTTGTATCGGTGCCAAACGTTTTATCGTTGAGGAGGAGGTTTACGCGCATTTTCTTGAGCTTTTTACCCACGAAATGAATGCGGCACACTTTGGCGATCCGTTCGACGAGGAAAGTACAATGGGGCCAATGGCGCGCGAAGATCTGCGTGACGAGTTACACCAACAGGTTGTTGATTCGGTGAATAAAGGCGCTGAAGTGATTCTGGGAGGCGAAATTCCGCATCGTAAAGGCGCTTTTTATCCGCCAACCATTCTTGAAAATGTAAAACCTGGAATGCCGGCATACGAAGAAGAACTGTTTGGTCCGGTTGCGTCGGTAATAAAAGTTAAAGATGAACAAGAAGCCATACGCGTAGCCAACGACACCGATTTTGGTTTAGGAGCTGCTGTGTTTACCCAAAATCTTAAAAAAGGCGAACATATTGCCGAAATGGAACTGGAAGCCGGTGCCTGTTTTGTAAACGATTTTGTGAAATCGGACCCGCGTTTACCATTTGGTGGCATAAAAACCAGCGGATTTGGCCGCGAGCTTTCGGTGCACGGAATCAAGGAATTTATGAATGTAAAAACGGTTTTTGTAAAGTAGCCGGTTAGTCTACTTCTTTCTTTCGCCAGGGTTTTAACGCGTATATTTTTCGGCCAACAAACTGTCCAAGGAAAAAGCTTCCGAAGAGAAAAGGAGCAAGGCTCCAGCTTAGTTGTATGTCGAAAAATTTACGGATTAAAATAATCAACGGAACCGGTGCATGAATGGCTACAAACCACCAAAACGATAGTTTTCGGAAACCACCGCGCAGGTAACCAAACGGCAGGCAAACCACAAAGGTTGCCAGGCAGGTGTATAGTAAGTGCCACTCGTGATTATGCATTGTATCTGATTTTATAAAATGCTTTTGCGAACCAGGTATGCAAGTGTTTCTACCCAGCTTTTTTCGGTGTTTAAACTATCAACCAGTTGTAATTTTTCTCCGCCTTTATCCAGGAATTCTTCGCCGTATTCAACGCCAAGTTCCAGTGTTGTTTCCAGGCAGTCGGTAACAAACGAAGGTGCGGCTATCAGTATTTTCTTTTTGCCTTCTGCCAGCTTTTCTGCCAAAAGTTCATCAGTAAATGGTGTGAGCCAGTTTTTCGACAAACGCGACTGAAATCCTACTGAATATTGCTCGGACTGCAGGTTTAATTGGGCAGCCAACAAGCGCGAAGTCTCATAAACTGTGGCGCGGTAACACAAAGCACCATGTTCAGGCATTGCATTTTGGCAGCTGCAATTTTCCACTTTAATTCCCGGATGGCACTTTTCCAAATGCCGGTTAGGTAAACCATGATACGAAAAAATAATATGGTCGTAATCCTTTAGGTTATATTGTTGAATGCGCTCGGCAAAAGCATCAATAAATTTAGGATCGTGGTAAAATTGCCCAACCTCACTAACCTCTGCATTTATTCCCAGCTTTTTAATTTCTTTTTGGGCAGCAACCAAGGATGTTTCGGTGGTTGACATGGCATGATGCGGAAAAAGCGGCAACAAAATCAACTTCCCGAAGCCCTTCTTTTTAATTTCCGCCAATGCTGCTTTGTAACCCGGATTTCCGTAACGCATTCCCATAAAAACTTCGTAATTATCACCCAGTTCTTCCTGCAATTTTTGCTTCAACTCCTCCGAAATATAAATCAGCGGCGAACCTTTTTTAGTCCACAACTGCCGGTATAAATTGGTTGAATTTTTTACTCTGAACGGAATGATAATCGCGTTTACCAAAAATTTACGAAGCAGATACGGAAGATCGATAACACGCTCGTCGTTTAAAAACTCGGTGAGGTATTTCCGAACTGCAGGAACGGTTGGTTTGTCGGGACTACCAACGTTCATTAACAAAACAGCTGTTTTTGTCTTCATAAATAATCCGTAGCAAATTGGTTAGCAATTGTTCTTCCTTGTTTTATCCGGTCGGCCATTCCAATACCGTCGCGCATATTTCCGGCCAGGGTGAGGCCTTTAAACTCGGTTTCTAAATCGGTGATAGCCTGTAGTTTTTCTTCACTTTCGAAACTGTATTGCGGAATGGCATTTGGGTATCTGAAAATTTCCGAAAGATCAGGTTCAAAACTGTCGAGGCCCATCATGTCGCGTACTTCGCGTTCCGCAATTTCTTTTATTTTATCATCAGAATAACCGAACATTTCCGGTCTTTTAATACCGCCCATAAACACCGATAGTAAAGCACCATTTTCCGGTGCGCGGTTTTTCAGAAATGAACCCGGCAACAGAATACCCAGCACATCACGTTTTTCTTCCGAAGGAACCAGTCCTCCAAACGATTTAATCGGGATTCCTTTCCAGTTGTTAAAACCAAGCACCACCTGCGTAACTTTGGCGTAGCTCATTTTATCAATCGCCTGCATTTTTTCTTTCGGAAAGAAGGGGAAAAGACTTTCCAGCGCATGCGATCCGGCAGTTGAAACAACATGAGTAAATGATTTTCCATCAACCGAAAAATCTTGATTTCCGGATGTATTTACTTCCATATTTTTACAGCCCAACTTAATATTTTCGTCGCCAATATTTTTTACCAGTGCTTTTATCAGGTTATCCAGTCCGTTTTCAACTGAGAATATCTGGCGATTTGCTTTTCGTGGTGGTTCCTTTTTTCGTGCTTTTTTTTGCTTAATGCTTCCGCCAATAAAACTGCCGTAGTTTTGCTCCAGCCAATAAAGTTTAGGCAAAGCAAAACGGGTTACCAGCTTTTCCGGATCGCCGGCATAAACGCCCGAAAGAAAAGGATCAACAGCATTTCGTAAAAAGCTTTTTCCCATACGGCGGCGCACCATATCTGCAATTGTTTCATTCGGATCGGTACCGGGTTTACGAAAGGGTTCTCCTAAAATGCGGAATTTGTCGTACCACGTAAAAAGGGGAGTGGTGATGGCTTTTACGCCGCCCATTTCCATTTCGTGCCACTTATCGCCCATCCAGATCCAGCGTGCTTCGGCGCTTTTATTGGCATATTCGAGTTTACAATCATCTGCCAGATCTTCAAAAAGCTCCGCAGCTTCTTCCTGGCTCATTGAGCCGGTATTTGGCCCTGATTCGAAAACAAAACCATTTTTCCGGTGGGTTTTAATCACACCACCAGCCTGGTCATTTTTTTCAAAAACCGTTACCTCAAAACCAAATTTTTTAAGGTAATAAGCTGTAGTAAGTCCGGTTAGTCCTGCCCCAATTACGGCAATGTTTAGTTGGTTTTTTTGCATGGTTTTTATAGTGCTTTTGAAAATTTTAAGGTTGCATTCCGCATGTTCGGATCAAGGCTGGCAGCTATGTTTCGCACAAAAAACCGTCCTTGTTCGCTTACATGCAATTCGTCTTTCGAAAGCGACAAAAGTCCTTCTTCAACAAAACCGGCAAGGAACGATTCATCGTAAACAATGCTTTGTTTAATTACATCGGGAGAAGTTTGTAGCATTTGTGCCGCTTCTTCCCACGAAATATAATAGTTGCACATCACTTCGTTGATGACGTGACGAATGATCTTTTCAGTCGGACTCAGCTGATAACCCTTTTCAATGGTAAATTTTCCACTGTTAATCTGGTCAACGTAAGTATTGGTGTCCTTGGCATTTTGCGCGTAAGCATTCTCCAGCTGGCTGATTCCGGTGGCTCCAAAAGCATAAACCTGGCCGGTGGTTTCGCGGGTACAGTAACCCTGGAAATTACGGTGCAGCGTTTTATTTTTAAACGCAATACTCAACTCGTCATCGGGGCGGGCAAAATGGTCGAGACCAATCGCATCATAACCGTTTTCAGTCAACAAACGATAACCCACCTCAAACATGGCAAGCTTTTTAGTTGCCGTTGGCAAACCACGTGCATCCAGTATTTTTTGTGCTTTTTTCACCCAGGGCACGTGTGCATACGAGAACGTTACCAAACGATCGGGCGACAGACTAATAGCGCGCTCGATCGTTTTAGCAAACGATGCTTCATCCTGAAAAGGAAGACCGTAGATAAAATCGAAATTTACGCTCGTGCCTTCGTGACTGCGAATCATGGCAACCAAATCTTCCTCGGGAAGTATCGACGGATCGCGGTTTACATTATCCAGCACCTCTTTATTAAAATCCTGAATACCCAAACTAAAACGGTTAAATTTTAGTGCAACCAGGCGATCGATATAATCTTTATCCAGCATCGCCGGGTGACATTCCATGGCAATTTCCGGTTTTGGAATAAACTCGAAAAGTTCATGAATCACATTCATAATATCTTCCACCAACTCGATTGATAATGAGTTTGGAGTTCCGCCTCCCCAGTGTACCTGCGATACCTTTCGGTCGTCGCTCAACAGCTTTTTCACCATGCGGATCTCTTTTTTCAGCGCATCAACATAAACTTCCATTTTGTTTTTGTCGCGCGTGAGGTGTGTGTTACAGCCGCAGAAATAACAGATCTTCGGGCAGAACGGAATATGAATATAAATGGAAATATTCTGTGGATTCTCTGAATTGGATTGTTCCAACACTTTTACGTATTCTTCCGGTGTAAACTCGGGAGAAAAGAAATTTGCCGGCGGATAACTTGTATATCTCGGTACCGGGGTATTATATTTTTCTATTAACTTTTGTGATACTTTCATACTATTAAAGTTGTTTATTTTTAATGGTATAGTATGTAACTCACATATATTTTAATCATACTCTGGGATTTGAATGATATATATGTTCGTTTCATGATACTAATTTAAAGACTCTTTATCAGTTTCTTGTTCATACTTCAGGTAAAAACTTTTTCTGAAGACAAATGGCAACAGGGCAAGCAAAAGTATTCCCAGCCCGATTTCTATGGCAAACAGCCCGCGGTAGGTAAGTACATCAGCCACTTTTCCGCTCATTATGGCAATAACAAGGCTGCTTAGGTGTGTTATTACTATCTGAATGGTAAAATCGGTTCCTTCGCGCCCTTTTCGAACTACTTGCATGCTCATGGTATAAACAAATACCGACGACATGGCGTAAGCTCCCCAAAGCAGCGCAACACCCAAATAAACCAACCACAAGGCATGATTAGTATAGGTTAATCCGAAAAAGAAAGTGGCCACCAGCACATTTATAACCGGAAAGATCCACACCGCCTTGGTAATTCCTTTTTTGCGTAGCATAAATCCTGCAGGCACCGTCATTAAAACACCACAGGCCGTTCCGAAGATTCCGGAGATAATTCCAATTTCTTTAATGTCATAACCCAGGTCGACAAAGTAGGGTTTTATCATTGTCAATATGCCTATTATTCCTGAATAAAACAGGAACAACAACAACAGGTGACCGCCAATGTTTTTCTGCCTGAAAAAGTAGATAAACTCCAGTGGCGAGACATTTTTTGTTGAGCGATCGAGTTCTTTTCCGTTGCGTGCATTGTATAACGACACCGGAATGAGCGCAAACAACACAAACAGCCCGAGCGAACGCAACAACCATAGCCAACCAAAATAATGGTAGATAATGAGTAAAACACCGCTGCCCATCATGGTTCCGATAAAACTACCGGCCGATTGCATGCTGTTTCCCAGGCTGCGTTCGTTTTTGTTCAGAATAAGAATAGCAAAAGCATCGGTGGCAATATCCTGCGTTGCCGAAGCGGTAAAAGCAATTACCATCAGAATAATAATGGTGGTAAAATCGGTTTGCAGGTTTAAATAGCCAACCGACATGATAATGAGCGCATAAAAAGCCTCCGACATGATGATCCAGCGACGATAGTGCCGTTTGTTTTTACTGGTTTTATCAACCATCGGCGCCCACAGCATTTTCAGAATCCACGGCAATTTTATCAGCTGAATATAACCGATGGATTCAAGCGAGTAGTTCTCCATTCGCATGATCACGGGGATCACCGTAGAGAAAAAACTCATCGGGATCGACTGCGCCAGGTAGAGGCTCAGCAGCGTATAATATTTTTTTATTTCGCTATTCTTCATTTTAGAAGTTTACCTTCACGTTTACACCCATGGTGGCCGGTTTTCCCGATTGAGCGTACGAGTTTCCAATGGCCTGAAAATAGAACGAATTGTAATCTGCATCAAGGATATTTTTTCCCCAGAAAGATAACTGAATATTTTTTGTATCGAAACTGATCCGTGAATTCAATAATCCGTAATAATCCTGGTAAGCAATATTCGTTTCTTTCCAATAATGTTTTCCAAAGCCATTATAAGTCAGGTGTAGGCGAATTTGTTCAAGCCAGCCTGAATTAACTGCAATTGTATAGTTTCCGCCCATGTTAAACGAAAAGCGGGGAACGTAAGGCAGGTAGTTTCCGTTGTAAATTTCGTTTTCGTTTTTTTCGTATTCCACAAATTTTGCATCGTTGTAACCAAAGGCAAGCCAGGTTTCGAAGTTTTGTGCCGGCAATGCTTTAATTTCAAACTCAACACCTTTACTTTCCGATTTTCCGGCGTTGGTTAGCATCGATCCGGTTCCGCTGGGCACGGTTTGGTAAATTTGCTGGTTATCCCAATCGATATAAAACAGGGCGAGGTTAGCGTAAATACGCTGTTTCAGCCACTTTGTTTTTATTCCGGCTTCGTAGTTCCACGAGCGCTCAGGATCGAACGAACGGTCTTCGTCGCGTTCAAAGGTTGAGTTAAAACCACCAGAGTTATACCCTTTGGCAATGGTTGCATAAGGAACTAAATATTCGGAAATGCTATATTTTACAGCCAGTTTGGGAAGAATTTCAAAGAAATCCATGTCGCTTTCAAAAGCTTCCTCATTCTTGAGATTTCCGTTTAACGAACGATCATAAACATAGTCGAGCGTTGCTTTTTCGTAATCGGCACGAATTCCGGCGGTTAGCGATAACTCTCCGAATTTGAGCGTTGACTGGTGGAAAAAGGCAAGGCCTGAATTGCTGTTGTCGTAATATTTGGTGTACGAATATTCGGTAAAAGGCATGTTGGCCAATTGATCTTCACCCATTTCCAGGTGTACTTCTTTATCAAGCCCCTGGTGAAAAGCAAACGCGCCAAAAAGCCATTCGTAAGTTTCGTTTTCATACGACTGGATATTTATCTCCTGCGAGAACATATCAATATCCTGGTCCTGCGTTACAAAGTATAAATCGGTGGTGGTAAAGTCCTGGTCAATTCCCTGTTCGTCGTTTACCGATTGGAAGCTGCTTACAGCGCGGATTTGATAGTTGTCGGCAGCATAAGCCAGGTTTAATCCTGATGATAAAAGCTTACGGTCGTAACCACTTTCACGGTTGTAATTTACATCGCTGATTTCGTTGGTTTCGTCGTTATAAATAGCGTAGGGATAACCACTTTGGTGGCTGTCTTCGTACTGCAAATTTGCGGTTGCTTTAAAGCGGCTGCCTGGAGTAAACAGTAGTTTTAAACGCCCGGAATAAGAGTCGAGCTCGTCAGCTTTTTTGTTGTCATACTGGTTGGTAAAAAAGCCATCGTTATGTCGAAGCCCAAGGTTTCCAAGTACGGCAAATGATTTGCTTATAGGTTGATTGTGAGAAATTTGTGCATTCAGCTGGTTGTAATTACCATAGTCGGTTGTAATTTCGGTCAGGCGCTCATCATTCGGTTGACGCGAAATGATGTTAATCAGTCCACCCATTGCATTTCTTCCGTACAAAGTTCCCTGGGGGCCACGTAAAACTTCAATTTGCTGAATATCAAAAAAATCAAAGTTAAAAGCTGATTTTTCGAAGTAGGGAATACCATCGACATACAAACCTACCGAAGGCGTATTTATGCGGTTGCCAACCCCGCGAATGTATACCGGCGAAGTAAGTTTCGATCCGTAATCGGGCATAAAAAAGTTGGGAACAATAGCCGAAACAGCTGTCAGGTCTTCCACCTTGTTGTTTTCAATAAGCCGCTCGGGAACCATTGTTGCCGCTGCCGGAATATTAAAAATGTTCCGGTTGTATTTTGGCGATTTTATTTCAATATCTTCTAACTGATAATGTTTTATGGAGTCGCTTTTTTCATCTTGTTGGGCACTTACTGTGTTGTTAATCAGTAATGCCATAAAGAGTAAGGCATAAATATTTCTCATGGTTTTTCTTTAACAGAATAAATATGATTTGCTTGCAATAAGCAATGGTTAATGGTATAAATAATAGCTTGTATTTAGGCTACTGCGGGAGGAGGACGACAAAAAGAACCTTCTAAAAAACAATCCTGACTAACAAATGGAGTGAAGTAGGTTCTCCATTTTTGTTTGATTATTAAGTTGTTATAGGTTTTTAAGCCTGTTGAATCATATTTTTCGGGCTGTAAAAAATGATAGACATAAACTGATGAAGCTTTTGTTTGATTTACATGATATTCGATTTGAATCGATTTCTCGGCAATTTGTATTTTCCCTTCATGAGCCTGCTCAACACCAAAAAGAAAAAACCACGCATAACAGGCGATAAACACCAAATAGGGGATATGCGTTGTAAATATGCCGACTGTAAACATTTTAGCTTTTAAGTTTCGTAAGTCGCGCAAATATAAGAATATATCCTTGGAAAAGCCCTTCGGTTTTGCTGTTTTAGAATATGCCATAAAAGGCTACATTTGTCGTAAACCAAAAAATGAACTATGAGTTTTTTTAAGGTATTAATCCTATTATTTGTAATGACGTCGTGTACACAAAAAGAAAAAGTTGACCTGATTGTTTCAGGTGCTTCGATTTATACAGTTGATGATGAATTTTCGGTTGCTGAGTCGTTTGCCGTTAAAAGCGGGAAAATCGTTGCTGTTGGTACTTCGCAGGAAATCAGTGATAAGTACGATTCGGATAATATTATTGATGCTCAAGGGAAGTTTATTTACCCGGGATTTAACGATGCGCACTGTCATTTTAATGGTTATGCGATAAACCTGTTGCAATATGCCGATTTACGCGGAACAAAAAGTCAGGAAGAGATTTACGAGCTCTTACAACAACACCACGAAAAATTTGGTGGCGAATGGATTTTGGGCCGTAGCTGGGATCAGAATGATTGGGAAGACAAAAATTTCCCTGATAAAACAAAACTGGATGAGTTATTCCCCGACACTCCGGTTTACCTCGTTCGGGTTGACGGACATGCCGGGTGGTGCAATTCGAAAGCGATGGAGATGGCAGGAATTTCGGCCAATACGAAAGTTCAGGGTGGGGAAGTGCTACTGAAAAATGGCGAACCTACAGGCGTTCTGATTGATAATGCCATGGGATTCGTTAGTAAACTGGTTCCGGAGATTACACCCGGGCAGCAGGAAAAAGGTTTGCTGGAAGCGCAGAACAATTGTTTTGCTGCAGGACTGACATCGGTTACCGACTGCGGGCTGGATAAAGCGACCATTTTACTGATGGATGAAATGCAAGAGGCCGGTAACTTAAAAATGCGCGTGAATGCCATGCTGAATCCTACGGAGGAGAATTTCGAGTATTTTGTAAAAAAAGGAGAAGTTTACAAAACTGACCGTTTATTGGTGAATACCATAAAAATTTATGCCGACGGTGCACTGGGATCAAGAGGTGCACTTTTGATGGCCGATTATTCGGATGACGAAGGAAACAGCGGCTTGCAGATTGAAACGCAGGACTATTACGATATGATTTGCCAGTTGGCTTACGACAATAATTATGCAGTAGCCACACATGCCATTGGCGATGGAGGTAATCGTTTAATGCTGGACACTTACGGTAAGTTTCTGAAAGGGAAGAACGACCGACGCTGGCGCATCGAACATTCGCAGATCATAAATCCCGATGATTTTGAAAAGTTTGCGGCGTTTTCTATTGTTCCTTCCATTCAGCCAACACACTGTACAAGCGATATGCCTTGGGCTGAAGACCGTGTTGGAGCTGAACGAATAAAAGGCGCTTATGCTTACCAAACCTTGCTGCAGCAAATGGGATGGTTGCCTGCCGGAACCGATTTCCCGGTTGAAAATATTTACCCGCTGTATACCTTTTATTCGGCGGTATTCCGTATCGATCATGAAGGTTGGCCCGAAGGCGGCTGGCACAAAGATGAAGGACTTACACGCGAACAAACGCTGCGTGCCATGACAAGCTGGGCTGCTAAATCATCGTTCGAGGAAGATGAAAAAGGACAGCTTGTTCCCGGAATGTGGGCCGACTTTGTGGTATTAAATACCGATTTAATGAAAGCCAGTCCTGAAGAAGTATTGAATACAAAAATACTAAGTACCTGGAGTGCCGGGGAAAAAGTGTTTGAGTTATAGAGATAACTATACTCTCAGGAAAAAGGGATAGGAGCCGATTGGTTTTTATCCCTTTTTTTCTGAAAGTCGTTATGAATTAAGGTTTTACCTGGAGCAACATATTTAGTGAATTACTCTGCCCTGGGGTGTAATAAAACGCACTTTCAGCGCTTGGGGCGACAGGCAATAACCCGGTGAGACTGACAGCAGTCAGGAAGCTCCGGGGAGGAGAATGAGGTCAATCTCGTATGGCGAAGAAAGTTAGTTAGAGATGGTTCGTTATCCCGGACGAAATTAATCGATAGAAAATATAAACTGACTGTATAATCAAAAACCAAATCTCTTATCCTCCGGCTTCCTTTTTAGGTCCTATTTGAAAGCGATTTAGACTCCATTTCTTCCCCAAAAAGACTTGTCTCTATTTGCGAATTCGGAATCAGCATTTCGTTGAACTCCAAATAGCTTTTATCGTACTATTTTGAAAAATATTTCATGTATCTATTATAAATAGATAAGAATATATATTAATAGAAATAAAACAATTATATTTGTAATAAAAAGATAGTAATGATTTTAAAATCAGACTTAAAAATACTAATTGATTCACAAAAACTTTCATCTGATCAGATTAGTTCTTATATAAATAGAGAGTTAGTTGATCAAATATTGAATGAAAATAGTGAGTTAATTATTATAACGGGTTTAAAACGAACCGGAAAAAAATCTGTGCTTTACCAGTTAAAAAACAGGTACCCCGATGCTGCTTTTTACATCAATTTCAGGCATCCCGGGTTTTATGGTTTTGATCAGAACGATTTTTTTAAGCTCGATGAAATCATTGCAGCAGCTGAAAGCAAAATATTGCTGTTCGACGGACTTACAACTATGGAAGGCTGGCAGGATTATATTCGCCAAAAGCTGGATGAAGGCTTTCGGGTTGTTTTTACGACTTCGAATGCAAGAGTGCTGAATACTGAAAAGGGAAGGAGTTTAACCGGTAGGTACATCAGTAAAGTAATTACACCGCTTTCGTATGATGAGTTCTGCTCTTACCACTCGTTGGAGCGGGATGAAAATTCGGTAATGGATTATATGGCAAAAGGTGGTTTTTTTGTGCCCGAAACCAATCGCGACGAATTTCTAGGTCAGTTGTTTGACGACATAGTTGTCCGCGAGATTGGATTAACCAACGGTATTCGTGATTTAAGGGCGTTTAAACGCCTCAGTTTACATTTACTGCGCCACGTTGGGGAAATGATCACTGCCAACCAGCTAAAGAATATATTAGGCATAAAAACCACAACTACGGTGGTTGACTATTTGAATTTTATGGAGGCCGGTTTTTTAATGTACTATGTTCCAAAATTTAGCTACTCGCTGCGAAAACAGCTGGTAAACCCACGAAAAGTTTATGTGGCCGATACGGGTTTTGTAAGTGCGGCAACTTTTAATATCGGGGAAAAAACGGGTCAGCTACTTGAAAACCTGGTATTTCTGTATTTACAATCGAAATTCACTGAACTCTTCTATTTTTCGGAAAACGGGTACTGCGACTTCATCGGTTTTGGAAAAGATCAGGCGAAAGTGGCGGTTCAGGTTTGTGCAAAACTGGAACAGGATAATCTGGAACAAGAGTTGAATGGTTTGCTGGAAGCTATGGATTTCTTCGGTTTCAAAGAAGGGACTTTGGTAACTTTAAACCAAACTGACACTTTTATTCGTAAGGATAAAACCATTCAGGTGGTGCCGTTTTATCAGTTTGCCACTCAAAAATAGCGCCTTACGGTTTTTGCGTAGTTGTTGTATTCCTCCCCGTAATTTTCATACATAAATCGTTCTTCTTTTAGAATGAAGCAATGAATTCCCACAAAAGCAGCCAAGGTAAAAACAAGCAAATAGAGGCAGGGAAGAATCAGTACAACGCCTAAAAAGTAAATTCCGAGCGAAAGAAAGAAGGGGTTACGCGACATGGAAAAAATGCCCGAGGTAACTAATTTTCCTTTGTTGTTTTTGGCTAATCCAAAACGCAGTGAGGTGTTAAAATGATTAAGAGTAACCCAAAATAGTACCAGTGAAAATAAAACGAGTACCGTACCAAAAACTTCAGGAAAAATACTTTCAATAAGTTTATAAGTCAGTAGTTTAGGAAGAATAGTGGTAGAAAACTGAAATGCAGCACGAATAACTTCAAAAAGCCAAACAAAAAGCAATAATCCAAACAAGGGAAAAAGCAGGTACATCGATTGTTTCTTTTTCCGCTGTTTAGACCAAAGCCGAATTCCTTTTTTTTGCAATTGCCACACCCGAAAATACAGTATTGCTGCAAATGCTAAGAAACTTATAAATGGCACTATTTTTAAAATCTCCATGCCCGGTTGATCGCTTTTGGGCTAAGTTAAATAAAAAGTGCTATTTCTGGTTATCGAATGAATAAGCGAGTTTTAACGAAAATGATGGTTTATAATCAGTACGTGTTAGTATTGAAAAATCATTACCTGTTTGTGCTGTTGTATGTTCGTAACTCGAAAAAATATCTTTGTATACCAGCGTTGTAATCCATTTTCCTTCGTTAAACTCTTTTTTTAGTGCTATGTTCGACACCCAAAAATCATCGCGTTTTGATTGCGCTGTTTTGTATGGGCTATTGTAACTTAAATCCCATTTTAGCACAAACGATTTGGGAAGAATAAAGGTGTTGTTCCAGCGTGTATCGGTCTTAAATTGTTTGCGGGTGTATTGCGAATCATTAAAATCTACATTTAGCCGATAATCATAAAGGCTGGTACTTAAATTGCTGTTCCACCACGAAAATATATTTACTCCACCCATAATTTCTATTCCGGTACTCCACGATTCTCCTACGTTTTCGGGCGATAATATCAGTGTGTTTTCGCTGCCGGCACTGGTGTAACTTTGTATTACATTATCAGTTTTGCGTGTAAAAACTTCTACTGATATAAAGTTCTTATCCCACGATTTTTTATAACCGGCTTCTAAAGCATCGGTGTAAGCAGGTTGTAAATCGCCATTTCCGGTGTAATACGAGTAAGGCGATTCATATTGCTCAAGTGGTACCAGCTTCCAGTAATTTGGTCGTTGTATGCGGCGCGAATAACTCAGGTAAAGCTGATGGGTTTCGCTAAAATTATAAGTTACATGCGCTGATGGAAAAAAATTGGTAAACCTGTTGCGGTCGGGAAGAGTTACCCGGTTGCTGTTTTCGTCGTCATAGCTGTAATCAGAGCGACGATTAGTAAACTCAACTCTGGTTCCGGCTTGAATTGCAAACTTTTCACCTTCGTGTTTTAGCAACAGAAAAGGTGCATAAACATCCTGGATAAAATCGACAGTTTGGTTGAGTGGCGCATCGTTGTATTTTGTAATATTCCCATCCTCGTTGAAAGTACCGCTAACCGAAGTAATTCTAGGAATGTGGTCGGTAATAATTTCAGCACCGGTTTCCATGCTTAGTTTTTTGCTGATAGGCATTTTGTATTCCAGTTTTGCTTCAATTATGGTTTCTTTATGTTCCGATCCGATAAACCCTTCTCGATCAGTGCGGTTATCGTAAATCTGTTCGTCGTGTTGGCGTTCAGTTAAATCAGTAACATAGCCCGAATAGTCGACATAAGCCGAAAGTAAATGCGAGCGGTTTTTATTAAAAGTGTGTTCATAGCTTAGTGTTCCTCCAACATATTGGTAATTACAAGTGTACAAACTGTTTAACAGATGGTCGGAATTGCTCGTGTTTCCGTTTTCGTTTATAATTTGTTCGGAAACCCAACCTTTACTGGTATTTTTTTGCTTTATTTTTAACGGGTTAATATAGCCCGAGAAGTCGATGTAGTCTTTATCAGAAATATCGTAGTTAAATCCTAGTTCTACATTTGAATTTTTTTGATTGTGTTTTGAATCGAAATCAGAATTGGTGATGTACGTTGTTGTTCCGTCGGTAATAGCTTGGCGGATGTTTTCGTTGTATTTGCTCCACACATCCTCCGACCAGTACGAGTTGATGTACCAGCCACTTTTTTCTGTTTTATTATCGATAGAAAACATTGCACGATATGCTCCAAGGTTATTAACTTTAATGCTGGAATTAATGGCATATCCTTCCAAACGGTTCTTTTTCAGAATCACTTGTATAATTCCGGCAGTTCCTTCGGCATCGTATTTGGCCGAAGGGTTCGTAATTACCTCAATTTTATCAATTCGGTTAGTGGGCAGCTGGCGAAGCTTTTCAGTGCCATTGGCCACCGGATGACCGTTAATATACACTTTAAATGTTCCATCGCCACGGTAGGTAAGGTTGCCGTCGAGATCTAACTGAACCGACGGAACATTTTCCAGTAGATCGATGGCAGCATTGGCGCCCGGAAAACTTCCGGCATTAATAACTTTACGATCTACTTTATAACTCATGGCCGGTTTTGTACTTTTCACGGTTATTTCTTCAATATTTTCTGATAAAACCGAAAGTTCTGTTTCGCCCAGATTGCGGGTTCCGGGTTGTAGTAAAACATTGTTTGTTATTACCGCCTGATAACCAATAAAACTCATTTTTATGCTGTATTTTCCTTTCTTTAATTTTTCCAACAGAAATTGTCCGTTGTCGTCGGTTATAGTACCCGAAACAAGTGCTGAATCGTTTGATGAGAAAAGCGCAACATTGGCATAAGCTATGGGCTCGTGTGTTAATTTATCGATGATTTTTCCGGTTAAATTACATCGTTGGGCAGAAGCCAGATGCGTAAAAAGAAGCATAAGAATGGCTGTGCAAAATACTAATCTTGTTTTCATAACGAATAAAATGCTAAAAAATATTGTTCTTGTTTTTTGTGGTTTTTGCTGTGTTAAACAGCGAGTTAATCGGGTTATTAAACAAAGGATGGTTGTTGATTATAAACCGAAATCCTTTTGTTTAACTAATGGTTTTTAACAAAGTTATTTCTGGCATTAATTCAATTGAAATGCGGATCAAAGGCTGGATATAGCCGCTAACGAAAAGCATCGTTAGCGGCTATATTTGTTTTTTGAGGTCTTTTTTGTTTGGTGCAAATATTGTGTGCCCGAAATAATAAAAAGCTGTTATTTGTTCATTTTCTTACCGAAAGAACCACGTTTTACTGTTGTAAAAAGTTCTTAAATATTCGGGAATGAAATACCTATCATTAATGGAGCGCCTTCAGGGCCTTTGCCATCTTTAAATAATGGTGTCATACTGTAATTGGCAAATACACAGAAGTCGCCAAAACCAATACGCCCGGTAAGTTCGTATTTCCACTGACTAACATTATAGCCACTTTTCGATTTTTCTTTATCGCCTTTGTAGTATTTGTATTTGGTGTGCGAGCCCAGGTAAAGGCTGCCAATAACACCTCCGGCCAAATACATGCGCGAGCTGCCCATCCGAAGTGGGGTTTTAACCTCAAGCATTAATGGTGCTGTGAGATAATTTACATGTAACTTCGATTTTTTAATGCTATTCCCGTCGTTATCGTTGGGTAAGTTAACGGGTACAATTATTCCGTCACCATTGTATTTTTCAATAGTAATCGGATCGTTAAAGGTGTAGTCGTTAAAACTTATTCCGAGGCCGGTAACTACGCCAAAGGTTTTGCGTTCGTTTTTAAATGCAAATTCAGCAAAATTCAGGTTCCACGATAACGATTTGCCCGGATTCAGGTCGAGAAAATCACCATCATAATCACTAAAATCAGGATTATTGTTGTAGATGGAGTAGTCGGTTCCGGTCATGATGTTCACACCGACCTCAAGACCTGCCCAATGCGGGTTAAAACGTCCCGACCATTTTGGGCGGTTTTTGTCTTTTTCAACTTTAATGGATGTTCCATTGTGGCCATCAATAACTTTAAAGGTCCGGCGTCCAACTCGAACATGTGTCGTGTCACCCCAGTCGTCGGTAATTACTTCAACGCCATCGCCAACAGCAACCTGTACTTTGTCGTGGTCTTCAACAACAGTTACCACGTTCTTTTTTAATACTTTAATCTCGGTGGTATCGTTTTGTGCGAATAGATTTATGCTTAGTGTGCAGCATAAAATTAAGATCAATAATTGTTTCATAGTTTCTTCGTTTAAATGTTTCTCGATGCTGTGACGGACGTGTGGTTTTAAAAGTTACAGTGAAAGTTAAAAAATTTATTCTGCAGCCTCATTTCTTCCGGGAATAGAAAATGCCAACAAACGCGATTCGTAAGAGTAATTTACCACTTTACCGTTGTTGTTGGTTTCGTATTCGAACCGATCATCAGAAATACTTGCAATCAGGTCGAGACCGGCTTTTGAGATATTTCGCAAATTGAGTTTTTCTTTAACGCGATCGGCCAATAGCATTTCATCACCGTAAGTTTCGGCCGGGTAAATAATGTACATGGTTGCCAGTGTTGCAGTTGGTTGTTCAACGTTTATCGAGGCGTTTATAGATTGCAGTTCTTCAGGAACAATAAGTGTTTCGCGCATGGCTAGTAACTCATCGGAAGCTGTTGTAGTAATGTTTTCTTCAACAATGTTTTCAATAACCGGCTTTTTCGGAGTTATTTGTTCTACCGGCGCCGGAACTACCGTTGGCGTATTCTCGGCAACTTCAGTGTTTATATCATTTCCCGGAGTTATAACCGGAGTTTCTACAATTGTTTTCTGAGGTGCTTTTTCCACTTCTGCAATTTGTTGCGCAGCGTTTTCTTCAACCGTACTATTACGGTTTACTACGTTGAAAATAACCAGGCCAAGAATTAAAACAGCTGCCACACGGCTTGTCCAAAGCAGAATAGTTTTGCCCGGCGCTTTTTTGTAGAGCTTTTTCTTATTTTCAAAAACAATACTTTCATCAGCCGTTAAAATGGTTTTTTGGAAGGCTGCTGCCTCTTTTTCCTTTTCAGGATGATTGCCCAGGTAGCTTTCAAATTCCTGTTTTTCATTTTTGTTCAAATCGCCTTCAAGCAAGGCAATGGCGGCATTATCAAATGTTTCGCTATTATCGAAATTGCTTTTGTAAAGCTCCGTTTTTTTGCTGAACGCCAACTTTTCGGGCTCTAGCGCAATGGGTTCATAAAGTTCCAGTTCTTGTTTCAGGTCGGGGTTCACTTTCAGAAACGCAATAAAACTATCGATCATCGTTTCATCGAGGTTGCCCTCAAGGTAATCGATAAAATAAGCTTCGTAATTTGTTCTGTTAATCTCCTTCATGTTTCTCCTTTCCTCTTTTGTCCCCTTTAGGGGATTGAGGGCTTATGCCACAGCCTCAATGCTGCCAATATATTTTTTCAGAAACAACCTTGCACGGTAAATGTAAACCTTCACCTGCGACTCGCTTAGGTTGGTAAGCTCGCCAATTTCATTGTAGTTGTATCCTTCGTAATCGCGCAACAACACTACCATTCGTTGTATCTCAGGTAGTTTTTTAACGGCTTCATTTAGTATTTCGCTTAAGTCGGAATAATTGCTTTCGTGGCCTTCTTCCGACAAGCTTAAATCCTCAGCAAACGCCGAACGTTTTTCCTTGCGTATGCGGTCGATCATTGTATGGTAGGCAGTGGTAAAAAGATATGATTTTACTTTTTTGCCATCCACATTCTCGTGGTTCTTCCACAGTTTCTCGTAGCTGTCCTGCACAATATCCTGCGCCGCATGTACATCCTTAATGCTTTTTAGCACAAAGCGGTACAGGCGGTCTGAGTACTCATCTACAGCAAGGTTATATTCGGTAATTGTCATTTTTTTCTGAACCTCATTCGTAACATACGACGGACAAGTTACGGGATAGTTACAGTAGAAATAAAAAAAGCTCCGAATTTTTTCGCAAAGAATAAGGTTAATAAGGTTTGGAACGGTGGCTCAAATGGTTTCTACTAAGGTTACGGCTGAAGAATAAGGTTGTTTGTAATGAATATGCTAACAAGTGTTACGATTTTTGAGTTTGATTATAATTCATAAAAACCTTATTTTTAATGAATAAACCTTAGTAGCACTAAATGTAAAATAGAAATCAAACCTTATTAACCTTATCAAACATGAAAATTGAATATAACAATCTTTACACGCATTTTATTCTTACCACCTACAAACGAATGGCAGTCATTTCCGAGAAAAGCAGAGAGCGGATTGAAAAGTACATTACAGGAATTGTATCGCATCAGAAATCAAAATTATATGCCATTTATGCCAATCCTGAACATGTTCATTTTTTGGTCTCTCGTTCACCGCTTATTTCGGAAGAAGAACTTCTGGAAGTCGTTGCAGGCAGCACAGAACGATTTATTAACTCGAATAAATTAGTTGCAGGAAAATTTACCTGGCAGCAATCTGCTTCGGCTTTTTCAGTGTCAAAATCGGATGTGGACCGGGTTTGCAAATACATTTTGAATCAACCGGAACATCATAAAACAACAACGTTCGAGGAAGAATATCAGAAGTTTATTGAGCATTATCAGACTGGTACTAATAATCAGTAAGATATTATTTCTATTATGAAATAAGGTTAATAAGGTTTGAGTAGGTGGCTGGAAGGATTTCTACTAAGGTTGAGGTCGAAGACTAAGGTTCCTTATTTACAGTGGAAGAACCTTATTTTAAAAGAATAAACCTTAGTAGCCCTGGATTCAAAAAAGTAAATAAACCTTATTAACCATCTCGATTTATAAATAAAAAAACCGTTCTCTAAAAAAAGAACGGTTTCATATATTTCTTGAATAAATTTTTACTCAATTATCTCCACCCAACCATGTGTGTCGGGTTCGTCGCCGTATTGAATTGCGCGAAGTTTGTTGTATAATTTTGTCGACCATTCGCCGGCTTCTTCCTGGTTGCCGTATTTAAACCACTTGTCGTTGTCGTTATCGTAAATACCTTTAATTGGCGAAATTACAGCAGCAGTTCCGCAAGCTCCAACTTCATCAAACTCGGCCAGTTCTTCGTACGGAACTTTCCGGCGCTCCACCTTCAATCCCATTTCTTCGGCCAAAACGATAAGGCTTTTGTTGGTGATCGATGGAAGAATTGAATCCGATTCCGGTGTAATGTAGGTATTGTTTTTTATGCCAAAGAAGTTGGCCGGTCCACATTCGTCGATGTATTTTTTCTCTTTACTATCGAGATAAAGTACAGCCGAGAAACCGTTTTTCTTGGCTTTTTTACCTTCGTACATGCTGGCTGCATAGTTTCCACCAACTTTATATTTTCCTGTTCCTTGCGGAGCAGCACGGTCGAATTCGCGATAAATTACCAGGTTGGTAGGTTTGAAACCTTCAGGGAAATAAGGGCCAACAGGCATTACAAATACCATAAACAGGTACTCTTCGGCCGGTGACACACCAATTTGCGGTCCGGTACCAATTAACAGCGGACGAATGTACAACGCAGCACCCGATTCGTAAGGCGGAATAAAACGTTCATTCATTTTTACGGCCATACGTACGGCCTCCTGAAATTTCTCAACCGGAAGTTTAGCCATCAGAATACCATCGGCAGAATCTTGCATACGCCTGGCATTTTCATCCATACGAAAAACACGGACTTTGCCATCTTTTCCTTTAAAGGCTTTTAGTCCTTCAAAAGCTTCCTGTCCATAGTGTAATGCCGTTGCCGACATATGAATGTTAATGCTGTTCGATGAGCTGATTTCCAATTCTCCCCACTCGCCATTACGGTAATAGCAGCGAACGTTATAGTCGGTATCGCGGTATCCAAACCCAATATTTTTCCAATCGAGATTTTCCATTGTGTACGTTTTAAGTCTGCTTGTTTTATATTCTATTTGCAACTTTTGTTGCATTAGCAAAGTAAGCGATTTTTCTTTAATGAAAGTAGAAATTTCATCATGAAACCCGTTTGTAGTAAATGTTTTATAACGTACAGATAATTTCTGATATTTTTAATTGAATAAGATTTTGCTGCTTTTTCTTAAAATCTTACTTGAATGGCCGGAATATTATTTCAAAATAACAAAAGTGCAGTTTTATGAATAAATGGCCTATTTCAATTTGTCGTTATTTTTATGCCGTTCGCTGTCGCGACTGGTTTTTTTCTCCATATTTTTCAGAAATGCCTCATTCAAATCAACTCCGGTTTGGTTGGCCAGACAGATCAGCACCCAAAGCACATCGGCCATTTCATCGGCAAGGTTATATTCTTCATCCGACTTTTTAAACGACTGATCACCGTATTTTCGGGCCATAATACGAGCCAACTCACCCACTTCTTCGGTAAGAATTGTCATGTTCGTCAATTCGCTAAAGTAGCGCACACCAATGGTTTTAATCCACGCGTCAACTTGTTTCTGGGCTTCGGGTAATGTAAGTTCGTTTTTCATAGCACCTTTATTTTGTTGGTGAATTAAAAATCCTTTTGTTTCGAGTCGATGATAATGGTTACCGGCCCGTCGTTTATCAGCGCCACATCCATCATGGCACCAAATTTTCCGGTTCCTACTTTTTTGCCGAGAGCCGTTTCCATGGCGACTACAAATTTTTCGTACATCGGAATAGAAATGTCGGGTTTGGCAGCCCGAATATACGATGGGCGGTTACCCTTTTTGGTGTTGGCCTGCAGTGTAAACTGGCTCACCACAATTATATCGCCGTCAACATCCATAACCGAACGGTTCATCACACCGTTCTCATCGTCGAAAACCCGGAGCTGCGTCGATTTTTTTACCAGGTAATCAATGTCTTCCTGTGTATCTTCGTTTTCGATGCCAACCAAAATCAGCAGTCCATTTTTTATGGCCGATATCTTTTCGCCTTCAACGGTTACCGAAGCTTCCTTTACTTTTTGAATTACAACACGCATCTGCTTTTTACTTTTTCGATGGCTAATTTATAAAAACAATAATCCTTTCTCAACTTTTATTATTTAGTTTTGTTTGGAAATTTGACAGAAATATTAAACAAAAACAATGAGAAGACTCGGATTAATTTTTCTTTTATTCGGATTGCCTGTAAGTATGCTTGCACAAAACGCTGCAGTAACCGGAAAAGTTGTAGATGCAGTGAGCAATGAACCATTACCGTTTGTTAATGTGCTGGTATCGGGTACCTCAAACGGGACGGTAACTGATGAGTCAGGCCACTTCGAGTTTAGAAATCTGACTCCTGGATTCATTCGCATTGAAGCCAGTTTTGTTGGCTATAAAAAGGCCATTTCATCGGAGTTGGAAGTAAATAATTCGAGCGCTCCTTTTGTTGAAATATTACTCGAAAAAACGGTTTCGGAGCTGAATGAAGTTACGGTAACCGCTTCTCCATTCCGAAAAACCATTGAAAGCCCGGTTTCGTTACGCAGTATTGGTATTGGCGAAATAGAAAAAAGTCCCGGTGCCAACCGCGATATCTCAAAAATCATTCAGTCATTTCCTGGTGTGCAGTCAACGCCCGCTTTCCGAAACGATATTATTATCCGCGGCGGCGGCCCGTCAGAAAGCCGCTTTTATCTTGATGGTGTTGAGGTGCCGTTTATCAACCACTTTGCTACACAAGGTGCTTCCGGAGGTCCGGTGGGAATTTTGAATGCCGATTTTATTCGCGAAGTAAATTATTACTCGGGCGCTTTCCCGGCCAGTCGTGGAAACGCCTTAAGTGGCGTGATGGAATTCTACCAAATTGATGGGAATGAGGAGAAACTGAATTTCCACGGAACGCTGGGAGCATCCGAAATTGCCGCAACACTGGATGGCCCCATTGGAGAAAAGACAAACTTCGTTTTTTCGGTACGTCAGTCGTATCTGCAGTTTTTGTTTAGCGCGCTGGAATTGCCTTTTTTACCCACATTTACCGATATGCAGTTTAAAGTACGCACCCGTTTCGATAAAAAGAATGAGTTGACACTGATAGGTTTGGGAGCCAACGATTTGTTTGAACTGAATGAAGATATTGAAGACCCGGACGACGAGCAAAAGTACATTCTTAGCGAAATTCCGGTGAACAAACAATGGTCGTACACGGTGGGAGCGGTTTACAAACATTACCGCGATAACAGCTACCAGACTTTTGTGGCAAGTCGCAGTCATTTAGACAATAACGCGTACAAATATCTCGATAACGACGAGAGTTCGGAGGAGAACAAAATTCTGGATTACGATTCCCAGGAGGCCGAAAACAAGTTTCGTTTTGAAAACACCTCGCGCATGGATGGATTTAAACTGAATTTTGGTACCAACCTCGATTTTGTAAGCTACAAAAACAGCTCGCAGTTCCGCCGTTTTTATGAAGGCCAGCCGGTTGATGTGAGTTACAACACCAATCTTAACCTGGTAAAATATGGTCTGTTTGCACAGTTGAGCAGGTCGGTTTTTAGCGAGCGTCTGGCACTTTCGCTGGGCGTGCGTGCCGATGCGAATAATTACTCATCGAGTATGAAGAATTTATTGGATCAGTTCTCGCCACGTTTTTCGGCATCATACACCTTAACCGATCAGTGGAGCCTGAATTTTAACACCGGACGTTATTATCAGTTGCCAGCTTATACAACGTTGGGTTATAAGGAGAACGATGTTTTTGTGAATAAAGCCAACAAGCTGAAATACATTGCTGTAGATCATCTTATTGGCGGTTTGGAGTATCGTCCAAAATCTACCGTGCAGTTATCGGCCGAGGCATTTTGGAAAGGTTATTCACAGTATCCGTTTTCGGTAAACGACCAGGTTAGCCTGGCTAACCTGGGGGCTGATTTTGGTGTGGTCGGCGACGAAGAAGTAACCTCAACCTCCGAGGGAAGAGCTTACGGAGCCGAATTTCAGGCGCGTATTAATTCTACTGACGGATTTAACTTCAACCTGTCGTACACCTTGGTGCGTAGCGAATTTAAAGATGGAGAAGGTTCGTACATCCCGTCAAGTTGGGACGCAAAACACCTGATTACACTGACCACCACCAAAGACCTGAAACGCAACTGGCGCGTTGGTGCACGCTGGCGTTTTGTGGGTGGTTTGCCTTATACGCCGTGGGATATCGAAAAATCGTCGCTGGTAGAAGCCTGGAACCTACAAGGCCAACCGTATTACGATTATACGCAGCTTAATGCCAAACGTTTTGATCCTTTTCATCAGCTCGATATTCGTGTAGATAAATCCTATTATTTCGAAAAACTTACTGCTAAATTTTATATCGATATTCAGAATCTCTACAATTTCCAGGCGCAGCAAAACGATATTATAGTTCGTGCGGAAGATGCCAACGGGAATTTTCTTACAACAGACAACGGAACGCGTTATGTGCTGAACGAAATTGAAAGCAAGTCGGGAACTGTTTTACCAACCATCGGAATTATTATTGAATTTTAGTGAATGATAGCACAATTCTGTTCATTAATTCTGTGAATATAGCAGAATAGAACATATCAGAACTCTGTGTCCGTTTTTGTTGTTTTCGTGAAAAAGAGTTCTTAATTTTATAAACTTATTACTGAATCAACATAAACTAAATAAATCATGATGAATCGAAAACTTCGTATGGGAATGGTTGGTGGAGGCACCGACGCTTTTATTGGTGCAATACATCGATTGGCTGCTTTTATGGACAACCAAATTGAACTTGTTTGCGGCTGTTTTAGTGTTAATCCTGAAATATCAAAACAATCGGGAAAATCATATTATTTACCTGATGACAGAGTCTATGAAACCTATCAGGAAATGTTTGAAAAAGAAGCCAAACTTCCCGAAGGCGAGCGAATGGATTTTGTTTCGATAGTAACACCCAATTTTGTGCATTTTGCACCGGCTATGATGGCGCTTGAAAATGGTTTTAATGTGGTGCTCGATAAACCGATAACTTTTACGTTGGATGAGGCATTTCAACTAAAAGAACAAATCAATAATACAGGTTTAACTTTTGCGTTAACGCATACTTATTCGGGCTACCCGGCTGTAAAACAGGCAAAACATATGGTTGCCGAAGGTCGTTTGGGAAAAATCAGAAAAGTATATGTTGAATATCCACAGGGGTGGCTTTCATCAAAAGTGGAAGATGCAGGAAATGCCCAGGCAAGTTGGCGTACCGACCCAAAAAAATCGGGGAAAGCAGGTTGTATGGGCGACATTGGGACACACGCACATCAGTTAGCCGAATATATTACAGGATTACAGGTTACAGAGCTTTGTGCTGAAATTAATGTTTTTGTTCCTAATCGTTTATTGGATGATGATGGTACTGCTTTGTTGCGTTTCGATAACGGAGCCAAGGGTGTTCTTATGGCCAGTCAGGTTGCTGCCGGCGAAGAAAATGCAGTTAAAATTAGGGTTTATGGCGAAAAAGGTGGTCTGGAATGGAACCAGCACGAACCCAATACTTTGATTGTAAAATGGACCGATAAACCGACGCAGATTTTACGAACCGGAACCAGCCTCGATGCTCCCGCAGCTCTTCACAATACCCGAACTCCGGGCGGACACCCCGAAGGTTACCTGGAAGCGTTTGCCAACATCTACCGCAATTTTGCACTTACCGTTCGTGCAAAAGCCAACGGCGAAGAACCTACACCCGAAATGCTCGATTTCCCGGGAGTTGAAGATGGAATCCGAGGAATGCAATTCATCGACACGGTAGTTAGTGCCGGATACAACGACGAGGTGAAATGGGTAAAATTTGGCGAAACGATCGAATAATTCTTTAACGATTGAGCAGGAGACTCAAAGTCTCCTGCTCAATAAATAACGATGAAAATCTGAACTTAAAACTAAAATAATAATGGCAAGACCAGTAACACTTTTTACCGGACAATGGGCCGATTTGCCTATTGAAACCATGTGTCAGAAAGCAAAACAATTTGGCTACGATGGTTTGGAACTATGCACCTGGGGCGATCACATGGAAATTGCAAAAGCCGATCAGGCATATTGTGATAGCAGAAGAGAATTGCTAAATAAATATGACCTTCAGCTGTATACCATCTCAACACATTTGGATAGCCAATGTGTTTGCGATCCTATCGATCAGCGGCATAAGAACATTGCCAGCCCGCATGTTTGGGGCGATGGTGATCCGGAAGGGGTGCGTCAGCGAGCAGCGGAAGAAATGGTAAAAACAGCCGAAGTGGCCAAACGACTTGGAGTAGATACTGTGGTTGGATTTACCGGAAGCCCGATTTGGCATCTGTTGTATTCGTTTCCACCGGTATCACCCGAAATGATTGAAGAAGGTTATGCCGAATTTGCGCGCCGCTGGAAACCGATCCTGGACGAGTACCAAAGTCTGGGAGTAAAATATGCCTTGGAAGCTCATCCAACGGAAATTGCTTTTGATATTCATACCGCACACCTGGCACTAAAAGCACTGGATTATCATCCTGCGTTTGGTTATAATTACGATCCCAGCCATTTAGGTTATCAGCATGTGGATTATGTGCGCTTTATCAACGAGTTTGCCGATCGTATTTTCCATGTGCATATGAAAGATGTTTACTGGAGCGATGTGCCAACCGGAGTTGGTGTTTTTGGTGGTCACATGGAATTTGGCGATAATCGCCGTTACTGGAACTTCCGTAGTATGGGACGAGGAAAGATTCAGTTCGAGAACATTATCCGGGCGCTGAATGATATCGCTTACAAGGGGCCGCTTTCCGTAGAATGGGAAGACAGCGGAATGGACCGTGAAGCCGGGGCTGCTGAATCATGCGAATTTGTTAAAAAGGTTGATTTTGCACCATCAGATGTTGCATTCGACGATGCCATGCAAAAAGAATAAAATGAAGATATTTCAGGCCGGAAGCAAATCATTTCCGGCTTTCTTTTTTTGTAATTTCACCAAAATCAAATTAACAAAAAGTGACCGATTTAAAATATCACAAAACATTTGAGAAAGATGTGTTTGCTACCAACAACGGGATAAAATTGGTGGAAGCTAAACCCGGCTATGCAAAATCGAGGATGGAGATTAAACCTGATCATTATAATTCAGTAGGAATTGTGCATGGTGGAGCTTTGTTCACATTGGCTGATTTTACTTTTGCCGTAGCGTCTAATTCGCATGGCAGAGTGGCGCTGGCAATCGATGCTGAGATTTCGTTTTTTAAAGCCACATCATCGGGTACTTTAATTGCCGAGGCAAAAGAGATTTCGCTCAATGATAAACTCGGAACATATCTGGTGGAGATTACCAACGAAGCAAACGAGCATATTGCTCATTTTAAAGGAACTGTTTACCGAAAAAAGGACGAAATAGAATTTCAATAGTTCGCTGGGTTTAAGCGAATGTTTAAATAAAAAAGTGACAGTTTTATCCTCAGATCTAAAAAACCTGTTGTAAAATAGATTAATAAGTGAGTGATGAATACTAAAAAACCGATATTAAAAATGGATAACTTAAAATTATTCTACAAATTTGGGGTCGGTTACGCGAAGGAAGATCTTCTTAAGCTAAGTACAAATGAATTAAGATTTATTTTCTAATACCAACTACATAAAAATGACTAATAGAAGAAACTTTATTAAAACATCGGCAATGGCAACAGCTGGCGTAGGAATTGCGTCAAGTATGCCTTTAGCGATGGAATCGTGCTCTGGTGCAAACGAAAAATTAGTTTGTGGCGTGATAGGGGCAAAAGGTCAGGGCTTTTCTGATCTTCAAGCTTTCTTAAAACAAAAAAATACGGAGTGCGCGGCCATTTGCGATGTGGATGAGAACGTTCTAAACAAACGTATTGCCGACGTTGAAAAAATTCAGGGAACAAAACCAAAGGGTTTTAAAGATTTCAGAAAATTACTGGAAGAGCCTGGAATTGATGTGATCATTATTGGCACACCTGATCATTGGCACTGTTTGCCTTTTGTTTATGCAGCACAGGAAGGAAAACATATTTTCTGTGAAAAACCATTGGCAAACTACATCGAAGAGATCAATATTATGGAGCGTGCCTGGAAACGTTATGGTACAATTGCCCAGGTAGGGCAGTGGCAACGTAGCGACAAGCACTGGAAAGAGGCTGTTGATTTTGTTTACACCGGTGCGCTGGGTAAAATTCGTACCGTTCGTTGCTGGTCTTATCAGGGTTGGATGAAATCGATTCCGGTGATGCCAGACGGACCTGTTCCTGAAGGTGTGGATTACGATATGTGGTTAGGACCTGCAAAAGCGCGTCCGTTTAACCCGAACCGTTTTCACTTTAATTTCCGCTGGTTTTGGGATTACGCAGGTGGATTAATGACCGACTGGGGTGTGCACATTATCGACTATGGTTTATACGGAATGAAAGCCAAAGCGCCAAAATCGATTATGGCAATGGGTGGTAAATTTGGCTATCCTGATGATGCTTGTGAAACACCAGACAGCATGCAGGCTTTATATGAATTTGACGATTATACCTTGTTGTGGGATCATGGTTTGGGAATTGATGGTGGTTACTACGGCCGCAGCCACGGTGTAGGTTTTGTTGGGGAAAACGGAACTTTGGTGGTTGATCGCAATGGCTGGGAAGTTATTCCTGAAGGTGGCAGAAACCCAAAAATGGAGCGCGTAGAATTGAAAAAAGGCGATGGACAGGGCTTGAACAACCACATGGCTAACTTTATTGATTGTATTAAAGATGACGATCAGAATACGAACTGTCATGTTGGTATTGCTGCCAATACTGCTCGTGTGGCTCACCTGGGTAACATGGCCTTAAAAACCGGTCAGCGCCTGTATTGGGATGCCGATAACAGCAAATTTATTGGTAACGATGCGGCCAACGAATTATTGGTGCCAACCTATCGCGCACCATGGGAATTGCCAAAAGTATAGAAAGACAAATACCAAATAGATTTAGAAAGCAGGCTCGTTTCGGGTCTGCTTTTTTTGTGAAAGTCTAATAAAATTTAATAGCAAAATCTGCTTCATATTTTATAGACTCACCCTGATTGTGCCTTCGACACAATCGTCCCTCTCTTTGAGAAGAGAGGGAATGAGGGAGAGTTAGCGGAAAATCGCATTACTTTCATTCCTGTTGGTGATTTTTGGGAATTATGAATGTTTTTTTATACCACAGAGTTACACAGATAAACTTTGTAAAACTCATTATTTTCATTTGTGGAATAGCAATCACTATACGTATATTTGAAATAAAGAAGAAAAGAATGACATCGAGAAAACAAATTGACTTAATAAATGCGATTCCGAAGGCCGAATTGCATGTTCATATAGAAGGAACTTTTGAGCCGGAACTGATGTTTACCATTGCCGGGCGAAACGATATCCGTTTAAAATATAAATCGGTTGACGATTTGCATTCAGCCTATCAATTCAATAACCTACAGGAATTTCTGGATTTGTATTACGCCGGAGCCTACGTATTACTTTACGAGCAGGATTTCTACGACCTCACCTTAGCTTACCTGAAAAAGTGCTACGATGAAAAAGTGGTGCACACCGAAATCTTTTTCGATCCGCAAACGCATACCCAGCGCGGCGTTCCGTTTGAAAATGTAATTAACGGTATTTTGCAGGCCTGTATCGATGCTCGTAATGAATGGGGCATAACTTACCGCCTTATTCCAAATTTTTTGCGTCACCTGAGTGAAGAAGATGCTATCAAGACCTTTAAAGAATCGTTGCGTTTTGGTGAACTTTTTACGGCTTATGGTCTCGATTCCAGCGAAAAAGGTCATCCACCGGCCAAGTTTAAAAAGGTGTTTGAGATGGCACGTACCGAAGGATTCCTGACGGTGGCTCATGCCGGCGAAGAAGGCCCGGCACAAAACGTTTGGGATGCAATAGAAATGCTTAAAGTAGCCCGTATCGATCATGGTGTACGTTCGATCGATGATACCGCATTGCTGGATGAGCTGGCACGTTTGGAAATGCCGTTAACGGTTTGTCCGCTGTCGAATCTGAAACTGAAAGTGGTGAATGATATGGTTGATCACCCTTTAAAAAAGCTCCTGGATCATAACATTGTTGCCACTGTCAATTCCGACGATCCGGCGTATTTTGGTGGTTATATGAATGCGAATTTCCATGCTGTAAACGAAGCGCTTAATCTCTCCGACAATGACATTGTAAAACTTGCAGCCAATTCGTTTAAAGCCAGTTTCCTTTCGGATGAGGAGAAACAAAAGTGGCTGGATGAAATTGCAAAGCTGAAATTCTAATTGTGAATATTGATTGATGATTAACGAATTACGAATGTAGGATTACATTTGTCAGAATTTGTACGGGCTTTCATTACGACCGATATTCATCATTCAGGTTTTAAAGTCCCCTTCAGGGGATTTAGGGGTAAAAATTTTCCGACTACCGGTTATCAATCCGCTCCGGATTCAAATCATGATTTTGCATCCGAAACCAGGCCATCTCTTCGTATTTAGTTTCCGGTTTTCCATAGTTTGAAAACGGATCGATGCTGAGGCCGCCACGTGGCAAAAATTTCCCCCATACTTCAATGTACTTTGGATTCATCAAAGCGATCAGATCTTTCATAATAATATTGATACAATCCAATTAGCCCGATTGACGGATTTTTGACGAGCCCGCACAAAGTGCGCCTTCGGGGCCGCCTTCGGGAAAAAGCGTTAAGAAAATAAATGGGGAGAACGTTAAAAATCAAGTCTGTTAGACCTGAAGAATGAAGGTCTATAAGGAGGAGTTTCTTGATTTTCGTTTAAAGCCAGTTTCCTTTCGGATGAAGAGAAACACCCTTCGACTACGCTCAGGGTGACAGTCAGACTGAGCGGAGTCGAAGTCTGATTTCCAGACTTAGTGTTTTCGTGTTTAACAGGTTACCGGTTATCAATCCGCTCCGGATTCAAATCGTGATTTTGCATCCGAAACCAGGCCATCTCTTTGTATTTAGTTTCCGGTTTTCCGTAGTTTGAAAACGGATCGATGCTGAGGCCGCCACGTGGCAAGAATTTGCCCCATACTTCAATGTACTTTGGATTCATCAAAGCGATCAGATCTTTCATAATAATATTGATACAATCCTCGTGAAAAGCGCCATGGTTGCGGAAACTGAACAAATAGAGCTTCAGGCTTTTGCTTTCTACCAGCTTTTCATCAGGGATGTAACTGAGGTAGATGGTAGCAAAATCGGGCTGCCCGGTAATGGGGCACAGACTGGTAAACTCGGGACAGTTAAACTTTACCCAATAATCATTCTCGGGGTGCTTGTTATCAAACGATTCCAATACATCAGGGCGGTAATTAAAATCGTAATTCGTTTCGTTTCCCAGGTGTTTTAATTCACTCATTATTCTGCTTTTAATCTTGTTCCTAATTCACTCAATTACTCATTCACCTTCTTTTCCAAATATTTTTCAAGTCCTTTATTCCGCAGCTCACAAGCCGGACACTCGCCACAACCTTGCCCTTTAACTCCATTGTAGCAGGTAACAGTTTCATTTTGTACCAGTTCAAGAACGCCCAGTTCATCTGCCAATTGCCATATCTCGCTTTTGTTCTTCCACATCAGCGGTGTATGAATCTGATACGGATAATCCATCGACAGGTTCAGCGTTTCATTCAGCGACACGATAAAATCGTTCCTGCAATCGGGGTAACCACTAAAATCGGCCTGACCCACACCCGTTACCAGATGGTGTATGTTGTGCACTTTGGCAAAAATGGCGGCGTAAGTTAAAAACAACATATTCCGGCCTTCCACCAGCGTGTTGGGTGGTGTGTCTTCCGGTTTATGGCGGTCAACCTGCATGCTATGGTGCGTTAACGAATTCTGGCTGAGTTGCGAAATCAGATCCATCGGAAAAACCTGCAAAGGTACTCCGGCTTTTTCGGCAATTGTTTTTGCCGATTCCAGTTCAATGGCATGGCGCTGACCATAGTTAAACGCAATGGCATAAACCTCGTCGAACTCACGTTTTGCCCAAAACAGGCAGGTGGTAGAGTCCTGACCACCCGAAAAAACCACCAGTGCTTTTTTCTTATCTGTTGATGTCATTTTTGCCTAAAGTGTATTAAAGCATTCTTGCATTTCTGCATTCATAAATCAGTCTTTCAATCCTTAAACCTGTCCCAGTTTAAACGGATTATAGGAAACCTCATAATCGTAGGTATCAATACCTTCCATTTTTTTCACTTTACCAACCACCCAAATCGTAAGCGGAAGAACGGCAATTTCATAAACGGTTTTAATAATCGCCTGAGTAAGAATCATGGTAAGCAAGGCTTTTACAGGAAACATTCCTGCAAAGGCAATGGTGATAAAAATGGCCGAGTCGGCACCTTCGCCAACAAGTGTTGAAACAACAGCACGCAGCGAAAATCCTTTTCCTTTGGTAAGTACTTTAAACTTGCTCATTACATAAGCATTCAGGAACGAGCCCATCAAGTAGGCCAGCATACTGGCAGCTACAATACGCGGGGTACTGCCCAAAACGGTTGCAAAGGCATCCTGGTTTTCCCAGAAAGGTGCGGCATTTACAGTGATTGCAAGCGTAAAGAACAATACGGCGAGCACATTTACTCCAAATCCTGCCCAGATGATGAGGCGGGTTTTTTGGTAACCCCACACTTCAACCAGCACATCGTTAATGATGTATGCCAGCGGAAAGATCAATACTCCGGCCGGGGCTGACCACGGACCGATCATCATAATTTTTGAAGCAAGAATGTTGGAAAGAAGTAAGCAGGTGGCGAAAAGAATACCTGCAAGCATAAACAGAACGGATACTTTATTCTTCATTTTTCTTGTTTTTTACGTGGTTATCAAGAACACGTGGTTATTACGCCGCGAAGATATAAAAATTTCAATATCAGGAAACAAGGTGCTTTTTATTTTCAGAGATTGCTTTTTTGCTGTTTGTAAATAGTAGTGTTTGCCCAAATATTTTGGGAATTATGGAGCGCGAATGGGATTGGATAGAACCAGATTCACTACCCCTTTGGCTGTAACCACCAGAGAATTTTTTCCTTCTCAACCGAACCAAACCCCTTGTTTAGTGTTTTTACAGATATGATTAAACAAAAAATGCATAAAAAAACTATACATCAAGGTAACTGGTCTGTTTCGCTAATTTTACTTAGCTTTATATTAAGCAGTTTGTTAACCGGCTGTTCAGGGCAAAAGCAGATGATAGACAATAGTGTAGTTAAGGAATTGGACCTCCAAAAGTACCTCGGAACCTGGTACGAAATTGCACGTTACGATCATCGTTTCGAAGAGGGGCTTGTAGGTGTTACCGCTAACTATTCGATGCGCTCTGATGGTAAAATTAAAGTGGTGAACAGTGGTTATGAAAACACACTTGATGGCGAATACACGGAATCTGTGGGGAAGGCTAAAATCCCTGATCCGAAAAATGAACCGGCAAAATTGAAAGTCTCTTTTTTCTGGTTTTTTTATGGCGATTACTTCGTGCTTGAACTGGATGAGGATTACCAGTGGGCTGTTATTGGCAGTAGCTCCGACAAATACCTGTGGATATTGAGCCGGACACCACAAATGGAATCCGAAATTTATAACGACCTGTTACAACGTATTACCGATCGTGGATACGATACTTCGAAATTGATTAAAGTGAAACAAAAGAAAAACAATTAACCATGGCATTCTATCAATTTCGTCGCGAACAACATCTAAAAAGCAGCCTCAATGAAGTTTGGGATTTTATTTCCAGACCGCAGAACCTGAAACGTATTACCCCGCCCTATATGGGTTTTGATATCCGCACACCCGACTTGCCGCATAGTGCTTACGAAGGGATGATTATCGCTTACACGGTGAGACCATTGCTGGGAATTCCTACCACCTGGGTAACCGAAATAACACATGTGGTACCGCAAAAGTATTTTGTTGATGAGCAGCGTGTTGGGCCCTATAAACTTTGGCATCACGAGCACCATGTTGAAGCTGTGGAAGATGGTGTGTTGATGAAAGACATTATCAGTTACAGTCCGCCAATGGGGCCACTGGGGCAGTTGGCAAACACACTTGTCATTCGCAAAAAGCTGGAGGAGATTTTCGATTACAGGACTAAGGCTTTTGAGGAAATATTTCCGGGAAGCTAGTGGGAGAGAATCCCTTTTTCTTTCATTCAACAAGCTTCTTACCTGTTTGATGATGATGAATAGCTGAGGATTCGATAGAAGATTGTACGATATGAACATAAAAGCCAGGATTGTCTAAATTGCAGACAGTCCCGGCTTTTTATTTTAATTTATTTTTTTATTCTTGCTCAAAATTCAACGACCAATCAGGTTGAAACCAACCCGTTACCACTTCCATTTTGCGGAGGTGTGGTTGAATATTCCCCCATAACTCTTTTAGTTTCTCTGAATGATTTTCCTGAAGTGTTGATTCCAGTTTGCGCATCGACAGCGGGTTCTCTGCCCGGTCCATAACGATCCAGCATGGCGAATCGTAACCCATAGAAACGGTATACAGATCCCAGCCCCAGTTTTCGTCGATGGTCTTACTAAATTCAATGTATTTTTTCACGGCCTCTGCCATTTCTTTATCGTGGCCGGCTTTTAAATAGAAAAAGGTCCATTCGCAATACCTGTTATCTCTTGTTTGACCGGCATAATCGGCCGTATGGTACGACAGGTCTTTATTCCAGTGGATAACCATTTCGCGCGATGTAGAGAGATCGCGGAATTTTTTGCTGGCATCGTAACCATCGTCTTTCATTTTTGCTGTTAATTCGCCAGCTTTTGCAAACACCTGGTCCAAAGCAGCAAAATTCTCGATTGGTACTACCCAGTAAAACGAACTAACATCGGTGCTGTAGGTATAAACCGGTACATCGAATTCAAATTTTTTCCAAAGTTCAATCGCCTCTTGTTGCACTTTGTTAAACGAAGGCAGATCGGCAGGTTGTACAAACTCTTCAATAACTAAAAAGTTCTCGGGCATGGCAGGAGTTTCCTGTGCATGAAGCGAAACAATTCCCATAAAAAGGAAGAGACAAATAATAATTCCTGTTGTTTTCATTTGGTTAATTTTTTTGATTTACTCTTCTCTTTACGTAATCAGATCGAATTGGTTATCAAAGTGTTTTGCTCTCAGGTTCACCTTCTTCTAAAACGTCGAAAGCCATTTCCATTAATCCTTCATCGTTAATCCTTCATCGTTAGTCCTTCATTCGTAGTTGTTTATCGAAATCATTTCGTAAAACGGATGATACGTGTAACTTTTGCAACGAATTATGGGAAACTTGTTATGTAAGAATCCCGTTTAAGCCAAAATGAAATAAGCTAAAACAATTACTGCCATGTCATCATCATCTCGCTTGTATTACATCGACAACCTCCGTATTTTTCTGATCGGTTTGGTTGTATTGCTGCATTTTAACATAACCTACGGAGCGCCGGGCGACTGGTATTACAACGAATCGGAAGCCGGTATGCCGGAAATTATTATTCAGACCATGTTTAACATGACCAACCAGGCCTTTTTTATGGGTATGTTCTTTTTTATTTCGGCGTATTTTACTGCCGCTTCGTTAAAGCGTAAAACAACGGGTAAGTTTATAAAAGACCGACTGGTTCGTTTGGGTATCCCTCTGGTAGTTTTTTATTTTTTCTTGAATCCGCTAACCAATTTTGTACACTATTATTTTATCAAACACGAAGCTGTAACTTTTGTCGGTTTCCTTACCAATCCGCGAGCCTGGGGTTTTGGCCCAATGTGGTTTGTGGAAACACTGTTACTATTTACCGTAATTTATTTGGTGGTTTTTAACCGCGAAAAAACAATTAAGATGAGCTATCCCGGAACCGGAAAGCTGGTAATCGGAGCAATTATTCTCGGATTAAGCCAGTATGTAATCCGAATGTGGTTACCGGTGGGATGGAGCATGCCTTTTACCAATTTGCAGTTCCCGTTTTTTGTACAATACATCGTACTGCTTGTTTTTGGTGTTATTGCCTACAACAACAACTGGCTCGAAGCCATTAGTTTTAAAAGTGCGAAACGCTGGTTTATTTTTGCGCAGCTAATGATCTGGCTGGTGTTGCCGGTAGTGTTGTATGTTGGCGGAAAAGAAAATGGAGTAGAAGATTTTGTAGGAGGCGGAACCTGGCAAAGTTTTGCCTGGGCCATTTGGGAGCAGTTGGTTTGTGTGGCCATGATCATCGGGCTGTTTGGAATGGCAAAAAAATATTTCAATCGACAAGGCGGTTTAGCAAAGCAGTTGTCCGCTAGCGCTTACGGTGTTTATATTATTCATCCACCTGTAATTGTGGCGATAAGCGCCCTGTTTATTGGTTGGCAGGATATTAACCAGCTACTGAAATTTATCGTGCTGGCACCTGTAGCTTTGGTGGCGTGTTTTACACTGGCATGGCTGATTCGACAGGTGCCGGGAGTGAAAAAAGTGGTGTAAAAACATGTAATAAAACCAGATTCTTAAATACGAATAAGCGTACTTTTTTAACGAATACAGAACTATGCTAAAACGGCTGATCTATTTTTCCCTGTTTGCCCTTATTGCCGGATGCAATAATCCCGGCGGAGAACTTCTTTTTATTGAACCTGAAGAAACAGATGCTTTTCAATTCCCCTATTTTCTGTTTATCCCAAAGGAGGTATCAACGGATGAAAAGGCCTTTGTGCTTATCGAACCCAATAATTCCGGGTTTGCCGACGATGATCTTCAAAATCATATTGAAAAGGCCAAACGAACAGCAACAATCGATTATTATTTGGGCAATTATGTAGCACGAAAGCTCAATTGTCCGCTTTTGGTTCCGGTGTTTCCCCGCTCGAAAACAAACTGGAAGATCTATACCCATGCGCTCGACCGAGATGTGATGCTGCAGGAGGAACAACCCTTAAAACGAATCGATCTGCAGCTTATCGAAATGTATAAACACGCACAAAATCGGTTGAAGGATAAAGGAATTCCATCGCACGACCAGTTTCTGCTAAGCGGATTTTCAGCCTCAGGAACGTTTGCCAACCGTTTTGCCTTGCTTCACCCCGGCCGTGTTCGGGCTGTGGCAGCCGGGGGACTCAATGGCTTGTTAATGCTTCCCGAAAATAGTTTGAACGAGGAAATACTAAACTATCCGATTGGTACCAACGATATGGAAGCGATTACCGGCAAAGCTTTTCAGAAAGAAACCTTTATAAAAACGCCACAATTTTATTTTATGGGACAGCTCGACGATAACGATGCCGTGCCCTACGACGATGCTTTTTCGCAAACGGAACGGGAACAGATCTTCAAATTGCTGGGCGAACAGATGCTTCCTAAACGATGGAACGCGTGTAGCCGGATGTATCAGGATGCAGGGGTAAATGCAGATATCCGGCAATACGAAGGCATTGGGCATAAGCACCCGGAGGAAGTAAAAGAGGATGTTGTGGAATTTTTTGAGGAGGTAGTGCTTACAACTAATTAGCACGAAAATTTAGCTACGCTGATTTTCAATTCCGCTGCCTTCTTTAAACTAAAATCCAGTCATTGCGAAGGAGTGAAACGACTGAAGCAATCTGTTTTCCATCCTTCATCACAAACGAAGTAGAGTAAATGGTTAACAATGCATTAACCTCTAAAGTGAGTGATGTAAATCCCTTTTTGCTACTTTTGAGAAAAACCATTTTATAATCTCATCATGAAGAATCGACTACTTCTAGCCGTATTTACATTTATTTTAGTTAGCTGTTCGCAGCAAAAAAGTACCAACTGGCCGCAATACCTTGGCCCCGACAGAAATGCCACCATCAGCGATGAAGGAATACTACGCGAGTGGCCAGAAACCGGTCCGGAAAAAGCATGGGAGTTCCCACTTGGTCCCGGTTTTGGTGGAGCAGCAGTATATAACAACGAGGTGTTTGTCCTCGATCGCATCAAAGGCGAAAGCGATGTGTTGCGCTGTATCGATCTGGAAACAGGAACCGAAAAGTGGAACTTCACCTACGAAGCTGCTGGCGAATTGCCTTACCCCGGATCGCGGGCAGTGCCGGTGGTCGATGAAGACTATGTGTGGAGCGTTGGTCCGCACGGGCACTTTCATTGTATCGACAAAAAAACACAACAACCCGTTTGGTCGCATAACCTGTTGGCCGATTATGGTGGCGAACTCGACAACTGGGGATTTTCAGCATCGCCAATTGTTACCGGCGATTTGGTAATTGTAGCTCCTCAAGGCGAAAAAGCCGGGGTGGTAGCCTACAATAAACTCAGTGGCGATGTGGTTTGGGAAAGCCGCCGATTAACAGGTTACCGTTTTCATGTGTCGCCAATTTTGGGCAACTATGGCGGTATTGAGCAGGTGATTATGACCAGCTCATGTGTTAAAGGCGACGGGTTTACCACCGATGAGGTAGTTTCTTTCGAAGTACAAACCGGTAAAGAACTGTGGAGCTACAAAGGCTTCGATTCTTTTGCATGTATTGCTCCGCCGGTAGCGATTGACGATACACACCTGCTGCTCACTTCCTGTGCTTACAAAGACGTGTACGAACCGGTTACCATTCTACTGGAAGTAAATAAAGAGGACGAAACATTCAGCTTTAACGAACTTTTCCGCACCGAAGAAGCCGGCTGTAAAATGCATCCTCCGGTGATAGTTGACAAGCATATATACCTCAATAACAACCGTCGTGTAAATGAAATGGTATGTTTAAACTGGCAGGGCGAACGCTGCTGGCCCGAAAAATCGACACCGGGTTTCGAGATGGGAGCCATCATCATGATCGATGGAATGATCATCAACCAAAACGGTAAAAACGGCGATCTGCATCTTATCGAACCCTCACCCGAAGGTTACAAAGAAGTAGGTAAAGCCTCGTTTTTCACCATGAAAGGTTCGCAAGCCTGGTCGCCAATGGCCTACTCCAACGGCAAACTATTGGCCCGCGACAATGAAAAGCTGGTTTGTCTGCAGCTGAAGGAAAGCTAGGCTTATAACCGCAAAATAAAATCCGGAGGATTTAAACGTTTTTAGAAAATAGGGATGGAATGAAGGAACGACTCCGCCAGGAGTCGCATCTTCTTCTCCGGGGTATTTTCTATAAACATTTTATCCGTTCGGCATCAATCATCGAGCCATTCAAATAAATATTCATTTTTAAATTCAATGTCGAAGGCTTTCAAAAACGCCCGATATTCTTCTTGAAAGGATTTCTTTCTATGGTGATCTTTTTGGTTTTCGATGTATCGTATTACATCAGATAATTGAGATTGCCCGTACGAGAATGCTCCAAATCCTTGTTGCCAGCGAAATTGAAATTTTGAAAATTGTTTCTCTTTTATAAAAGCATCGGATGACTTTTTTATCTCTCGAACCAGGTCTGAAAGGCAACAGGTGGGTTTCATTCCGATTAAAAAATGAATATGATTGGAGCTACCGTTAATGGCTAACATTTTTTGACCTTTATTTTGTACAATTCCCGTTATATATTTATTTAATTCTTCTTCCCAATGAGGCTGAATAAGTGCTTTTCGGCTTTGTACTGCAAATACCACCTGAATATATATTTGAGAAAATGTATCGGCCATAATTGTATGTTTTAGTTGCTGATTAAAAATACGTAATTCTCAACAGAAATCCAGCGGATTTAAATGTTTATAGCAAGCACAATTGGTAACAAAGGGTACGACTCCGGCCGGAGTCGTATGTGTCTTTCTTTTTCAATAACTATAAACATTTGATGCCGCTGGCATCTTTCTGGACCTTATGTTTTCAATAAAGCAATCTCCATTCCCAACTTCCCAATTTTTCACTACCTTAGTAAGGATAACAAATGGTTTGCGGGCGTTTAAGGAAGCCAATCGTCCGTAAACGAAATGCCTGTGAAATGTTACTTTTAATCGTAATAGCTTTTTTACAAATGAACACCATGGTATTGTACGATTTTAACAAGACCGCCACACTCGATGGTTGGTATAGAGTTAACGACGATGTAATGGGGGGCCGTTCTACCTGTTCGTTTAAAATTAACGAAGAAGGCAACGCCCTTTTTACGGGGCAGATTTCGCTGGAAAACAATGGTGGATTTTCATCGGTGCATTACCGTTTTTCTCCCCTGGAAACCACCGGTTATCAATTTATGATGCTGCGGGTAAAAGGTGATGGAAAACGTTACCAGGTGCGTATTAAAAACCGGGCGGGCGATTACTACTCATACATTGCCTACTTTACTACCACAGGAGAATGGCAGGATATCCGGATTCCCTTAAAAGACATGTATCCTTCGTTTCGTGGTCGCACCCTCGATATGCCCAACTTTGAGGGAGGAAAAATTGAAGAGTTTGCCCTGCTGATCGGCAATAAAAAGGAAGAAGCTTTTAGCATCGAGATCGACAAAATTCAGTTTTTGGAGGAATAAAACAACAGAACGTTGTAGCGCTTTTACTAATCAGCGTATTTATTCAATTCCCTGTCGAAAACAGGATCACAAATTTTTCTTACTACCTTTAAACGCAATGCGCACGATCAAACAAATACAGGCTTTGTTTCACCCCGAACGTTACCACGGCTGGAGGCGTACCCAGCGGTATTTCGAGGGATGGTACTATAAAGTTATTTCGGCCGATGAGCAACAGGCATTTGCTTTTATCCCCGGTATTGCCATGGACGAGCAGGGCAAACAACATGCTTTTATACAGGTGCTCGACGGAAAGGCGCAAACAGCGGAATACTTTCAGTTCGCGGCCGAAGCTTTTTCTGGCGCATCCGGTTCTTTCTCTGTTGAAGTCGACGGGAATACATTTACGGGCAACAGCATGCAACTGGCACTCAACGATTATTCCGGAACACTACAGTTTAAAAATACGGTTCCCTGGCCCAACAAGTGGTATTCGCCGGGGATAATGGGGCCCTATACTTTTGTGCCCTTAATGGAGTGCTACCACGGTATTGTAAGTATGGATCATGCGCTGGAGGGAATGCTGAACATTGGTGGTAAAACGATCGATTTTAGTGGCGGACGCGGTTACATCGAAAAAGACTGGGGCCACTCCTTTCCATCGGCGTATTTCTGGATGCAGTCGAACCATTTTGCACAACCCGGAATTTCGTTTAAAGCATCGGTGGCAAAAATACCGTGGCTGCGGAGTTCTTTTGTGGGCTTTATTGCCGGACTTTATTTTAACGGCAGGCTGTTTCAATTTACCACCTACAACGGCACAAAACTGTTAAGATCCTTTGCCAACCAGGAGCAGGTAGAATTGCTGATGGAAAACAAAAAATACCGCCTCGAAGTGCTGGCACATCGCGATCATGCTACCGAGCTGGCCTCACCGCTTGCCGGTATTATGGATGGCCGTATCAGCGAAAGCATGACCTCAAAACTGGAAATTACACTGAGCGATAAAAAAAGCGGCAAAGTCCTCTTCCACGACACCGGCCGAAATGCCGCACTGGAAGTGGCCGGAAAAATCGAAGAAATTACGCTGGAAGGATCAAGTGCTGCAAAAGAATAAAGTAAAACCGGGTACAACAGAAGATAAAATAAAAGCATTGGAAGCCAAAGAAAAAGAAATCAATACCACCACCTCCCTGACGCCAAGGAAAAAAGCTTTCATAGTCAGAAAGCTGGTTCACCTGATCACCGGGCTGCTTATTTTGCTGCTTACCTACACCATTGAGCGCAATATTCTGTTAATCCTGATTTTTGCCGGTTCCATCATTTCGTTTGTTACCTTTCGTTTCAAAAGCTGGCGGCTTATTCATCAAACCGATAACAAGAGCCTCGGTACCCTGTTTTATCCGCTGGGAATACTTCTGTCGTTTCTGCTTCTGGCCGATTTGCCACTCTATTATTTTCAAACGGCATTGATGGTGTTAACTGTTTCCGATCCACTGGCTAACCTAAGCGGACAAATCAATACCAGGAATATCCTTTTCAGGATTGGCAGGGATAAAAAAAGCCTGTACGGGATAATAGCTTACACCTTGTCGAACCTGGCGGTAGCAGCTGTTTTTTTGCCTCCAGCGCTTTTAGCCGATGCCTTTTTTGTGGTGACGCTGCTGTTGCTTGCCGCTTATTGTGAAGTTATTTCATGGCGTGGTTCCGATAATTTGTCCATTCCCATCGGGCTTGCACTGTTCTTTATCTTTCAGCACAAGCAACAGCCCGATTTTCTTTTTATAAGTGTGGTGCTAACGGTAGCAGGTGCGGGTGCATCCATGCTCTATGCCTGGAAACTGCTCACTCGCTATGGAAGTCTGGCAGCTGGATTGCTCGGTTTTTATTTAACGGTTATAGCCGGGTGGAACTGGTTACTGCCGGTTTTATTTTTCTTTTTCAGTTCGGTGATCTTCACCAAAATTGATTCATCTGCACGAAGGAAAAAAATACCATCGTCAGGGCGAAATGTCTGGCAGGTAGTGGCCAATATTTTATGGGCGCTGCTAAGTTCGGTGTTGTTTCTCGTTTTCAAAAACGAGCTGTTTATTTTCTTTTTTATCGCCAGCGTGGCAGCGGTAACCGCCGATACCTGGGCCAGCGAGGTGGGCCCGATTTTAAACAAGCGGAGTTTTTCGGTGGCCGACTGGAAAATGCACATAGCCGGCACCACAGGCGGTATTTCTTTTGGCGGAACAGCAGCGGCACTGGCAGGAGCTTTCCTTGTTTCAGCGTTTTCGTATTATTTGTTTTTCGACACATGGAATTGGATCCGCATCTCAATACTCACCTTATCCGCATTCTTGGCCTGTTTTGTCGATACCTTTTTAGGCGCTTTTGCCGAAGAGAAATTACATGAGCTATCGTTTTTTAAAAAGCAGAAAACGACGGAAGTATTCACTCCAAACGATGTGGTAAACCTGGGCGGATCATTTACAGCATGGGTGTTTTTTCTTGTGTTGTATCTTCTGGTATTTTAGATCGCGCCAGAGATGTTGCATCAATTCAAAAAGTTATAGAGTCCAAACCCAACAATCAACAACACCGAAAAAACAAGGTGGATAAGCACCGTTAATTTTGCACCGGCTTTTAGCTCATTCGGATCATTGTGGTATTTCAAGATGATTCCTGCAGCTTTGGGAAACAGCAAAATATAGGGAAGCAGCGCCAGCAGCAATGGCCAGGTCTTACCCGGATACCCGGCAAACAGCACGAGTATATTCAGCACAAGAGCCACCTGCACTAAAACATACAACATCGAGGTAAAACGTGTGCCCATGCGTGAAGCAACCCCGTGTTTTCCTCCTTCCCGGTCGGCGTCCAGGTCGATCATTTGCCCCACCAGTAATATCGACGAAGTGCTGAGCCCGGTTGTTGGCATCAACCAGAGCAAGTGTGGTTGAATAGCCATATTCTGACTGACAGCGGCAATGAGAATAGCCATGGGGCCAAAGGCCAGCCACACCGACACCTCGCCCCAGCCCCGATAGGCCAGTTTAAATGGTGGTGCCGTATAATATTTGCTAAAAAATGCCGACACAAGAAACAGTACCCAAAGCAGCACAAGTAAGTCGTTTTTTATCAGAAAAGTAAGGGCGATCGTTCCCAGCAGGGCAATAAACAAACCGGCACGCGCCAAAAAGTACATTTTTCCCATCAGCTCCGGATTGTCGAGCAACACGCCCGAGCCACCACTCGATTCGTTGCGGTGTACATTTACTTTGTCGGTGCCCTGAAGCGTATCGTAAATATCGTTATACACATTGGTGGCAACGTGCAGGCCAATTCCAATAAGCAGCACAACAATAAAATTCAGCACATCAAAACTCTCTTTTACGCCTGCACTCCATAATGTACCGATTATAATGGGAGCAATAATACTACTCAGGAATGGCGCACGAATCATTTTTAAAATACCGGGATTCTCGTTCATATTTTTTGTTTTAGGTCGTTTTCGGTTCACTTTCAATGTTTTGTAAAATACAAATAATTATGGCAAATGAGGAATGTGTGTTTTTTTATCCTACGAATTTCCGTGGCTTTACCTCGGGGGCGTTTATTCTTCTTTCGAGAGTGTAGATGTTAGCATGGGGGGCACATGGAATTTCCGGTGGATTATAATCTTTGTACAACACTATACGTGATATATGCTGACTTGTCTTGTCGGGAGCCCCTTCGCCAGGGAGCCGATTGTTGGCATTTATAGTGGCTCGAATCAGATCTTCTTCTAAGGACAAAAGAGAGGCGAGAGTTACAGATTTCTATGAATGCTTTGAACGACTTTTCATCGAGTTTATCGATCAAAAAAAACATAAAGCAAAGCTGATATTTACCCCACCGGAATTTTTGGTGTAAGGCAGCAAATCCTGCAAGTTGAAGTGTTTACAGTAAACAATTGGTGAGTGACAGGGAACGACTTCGGTTGCTAATCTCATCTCTTTCTGCCAACTCTCTGCCCTTTTGTCTATATTTGCCGCTGGAAATTTATCCGCAGCTAATCGGGAAAACACGTATGTCATTTACTACCTTGGGATTATCGCCGGCTTTACTAAATGTATTGTCCGAACAAAACTACACCAAAGCCTATCCAATTCAGAAATCAGCTATACCAGCTATTCTAAAGGGGGGCGATGTGTTGGGTATTGCTGCAACAGGCTCGGGAAAAACAGCCAGTTTTGTATTACCATTGTTAATGAATTTGCAAAACAATCGGGTAATTAAAAACCGACATGTCAGCGTTTTGGTACTTGTGCCCACACGCGAGTTGGCAGTGCAGGTTAACGAGGTGTTTTCGACTTTTGCTCCGGCACTTCCTAAACCCGCTAAATCGTTGGCCGTTTACGGAGGTGTATCCATAAATCCACAAATGATTGCTTTACAGGGAGTGAATGTGCTAGTGGCCACCCCCGGCAGGCTGTTGGAACTGGTAGAATCAAAGGCCGTACACTTATCCGATATTAAAACGCTCGTACTCGACGAAGCCGACAAAATGCTAACCCTTGGTTTTAAAGACGAGATGAACCAACTATTTGCGCTGTTGCCAAAAAAACGGCAAAATCTTTTGTTTTCGGCTACATTAAGCGACGATCTGAACCAAATTACCCAGTTACTTTTAAACAAGCCGCTGGTCATTAAAATAGCGCCCGAAACAAATATCCTCAGTCAAATCGATCAGGTGGCCTATTATGTGCTGGAAGAGCGAAAAGGACCGCTGTTGCGTTATCTGATAAAAACTAAAAAGTGGAAACAGGTGCTGGTTTTTACATCGTCGGGATTTAAAGCCGAAGCTGTAGCCGATAAATTAATCAGACACGGTATCGATGCCGAAGCTATTCACGGCAAAAAAAGCCAGTGGGTACGAACCGAAGCTTTGCGCCAGTTTAAATCGGGTGCAATCCAGGTGCTGGTGAGCACTGATTTATTGGCACGTGGTATAGATATCGAATTTTTACCCTGTGTAATTAATTACGAATTACCGCGCTCTCCAAAAGATTATATTCACCGTATTGGACGAACAGGGCGTGCCGAAGCACCGGGAGAAGCCATTTCTCTGGTAGCTCCCGACGATGAACATCATTTTAAAATCATCCAAAAAAAGATGGGCCGCATGGTCGATCGTATTGAAACCGAAGACCTCAATTTGAGCGGTTATTAGTCCGGGATTTGAACGCGCTGTTCGGGGCAGAACCCATTCCGCTGCCCGGGTTGATCCGGCTGGTACTTCTTTTTCTGCAAACTTCGGACGCTCAATTTCCACCTTTTCGCTCCTACTAAAAAAGCCGTTTCCCCTGGTAGGAGAAAATGTCGATAGGCAAAAGAGCCGGGAGAGATACAGTTTTCTATGAATGCTTTGTATGGACTTTGCGGTGAGTTTATTGATAGAAAAAAATATAAAGCAAAGCTGAAAATTTTTAACTGATCACTTTATTGGCTGACAGAGGAGTACGTAACGAAAGTTTGGTTTTCAACGCTTTAGCTGTAGCGTGTTGGCGAAAGGCCCCTTGGCTGTGTTATGTAGATGTAAACTTTAAGAAGTTTTTTAGTAAAGACTTATTGCCGTTTTTGCCACTGAAGCAATCTCTCTGCCTTTCATTTTCCTTGTATCTGTCATCGCGAGGGATGCACGACCGAAGCAATCTGTAAAAGGCTAGGGAGTACGAAAGTTTAGCTACGCTGATTTTCAATTCCCCTCCATAAAATCAGGTATTCCGTTTTGTTTCTCCGTCAGCCGACGGAGGAAATGTCAGGGTAAGGCTCTTGCGCAGGCCGACAAAGGGGGGCATGAGAGCCTGTCCCGGTTGCAGCATCGGAAGGGAATTAAAGGGGATTGAAGTACTGCTACTGCAAATTGTCTAATCCTCCGATCCGTCAGCTGACGGACCACCTCCTTTAAGAAAGGAGGACAGCGTTTACAGCGGTGGGGTGGTAAATTAAAAACATTCAGATTTTAAAGCGTATAAAAAGAATATGAATTTGAAGATTTAAAATTGGCTCTGGTCGAACTTCGTTTCATTGGGAGTTCAATCGAATACAAATGACCTATGACTAACTTTCCTTTTCCTTTTGCCTTTCCACTTTTGCCCTTTACCTTTACTACATGGCCGACGTACACGACAAAAAGACCCGCTCGTATAATATGAGCCGCATTAAGGGCAAAAATACCAAGCCGGAGATGAAAATCAGCGGAGCTAAATGCTGGTGCGGAAGTTTTTGTTGAAAACCGCTTGCTAATTATTTTTAACATCATTACTTTTATTGCTTTGATCATGGATTGCACCTCTAATTATATGTCAAATAAGTAGTAATTATAGTTAACTAAACCGAAGACAATGATAAATCATTCGTTAAAATGATAGGTATTGAACTTTTTGCAGGAGCTGGAGGAATGGCTACAGGTGCAAGGCAGGCTGGAGTTAATATCAGTATTGCTATTGAAAACGACGCCTACGCTGCCCAAACATATTTGAAGAACCACCCGGATACAACGGTTGTAATCGATAATATTGAAAATGTTACTGAATTTCGATTTGATAGAAACGATGAACCGGTTGTCCTTTTTGGAGGTCCACCATGCCAAGGTTATTCTTACTCAAATAGGAAAACTAGGAATATACAAAATCCTAAGAATTGGCTGTTTAAGGAGTTTACTAGATGTGCTGAGCTTATAATGCCAGACTGGATTGTAATGGAAAATGTGCCAGGTTTAAAAAGAATGGATAATGGTTTCTTCCTAAAAACGATTTGTGATGATTTGCGGAATTTAGGTTATACACCCAACGTAAAAATATTAAATGCTGTTGACTTTGGTGTTCCTCAGAAAAGAGAAAGATTATTTATTGTTGCATCAAGAGAAGGTATTGTATTTGATTTTCCCGAAGGATTATTTCGAGATAATCCCGTAACAGTAAGAGATGCAATAAGTGACTTGCCGAAATTGGAAAATGGCTCGACTGAAGAAGAATTGTTCTATAAATCAAAGGCTATTTCCAACTATGCAAAGTTGCTTCGAGGACGCAATAGAAAATCAAAACAAAATTTGGTGAGTCGCAATTCAGATAATGTTCTTAAAAGGTACGAACACATTCGACAGGGAAATAATTGGAAAGATATACCCAGAGAATTAATGGCAAATTACAAAGATCATAGCAGATGCCACAGCAGTATATATCGAAGGTTGAATGAAAATAGCCCGGCAGTTATTATTTCAAATTACAGAAAAAGTATGTTAATTCATCCGACAGAAAATAGAGGATTGTCGGTAAGGGAAGCAGCTAGACTGCAGTCTTTCCCAGACAGCTACGAATTTGTTGGCTCTTTGGATCAAAAACAGCAACAAGTTGGTAATGCAGTACCTCCGTTGTTGGCAAAAGCAATATTTAAACAGTTGAAAAATTACTAAGTATGAGTTGGATAGATACAACATATGAAAGGGAGATGCTTTTATTTTTCAAATCGAAACTTGGAGATATTATTGGAAAGGAACTGTTTGAAAAATATACTTCTATAAGGATTGCTATGGAAGAAGATGGTGTCTTTGGTGAAATTAAGGGAAAAGAACCTGGTCTTACTGATCATTCAGAGAAACATGTAAAAGACGTTTTAGAAAGAGCTTACCAACTTATAGGAGATTTTAATAAACGAGATTTAACCGTTTACGAAGTTTATATTCTTGCATTAATGATTCTTTTCCATGACCTAGGAAATATATCGGGACGGACGAATCACGATTCCCCCCAAAGGATAATGAAATTATATTCAAAATATAGGATAAACCATACAAAGTATAAACTAGAAAAAAGAGTTATTGCAAATGGAGCAAGTGCACACTCGGGAAAATCAAAGAATCAGTGCTATGATACCTTGAAATTTGTTGATAATAATAGTTCAATTGAAAATGGATATCGGATACGATTGCAAGAATTAGCAGCAATTTTACGATTTGCTGATGAACTTGCAGAAGGACCACAAAGGACATGTTCTTTTGCTGTTGAAAATAACGATTTTCCTGAGAAGGATAATATTATCTACCATGAGTATGCACTAATAACCAATATTTTTATCGACCGACAAAGAGGTCGTATTTCAGTCACATATTGTTTCGATATAGATGAACAAATAGACGAAGAAAAGCAAGCAAATTTTAAAGAATTACTAAAACTTACTTTTAGAAGGTGCTTAAAATTAGAATTGGAAAGAAGATATTCAAAATACCATTCTGAAATAATAAAACCATTCAAGGAAATATCAATTAAGTATGATTTTAATATTGACAATAATCCAGACTTAATTGATTTTGACCAAATAATTATTGAAGATAAGTACCCTGTGCCAGACTCAATATTAAAGGAAAATAAGGGTGATGATGAAGTAAATATACTAACGTACATCCCCGAGCTGGAACCTGATTCATTAATTAGTAAAATTAATTCTTTAATTGAAGTGTAATTATGAAAAATCCATTTGTATTTGATCGACCCAATACTATCGAGGTTGAGGAATTCATAAAATATTATATAAAAGACAATACTTATACAAGGTTCCTTGAATCTACAAGAAATATTGTGTTAATAGGCGTAAGAGGGAGTGGTAAAACATCTACATTGAGATACTATTCATTGCCAGTTAGTTTTCATAATCCTGATATTAAAGATAAATTTAAATTGGTAGGAATACATATTCCTTGTAAACAGCCTCTTTTGGGAAAAAGAGAGTATTTGCTTTATGATAATGAAAATAAGCAGAATGTAGTAGTTGAACATCTTCTATGTATAAATATTCTTACGGAGGTTTGTAATACGTTTTTGGAATTAAATGGGGCAATCTTGATTAAGAATAATATCAAAGATGATATTTTGTCTAATCTGTCATACATTTTTGATACTGAATTTAAAAATGTTTCTTCTCTTTTCGATGCCATCAAATTATTTGTAAATAAGGAGTCTAATTCTAGTCAAAGAAAGCTGAATAATGAAAGTTTTGAAAGCTTTATTGATTACGCATTTACATTTAATAATACGGTTATTCCTTTACTAGAACAACTAAAAAAAATACCTGAACTTTCAAAATCTCATTTTTCTTTGTTTTTTGATGATATTCAAGATCTCGGTAGTGTTCATCAAAGAATACTAAACTCTTGGATTTCTTTTAGGGATAACAAACTTTTCAGCCTTAAAGTAGCTACTGCTGCAACAAAACCAATTTATATTACTTCTTCAGGTGGTGTTATTTTGGAAGGGCATGATTTTGTGAGAATTGATTTGACCAAAGGTTTGTTCAATAAAAATTCTGAATTTTCTAAATTTGCAAAAGACGTAATTCAAAAAAGATTAGATATTGCAAATATTAATACAACTGTTGATGATTTTTTACCTATTAGTCAATCTTTAAAGAATGATTTGGAAAAAGGGAAACAAAAAGCAAGGAAGCTAGCAGAGATAAAATATCCTAACCCAACGGGTACTCAGATTACAGATTACGTTTCAAAATATGCTAGAGCAATAACCTTTAGAGAAAGAAAAGCAAAAGCTAATATTCCAAATTACTCAGGCTTTGAAACATTGGTCGATATTTCCACAGGAGTTATACGAAATTTGTTAAATCCTCTTTATTTTATGTATGAAAAGGAATTGTCAAAGAATGAACAAAATGGCGAAATAATGTTCATACACCCTAGTACCCAAAAAGATATTATTAAAACCAAATGTGATGAATTATGGGAAAAGATAAGAAAGATAGATTCAGATTTAGACAACTGCTCTAAAGAGCTAGGAAAGCATATCAATAACTTCTACAATCAATTAGTTGAATACCTGAAGAAGCGATTAAAAGATGAAACTATTTCAGAACCAAGAGCCTTGAATTTTATTGTTTCGGATATTGACCCGAGTATGAACGAAAGAATAACTGAAATTATTGATGCATCTCTAAAAAGTACTCTTTTATATGAAAGATCAATACCTCATAAGTCAACGGGGGAGAAACTACCTTTATACGTTCCAAATAGGATGATACTACCAAGCCATGGCTTAGATCCCCATGGTCAGTATTCTCATTTCCCAATTAAAGGGAAGGATTTTTTAGAAGCTGCAATTAATAATAAACCACTGCCATTTTTTGCGGAGGAAAAAAGGGAAGAAAATCAACTAAAAATGGGAATTTAGGATGAAAGAAAAAATAACTTTATTTAGCGTATTAGGTTGGGAGCAGAGATTTATTGAAGGAACAAATTATATACTTGAAAACAATGAAATTAATTGTATACACTTAATTTGTTTCTCTGATTATTTTCATATGAAAAATATGAAAGAGAACCAGCAAATAATTAAAGAGAAAGCAAAAGAGAAAAATATTCAAGTAGAGATTCTCGAGTTAGAATATGACAATTCAGTTAATAACTGGTTGAAACTTGATGGATTTTTCAAAACCAGAAAATTTCAAGATGTTTTATTAAATGCTACAACATTTCCAAGAGAAACTATTTGGACTTTATTATTCTTTCTGCGCAGAAGTGCTCTCAGAGTATCTTATATTTATTACAAGCCAGTATCATATGATAAAAATGAAGGTGGATTAACTAGAAATCATAAAAGTCCTCGATTGTTGTTTAAGCATTCTGGTGTTTTTGATTTAGATAAGGATTTAGTAATCTTTGTTATTACGGGTTTTGATCATAACAGGATGGACCTATTAATTGACCATTATGAACCTACAAAGGTGGTATATCTTTCACAAAAAGGAGAGCAGTTTGAGAATATGAAACGAAATAGCGGTATTGCTCCCAAGACAGCATATGAAAACATTGATATTGAAAATATAGAAATAGATAGCTATAATATAAGCGAAACATATGAGACTTTAAATAGTCTGATTAATGCACATGCAGATTACAATATAATTATTACATCTCAAGGTCCTAAAACTTCTGCGATTAGCACTTATCTTGCGTATTTGGATAATAGTAACGTAGCGCTAGCCTATGTTCCAGCCAGAGAATTTAGTGGAGAATATTCATTCGGATTTGATAATAATCCGGTGGAAGGTGAGGTAAATCTCAAAATGTAAAGAAAAGCAAGTGTCTCTTCCTTGGTCAAATACCGAAGTTCAATTAATCGTTGCCGATTATTTTAATATGTTATCGGCTGAGCTAAAAGGTGAGTCGTATTCAAAAGCAGTACACCGCAGAGCTTTAAAGCCGTTACTGCAAAACCGTTCGGAAGGATCGGTGGAGTTTAAGCATCAGAATATTAGTGCAGTTTTAATGGAGTTGGGGCAACCGTTTATAAAAGGATATTTACCCAGAGTGAATTACCAGCACAGTTTAAGAGATGTTGTAATTGAATACCTCAACTTGCACCGAACGATTGAGAATCAGTTCCAAACTTTTGCAGATAAGGAAATTTTAAAACCAAGCAATCAAATTGATTTTCTGAAATTTATAATAGAACCACCAAAAAGCAAAGCTGTTTTTGAGCCTTCTGCTCCTGCTTACCGTAAAAGCCCGATCAAAGTAAATTACCTTGAAAGAGAACAACGAAACAGAAATCTGGGGCAATTGGGTGAAGAGTTGGTAATCGAATATGAAAAATGGCAACTTAAAAAAATGGGGAAAACAAATCTATCCTCGCAAATTGTTTGGATTTCGCAGGAAGAAGGAGACGGAGCTGGTTATGATATTCTTTCCCGTAATCCGGATGGTACAAAAAAGTACATTGAGGTAAAAACAACCAAGCTTTCTAAAGAAACTCCCATCTTTTTCAGTAAAAACGAATTGGATTTTTCGGTTGATTATCATGAAGATTTTCACTTGTATCGTTTATTTGATTTTGAAATGAACGCCCGTATGTTTAAGCGCAACGGGGCATTAAATGAAGTGTGCTTCCCAGTTCCTGTTGCTTATAAAGGCTTTTTCTAACTAAGAGTTAACTACATGTCAGACACAAGATCAAAATTTTATAATCTTTTTTGGCGAAACTTTGCGTGCCAAAACCTTTTCCTTCTGTCAAAAGAAGAGTTATTAGATAAAAGCAAAATTTCTTTAGACAGCAACAATGCTGTAATTTCGTATCCAAGATTAATATTGTCTAACAATTTAGATTCTGTTTTTTTATCGGAAAAAGTAGAGTTGAGACGCTCAAATACAAATGTTGAGCTTGATTCTGATTTTGAAAATAGAGTTGAAAATTATAAACCTGTGATTCAGGCAATAGTTACAGATAAGATAAAAAAAGATGTAGAGTTGGCTGTTCACAAAATTGAAGAGAAACCACTAGCCTTTATTTTTTCATTAATTAAAGCTGGAAAAGATGAAGATGAACAAAAGTTATTTGAAGTACTGCAGAAATACAAAATAATCAAACCGCATATAAATTCGGTCCAGGAACTAGAAATGTCGATAAAAAGATACATCCAGCAAAACTTCAAAAAAGCTGTCAACAACCAAACTGTTTTGGATTTCCATGCTGGATTAACAACCATAAAAGATTATTATACTAATTCTCAATATCAGCGCTTAATATCGTCTAACCAAATTACGGTAAATGCATTAAGAGAAGTAGATAATTATCAAAGCCGATTAAATCTATTTGAACACCTTTTTGAGTCAGGTATTATTTCACCTAGCAAAGAAGATGCGTTTGTTGAATGTACAGAATGCGATCCGGGGACATACTTTGGAACAATGAAAATGAGGATTCAACCGCGAAAAGCAAATAATCTAAAATGTCCTATATGTAAAAGCGAGTTAACCTATTATATTCCTTACTCATTGCATAAAGATATATTTGATATAATAACATCTAAAGATGGTCTTTTACTTGATGCAATTGCTAATCATCTTCATAAAAAAGAAATCCCTTACTCTTTAAATCATCTCTTCAATATCGGCATTGAAATGGATTGCTGTTTTGACTTAAATAATGTAAAACACCTTGTTGAAGTAAAGATGTTTAAAACAGAAAATACAACTGACCAAAAGCTAAAACAGAAAATAAAAAGTGCATTGAGCAAATTAAAAAAGGATACAATTTCAATATCAACCAATTACAATCAAGGTATTCAATATTTCCCAATCCTTGTTATTAATCTCCCATCAAAGGAATTATTATCCACTATAGAACAAGAAATCTTAGAATCTGAATTAAAAGAAATCCCTGTAATGTTACTTAGCGATTTTGTAGATTACATAAATGCTTCAGAAGGCAAGGTTTTAAATTTATTGCCCAGCACCAAATGAAAGAAGTAATCTTGTCCTTTCCTTCTCCGCTGCCACCCGGATCCCAACACCAGATTTAAGGACTTGTTTACATTGTGAATCTTTCCTATCCCTTTATCCAAAAGCCTTTCAGCTATTTTACTACTTTGGGTGCAGGCCTTTTACTCTAGGGTAGAGGGACCTCGCTAGCACCGATTTGCAATCGGTGTGTCTTCGATAGAATTGTAAAACGTTGAATATGTCAGGCTGAGGCACAAAGACAAATTTGCGCCAGCGACGGCACGGAGCACATTCGTTATGTTGAAATTACGTTTACGGGCAAAAAAGGAATGCATGTACATGAGTTTGCTACCTACGAATTTTAATAATCTCCATCACCGGACTGGTGTTGCATAAAAAAACCTTATCAAATAAATGATAAGGTTTTAAACTGATTAGAGCAGGTGGAAGCCAAGCCCTAAAAAGCAGGGGCAAAAGTATTCTTTTCTATCACAATTCGCTTATACTTTGAAAGAAAATTTTAATTCCCGCTAACAGCGCTGCCGTGCTCCCGAAATTTCGGGACTTTCGCGTGGTCTAAGCCTAACTCCTCGCAGCGCAGATCTGTGTTCCGTGTTTTGTTTTCCAAAAACAAGAAAGTTGATATCACCAATTTCAACACCTCCGGTTTATAAACGCTTTATCTGGCCTACTTCCTTTTTAGTTTCATCATGTATTATTCAAGCGAATTATTTAAATTAGGGGTAAAGAAAAAGCTGCTTTTATGAAACGAACATGAATTTTCTTCATTCTAAATTCACCAAGATGAATGATTAAAATTTATGTGAGTTCCTGAATGTCTTTAAATTTTTTGAACATTCAGAAATCAAAAAATTTTAAACAGATGAAACGAACATGAATTTTCTTCGTTCTAAATTCACAAACCTGCCTACCGCAGGCAGGCAAGAAGAATTAAAATTCATCGAGAGTTACATCGAATACAAATGAAATAAGCAATTTTAATGAGATGAAACGAGCATGTAAAAAAGGTACACCCAGGGAGATGATTACCCCGAAGTTTCGGAGCATGCGAGTTACATACTCTACCTTTGAAAACAACCAATTTTAATAGTATGAAAAAACAAAAAGAGTTAAAGCTGAATCCCTTTCAACTAAATGTGTTGCTAAACGAAGAGGAAAAACAGGATTTACAATTTTTGCTGGATAATGGCGTGTATTGCAATCACTGCAAAGCTGTTTGCCCCAAAGGAGTGGTAGATTATACGGCGAGCCTCGACTATCTGAACGATATCCGCATTGAAGGCCACTGTGCTGCATGCGGGCATAAGGTTGTGCGTATTATGGAGCTGGGCGAGGATAAATATTTTTTCGAAAAAGCCATGGAGTACCGCCAATCGATTCACAATTAACCGGGCGGTTCCCGGGTTCGGTACATCTGCACCGGAAAAAGGGTAAGCGTTTTTTAAACTCAGGTTAATCTTTTATTTCTTCTCAAACCCCCTACACATAAGCTTTTCAGCAGCTTCTATACTCAGGGGCACGGAACAATCCCCCGGGGGCATCGTTACCACCCAACTCCCTCCTCCTGATAAGAGTATTGAATGATCCCCCAAACCACCGTCCTGTAAGCATTTTACCCGTCCTGCACCACTTTTTGGTGTTCCTGCGGGCTTTTTTGCCATCCTGCGTCAATTTTTGGTAATCCTGCAGGCTTTTTACCCGTCCTGCAGCACTTTTTTGTAATCCTGCAGTGCAGGAAAGCCTAAAACCCCTGCAGGGAGGGGTAAAATAAAGCAGGGCGCCCTACAAGCTTGCAGGACGCCCCAGGATGGCGCAGGATGCTATGAATCAGCATCTTCGTCGTTGTTCTTTTGCTTTCGGTGTATTTTCCGCCAGTAATCGCTGCTATATCCTTTTAAACGGTTCGGATCTTTACGAAACACATATTTTCCGGCTTCACGAATTTCATCCACCAGCTCTTTCATATGCAAATAGGCCTTGTCGCGAATAATCTTCGATTCATTCGGATCAGCTTTGTCGCCGTTGGCTTCGGCCAGCAGGTCGGCCAGTGTATCGGCCAGTGTTGCAGCCTCATCTAATTGTTCAAGATCGAAACTAATAGCTGTTAAGGGATCGGGATTTTCGCGCCCCAAAACAGCAATGTCGTTTAGATCCTGAATCATGTCGGCATGTCCGCTGCCATCGGTAATAGCACTTACGCGGCTGAGTAGTGCATCGTTTTTACGGTAGGCAAAGCGCATAGAAGCCAGCAAATCAGTTTTGAATTCGTAAGCCAGAGGCGATTTTTCAGCCCATTCTTCCTGTGCTTCCTGTTGCGACCGGAAATCTTTGTTCCAAATGGATTGCGCCTCGCGGCAGGCGCCTGCACGAACGGGTAGATCGTTAAGCATTGCCTTGGTAGTCCCTACCACTTTTAGTGCTTCAACATCGTCAGAACTCCAGTGATAGAGGTTTTCGGCTTCCTGTAACGCAATGTCTACAGGCATGTTAGGATCTTTTACTTCCTCGTTGGGAATAGCCTCAATTTCGGCTAATTTGGCATTGTAATCATCAGTGTTTGCCATTTTTTGTACATTTAAAAAATTGATAATTGAAAGATTATTAATTCGGGTCACCTGTAAGCTTTCCTAGGGCGCAGGTGGCCTTTTTTTGTATGCACGCCAGCATTCTGTAATGGCGTGTACATGCTATCCCTGTAGCATGTGATCAGTTCGTGTTAAAATTTTTACGGTAATTTCAGAGGGTTCTGGGTTAACCGTGTTTTTGGTCTTTAACGCGTATAAAATTATGGAAAATAGACTTGGTTGTCAATATGTTATGTAGCAGTTGCAGTACCTCCCTTCCGGTTTTATTGCATTTCATCGCGAGGGAATTAAAGGGGATTGAAGTAATGCTACTGCAAATTGTCTAATCCTCCGATCCGTTAGCTGACGGACCACCTCCTTTAAGAAAGGAGGACAGCGTTTACAGAGGTGGGGTGGTCGAAGTAGGTTGTTTGGCTACATCCGCAATAACAGAAATTACAATAACTCCGCTACCGCGCTCCCGAAATTTCGGGACTTTCGCGTGGTGGAGTGGGCAGGGAGCGCATTAAATAGTTTTGGAAGTAAAATTCAGGAAACATATCTTTGGCCGCTTAATCTAAAAATATACCAACATGAATCTTAAGCCTTTCCTGAAATTATTTTCAGTAGTGCTATTTGTTTACGCATTGGGTTGTGAGGCCGGTGCACAAACCGAAAAATCATCAGAATTTATGGAAAAAGAGACCCTGAAAAAAGGTGATTACACACTGGTTTACATCAACAAAGATGAAAAATTTAGTGCCGAAACCGGACAACGCCTAAAAGACACATTTTTTGAAGTTTATCCCGGAATGGTGGCTGCTTATAATAAAAATGCAGCTACGGAGGTAAACTTTGTTATCGACCCGGCGTACGATGGTGTTGCTGCCACATCGAACGGCAGTGTTGTTTTTAATCCGCGATGGTTCAACCGTTCGCCCGGCGATATTGATGTGGTAACACACGAGGTTATGCACATTATTCAGGATTACGGAAGAACGCCGGGGCCTTGGTGGGTAACCGAAGGTATTGCCGATTACGTGCGTTATAAATACGGTGTTGACAACGAAGGCGCTGGCTGGTCGTTACCCGATGTAAAGGAGGACCACAAATACGATAGTTCGTACCGGATTACTGCCCGCTTTTTTGTTTGGATTGTACAAAATAAAAACCAGAACTTTGTAAAAGAAATGGATAAGATAATGCGCGATCATACCTACAACAAAGAGGTTTGGGTAGAGCTTACCGGAAAAAACCCGGCCGCTTTGTGGAAAGAATATATTGCTGATCCGGCAATTTAGAAGTCGTAAAAAACATTTATATCCCATAAACTACCTGTAGATTATAAGGCTGCAGGTAGTTTTTTTGTTTTCAGGCCCCGCTGCCCCGCGCCCGAAGTATCGGCGTTTCGTGTAGCTTAACGGAATATACAGTTGTCCTTATTCGGTGGGATACCCGGCGTTGGTCCAGGCACCAAAATTTCCTTCCAGCCGGAATACGTTTTTAAACCCGGCATCTTCCATCAGTTGTGCTCCTGCCATAGAAGGGCCGTCGGCATGGCAATACACCAGGTACGTTTTTGTTTTGTCCATGCCTGCTGTTAGTGTGGCCAAATCGGTTCCACCGGCACCGGCGTTGGCATTGCTTGCCCCCGGAATATGCTGTTCATTGTAATGCGGCGACACATCAAAAATGGCTTCAAAATCAGCAGCATCAATTTTTGATTTTGCCACGCCGGCCACTATATCCACAAACGAAACATCGTCCCATGCTGCGTAATTGCCCTGTAAGCGATAAACTTTTGAAAAACCGTTTTCGGTTAACAGTTCGGCTCCGGCAATGGAGGGAGCATCGCCGTGACAATACACTAAATAACTTTTGGTTTTATCCAGGCTGCCCAGCATTGTTTCCAAACCATTAACACCATTGGTGTTGGTGGCAAATGGCAAATGCCCGTCGCTGTAAACAGGCGACACATCGAAAATGGCTTCGTACGGGCTTATGGATACATCGTCAACCAGTTCCGTTTTTACCTGGCTGGCCATTACATCGGTATAAGCATCACCCGGCATTGTGTTGTCGTCATGGTCATCATTGTTGTCGCTGCATGCCGTGGCCAACAAACTAATGGCAAGCAGTAAAATTGTATAGGTCTTCATCTTTTTCATGGTAAATCGTTTAATCGTTCTACTGCAAATAACGACGATAAGTATCACAGAATGTTCACAAAATGCTAAAGAATTCAGGAGGATACGCTTAGATTGCTTCGCCTCCTTCGTCGTCTCGCAATGACTGTTAATTTGTAGGATATGGCCGCGGACCAGGAGTTATAAGCATTGGGCATGATTCTGCATGGTCCGCGGCTAGTGAAATCTAAATTGTGTGTCATTACGAGGGAGGGGTGGAAAAAAGGTATTTTTTTCGTCACCTACAGAACCTTAAAATATAAATGCCGTAGAATAAAGGACCTTGGTGTCTTTTAAAAGGAAATGTTATGGCAAAATACCTGGTTTGTGGAAAATACATTGGAGAAGGAGTTAAAGGTTTACTGAACGAGGGAGGCTCGAGCCGGCGTTCGGAAATTGAAAAACTAGTGGCTTCGCTGGGCGGGTCGGTGGAGTGTGTGTATTATGCCTTTGGCGAATACGATATTTACGGCATATTCGATATGCCCGACAGTACCGTTATGGCAGCTTTTTCGCTGCGGGCAGCGGCAAGCGGTCTGGTAACGGTGAGTAGCGTGGCATTACTTACACCCGAAGAAATTGACGAAGCAGCCAAAAGAACAGGGGAATATCGGGCTCCGGGTGTGAATTGGTTGCCCTAAATGGTTGCATGCACCCGTGAAGCCTGTTTTCCCCTTCCTGGCATCCAGTTGCTACATCTACGCAAAACAAGCGTATGAAGTTATGTTTTGTTTGCAGTGCTTAGTATGGAACCATGCGATAGTCCCGAAATTTCGGGAGCACGGTAGCGGAGGTGTGTCCGGGTCGTTTCAACATACCTGACTGTTAATCTTGATTGCTGCTGCCACTTACAGCCCACAAAGTAATTCCTGCCACAGTGATTAAACTACCCACAATAACGGCCAGGTTTACATTGCGTTGTGTTCGTCTTGCTTTCCTTAGCTGTTTCGCGCCAATTCCTTTTTCTGCAATTAGTTTTTCCAGATCTTTGATTTTTCCTTCTAGTTCGTCTTTAATTTTCTCGTTAAATTCCATGTTATTAATGTTTTAAGCTTCTTTCTAATTCAAACGCTCAGAAATTAAAAATGTTCTTTTTTATGGTATTGGATTTCGGAGCGAATAGAGGAAACTTGAAATGATACTAAACCACTTCACCAGCTGCGCTGGTCCTCCCGACTTTTCGTCGGGAGTTGTATCCGTCATCGGCGGATGGGGTGGTGGCCATACCAATTAACCTTGCTGCCACTCGAATCCTTTCCCCTGCTACCGCGAGAATCCCTCTGTTTGTTCCAACGGAAGTACAGGATGTATTTTAATCTTGTCCTTCCTGATCGTCATATGGTACCACCGTGCATTTATACTCGGGGGTGGTAAGTTCCGTTTTGGTGAGCCATTTTTCTGAAATTGTTAACGAATAAACATGGTTTCCCTTGTTCTGCAATTCCCAGATTATTCCTTCAGCCTCGGGAAAAGGTTTGCGACCCTCAATTTGGTCGCTAAGTAGCCGTTTGATTAAATTGTTTTCTGAAAGTCCGCAACTCAGCGCTTTCAGTGCAGTTTCTTTTGTCATTTCCTCCGGGTCGTCGTTTTCTCCCTTTATTTCCAGTTCCACAATGTTTACCGTACCTGGTGGAAACTTTCCGTTGTAGGCTTTGTAAAGCAACTGGTTAATGTTGAATAAATCATGGTGAAGATCGATTTCAGAATAATTTTCAAAGGTTTTAGCCCGCAGCATTTCGTGCGAAAGATTATCGATTTGCCCTTCAGCTAAGCGGTCCGAGCATTTGTAATCGAGCAGAATCGCTGCTGCCTCATTGGGTTCAAAGTCGGTAATGGCCAGGAATAGGAACTCCTTCAATTCCGATGGTTTTAATTGTTCTGCATCGGGGTACTCAAACTTTGCCAGCAAGGCTTTATAGTCTTCGTTACTCCAGGCTCTTTCCAGTTCGTCAGTCGATTTAAAAGCGTTGATTTTTACTAAATAATTCATTCAAAATAATTTTGGTTTCTACTAATTCCAACTGACAGGATGGAAAATTGTTTGAATTTTCTTTGGAACAAATTCTTGCCGGTGATCTTCAACCACCTCACCAGCTGCGCTGGTCCTTTCCTCCTGTGAGAGGAGAAATGAATGTATTTCAATTCAGCTTTTGGAAGACAGAATTTAGTTATTAGCACGAAAGTTTCCCCTCCATAAAATCAGGTATTCCATTTTGTTTCTCCGTCAGCCGACGGAGGAAATGTCAGGGTAAGGCTATTGTGCAGGCCGACAAAGGGGGTCCAGGAGAGCCTGTCCCGACATTTCGTCGGGAGGGGTACCGCGTTTACAGCGGTGGGGTGGTTAATTCAAATTTACAAATCTCATACCACCAAAACCTTTTACCACTTCGTCTCAAAATCGCGCTTCCCCTGAGATGAATAGAGATAATAACCGTTTAACAAAACCATATTGTTTAAGAATAAGTGCGCGAACATTAAACAAAATAGTCAAATTGATGTTTTATGTGTATGGAAAACAAGAAAACATCAGCCGAAATTATGTCGGCATACATGAATTACCTGCTTGAAAAGGGAACACGTCCGGCAAGTGTTTATGCTTTTGCCCGCGATTTGGAAATGGAAGAATCTGAATTTTATAAACTGTTTGGCTCGTTTGAAGCCCTTGAAAAAGCCATTTTTAAAGCGTTCTTCGACCAGAGCATGCAGCTGCTCGCACAAAACAAAGAATACCAAAGCTTTGATGCGAAGAACAAGGTAATTGCTTTTTATTATACTTTTTTCGAGGTGTTGAAAGCCAATCGTAGTTATGTATTGCTGGCCCTTAACGAATCAAAAGACAAACTAAAAGTACTGGCTTCACTATCGGAGCTGAAAAAGGCTTTTGCGGAATACGTCGACAGTCTGGAGATTGAAACACCAAAGCTGCCGCACGAGAAAATTGAAAAGGTAAAAGCACGCAGTCTGAGGGAATCGGCCTGGGCGCAACTGCTTTTTACGATGAGGTTTTGGATAGAAGATACTTCGCCCGACTTTGAAAAGACCGATGTGTTTATCGAGAAATCGGTGAATACGGCTTTTGCCCTGCTTGATGCTACTACGCTGAATTCGGTGTTCGACCTGGGGAAATTTTTGTACCATGAAAAAATTATGAGTAACTGATGAAGACCATCAACAGCATACCAACTTCGAAAATTGAGCGGGCCACCAAAATTGTGCAAACGGGTGCCAAAGTAGGTGTAAACTACCTGAAGTACTATGGTGATAAGCTGAGTTCATCGGAAGAAGCGGCACGCGAAAAACTTAATGAAGCCAATGCCAGCGACATTTACGATGGCCTGAAAAACCTGAAAGGGAGTGCACTAAAAGTCGCCCAAATGCTGAGCATTGAAAAGAACATTATGCCCGAGGCCTATGTCGAAAAGTTTTCCTTGTCGCAGTTTTCGGTTCCACCGCTATCGGCTGCACTGGTGGTAAAAACATTTCAGAAATATTTTGGCAAAACACCGGGCGAAATCTTTGATGAATTTGACTCTAATGCTGTGCATGGTGCCAGTATCGGGCAGGTACACAAAGCACGAAAAGACGGTAAAAATCTGGCAGTTAAAATCCAGTACCCCGGCGTGTCGGAGAGTATCAGCAGCGACCTGGCAATGGTAAAACCAATGGCCATGAAACTGTTTAATATCCGTGGAAAAGGATCGGAGGTATATTTTAAAGAGGTGGAAGAAAAGCTGCTCGACGAAACGAATTATCTGCTTGAAGTGGAGCAAAGCCTGGAAACGATAAAACAGTGCAGTCATATTCCCAACCTGCGTTTTCCGAATTATTACCGTCACCTGTCGTCGGAGCGTTTTATAACCATGGATTGGGTTGATGGGGAACACATCTCGGAATTTGCTGCAAAGAATACCGATAAAAAACTGGCCAATAGCGTAGGGCAGGCCTTGTGGGATTTCTATATGTTTCAAATTCACCACCTACGAAAGTTTCATGCCGATCCGCACCCGGGGAATTTCCTGGTGTCGGAAAACAAGGAACTGGTTGCGCTTGATTTTGGCTGTGTAAAAAGTATCCCCGATTCGTTTTACACCCCCTATTTTGAGCTGGCACTTCCTGAAAACCGCAATAACCCGGAACTATTCACCTCGAAACTTTACGAGCTGGAAATTTTGCGTAACGACGACAGCAAAGAGGAGCTGGTATTTTTTACAGAAATGTTCAGGCGCTTGTTGGGTTTGTTTACCCGTCCTTTTGAATCAGAAACATTTGATTTCTCGGACGCCGGATTTTTCAAACGACTGAGTGAACTGGGAACAGAATATTCAAAAAATACCGAGCTGCGTAACATGAACGGTAACCGTGGTTCGCGGCATTTTATTTATATGAACCGTACTTTTTTTGGTCTCTACAACCTGATGCATATGCTTAAGGCTGATGAGATCGTTATTAATACCTACCTTCCGGAAGCAAAAACCGGCAAGGTTGCCTAAATTCCGGTGAGCGCATTAACCGATGGCTTTGCCTCGGGGTAAGCGAACAAGACAATAAAAAAGTCATTATCGGAATCTGATTACTCGTCAGCTCTGCTGCGAGTAGTTTCAATTCAAAACCATTTAAACAATAACGATTATGTTTGGATTATTTAAAAAGGACCCGGTAAAGGCCTTAACAAAAAAACACGATAAATTAACGGAAGAAGCATTTTTATTGTCGCGTACCAACCGGCGCCTGTCTGATCAAAAATATGCTGAGGCAGAAGCTGTTCAGAAAGAAATAGAGGCTTTGAGAAGTACAAAGTAAAATTGTTAACTCAATTTGACCACCTCACCAGCTGCGCTGGTCCTCCTCTTGTGAGGGGGAGAAATGAATGTATTTCAATTCAGCTTTTGGAAGACAGAATTTAGTTATTAGCACGAAAGTTTCCCCTCCATAAAATCAGGTATTCCATTTTGTTTCTCCGTCAGCCGACGGAGGAAATGTCAGGGTAAGGCTATTGTGCAGGCCGACAAAGGGGGTCCAGGAGAGCCTGTCCCGACTTTTCGTCGGGAGGTGTATCCGCCATCGGCGGATGGGGTGGTTAAAAAATTCAACCTATTTTTAGATTTGCAATTATTAACTGTTACAACTTCCCCCACAAACGCCCTGCCTTGCGAAATAGTTTTTTGGTGGCGTCTTCCAGTTTTTTATCGGCTTTGCGGTAGGCTTCGCTTTTGTGGATCTTTTCTGCGGTTTCGTCTATTTTGGCTTCTGTCTTTTCAATCCAGTTTTGGTCTTTCTTTTCTTCGGGTGCTTTTTCCTGTTCTTTTGGCTTCTTCTTTTCTTCCATGTTTTACGGCTTTCAGTGTTCTTTCAAATGTAAGGAATTAATGTGGGCATTGCTAACGCTTGTAAGTACCGGGTAACGCCGGAGTAGATTGCTTCGCCTCCTTTGTCGTCTCGCAATGACTGGTAATGTGTAGGATATGGCCGCGGACCATGAGTTATATGGATTGGGTATGATTCTGTGCGGTCCGCGGCAAGGAAATCTAAATTGGGTGTCATTACGAGGGAGTGGAACGACCGAAGTAATCTGTAATTGCCTTGCTGTTTTAGTATTTGTTTGAAATGTGGACAGGTGTAGCAGCGTTAAAGTATATCCGACCACCTCACCAGCTGCGCTGGTCCTCCCGACTTTTCGTCGGGAGGGGGACCGCGTTTACAGCGGTGGGGTGGTTAAGGAGCAGATTGTTTCTCCGTCAATCAACAGTACAAATTTCAATTTCAGCAAAGCTTTTAGTCCCGCAAGTATCTACCTTATGTTATTTTATTTTAGATTTGGTTTCAATTTGTATTTCGAAACAAAAGGTATCTGGTCAATTTGTTTAAAATAGTTCAGCAAAAGTTGTTTTTTTGTTTATCAGAAGAAGATTTTGCTGCCTATTTCTGTTCAGGTATCTCGTTTTAAACTAAAATATTTATGATTAAAAGAATTTTTCCAATCCTTACGCTCTTGTTGTTTGTTTATGGCTGGTCAGCCGGTCAGGAAGTTTATACCTCAGCCGATTACGATCGTGCCGCTGGCGCGATGGGAACAAACCTGACTCGTTTTGTTGATAATGCTATCCGTCCGCAATGGTTGCCCGATGGCCGCTTATGGTACACATGCCTGTCGGAAGACAAAGCGGAATACAAACTTTTCGACCCGGCAAGCAAGAAGATGCAAGTTGCATCGTCGCGAAAGGAGCTTTTTGAAACGGCGGGTATTGAGCAGCCGCAGAGAGGTTGGTATTACATGGAGGTGCCTTCGCCCGACGGGAAATACAAGGCTTTTATCCGCGACTGGAACCTGTGGATACGAGAAGTGGAGACAGGTAAGGAATCGGCGCTGACAACCGACGGCGTGGAAAATTTTGGCTATGCAACCGATAATGCCGGTTGGAAAAGGAGCAACCGGCCCATCCTCAGCTGGTCGCCCGATTCGAAGAAGATCGCCACCTTTCAGCAGGATCAGCGGCATGTAAGCGACATGTACCTGGTGAAGACAAAAGTAGGTGCACCCGAATTGGCGGCGTGGAAATACCCGCTTCCCGGAAATGAGGATATCATCAGAATCTACCGGGTGATTATCGATATTACTAAAGACGATGGACTGGTGCGGCTAAAAATGGCCAGCGATGCGCGGCGTGGTTCGTTGTGTGATGATATCTCCTGCGAAGGTGGTTTTGACGATGTGAGCTGGAGCGACGACAGTAAAAAGCTGGTGTTTGTTTCTACATCGCGCGATCATAAAGAGGAGTATGTGCGTATTGCCGATTGCGAGACCGGAGAAGTTAATGATATTTTCGATGAGATAGTTGACACGCAATATGAATCGGGACAGGGAACCATTAACTGGAAATATTTTTCAGCCACCAACGAGATCATCTGGTATTCGGAACGCAGCGACTGGGGCCACCTGTACCTTTATGATGCCACCAGCGGGGAAATAAAAAACCAAATTACATCGGGTGATTTTGTGGTACGGCAGGTACTTCGCTATGATGTGGAAAACAGGCAGATCTATTTTATTGCCGGAGGAAAAGAAGCCGGGGTAAATCCTTATTTCCGCTACCTCTACCGCGTTGATTTCAGCGGGAAAAACCTGACTTTGCTTACTCCCGAAGTTGGCGACCATTCGGTAAGCTTTTCTCCCAATGGACAATATTTTACCGACACGTATTCGCAACCCGATGTACCGGGAGTTACGGTGGTGAGAAATGCAGAGGGTAAACTGATCTCTACGCTTGAAAAAACCGATGTATCGCGTTTGGAAGCTACCGGATGGAAAGCACCGGAAGTATTCTCGGTTAAATCAGCCAACAAAAAATGGGATTTATATGGATTGCTGTTCACGCCATCGAATCTCGATAAAACAAAGAAATACCCGGTCATTGTATACATTTATCCCGGACCACAGGGAGGAAGCGTAGGATCGTGGAGTTTCAGTGCTTCACGGAGAGATAACCAGGCGCTTGCCGAATTGGGCTTTGTGGTGATGGTGCTGGAAGGAAGTGGTAATCCAAACCGCTCAAAATCTTTCCACGATGCTTCGTATGGAAATATGGCGGAGAACACACTGCCCGATCAGATTTCAGGACTGGAACAACTGTCGGAACGATATGGATTTCTTGATCTCGATAAAGTGGGTATCTGGGGACATTCAGGCGGTGGCTTTGCTACAGCATCTGCCATGTTCAAATATCCTGATTTCTTTAAAGTTGGAATTTCAGAATCGGGCAACCACGATAACCGGAATTACGAAGACGACTGGGGGGAACGATACAACGGACTGGAAACCTACGACGACAATGGCGTATCGAATTACGAGGACCAGGCCAACCAGGTGTATGCTAAAAACCTGAAAGGAAAGTTGCTGATTATTCATGGCGGAATGGATGACAACGTGCCTCCGTATAATACCTACCTGGTGGTTGACGCATTGATAAAGGCCAACAAGGATTTCGATATGATTATTTTGCCCAACGCCCGCCATGGTTACGGAGCCGACAGCTACTACATTATGCGACGACGCTGGGATTATTTTATCACCAACCTGATGAATGCTGTTCCTCCAAAAGGATACCAGATAAAAATTGCACCGGACCCGCGGGCAGTGCGCCGATAGATACAGCTTACTTCTACCCTTTGTTACAAACGAGGGCATAAATTGCTTCTCCCGATAATTAATACGAATCGGGAGAAGCAATGATAACTATTACAGGACATATAGCGCCGTGGACGGGAGTAAATCATAACTGGATGAATGAGTCCTTCGTCCGCGGTTTTTTAACGATTGTCAGGACGGCTTTGTGATGAGGAACGACGATACAATCTTATGCTGACTTCGGAACCCGTTTCTCCGACCAGATCATCAGTAAAATAGCAAAAAACAGCAGAGCAACTCCGGCGGTATAGGTATAACTAAACCCTGCCCATTCGTATAATTTTATGCCGATAACCGGAGCCAGTAAGGCACGTAAACCGGTTAAAAACAGGTGCACACTCTGGTAGTCGGCCGCTTCGTCGGGTTGGCAAAAGTACGAACTGCCAATGCCCCACAAAATGGGCATACTTCCCATAAACAAGCCGTTAAAAAACACAGCCACCATCAGCATGTAGTATATTTTTATGCCGTACACTTCGGTGTAGCCGTTGTAGTATTCGGTTAAGGCGGTAAACAGTATAAATAACAACAGGGAGCCAAAAGTTATGATGGCAAAACGGCGCGGATCGCGTTTACCAATCACTTTTCCGAAAAAGGGAAGAAAAGCAATGGCAACCAGGTTAAAAGCATTTTTATAAAAGGCCACACTCGAATAGTTTAAGTGCAGGGCGCGTTCGTAAAAAATGGTAATTACGGCGTGGGTGCTCATCCAGGCAAAACCATAAAGCATAAAACCCATCTCAAGATGCCGGAATGCTTTGTTGAATTTAAGAATCTGGAAAATACGTATAAACGACTGGTGCAGCGATTTCCACAAGGGTGTGTCGATGATTTCTTCCTTTTGAACGAATTTGATTTTGGTAAGCTGGAAAACGGAGATCATAGCCAGTATACCAACAATGGGGTAAAATATTTTGTAGGAATTAGGATTAATGTCGAGCAGTAGCCCGGCGGTAAAAGTAGAGAGCAGCATGGCCACTTTTTGCACGGTAACAGAATAACCAAACAGCCGCCCAAAATTCTCGTGCCGGTAGTTGCCTTTTAAATACTGGTTAACAGAGGGGATAACAACAATGCGTGTGATAAAATAGAAAAGAAATATACCGAGAAAGAGGGTGTGATAGAGGGGAGGCAATCCTTTTTGGTGACTTACATCGGGGAAAAAGGCCAGCCCTATAAGTGGTAATTTTGATACTACGGCAATGCTGCGCAGCAACACTTTTCGGTTGGAGTAACGACGCAAAATTTCGTTGGCCACCATGGCAAACAAAAACACCACCATGTTAAACTGAAACAGAAAAGCCAGTTGTACATTGCTTCCCTTTAGCGACTTAATAAAGATAAACTCCGTGAGCAGTAAAGCTCCGGCAGCAATCCCTTCAATACCGCTGTAAAACAAATGCAGTTTTAGGGTCAGCCTTTCCTGTGGATTTAAATCGTTAAAAATTCGCATGTTTAGTATAAGGCTGCAAATGTAAAAATGTTTACAGGAAAGATTGTGCCAGGGGCAAAATGGTGTTGGTATTGAGGAGCTGGAGTCCGGGACGGTAATGGTTTTGTAGAAAAAAGCCCCGGACTTTAACATTTTTGGAAGAACGGCTTACACCCAGATTCCTTTTTTGGGCGGATTACCGTATGAGTCAAAATCGTCGCCGTTTTCGCGTAAAGCCGCTTTTAAATCATCAACAGAAAACTCAAACCCGTCTTCAGCGGCCATTTTACAAAATTCCTCCATCGAGAAGCAGTTGTCGTACTTAATACGAAACTGACGGTCGTCAGCACCTTTATCCAGAAACTCAAAAACTCTTTCCTTTGACATGGTTATTCAATTAATTGATTAATAAAATGAAATTATTACAATGGTTTTATTTGATAATTATCGCAAAAAATCGCAAAAATATATCACATTGTAAAAGGTAGGTTGTTTTGAGTTAACAATTTGATATTGTAATGGGTGTTTTTTTAACCTGGATTACAGTCCCGTAGGGACGAAATCCCGGTAATATCCCGCGGATGCAACGACAAGCATAAACACCTAAAAGATCTTGGTATACGATCGTTTAAAATGATAACCGTATACGGCATAGGTTATGGCCATTGGAAATAAGTCGCGACGATGGATCAAACTCCAGAAAAACAGTTTCCAGTAGTATTTCCGGTCACGGTCGAGAATGCCAATAATAAAAACCGACCTAAAGAATGCTTTTAATTTGCTTGCATTCATTTTGTTTTTGGATTTTACCTTTGGCTCGAAGTCTTTCAGGAAATTTTTTACCCGTTCGTAAAATGCCTTGCCACCGTAAATGCCCCGAATAACCTGGTTAAATCCATTCCGAAGTTTTTCGCTGTCCATTTTTGGTATAAAGTTCATGGCGCTGCTGGTATTATCGCCATCCCAGTCATCAAGAATCCGCCCTTCGGATTTTAATCTTTTATAGAGTTGAGATTTGGTTGGGGCGTTCAGCAAGCCAACCATTGCCGAAATGATTCCACTTTCCTGGATAAACTGTATTTGTCGCTGGAAAATATTGGGTGTATCGCTGTCGAAACCAATAATAAAACCGCCAAGTACTTCCATGCCGGCTTTTTGCACTTTTTTCACACTGTCGATCAGGTTTCGGTTTTTGTTTTGCACTTTGTTGCATTCGTTCAGCGACATTTCTTCGGGCGTTTCGATGCCAATAAAAACACTCAGAAAACCCGCCCGTGTCATTAAATCCATTAACTCTTCGTCGTCCGACAGGTTTATGGATGCTTCGGTGGTAAAATGAAAAGGATAGTTATGTTGTTGCATCCAGCTAATAATGGCCGGAAGCAGCTCTTTTTTTATTCGCTTTTTATTCCCGATAAAATTGTCGTCGACAAAAAATACCGAACCCCGGAAGTTTTGATCGTAGAGATTTTGTAATTCGGTAATAACCTGTCGGGTAGGTTTTAGCCGGCACTGGTGACCCAATAAAGCTGTAATGTCGCAAAACTCACAGTTAAAGGGGCATCCGCGCGAAAACTGGATCGATTGTGATGTGTATTTATTTAGCTTAATCAGCGAATAATCGGGTATCGGCGATTCTTTCATGCAGGCAAACGCTTCCGTTTGATACAGGTGTTTCGGATGGCCGTTTTCCAGGTCTTTAAGGAAACGAGGCAAGGTAATTTCTGCTTCGTTTAAAACCAAGTGGTCTACATTGCCGAACTTCTTGTAATCGGCTGTAAAAAGTGGCCCGCCGGCAACAACCGGAATATTCAGGTGATTGCAACGAGCTATAACCGTTATTGCAGACAGAATTTGGGTGTTCATAGCACTAAGAAAAACATAATCGGCCCAGATCAGGTCTGATGAATGCAGCTTTTCAATATTCATATCAACCAGTTTTGTTTCCCAATGGTCGGGTAACAGCGAGGCCACTGTAATTAATCCTAACGGAGGGTAAGCGGCTTTTTTGGAGACAAATTTCAGGGCGTATTTAAAACTCCAGAATGTATCGGGGTACTCCGGGTATACCAGTAATATTTTCATCGTTGACTGTTTTTTTTTGATTGCGTAATTGTAAAGTTCGGGACGATGATCTGGAATAAAAAGTAAATGGGATTAGAGGCCTGAAATAGTGACCGATAAAGGAACTTAGGGAAAACTGCCGTTTATGAGGGACGAACGGCAGTTTTCCCTAATTCGTGTTTTTAAGGAGTATGGTGGTGTTGGGGAGGGTTATTTTGTGTCTTGTCGGCTGCCTTTTTTTAGGCTCAAGACATTATTTTGTAGTCATTACGGGCGGGTGATTTTAACCCGCCACAAAGTTCATCCACGAGGTGTTCTCGTCGTAGCCATCAACTACTTTTTCTTCGTTTTTAAAGTTAAAGGCCGACATGAGTTTAGTGATCTCCTGTTGCAGGAATGCCACACTACCGTCGATCAGCTCTTTGTTAAATCCTTTCTCCGAGAGGTCTAACACCTGGTTCAGTGAAATTACGCGCCCAATGATTTTGCCCATCTCAACCAACTTGCGTTGCGGTATCTGAAGATCAAGATTAAAGTCGACCTGGCTTTTTACAAAATGAACGGCTTTATCAGTCAGGTCATAACCTTTTAAAAACTGAAACAGGTTACGCTCTTTGGCGCGTTTCATCATTTTTACCAGTCCCTCCGAAATCTGTGCGTACAGAATATCGTTCGATCCTTCAAAGATCTGAAATGGCCGGCTGTCGGTAGTACCGCGTCCGGCAATATGATTAAGTTTATACGCCTTAGCACCCACCAGCTGAACCACCGATTGGGCAGCTTCCTGCATTAAATCGGTAATTACACTTTTTACGGCGTTGGCTTCCATTCCCTGCGACGAAAGGTCGACATCCAGTCCGGCTTTTTCGCTGCTGTTGGCACACATAGCCGAGCAAATAGTATACGATGCCTGCAGTTTCGACAAACGATGTTGCACACGGTCGTATTGAAAGAGACTTTTTCCGCCCACCATTCTTTCTTTGCAGTGTGTTAACGCTTCGTCGAGCATACGCTGAATAAACCCCATGCCCATTCCTGGGAACTGCATACGGCTGCGGTGTAACAAGTCGAGCATCATTTTAACACCCGTTGTTTCGGGTACCAGTTTATGGGTTTGCGGCAGCTGCACATCAATATGGTTTCGTCCGTATGGGATGGCATACAAACCGAGGTTCTCGAAAAACTCTTCTACCACAATATTCTGTCCGGGAGCCGTTACATCGCACAAAAAGAAGTCGATGTCGCGTTGCAGTTTCTCCGATTTTGATTGCTGACGTGCCGAAAGCAACCAAAAGTCGGCCCAGCCGGTTAATCCTGCCCAGTGTTTTTTTCCTTTCAGGTGGTATTTCGATCCCGATTCGGTGTACGATGTTTGCATGTTCAAAGCATCGCTGCCATAGTCCGGTTCGGTAATCATTAATCCGCCCATAGCTTTATCGTTTAAAAAGCGATTAAAAACGGGTGCTTTTACTTCGTCCTGGCCAAATTTGCCAAAAGGCTGTAGAAACAAGGCCGAGTTAATACCAAAGGTTAAGGACAGAGCCAGCGATTCGTAAGAAGCGGTGGCCAGCAAGCCTAAGTTTTCTTTCATTACTCCACCACGGCCGCCATATTGTGTTGGTATACCCACCGACAGTGGATTTACCGACATAATTTCGCGCATTACAAACGGTGGAAGTCCGCGTTTTAAACTCAGTTGATCGATATCTGCCCGAACATGAAAAACCTGTTTCATTTTTTCTTTTAGACTCTCTAAAAACTGAGAAAACGGGATTAGTTCGTTTTGACTCTTATTTGATACCGATATAGAATCGGCTGTAGCTGCTTGCATAAATTCGTATTAAAATGATAGCGGCTTAATACTGCCGCCGGATTTACTTAAACGAAATCTGATGAATATTGTTCTGACCGGAAACATTCTTTGTTGTAGAAAACAATTTTTTTTTCAAAAATTGCCGACTGGAAGGTCTTCAAAAAATCTATTTCCAGTGATTTGGATTGATGAATGGAACTGTAATAATTCTTTGTTTATTCTGGGATTAGCTGTTGCAACACTGCTTTAACTTCGGTGTCTGGTTTTATCAAAAGGTATACATCGCACAAGCGGCATTCTTTGTTTTTGCATTCCTGCCCTTTTTCCGATGCCTGCCAGCAAGGAGCCTCGAACGAAGTATAAGCCTCGCATTTCTTCCGTGATTTTATTTTGCAGTTGGTAATCTTCCAGCAGGGAAGCATGGCAAGCAGACTTTTTATACCTGCAAAGTTCAACCCACGCCCCTCAATATTTTTTTTAATCCAGATGAGGCGTTCAACATCGGAATCGGAAAACAGGTGGCGTTTGGTGTCTTTTTTATAGGGGAGCAATAATCCTTTATCGATGTATTGCCGGATAGAATGTGGTGGAGTATTCGACAATTTTGCCGCAACGCTTAAGGTATAAATGGGTTCGGTATGTTTATGTGACAATGTTGTCATGCTTGTTTGCGGTTTTAAAAATTATTAATCATGTGGTACATGAAGTCGTTCTTCACAAGTTACAAAATTTGCTGATCATTCTTTTTGTTTCTATGTTTTTAAATGGTACCGCCGTATACAGATTATATCATTAAAATTGATGTTTGTTGTCTGACATTCAGTGTTCTAGGGTTTTGTAGAAGTGTTATTTATATTGATTCTTCATTTAAAAAACTGTATCTTTTAATACAGAAAACGAGAATTAATAACATCTATTTTCAGATTTGTTACCCGGTTAACAACAGTTGAAAGGAAATTCTATCCCATTGCAATTTTTAATAACAGCGTTTAAACCTGCTTTGTAGGAATAAGCTATTAGTATCTGTAAGGAGCAGATTTTTGTCTAATTACACTTACCCGATTATTGCGATAAAACCGGCAGCTATTGTTTAACTAAAAACTTATAACATGAAAAAATTGAAAACATTGCTGTTGGCAGCATGCTGTGTGGCCTTAATTGTGGCGTGCTCTGAAGTGGTTGACGAAACCGACATTGTTGATTTAAAAAGTGGTAACATGTATGGCGCCGATAAATCGGGAGATGACAAGATGGTGACCGTACCGTTTAAAGCCGATTTCTCGGTGTGGCGCGCAATGCCTCCGGGTACAGGTGAAGCCTGTGATGAAGGACATTTTAGAGAAACGATGGTAGGGGAAGGAGATATTAGTCACTTGGGAGAAATTACCACCTTTATGACTTTCTGTGTGGATCAAGCTACCTCTATGTATTCATTTTCTGAATTAGGCCATTTTGTTGCCGATAATGGCGATACGCTATATATTGATGTTCCGGCAGGCCAGGTGATGGGCGGATCAGATATAGAAGGATATGTGGCACATTTTAACGACACCATGTATTTTATGGGTGGTACAGGCAGGTTTGATGGTGCTACGGGTATGGCGCTAACCAATGCCTATGTCTATGTAGGCGACGGCACCGAATTCAGAACAGATTTTTGGAGCTACGGTCATTTGAAGCTGAAAAAAGGTAAGCGGTAAAAGAAGTTTCATTGTTCTTTAAAAAGGTTTGGCTGATGTCAAACCTTTTTTTTTGCCTTAACCTTTGCTGATGTTTTGCAGAGGACTTACAGTTATTGCTTTTCTTCCTGTTTTTTCGTAACTTTTTGTTCCTGTTTTGGTTGGACGAAAATGCTGCCACCTTAATACACAGTTACAAAAACGACATTCGTGTCATACCCCGATTGTTTTGAATAAAGTGCTGACAACCTCTGGCTGGTTGCGGCCGCAAAACAGTTTTCAAAAGCCGGCGATCCCTTCTCTATAATTATCCTGATCCATTATTTACCAAAATTTCAATTCATGAAAAGATTGTATCCGAATCATTCTTCCTGACGTCTGATCGGAATTAAAGGATCAAAAAAAGGCAAAACAACTGGTTACCTACATGTTAGTACATGTCAATGACAAAAATATAAAACATGAAAAATCGAATTTTGTTATTTGCTACCGCTCTGTTATTTGCCTGTACTGCAAACCACGATCAGCTGCAGGGTACCTGGAAATTGGTTGAATACAAAAGTATTGTTGACGGAGAAACGGCCTGGACCATTCCCGGAAATGCTGAAGGAGAACAACTAAAAAGCTGGTCGGGCGAGTACTTTCTGTTTGTAGGTAAATTTATTTCCGATGGAAATACTACTCCGAATTATGGCAGTGGAACTTACACCCTCAACGGAAATCACTATACCGAACATATCACTTTTCATATTTCCGAGGATTATACGGGAACCGACGAACGATTGCTTTTGGACTTTAAAGGCGATACGCTGATTCAGATTAACCCGGTAAATGTTGACTGGAGCTACGACAAAGACAATTACCGAATGGAGAAATATGTACGGCTGAAATAACTAAAAACCATAAATATCAATTAAAACATTACATCATGAACAAACTTATTATTGTGTTATTTGCATTGTTAGCTTTTCAGGCGGGCATTGCACAAAACAAAATTAAAATTGAAAGTGCAGAGGACCTTCCAAAACACTACTACGACCTACAGGGAAACAAAGCCATGGACTACATTAACAACCGCGATTTGCTTATAGAGTTGGCAGACAAGGTTGAAGCGAACCTAAATTCAGACCTGGAAAAATACGATATCCAGGACAAAGCAACATTGCGTGGTTATCACTCAAATTTTTCGATGATCTACTTTATTCAGCATGATCTGAAATCTGCTTTAGACGAGATTGAAAAAGGGAGAAAACTTACCGAAAAAGAAGCGGACAAATACATGTACAATTTTACCCTCGATGAATTTATAAAAACCCGGCTGGAGTATCCTAATCTTCAGGAAGACGAATTTAAGGAGGCCTTTAAAGCCAACCTGAAATCGGATCTGGAAAATATCCCCTTCGAAGTGGTGCAGGAAGAAATTGAAGGGATGACCGGATCGTTTGATATTGCGAAACCCAACTTGATTCAGGGAATGATAGAAGGACAGATGCAACCTATTATTGATAAAGCCGGAAAACAGGTTCCGAAGTTTATTGTGCTTCAGGTTTTAGATGCGGCACTAACATACGATATGTATTTGCCTTATGTTGATGAGGTGTACAAACCGGTATTTCAGGCTTACTACGATAAACATCATGTTGATGTTGTGATGGTTGATATTTGGAAAGAACGGGATGTTTCGTTCGAAGACGATCTGGATTTTGATCCTGTGGTGATAGGGATATGGGATACCGGGGTTGACGAATCAGTACTTCCCGAAGAGAATCGTTGGGTTAATGGATTAGAAAAGAGAAATGGCAAAGACGACGACAACAATGGTTTTGTTGATGATATAAATGGAGTAGGATTCGACTTAAAAGGTAATAAAGTTAAAGAATTACTTTTCCCGATTAAGGATCTGAACAGCAATTACAAACAGTATGAAAAATACCTGAAAGGATTATTGGATTTGCAAGCCATGATTAAAAGTGAAGAGGCTGATGATTTAAAAAAGCATATTGCATCATTAGGGCCCGAAGAAGTGAATCCGTTCATCGAGAATTTGAGTATGTTTAGTAACTATTCGCATGGAACACACGTGGCTGGGATTGCTGCCAAGGGGAATCCACAGGCAAAAATAATGGCTGCACGCTTAACCTTTCCTTATGAAAACATACCTGCCCCACCAACTCTTGAAAATTCTACAAACTGGGCAAAAATGTATAAAAACACGGTGCAGTATTTTAAAGATAACAATGTAAAAGTGGTGAATATGAGCTGGGGCTATTCGCAGAATTCATACGAATCGCTACTTGCAATGAATGGAGTTGGTGAAAATGAAGAAGAGAGAAAAGCTCTTGCGAAAAAGCTATTTAATATTGAAAAGGATGCATTGTATGCTGCTATGAAAGATGCTCCGGAAATCTTGTTTGTAGTAGCTGCAGGAAATTCTAATAATGATGTGGGTTTTGCAAATAATATTCCTTCCGGTTTAAAACTCTCAAATCTTTTGGTTGTTGGTGCGGTTGATATTGAGGGCAAAGAAACCGGTTTTACCACTATGGGGAAAGGTGTTGATGTATATTCCAATGGTTACGAAGTGGAGAGTTATATTCCCGGTGGCGAGAAGCGTAAATATTCGGGTACATCAATGGCAGCGCCGCAAGTAGTAAATCTGGCAGCAAAACTATGGGCTGTTAATCCGGATTTGAGCGTATCTGAAGTTAAAGATTTGATTGTTAAGGGGGCTACTCCATCAAAAGAAAATAAAGATATCCTGTTAATTCATCCGCAGCGTTCGTTGAGTATGATACAATAAGATACAAAGTAACTTTTAATGACGATACTGCGGATTTAGAAGGCTTCGGGTGGCTTGGAGTCGCCCGGAGCCTTTGTTTTTGTTCCCGGACTTAGTTGATTGTAGACTTCTTTTATTTATGGGTAATTTTTGTAATCAGACAAAATTAACGAGGTAAACGATTTTTGGGTTATGCCTGCGGCAGAGTAACAATAACAGATGTACCTTTCCCTTTCTCACTTTCAATGTTTATTGTGCCATTGTTTTTCTCAACAAAATCTTTTACAAGAATAAGTCCCAATCCGTTACTTTTTTCATTTTCAGTTCCTTCTGAATGGTTTTTAGAGCTGATGTCAAAGAGTTTATTTAATTTTTCCGAATCCATTCCCAGGCCGGTATCGGTAATTTTTATGGTAACTTCATTTTGGGCCGATGCGAAAGTTTTAACATTGATTGACCCACCGCGTGGAGTAAATTTTATGGCATTGCTAACAATATTTCGTATAATGGTTTGAAGCATATTGGCATCAGACAATACTTTTAGTTGATTATCGGTATCAAGCGAAATGGCTATTTGTTTTAGATTTGCCGATTGTTGCAATTTCTCAACCGTATTTTGTATTACACGTTTCAGCTCAAGTTCTCTGGTATTTACTTGCATTTTTTTCACCTGCGATTGTGCCCAAAGCAAAAGGTTGTCGAGCAAGTCACTGATGTTCTCTGATGATGAAACAAGTAATTTCAGCAGCTTTTTCAGCTCATTTTTTTCCAGCGAATCAAATTCCTGGTGAAGTTGGTCGAGAAACGCTGTTTGCGTATGAATCGGGCCCCGAAGATCGTGGGCGATAATAGCAAAAAACTTATCTTTGGCAGCATTGGCCTCGGCAAGTTGCATATTGTTTTGGCGCAGGCGACGATTAAAAAAAAGAATAACAGCAGCAATTATAAGGGCAAGCAAAATGCCAATAATCATAAAAGTGATTGAAGTGCGATGGTGTTGCATTGTTAGCCGATTAATTTCATTTTGTTTTTCCAAATCTTCAATCTGACTGTTTTTTGCATCAATTTCGTAAATGCCTTGTAGCTGTTCCATTTTAATGTTTACCGCACCCAATAGCATTGAATCCTGAATGTTTATCAATTGTTGCTGGCAATCCATGGCTTTTTCCAGTTTGTCTAAACTCAGGTAGATCTTGCTAAGTTCTGAGTAAATATCAAGTTGTATGCGTTTTTGGTTATTGGTAATGGCCTGGTCGAGACCTTTCAAAATCATATCCAATCCTTCATTGGTGCGCCCGGTGTTTAAGTAGCACAATCCAAGGTATTGATAGATTGACGGCTTACTAAGCTGATCACCTACGTCGGTTTTTCCTTCTAAAGCGTCTTTCAAATATTTCTCTGCTAAAGCATAATTTCCGGAAGCATATTCAATACGCCCCAGGTTTTTGTAGGCATTCGATATACCATATTTCGAACTACTTGCCTTGTGGATTTCAAGTGTATATTCAATGTTTTTGCGGGCTTCATATGTATTTCCTGCCTTTAAATTGAGAATCCCTATCTGTTCATAACAAATAACGACTCCGCTCTTATTTTGGTCGTCTTTAGCCAGTTCTTCGTAGGTTGCAAGTGACTGCTTGTAATAGTCCATTGCTTTTTCGTTTAGCTGAAGGTCGGCATAGATCCGTCCGAGCAGGTAGGCAGCCCAGGCATAACCTTCAACATATTCGGCTTTTTCGTAATTCAACCGCGATTTAATAATGTACTCAATCGCCCGATCGTATAAGCCGTTTACCCTGAAAACAGTTCCCATCATTGAATAGGAGGCACCAACAGCACGGAAGTTATCTGCCAGGCGTCCCGCCTGTATCGACATATTAAATGATTGGAGAGCTTCTAAGTGATCTCCCCGGGTGTGCTGGTTAATTCCCGAACGCAATAAAATATCGCTTTGGAACCAGAGGTCATCCAGTTCGTTGGCAAGAACAAGTGCGCTGTCGAAGTAGGTTTGTGAAAGGTTGATGTTGTTGGTCTCGTGGGCAATACGTCCTAAAATGAAAAAAGCTTGCATTAGAATTGATTTATCTTTATGCTGCTTTGCATCACTCAGTGCCGATTGTGCCACTATTTTTGCTTCACTATTTTCATTCTCGAAAAGAAGCATGGCCAGTTCAAGCTGGGCGTTTATTTTTTTTTCTCCCTGTTTATTTTGTATTATCTGGCGCAAACTATCTGCCTGTTCCACAATAACTGTAGTACCGTAACTTATGTTTTGCCCCAGAAAAAGCATCAAAAGAAACATTAATTGGGTTACTATTCGGTTTCTGATCATTAGTGTTCTGGTTTTAGCAGAGAAATTTGTCAAATTCTTTAATCAATAACTGTCTGTCGCGTAAAAATACAATTTAACTAGATTTTATAACAAATAAATCGAAAACGTGTTTATTTATAAATATCAGAAAATAGCACGTCCGGTTAAAAAACAGTTGAAAACAGGTCTCAGGAGTAGCTCTAATAGCTATGACTACAGTAATTTTACAATTTTCTTTTTATTTGATATAAAATTCCCCCAATATTCCCTAAATGTCAGATAGTCAGGTGATAAAATGAATTTTAGTTATTGGCTGTATTCCATCTAATACTTCCCCTTGGCTTTGCCATGGTGATAGTCAACTTCAAGGTTTTTTTATAAAAAACTCCTTTTAAGCGTGAAATACCAGCAGCGGTATTTCTGAATGGAACACCATTTTACGCGCTAAACTGGGGTTGAAAAGCCGCGATATCATACCTCGTTTATGCGTAGTGAGTGCCAGAATATCGACCGGATCATTTTTAATTGTGCTTTCAAGTGTGTCTAATACATTGTTCCCCATAATTAGCTTGCATTCAAACTCCTTGTTCTCGTATTTCTTGTGCAAAATATCTTTCATTCCTTCCAGCCGGGCAATGTCCCAGCCATATTCGTCGGGAAGACCAACGTGCGCACAAACAACTCTTACTTCATACGATTTTACAATGCTCATTAGTTTGTCGAGTGCAGTAAAATCCTTTTCATCGAAATTGGTAGCATACAGCACTTCTTTAAAATCTTCTACCGATTTCAGTTCCATATTTTCTGGGATAACCAATACCGGAACCGGGGCGTTGTACATTACATCGGCGGTTACACTGCCCACTGTGCCGGGCCACGATTTCTCGCCACCGCGGCCAATTACAATAAGCCGTGTAGGCTGTTCATTGGCAAAGGCCAGAATATCTTCTTCGGCATAACCGGGCTTAACTATATATTCAGGATTTACATTTTCCCATCTATCAGGTCCGACACTTGTCACCAATGGGGCCAGGAAATTTTTAAACTGTTGGTTAGCCTCTTCCTCTGCATCCTCTGTTTGTTTTAAAAGGGTTGTGTCGTACGGATAAATGTCGCCGTAAGGTATTGAAAAGCGAACCGGACTAATATACGAGTGCATAATTACCAGTTTTGCATTCAGGTGTTCGGCAATATTAAAAGCCATTTCTACAGCTTTTTCCGATACGGTTGAAAAGTCGATGGGAACTAGGATCTGGCCGGGTTTGTTGACTTTTCTATGTTTCCCCGATTTTAGTCCCAGCAGTAAATCGACTTCTTTAAAGGCTTCGTTCAGGTCGTTTTCCAATATTTTAACCCGAACGGTTGAAGTGGCAGCTCCTTCAATTAAATGTACGTCTTCAAGCTCACATTTAATTCCTTTTTCCTCTAAACGCATTTTCAAAATATGGGCACGCGCTAAAGGTAATACTACGATTGTAACTAGTTTTTCACTCATGGCCAATTAATTTTAGTTTCTATATTATTTATATGGTTTTAAGGCCGATTAGTTTCAGAAAATGTTTGAAATCTTGTGTCGGCCGTACTTTTAGAAGGTTGTTGAAAACGATGATTGGATATTGATTTAGAGAAGTGGCAAAAGAATAATAACTTTATGCGATTGAGAATATACTTTTAGCAATAACCAATTAAATTTAATAGTATGACCTATATTCCAAAAGAATCGAGATACGATGATATGCTGTACAACCGCTGCGGAAAATGGGGGCTGAAACTGCCTGCCGTTTCATTGGGATTATGGCATAACTTTGGCGGCATTGATGTTTTTGAAAATGGCCGGGCCATGTTGCACCGGGCTTTTGATTTGGGTATCACACATTTCGATCTGGCCAATAATTACGGTCCGCCTCCGGGTTCGGCAGAAGAAAATTTTGGTAAGATTCTAAAGCAGGATTTTAGTGCTTACCGCGATGAACTGATTATTTCGAGTAAAGCGGGTTATCTGATGTGGCCCGGGCCTTATGGCGAATGGGGAAGTCGCAAGAATTTGCTGGCCAGTCTCGACCAGAGTTTAAAACGAATGGGATTGGAATACGTGGATATTTTTTATTCTCATCGCCCTGATCTAGACACGCCGCTGGAGGAAACCATGATGGCACTGGACCGGGCAGTGCGCTCGGGAAAAGCATTGTATGTGGGTATTTCAAATTATCCGGCCGACATGGCCAAAGAAGCATCGCGTATTTTGAAAGAACTCGGAACTCCATGTTTGATTCATCAGCCACGTTACTCGATGTTTGAACGCTGGGTTGAAGACGGACTGCTGGATGTTTTGGAAGACGAAGGAATTGGTTGTATTCCGTTTTCGCCACTTGCCCAGGGTTTGCTTACCAATAAATATTTGAAAGGAATACCGGAAGGATCGCGTGCAACACGCGAGGTGTTTCTGAAAAAGGAACACGTTGAAACGGCGCACGATAAAATTGTGGCCTTGAATGCTATAGCTCAGGAGCGTGGCCAATCGCTGGCGCAAATGGCTCTGGCCTGGGTTTTACGCGATAAAAGAATTACTTCGGTGCTGATTGGAGCAAGCTCAGTTAAACAATTAGATGATAATGTGGATATGTTAAAGAAAGTGGCTTTTAGTGATGAGGAGCTGGAGGCTATTGAAGAAGTTTTGAGATAGGATTGTCATTTCGAATGAGGAACGACTGAGAAATCTATTACAGTTTTGCTGCCAATATACAGATTTCTCACTTTGTTCGAAATCACATATAAGTACCAATAAAAAAAAGGCTCGCAATTGCGAGCCTTTTAGTTCTATAATACGTGGTTTACATTCCAAATAACTTTTCCAATCCCCAGAAGAGACTGAAAATTATTGCCATTCCGGCAATAGCACCTGCCGCCAGTGTAAAAATGAAGTTTAGTGGCAGCATCTTTTTCTCATTCTCAGTATTCATCTTAATGACAATCTGATTCTGATTTGCTTTTGTTTCCATTCAAATAATATTTAGTTGCCCAATCCAAAAAATTATAAAAGTTTTAATTGTTATTTTCTGTGTTTAACAGGATCGGGCTGTTTCTAATTTCTCTTTTTTGCCAAATAAAAGACTAAAAAGTATGGTACAAAGGTATTGCTTTTTATATTAACATGCTAAAAAACATGTTTAAGAGCCCTCGTTTGTTAAATTCGTGTTAACGTGGCAGTTACAGAACAGAGTGGAATACTGTTGCTATAAATCAATTGAGAATAAGGCCAGTATGTACCAAAAAGAGGAGCTTAAAAAGCTCCTCTTGATCTATATGGTAATTTGTTTTTATTTTAAGTAGCCGACTCAAATTGTTTCAGAAAACGCACATCGTTTTCGAAGAAATGGCGGATATCTTTAATTCCATAACGCAACATTGTTATACGTTCTATTCCCATTCCAAAGGCAAAGCCAGTGTATTTTTTACTGTCGATATTACAAAGTTCCAATACATTTGGATCAACCATTCCGCAGCCCAGAATTTCGAGCCAGCCGGTGTATTTACAAACATTACATCCTTTGCCACCACAAATCGTGCAGCTAACATCCATTTCGGCACTTGGCTCGGTAAACGGGAAGTATGATGGACGCAGACGGATTTTTGTGTCTTCGCCAAACAATTCTTTGGCAAACTGTAACAAGGTTTGTTTTAGGTCGGCAAACGAAACGTTCTCATCTACATACAAGCCTTCAATTTGGTGGAAAATACAGTGCGATCGTGCTGAAATTGCTTCGTTACGGAAAACACGCCCCGGGAAAATAGCGCGGATAGGCGGCTCGGTGCGCTCCATTACACGAATCTGAACACTTGAAGTGTGGGTACGCAACAGCACATCCGGATCTTTTTCGATAAAGAAAGTGTCCTGCATATCGCGGGCCGGATGCTCCGGAGGAAAGTTCAAAGCAGAAAACACATGCCAATCGTCTTCGATCTCAGGCCCTTCGGCAACGGTAAAACCAAGTCGTGCAAAAATTCCGATAATCTCGTTTTTAACCAGCGAAAGCGGATGACGTGTTCCCAGTTTCATAGGCTCGCCGGGCATCGTTAAATCCTGTCCGGAAGTTTCGCTGCCATTGTTCTCAAAACCTTCTTTTAGCGTGTTAATTTTTTCTAAAGCGAAAGTTTTAAGCGTGTTGATGGCCTGTCCAACCTCCTTTTTCTGTTCAGCAGGAACAGTTTTAAAGTCGTTGAATAATTGGCCGATCAATCCTTTTTTGCTGATGTATTTTATGCGCAGCTCTTCTACCTCTTCCTTGCTTGAAGCTACAATATTATCGATTTCTTTCTGTAACGCTTTGATCTTGTCTAACATCCTTGTTTGTTTAAACTGAGGTGCAAAGATAATGATTCAGATTATAGTGAATAAAAACCGGGCACAATATTTTAGACCGATTTGCCGGGATTCAGGTTTTTAACTACTTTTGCGCCACATTTATGGTCCCGTAGTTCAACGGATAGAATAGCAGTTTCCTAAACTGTAGATATGGGTTCGATTCCCGTCGGGACTACCCGTTAAGCCTGTAACAAGTTGTGTTACAGGCTTTTGTTTTATTAACAACCAAGAGCAGTACAAAATTAACAACCACAATTAACAACCAATATGTAATTTGTTATTATAGCCTCATGTCAAACATTTGTTATTTAATTTATATATTGACCTCACGTCAAAAACCAGATAAAAACTAAAGTTTTGAAATTCACATTAACCCATATATTGCTGTTAGTCAATTTGGTATCGTTCGCCCAAATCCCCGAAGGATATTATTCACCTGCAAATGATTTATCAGGTGAACAGCTTAAATCAGCACTCCACGAAATAATCAAAGACCATAAAGAATTTCCATATACATCAAGTTCAACCGACACGTGGGACATTTTAAAACAAACCGATAAAGACACAGCCAATCCAGAGAACGTTATCCTGTTTTATTCAGGGTGGAGTGTGAATGCTGCACAGGAATATAATGAAAATACTGGCTGGTCACGTGAACATGTCTGGGCGAAATCCCATGGTGATTTTGGAACAACAATGGGAGCAGGAACAGATGTTCACCATTTACGACCTGCTGATATAACAGTTAACTCAGCAAGAAATAATAAAGACTTTGATAATGGTGGTGACATTTATGTCGATGGTGATGGAATAACTGAGTGTAGAACTGATAATGATTCATGGGAAGCCAGAGATAAGGTGAAAGGAGATATTGCCCGTATGCTCTTTTATATGGCTGTCAGGTATGAAGGTGAAGGTGACGAACCTGATTTGGAATTAGTTTATGAGGTGAATACATTCGATTTAAATGAAACAGGCAAAGGTTATCATGGAAAACTTTCAACGTTATTACAATGGCATCTACAAGACCCTGTCGATAGCTTTGAAATTAACAGGAATAACGTGGTCTATAGCTACCAAGAGAATAGAAATCCATTTATAGACCATCCAGAGTATGTTGATTTAATATGGGGAACGGAAACGGGTACAGGTGATATTCTGAAGTCAAGAAGTATTATTATTTACCCAAATCCAGCTTTAGATATGATTAATTTTAAACTGAATGATGGTGGAACAGGTTGGTTATCGATGTATGCCATAAGTGGAGAAGAAGTAATAAATAAAAAGGTTGTAGGTGATTATATCCTATCCACTAAACACTTAGATTCGGGTTTGTACTTAATTCGGTATATTGATTCGAATGGTGAGGTTTACACCAGAAAACAGTTGGTTTCGAAATAGAGTTAGGGAAAAAAGTAAAGAACTTTTACGGCATGGCTTGGCATTACATATACTTCAACATGGATGAAGAATTAGCAAAGATTGAGCAGGAGACACGTGAAATGAAAATTGGGTTATGGTCAAAGTCGAATCCTGTTGCACCTTGGGATTTTAGAAGAAAGCTTTAAAATTCGGTAATATTATAATTTATATCAATTCATTAATTAAGTTAAAAATCATTGAATATGAGAATTAGTCAGTTTCAAAAGTATTCGCAAAAAGAAAATACAGTTACAAACAATATTCTTCTAATGCTTTCAAGGCTAAATGACCTAAAAGTTGAATATTATGAAAATATTATTGAAAGTATAAATGATGGAATACAAGAATACCATGCACAAGCAATATTTCGGCAACAGATAGGTACTAAGCGGGGTATTATTGATGGATACATTGAAATTAAAGCGTCAAAAATAGTTATAGAAACTAAGCTGTCACAAAAAGAATTAATTAATAAGCTAATCAGGTATGGCGAGGTATTTGGGCAAAATAGCCAAAATCAGCTTTGGCATCTTAGTTCAAAAAAGTATAATGAAGAAGAAGTTAAACTTGTTAACTCCAAGTTGAAGGAGCAATATCCAAATGTTGATATTCAGTTTAATAATTTATTATTTTCTGATATTTTAGATAATTTGGAAGAGATTTATAATGAGAATGACCACGACCATGAATTAAGGCTATTACTCGAAGATTTTCGCAATTATTGTTTTGAGGAAGGCTTGATTGATAATAGTAAGCATAAACTTCTTTTTGCCCCTACTGGTTGGTCTTACGACTGGAATATAAAACATAAAATGTATTTCTGCCCAACGGACTGGCACAAACAAGAGTTTACATATTTTGGATTGTACAAGGATAAATCTGTTAGAACTATTTCGAAGATTGAAACTACGATAATTGCGGATTTTAATGTTCAATCACAAGAATTGGATATTCATTCAACTGGTCACACAGAGAGGCAAATTAAGAGATTGAAAGATGCTTTAATTGCCTATAATGAATCTCAAACAGGCTTGAAATATTATATTTTACCCGAAGATAAATTCTATTATACAGATTTTAAGAAAAAATCAATGGGGGGAATTCAAGGCTTTCGTTACAAAGATTTAAGTGATTATTTAGATGAAAATGATTTAAAAAATACTGAACAAATTGCCAATAGCTTAAGGAGTAAGACTTGGATATAATTTTATTGTAGATTTAACTTCTGATAATACAGACAGGTTACCAAATGGTAACCTGTCCTAACCTTACTTTTCTCCGTTCAACTCGAACCATTTTGTAAAGCGAATCGTAATTTTTCTATACCCTGCCAATACAAAAATGATTACTATTAGCAGAACGAATAGAAAAGTCAATAAAAAAATTTCCATTATAAAATGTTATTTTTTGTTGGAGGCGGTTAACTCTCCTTATTTGCAAAAGTTTTAACAGAGTAATGCTTCTCGACCGAGATAACATTACACCAACACTTTTGCTCATGTTTAATAATAAACAAATTATTAATAAAAGGAAAGTCTATTACATAAATTTTATGATTCCTTCGAAAAGGAATTGGTATGCTGGTAGCCTATTAATCTAACATTGGAAATCGTTACCTCAAATACTAACTTTTACCGATTGAAACTGTTTACTCATTTACTATAATATTGATTTCCTTTCTTTTGGTAGTTTATAAAGGAAAACCAACCTTTACCTTTCTAATCAATATATATTCTATTGGATTTTCGTTTCTCATGGATAAAACGATGTGCGAATTATCTTTAATGAAGAATTCTCCAATAACGCTTCTTTTATTATAGTTAGTTAAAACAGCAAGTTTAAAATGGTTCTTTTCATCAGAAGTTAAGACATGAAGGTTCTTCATTACGTATAAATCATCGTTATGCTCACCTGTTCCTTCACACGTAAAAAAGAATAGTTTCTCTCCAATATATTTAATCAGAATTGATTGTTTATACTCCTTGTAATCGTCTGGATTTTTCCCAACAGGTAAATATATGCCATCATTCATCAAATTTTCAGATTTATATATAATTCCATCAATGCAAACTAAACCGTTCTTATTCATAGAAAAAAGATTATCTCTTTTTAAACTTGATAGCGATGGTTTAGTCGATTTCTTGATACACCTTATAGGATAATAACCTCTATCTCCGTAGGATTGTCCGATATAAGCCAGATTGTAACCACCATTAGAAAAACGTATTCTTGTTGGAATGAAATGTGATTCAGCTTTATAACCTAAAGTCCAATATTCGACTTCATCGTATTTTAAATAAGGATTGAAAACGCTTTCTATTGCAGACTTACTTGGGTCAACGAATAGTACTAAGCCTCTTAACCCAATTTCTTGTCGAGCATCTATCATATTTACCTTTGTATCTAAATCAAAAAGTAAAGTGTACCATTCCTCTATCGTTGGAATATCCCAACCATCTATGCAAGCATCTCGGATTGAACTATAACTATACGCTCTCCCTTCTCCAAAACTATTTGAATTATCAGCATTGAAATATAAGTTTTCAGTCATCCATATCTGGTCACCAATTTTTTTCCAATTATATTTTAATCCATCTCTTTTATCAGTAAATGTTCCATTTAAAGTATTTTCAAATAACCAGCCTTCAACTTCGCCACAGAAAGGACTATCTGGATAATCATAAAGATATTTTTGAGCACTTTGAACGTTCCAGCTTTTCTTTAGATTTTCCCACTCTATTTGACTTAATCGATACAGAATATCTGTCATGTAATTGCTTTGAGGAAATTTGTTTTTAAAACTTTTTAATTCAGAGACATCGTTTGAAGATTTAACTTTTTCATATTCTAATTCTTGAATTAAACTATCAATATTGAATATGGTTTCAGGGTATTTTGATTTAAAATCATAGGCTAATGCTAAATCTTTTTTTGCAAGCAAATCCATGAATTTGTCTCTCTGATTATTGCATGACATTAGTGCTATCAGAAAAATTAAAATCACAACGTTTATGAATGTTTTGTTTTTCATATTTAAAAAATTTTGAAGGATTAACTTTTAAATTAATGTTCACTATATCCATATCCAACCAGAATCCCCTTTTTTGCACATTCCTCGGAACAATAAACATCATATTTGCTACCACTATAAAAAGTTAATACTCCGATTCCGTCTGGTTCACTTGTATAGCACATTATACCCTGATTATTCTTTTCAACTATTTCTTTGCCACAGTAACGACATTTCATGTATGCAATGTCATCAGTAGAATCAGAAGATGATTTAGATGAATAATCAGTCACCTTTCCTATTGGTACTAATATTAGTACCACAACTAAAATATTAAGTGCTCCTAAAAGCAAATTTCGTTTAGCAACGTGAAATGTTGTCTTGCGAATCCAGAATAATCCACCTATGGCTAAAGTTATAATGACAAGAAGTGCGATAAAGCTATCATATCGTATCAGGAAGACAAATCCTAATACAATACTTAATCCAGCTCCAATCTTGAATAGATTTGTTGATGTAGCATTTCCTTTCTTCTTTCCTGAAGCGTATTCATCATTGTTTAATAACCGACTATTGTGCCATCTATTTCCCATACTTCTATTTTTAGAATGATTATTATAAGTATTGCCACTGATTATTGTTGTATTCAGATGGATTATTGAACAAATATACAAAATACATACAGTTGTATGTGGTGCAGGGCAACCAAAAAATGAATATTGTTTCACAAAGGAGATAATATGATTGTCAAGAGATTCGGTGAGGTTTTAAGGGATTTGCGGAAACAACGAGGGTTGTCGCAGGAAAAACTTGCCGAACTTGCTAACATGCATGACAGGCATATATCTTTCATCGAAAGAGGTCTTCGGAAACCGTCAATTGTGATTGTCTTTCAATTGGCTAAAGCACTTGATATAGAAGCATCTGAATTAATTTTGATGGTTGAAAAAAGATTAAGACAGTCAGAAGAAGAATAGTCACTTCTACCTCAATCACAGACACGAACTGACGGGGCAGTATTTTCATTCAGTGTCAACCCCGCTGATGTGTGTTTAATTATTAAGTGTAATAATCCCTTTTTAGGATTAGTATTAGATTTCTTCAAACCCATGAATATCTTGAATTTATGTTCAACCGTATTACACAGAATATTTTGTAACAATTTTCAACATCAAGCATAGTCGGGTTTTCCCCTGATATGTTTCTTTGTGTTACTTTCTTTGTTAACTATTGAATAATAGTATTAAAAGAAAAAGAAATAATATCAGGCAGTAGGAAGATAATAATCTACATCCATGCCCCTGTACACGGTATACGTTCTGTTTCTTTTATTATCAGTTGCCTGTTGACACCCGTAAGTCAGAGCAGGTCTTTGTGAACGTATCTTTTCACCGAGAGTATTACCAGATACAACTTACGTTGGGTTCTAATTGTACCAGTGCATTGTAAGTAATTTACGTAACACCAGAGTTATATCTTTATGTATTGCCCATATCAGTAATAAAAGGGTAATCCCAATAACAGTAGTTTTTTATTTCAGTAGAGCAGTAATGAAATGTGGTAGTTAGTCTTATGCTACATTCCTTCAGTAATTTTTAATAGAGATGATTTAATTTTCCTTAAAATCAATTACTCTACATTTTGCTGGGTAATCCCATGACAGTAACCTTTTCTGTAAATTGTAATTCCAATAATTGCTGCGTACACAATAACTTCAAAATTAGTTTAAGTTGTTACAATGAAATTATTCCAATGGATTGTTTTTCAGTGATAAGTATTACAGTGGATTAATCTTCAGTAGTTTTCAATACAAAGAAATAAGTTTTTAATGTTAGTTGCAAGGGTTTTTAAAATTCAACCAAAATTAATTCGTTCACGAATTAATTCAAATACAGGTCTAATCAATTTCAACAAGGTCTTTCATTTTGTAACCGTAACAATCTAATATTTCAAACAGTTTTATTAGGGTTAAATTAGAAGAACTCTCAGCGTATTGAATTTGTCGTCTGGTTAAACCTTCTTCTATGTACCCATCTTGAAGTCTACCATCGGAATGTCTCATTGCCCTGAGATTGGCTGCAATAAGCTGTAATCGTTTAACATTTTGCTTTGAAACTTTACCTTCTGATTTAATTTTCATTTTAACTGTTTAGAAATAAATACTACTAAACCTAAAAAAGAACAGGATAATGTGCATTAAATGCCCCGATAACTTGATTTTATATGTACCACATACAAATTAATGGGGGTGTTTTACATGATATTTATGGTTTTAAGCACCCGTAATAACAGTAATCCCTTCATGTTTGCCATAGAAAAAGGGAAAAAATGATGTCTTGAACGTCCTACATGAAGAAATGCACTCATAACTATAAAAAATTGTGATGAATCACATATTTTTAATATTGCTTTGATCATAATCGAATTATCACTACTTTAAATATGAAATCCTAAAAGAACTAACGCCAAAAATAATAGCGTAATCAAGAACCAGTTCTATTCTAAATAAAATGAGTAATTAAATAAATAAAGGATATGCAATATACTCTTGAAGAAATTTACCTATTAGTGGGGAAAGAAGATAAAACGGCAGGACTAACATTTAATCGTGATAGTGAAGCATATTTAAATTACGGAAGTTTTATAACTGTGGTGTTTTTATATACCCAAGGAGAACGTGAGGAAATGGATGAGATGGTTCAAACAGAACCATTCTCACATCACGGGAGAATAAAAGCAAAATATCTTGGAATAGAACTACCAGGTGAAAAGGTTGAACAGCTTTTATCAGAAGGAATTAATTCTGAAGATATTGCGGAATTATTGTATCCAAAATTTCCAATCACGAATACGTTTCACTCAAAGGAAATTAGAACAATACGAAAAGTTGATATTCCTGTTAGGATGTTACCCAAGGGGAGGGATTTGGACTGGATGTATGGATTTAACAAAAAACTTGTTACCGAAGGTGTAGGATTAAGTCCAAAAGAAAGAAATTTTTATTTGGCAGGAAAATATTACTATGAAGCTGAAAATTTAAGTGATGATGAGAAACAAGAAATATTTGATGAGAACGGACATCTAAATGAAAGTGTTGAATGGGAATATTTACGGATGAAAACTGTCCGTGAAGATATAAATGAAGAAGAAAAACAAAGGCTTGCTGAATTATATGAAAATAAGAGTAGAAACAGCATTCAGTTGCTTGACCACTACCTTAAACAAGCAGGAAGTAGTTTAAAAAAGTTAGCGCAAAATAATATAGAAAAAGCTACTGAGTTGTTGGTTAAAATCAGACAGTTTAAAGAAAGGCGTTTGACAGTTACAGGGCAGAATCCGATATATTTAGATATCGATAGCTATCTTCATATATATATGAGGCATGTTGAAGAATATAAGGTTAACGAACACTTTGAACATAAAGATAATTTCCAATGGAATGAAGGAGATGTTTTTGTTGTAATGAAACATGTAATTGAACAAATTGATGAAGACTATCAAGAGTTTAGAAAAAGCAACCCAGAACAAAGATATAGTAAATATGGCAGCCAAAGTGTTTATTTTGAAGGCGATTATTATACTTTTCATATTGAACCGAACGGTAGAATAAGCACGTTTCACAAAAACAGAAAAGAACACGAAAAAGCCAAAGAGAAATAGTGTCATTAAAATCTTTTAAATAAAAATGACACATAAAAACCTGTATCAAAAACCCTATGCAAGATTAAATTGATACAGTTTTAAGTTGATACATTAAACTGCAATAGATTTCACTTTTCGTAAGGTGTTAACGCTTGTGCCAGTAATTTTTGTAATGTTACGCAGTGAATAACCTTTACGAAGTAATTTGATTTCTTCGGTGTACTGGCTTTTAATTTCTTCATCCGACTTTTTATAACCAATTTTTCTCCCTACTGAACCACCGTTGGCAATATGATTTTTGTAACCTGATTCCATGCGTTGACGGATAGTAGTTCTTTCCATGTTACCAATTTCCAGAAGTAAAGTAATCAGTAGTTGTGCCATTGGATTTACTTTCCCATGTTCATCTATTGTTTCCAACGAATAGTTTTTCACGTAAAGAGGTATTTTATGTTGGTTGAGCAATTCAATCACCTTCAATGCTTCCAGCGTATTTCTTCCAAGACGAGAAATTTCAAGGCATAAGACCTTATCAACTTTGTTGGTTTTAACGTAGCTAATTAGTTCCTGAATTTCAGTTCTATCTTCGTTTTTGGTTGCACCGCTAATTTTATTCGCAAAGATTTTAACTACGTTCATGTTGTTCGCATCAGCAAATTGGGTTAGTTCTGAAATTTGCCGTTCATAATCTTGTTGAAGTGTGCTCACACGTGCGAGTATGCATACGTTTTTCATTTTAATTAAAATTATAGCGGTTATTAATTCGTGTATTGTAATCTGTTGTATGTTCAACTGCCTCGTCAATTACATCAATTAACTGGTCAACATAGATGTTTTCTATGGTTTTAACCAGTTTCCCTTTTGGGGTTAATAATTGAACATCAAACAAGTCCATTCCCTCGTTGTAGCTAACAATAACATCGCCTTGATGGATAAAACCATTAACCTTAAACATTAAGGCATTATCACCCCCCATTGGATTGTGAAAACCCCAACTCATTAGGATGGTTGGTTTGGATATGAGTACCTGAAAAATGTAGTTGGAAATGCACATTTAAAATTGATTTAAAGATTAATAATATATCGTAAAGATAACATTTAAATCAATAAAAAACCCAAGAATATTGATTTTCAATACAATTATTATTGATATATTGATTTGTAGATTAATTTTCGTTAGGTTTGTTATTCTATTGTCGATATATGCTAAGAGTAAAATCAATTTGTAAAAAAAGGGGAATAACTTTAAAAGAACTGGCAAACCGTATGGACGTTTCACCCGAAACGGTTACACGAATGTTGAGCAGTAACGGTAACCCAACACTTTCTACATTGGAAAGTATTGCAAATGCATTAGATTTAAACATTTACGAGCTATTCGATGATTTTAATATGGATGTTCATGTAAAAGGTTATCTGGAAGTTAACCAAGAGATACACAAAGTGAATAATTTTAAAGACCTTGAGCAAATATACCTCAATCTAAAATCAACAACACCGACAAACTAAATACACTATGAAAAGAAAATTTACCACCAATTCCAGATTGGTAAATGAACTATTTGCGAACTACATTAGCACCTTCGCTGCATTTTGCGAGCTAATTAACAACTCAATTCAGGCAAAGAGTAAAAACATATATATCGATATTGATTATACGGATGAAAAAGAACTAAGTCCAACAATAATTAAATCGATAAAGGTAAAAGATGATGGCATTGGTGTTCATACTAAGGACGTTGAAAATAAGTTGTTATCAATCGGAACAGCTAACAAAGATGGTGGAAAAGGTATAGGTCGATTTGCTTCATTCCAGATTGGTCAGAAGGTGGCAATTGAATCAGTTTCGTATTCCAGTACCGAGAAAAATTTCTCTAAAATTAGAATTCCACTAACATTTGATAGTTTCGGTAAGAACATTAATGTATCTGAGGTGGATGTTGAAACCGAAGAAGAGATATTAAAAGGTACTAACCATAAACCATATTATCAGGTAACAATTACTAACCTGTATGATTCAACAGTAACAGACAGTGAACCCAAAAAGAAAATTATCGACAAGTTTTTACCTGATAATTTTGCAGATGCTATTTTTGAACGTTATCCTCTTAAAATTTTCAATAAAGACATTTCGTTCTACATAAACGGTAAACGTATCGACCCAAAGGATTTTGTTGTTGGTGAACCAATAGCAACTACAACTGAATTTACAGATTCAAAAGGTGAAACACACAAAGTCTTATTTAATTTTATGCAAATCAAGAAATACCCAAAGATTAAAGTATTTCTAACTACGACCAATGCTGGTTTAAACACAATTGCCAAAGGATTTGAATATGATGCAAGTTGGCTAAGTCCTAAAATAGGTGGTTGGTTCATTTATGCAGCTACACCGACTATTTCAGCCGACCTCTACCGAAATATTGACTTGGATGATTTGGATGAGGATTGGAAATTGTACCGAACTCTACTTAAAGACCATTTGAATGATTTTTTCAAGGAAAGAAATGCTGAATTCGACAATTTCACAGAGAAATTAAAAAGCGATGAGTATTATCCATATCGTGAAAAATCCAGTTCAAAATCCAAGGTTATTCTATTCGACAAACTGGCATATCTGGTTGAGGACAGGTATCACCTATTACATGAAGCAAATACACTTCGTGAAATAATTTACCCATTAATCGATCGAACTATTTCAAACGGAGAACTCGATAGAATTCTTACCAATATTTTAAAATTGAATAAGAAAATGACCACTAAGTTTTCCGACCTATTGGATAAAACGGACTTAGAAAATATTATTGAATTTTCAGATAAAGTTGCATCAAAGTTAGAAGAAATTGAATTTTTAGAAAAACTGGTTTACCATAAAAATATTGCAAAAAACGTGAAGGAAAGAAAGGAACTTCACAAATTCTTGGAACGTATGTTATGGGTATTTGGTGAAGAATTTAATGAAACAACTCGGTTGCTTTCCGATAAAAACTTGCAAAACAATCTTACTGAACTCAGGAATGATTGCATGAAATTTAAACCATCAAAAGATAAGGATAATGTAAATAAAGACCTTCCGAAGCCCGTAAAATCAATTACCGATTTATTCATGTATCATGAAAGAGTTTTAGATGCTAAAAGACGTGAGGTTTTAGTTGTTGAATTAAAAGCACCAAAGGTTAAACTAAGTCCGAAAGAACTTCAACAAGTGATGCGATATGCAAGGGAAATTGAATTGTTGAGTTCTTCAAGCGATAACATTCATTACAAAATTTTACTAATCAGTTCAGACATTAACGATGCTGCTCAATTTGACATAGACGGCAGACAAAAGGACGAATTTAATCCACATTTATTTTTTAGAAATGAAAAAAGGAACATAGAGGTTTCTATAATGAAATGGTGTGATTTAATAGAAAACAATAAACGCAAATTGAAATACATGGCAAATATTCTTGAAACAAAAGATATCGATGTTCAGGAAAAAGCTGCCCGTGATTTTGAAGATATTGAATTCGGTAAAATTAGTTCATCGCTTAAAAAGGTAGCAGTATAATATTAAACGATTAGGTGGAAGAAAAATAAAAACTTCTAACATCTACAAAAAGACAAATACATAAATGACGCTAAATAAACTAACACTCGACACATTAGAATCATGGCTGTGGGATTCTGCCAATATACTGCGTGGAAGTATCGACAGTTCAGACTTTAAGAACTACATATTTGGTCTGCTATTCCTGAAACGTTCCAATGACGTTTTTGAAGAAGAAGTGGAAAACATAATGACTAAAGATGGTATTTCCAGAGAAGATGCTGAAGATGAAACCTATTTCCAACTTCCACCAGAATCCCGATGGGATAATATTAAGAAACATACCGAAAATATTGGTATTGCACTTGATAAAGCATTTGCAGCCATTGAACGTGAGAACACCAGTCTGGAAGGAGTTATGACTGCCACCAAATTTGGTGACAAAGAAAAGCTAAGTGATGAAGTGTTGCAGCGTTTATTGCGCCACTTTAACCAACATTCCCTGCGTAATGACCACTTGCAATCAAACGACCTTTTGGGTGATGCATATGAGTATCTGATTAAAATGTTTGCCGATGATGCTGGCAAAAAAGGTGGTGAATTCTATACTCCCAGAGGCGTGGTGCAAACCATTGTACAATTAATAAAACCTGAGCCAAAACAGAAGGTGTATGACCCGACATTTGGTTCTGGTGGTATGTTAATTGAATCTGCACGATACATAGCTGAACAACCCAACGGTAAGGTTGGCAATAATGTTAATGTATCGTTATACGGACAAGAAAAGAATCTCGGCACTTGGGCGATTGGTAAATTAAATATGTTGTTGCATAATTTCATGGATGCTGACCTTAAAAAAGGTGACACCTTGGTTAATCCACAACATAAAAACGATAACAACGAACTTCAGTTATTCGATAGAGTAATTGCCAATCCTCCGTTTTCGATGGATGGATGGTGGACACCAGTCGAAAACAGTATTGAAGTTAAACTCGATAAAAACGGCAAAGAGAAAAAGGTTACACCAAATTATGCAAAGGTTGTTACCGACCCTTATGGAAGGTTTCAATACGGAATTCCCCCAAGAGGTTATGCTGACCTAGCATTTCTTCAACATATGATAGCAGTTCTTAAACAAGATGGTAAAGCAGGTGTAGTATTGCCACATGGAACACTTTTTAGAAATGGTGTGGAAGGAAAAATACGACAGGGGTTACTGGATGCCGATTTGGTTGAAGGTATTGTTGGTTTGCCATCAGCACTTTTTTATAATACTGGAATTCCTGCATCCATCTGGATAATCAATAAAAACAAGACCGAAGCACAAAAAGGTAAGGTTATAATTATTGATGCCAGCAACGATTATAAAGAAGGAAAGAACCAAAACGAATTGCTTGAAAAACACATCACAAAAATTGTAAATGCTTATGATGGTGCGATTGATGTCGATAAATACATGCGAATTGTTGATATTGCCGAAATTAAAGAAAACGATTACAATCTTAACATTTCACGATACATCGACACCAGTGAACCTGAACCAGAAGTGGATATTAAAGCCGTGCATCAAAAATTGGCTGATTTGGAAGAACGTGAAGCTGAGATTGATAAAAAGTTGGCTGGATTCTTAAAAGAGTTGGGGGTATGAAAGACGGATTCGTGAAAGTTCCATTAGGCGAACTGATAGATAAAATAGAAGGTGGTGCAACTCCTAGTAAAGACATTGATGATTACTGGGATGGAGATGTCCCATGGGCGACTGTTAAGGATTTAAAAGGAACAATAATAAATGATACAATTGATTATATATCTCAGAAAGGACTGGAAAACAGTTCTACTAAATTAATTCCAGCATGGACACTGGTTGTATCAACACGTATGGCATTGGGGAAAGCTGTTTTCTTCAAAAAAGACGTTGCCATTAACCAAGACTTAAAGGCATTGTATTTAAATGGAAAATTGGATAAATTTTTCTTATTCCATTGGTTCTATGCTAATGCTGAGATAATATTGGGTATGGGGTCAGGTAGTACTGTAAAAGGAATCCGTCTTGAAGTTTTAAAAGCACTGAAAATACCACTCCCCCCTCTCCCAGAACAACAAAAAATAGCCAAAATATTAAGCACCGTTGATGATAAAATTGATGTAATAGACCAACAGATAAACGAAACCCAAGAACTAAAAAAAGGTTTGATGCAACGCCTGTTAACCAAAGGCATTGGTCACACCGAATTTAAAGATTCACCTTTGGGGGAGATTCCTGAGAGTTGGGAAGTGTTGAAATTTTCAGAATTGGTTTCAAATGGTGTTATTACTAAAATTCAGGATGGAAATCATGGAGAGTCACATCCAGTGTCAGATGACTTTGTGGAAGAAGGAATACCATTTATTACGGCTAATTGTATTTCTATATCAAATAAATTAGACCTCAACAAGGCTAAAAGAATATCTTTTAATCAATACAAATCACTAAGGATTGGATTTTCTGAACCAAATGACATTTTATTAACACATAAAGGGACTGTTGGTTTAACTGCTATTGTAGAACAAAAACATGGTAGTTTGATGCTCACGCCTCAGGTCACGTATTATCGAATTGGTGACGAAACAGTTTTAAACAGAAGATATTTATATTACTATTTTCAATCGTCCATATTTCAGAACCTAATCGATAAGTTTTCGAAACAAAGTACACGAGCATACATTGGAATTGCTAATCAGAAAAACTTATTAATAACTCTTCCAAAAGATTCCTTTGAACAACAAAAAATTGCTTCAATATTAAGTTCCGTTGATGAAAAATTGGAAGTTTTAGAAGATAAGAAAACTCACTACCAAGAATTAAAACAAGGGTTGATGCAGCAATTGTTAACAGGTAAAATAAGAGTGACTGTGTAAAATTGAAAATAACTAAAAACAAATATTAATTAACAGTTGATTTGAAATTACTCATTTTATTTCTTTGAATTGTGACCATGTTAATTAATTCAAAATTATGAATTTAAAAAAAATGACTGATAAAGAACTGTCTGATGAAAGACTGTTTATAATTAACTGGGCAAAAAAGAATAAAATAAATCTGAAATCTACCGAAAAGTTTAATGTAAATCTGAAAAAAAGATTAAATGCATTAAGTCTTGAGAAGTTACGCAGAATATCAGAATCATTGTAATTTTTCACAAAATTATCATACCATGCCTGACCTTTCCGAGTATAAATATTCCGAATTACCAGCCATTAAGTTGTTTCAACAAATGGGGTATCAATATTATGATGCCAGTAAAACCGATGAACGAAAAGATATAACTGAGGTAGTTTTAACAGAACGATTACTGTCATCCATCAAAAGAATTAACCCTTGGATAAACGATAACAACCTTAATAAAGCACTTAATGAAATAACAAGTGTTACTGGCAAATCATTAATGGAGATTAATGAAAAGGTTTGGAAACTCATTAGAATGGGCAGCAAGACCCTGAAGCAAGTGGTTAATGGTGTTGAAGGATTTCATGCGGTTAATTACATCGATTACTTAAATCCAGAAAACAACGATTTTCTTGTAGTGAACCAAATGAAGTTCCATGGCAAGTACCAAAACTCAATCCCTGATTTAGTGGTATTTGTTAATGGCTTGCCATTAGGTATAATCGAGTGTAAATCGCCAACGTCAACAAACGCTTGGGACAAAGCCTATGGCGACTTGGATTACTACCAAAAGAATTCAGAGAAGTTATTTCATTTCAATCAAATTTGTGCTGGAATTTGGGATGTAAGTGGCAGGTATGGCGCAATATGCTCACCACAACAGTTTTATTCGGTTTTTAAAACCAGTAAAGAAGATACCGAAATACTAAAACAGGCGAAAAGAGAACAGGACAAATTGATATTGGCACTATTCCAAAAAGAAAGGTTGCTGGATATTATTCGTCATTTTGTTTTGTTCGAATTAGATGAAGGTATTACCATTAAAAAATTACCAAGATACCAGCAATTACGAGCAACCAATAAAACCATAAAACGCTTGCAAAACGGTGAAGGCGGTGTTGTCTGGCACACTCAGGGGTCAGGCAAATCACTAACAATGGCGTATGTAAGCCGTAAGTTACAAGCACCAGAGTACGGTTTCGAGAATCCAACGGTTGTAATTATGACCGACCGTAAGGACTTGGACAGACAAATAACCACCACTTTCCTAAATGTTGGGTTTAAAAATGTGAATCAAGCATCATCGGTTGTACACTTGGATAAGCTATTGAGAAATGATTACGGAGGTATTATTACCACCACACTTCAGAAATTCCAAGAAACCGATAAAGAAGCAACTGATTCCACCGACCAAACCGAACAGGAAGAACGTGGTAATTTAATAATCGAAAAAAAGATTGAAGGAAGGACACTAACTAAGATGACGAAGGAACTCCAAAAAGATAAGTGGGTAGAAATTGAACTGGAAGAAATTGAACTGGAAGAACTTTCGAAAAAAGAAAACCTTTATATTCTGGTTGATGAAGCACACCGAAGCCATTATGGTTTTCTGGCTGCATTTATGCGTACCGTATTGCCCAATGCAAAATTCGTAGCGTTTACGGGTACACCAATTTCAAAAGAGGATAAATCGACATTAGGGGAGTTTTATGGTGGTGATTATATCGATGTTTATACTATAATGGAATCGGTTGCAGATGGTGCAACGGTTGAGTTATTGTACGATGAAGGAATTGCATTACTTAACGTCAGGAAAGAAGAACTTGATAAAGAGTTTGAAGAGAAATTTGGTCATTTATCGGAAGATAAACAAGATAAATTAAAACGTGAAGCATTACGAAAGTACATGTTATCATCGGAACGGATTAATGCAATAGGCAAGCATATAATCGACAATTACCGAGATAAAATTTACCCTGATGGTCATAAAGCAATGATTGTTTGCAGTGGCAGAGAAGCAGCTATAAAGTATCAACAGGTATTGCTTGAACTAAAGGAACAAGGCTACCATAATTTTAATTCGAAAGTGGTAGTAAGTATTGGCTCTCCAAAATCGGATGCCATTGCCAAAGACTATTACGAGACCTTGGATTGGAACAAAAATAATCCCGACAAAAAGAAACCTATTTATGTAGTTCCTCCAGAAGATGTTAAGGATGCCACCGATTTCTTTAAGTTGCCATTTGGTGATGAATCAGAAACTGAAAAATCGGGCAAGAAGAAGTACGATAATACGGCATTTATGATTGTTTCGGATATGTTGTTAACGGGTTGGGATGCGCCAATTGCTTCGTGTTTGTATCTGGATAAACCACTGAAAGAGCATAACCTGTTGCAAGCCATTGCAAGAGTTAATCGCACAGGTAAAGGAAAGAATGCAGGTTATATTGTAGATTACAATGGTATAACAGCTTATTTAATTCAAGCACTGGAAATCTTTTCTGACGACATCAGACCCGATGATATTTTGAAGAACATCAATGAAGAAATTCCAAAAATGGAAATGAATCATTCGAAGCTGGTGGACTTCTTCAAACCAATGAAAATTAATAGGAATTACCAGCGTGATGATTATATCGATGCAGCAATTCGATTCATCGAACCGATTGACAGACGTGATGAATTTAAGGTACTCTTGAAGAACTTCAATAAGTCAATTAATATAGTATTGCCCAACGTAAAGGCAATGAAGTATCAGGGCGATTTTAAATTGTTCAATGAAATTAAGCTAAGGGCAAGAAATGCTTTCCCCGATGATGATGGTTTGAAGGTAAGTAAGGATGAAAGCAAGATGCTACAATCCATGGTTGATGAACACCTAAAATCAGAAGGTGTGGAAAACCTATTGGAAGAACCTATTTCAATTATTGACAAGGATAAGTTTAAGGAAGAAATATTGAACGCTTCACCTGCCACTAAAGAGTTGAAGATGCGCAATAACTTAAAGCATACCATCAAAGTTGGAATCGATAAAAATCCAGATTTTTATAAACCACTGGCGCAACGTTTGGATGAACTATTAAAACTAAAAAAAGAAGAACGGATAACACAATTGGAACTGTTAAAAGCATTCTCTGAAATCCAAGATGAAATAATAGCAGAACAAACCGAAGGAGAACAAAAAGGATTTAATACAGAGCGTGAACGAGCCACATATTATTCGATGAAAACCATTTTTGATGGAGATGCGGAAGATGCCACAAAAACACTTTTCGACCTTATTGGTGGTGAACTGAATATTATTGGCTGGCAATACAAAGGACAGGTAAAGAAGGATATCGAAAACAAAATTATGCGATTCCTGAAGACAAAATTAGAACGCAAAGAAGCAAAGGCAAAAGCAAAAGAGATGGTAGACGTTTTAATCAAGAATAAGGATGCCTGAAGTACAATACGGAAATAAAACCATATCATATACCACTTTGATAAAAGATGGCTTAAAATCGCATTATATTAGCGTTGAACGCAATGTTGGAGTCACATTGAAAGGTAAAGAAATTTCAATTGAACAAGCCAACCAATTAATACTAAAAAAAGCTAAGTGGATATTGGAAAAACTGGAACTGGTGAAATCAATTCTGGATGATGATATTGTTACAGGTTCAAGAATACCATACTTGGGTAGAAGATACTATGTTGAAGTTATTATTGATGACGATGTTGATGCAATAACCATTGATTTTACAGAATCTAAGTTCAAGATATCAGTTCCTAAGTTATTAAATAATCAAGATGATTTAAAATCAGCATTTGAAAAGTTCTTTAGGGAAAAAGCTAAAGAAAAGATTACTCCACGAGTTAAAAAATGGTCACGAATAACTGGACTAAAATACAATGATTTGAAGTTTCATCGATTGGAAAAACGTTGGGGAAGCTGTACACCAACAAACAATATCTTAATAAATATCGATGCAATAAAACTACCATTTAGTTTAATTGATTACCTTATTGTACACGAACTGGTACACACAAAAATTAAGAACCATTCAAAAGAATTCTGGGCAGAACTATCGAAACATATTCCAAAATGGAAGGAGTTGGATGAAAAGATGGCTGGGATGAAGTTGTAAAATAAACAGAATTTTGCACATGACAGAAAAATTTAATCAAATAGAGATTTGTTTTATTACAGAAGTAGAAGAAGAAAAATTATTAGCATCAGGTAATTTCCAAAGTATTGTTAGGCTGAAGCTGTATAATGAATTAAATAACGATGATTTCGAAAGGGAAGTAATAATTTTAGTAGCAAGTACGGATAATAATAAAGTTAAACAGTGTATAAAAGAGATGTGTAGAGTAAAGTTTCCTTGGGCAAAATCATATCAAATAAGAACCACTGTTAACGAAAATTGAAATCAATAAAGGCTAAACCGTACAATCCGAAAAGTAAATTACTTTTAAATCGAACAATGGTGGGATACGGAGATTTTGCCCCCCACGGCAAAGGATACCCCGCCCCCCTCTCGGGAAGGGGGTGCATATATCGCAGGGGTGCTACATGAGTGAAACCATGCACAAATTTTTTTTTTACTGTGGTTGATTTATTTTTTCCTGTAACTGAAAATTCGAATTTTTTCAGGGTAAATTTTTGAAAATCTGAAATATAGTGTTTTTATGCGTGTAAGTTACTGCCAAAAATTTTATAAAAAATTATAATTTTATTTTGGAATACTTGTTATGCTGTTTTGTAGAAGTTATCCAATAAGTTCTGAATGACTTGTTGCTTTTGCTGTAAATTAAGTTTTCGTTTGTAATGCTTTAAAATGCGAACATCGGCATGATCGGTGAACTGTATAATCACTTCATCAGGCAATCCCATATTAGCCAAATAATTAATAAAGGTTTTCCGTGCTGTCATAGGGGAAAATATTTCATGCAACTCATGTTGTATTGTTGGTTGATCTGGTTTTAGTTTGGTATTTGTTTCGTGAATAATGCGATTCCATTTAAAATGTCGGGCAACTTCTTTTAATTTATCTCGATAAGTACTGATGTTTAGAAAGGTTGGTAATCCATTAGGATATTTAATTAGGACATCTTGAACTTCGGGCAAAATTGGATTTATTGACAATCTTTTGTTTTTCTTACGATAGAAAGTTACAGAGCTATCAGTAAATTTAATATTGCCCTCTAATAATTCAACAGGTCGCAAACCACCAGCAAACATTTGAATGATGTACATGTCAACAGCTAACTGCATTTTTTCGTCTTCGAATTTTGCACTTAATAGTTGCTCAATTTCTTCCAGTTCCAGCGTGTATTCCGTTTTGGTGTAGTTTTCAGAAATCGTATTTCTACTTATATAATCGGCAGCATCTATGTGATTTGTATTAATCGCATTTGGTGAAAGCAAACCATGTTTTTGTAACATGTTTATGTAATGCCTTAAAATTTTAACGAGTTTTCTGAAAGATGCGATTTTAAAGTCTTCTCGTTCTGCTTTTTCAAGTGATTCCCGATAATCAAAAATATTGAAAGGGGTGTAGCCTTTAAAATGGGTCTTCGGGAAACCTTTTTTTATTTTAAAAGAAAGAAACCTTTCCACCCATTTCTGGTTAAAACTTTTGATTGATTTACTTACCGTGTCACCGTTTATAAAGTAATCTGCAAAGTGGAATATTAATAGCTTATAAGACTTGGGGATATATGTGTCCCCATTTTTCGGATTTTTCGACCAGCAAAAACCAAACACTTCGATTATATCATTTGTATCGAATTTATGTTTCGCATATCTTTCATCAAGGCTTAGTGTTTTAACGTATTCCTTTTCTTTTTCAATTTGCATTTCAATACCAACAGAATCTTTGATATTATCAATTTCTTCATCGGTTAAAACCTTATCCCTTTTTGCAGCTTCTTCAATTTCTTCATTAATCGCTTTTTCAATTCTTTCAATTTCATCCTGTTGGTAGGTTGAATCTTCTGCTTCGCTATTGACGCTGTTTAAGAACTCGTTCCAAGTTTTTACTTTAAGGCTTATTGCTTCATCGTTTTGGATAGAGTATAAACGATTGTTAATCTCGTTGACAGAGAAATCGATTTTATCGTTAATCAAATCCTGAACTATTTTCTTGACTTTAGTCTCTGTTTCAAATAAGTTAAGCCGTTTAATTGTTGGTGGTGTGATTTTTAGATTCTTGTACTGTTGGTCTGATACCAGATATAGGTTGTTCAACTTATCACGCACAGTTACTTCAAACCGTTTAAGTTCTCTGAACTTATTATCGGATAGGTAACCAATTTTAACTAATATTTTTAGTTGTTGCTTCCCATCTTTTCGCCTGTATCGTACCCTGAAAAGGTTTGTTTTAATCGTAGTGTAATTCATGTTGGAATCGTATCTGGAATTCAAAGGTAATCATTCGAGTACGATTAACAACCAAAATTAACAACTAATTCGCAACCAGTAAAAAGCCTGAATGACAGTATTATAGTGAGCGTCAGCAGGTTAAATGCTTGCTCAGCTTTCCCGTCGGGACTACAAAGGTTGCTGAAAATCAGCGGCCTTTTGTTTTTTTGTCAGCCATGCATAAACACCGGCCTGGTATTTTTGGCCAGAGCCAGCAGTTCTTTTGTCTCTGCTTCTTCAATAGGATTAAAATCCTGCATAAACTCCAAAGCTTTTAAAAACAAGGTGTACTCACCCGGTGGAATTGCCGCAGTTACCTTTTTCGATAAGGTATAACGAAGTGCCAGTTTCATAATACGTTCATCGTCGATGGGTTTGTACCAGCAATTTTTAAAAATCAGATCTTCCTTTTCGCGGAATGTGGTAAGTGCCATTGCTTTTAAAGCCAAAATCCCTATGCCCTGTTTTTCGGCTTCGGCATAAACCTGTGGCCCAAAGTCGCCGGCATTCCAACAAGCAAAATTAATAGGGAAAAGTATGGAGTCGAAATCGAAGTTTTTTAGCGCAAATAAAGCTGCTTTAACAGAATGTGCCGAAAAACCAATATGTTTTATTTTACCATCCCTTTTGGCTTTTACCAGTGTTTCCAGCGCGCCGTTTTTACCAAAAACAGTTTGTACTTCATCATCGGTAGTTAGCTCTTGTAGCTGGTACAGATCAAAATAATCGGTTTGTAATTTTCGCAGTGAGTTCTCCAGGTCGCGTTGTGCACCGGCGGCATCGCGTTGCCTGGTTTTGCAGGCCAGAAACGAACTTTTTCGGTAGGGTTTTAATGCCGGCCCCAAACGATCTTCAGCGTTTCCATATTTGGGTGCCACATCAAAATAGTTTACACTTAAATCGAAAGCTTTGGCTACTAATTCGTTGGCAAATTCCTGTGAATTGTCGTTCAGCATTATTCCTCCAAAACCAATTATAGAAAGTTCTTCATTCGTTTTACCTAATTTACGTTTGGGAATGGAATAATCAGCCGGGAAATCTTTACCAAATTCTTTAATTGCAGAAATAAATGTTTTCATGATGTTGGTTTAAATTATTTGAATTGCTATCAAAGCTACAATTTTTCTGAAGGAAATAAAAAGCCTGCCAATGGCAAACCTTCTGTAATATAGATACATTGAATACCTGTAATAGCAGATCTCGAGGCAGAAAAATTCTAAAAAAAGCTTAAAAAGATGAAAAATATATATCAATGTTTTGATAACTAAATACTTTTTTGTTCATTTGTATTGTCGTGCGTTCAGCACGATGTGTGTTTGGGGGTTAACATTAGTAAAAGGGCAGTTGTTGAACTGCCCTTTCTTCTTTTAAATACATCCTTATCGCCGATAAAATCTTTAATGATTATTTCTAATATTTTTAATAATATAAATATTGTAAAATATTTGATTGTTAGCTGTTTAGAGGGAAATGTGTGTGCTTTTTTGTACGTGTTTACACTTATTTATTGTACCTTGCAAAGGTTAAACTTAATGTGCTGTATATAGACTTTAGCAAGCATTAAGAGGAACACATTCATAATAGGCCGGTTATTGAACCGGCCTTATTTTTCAATAAAATACTTGTAAACCTTTTGTTTGTTCTTAGGTTATAGATAGAAATTTTAACCGGACAAAATGTATCGATTATTTTCCTTGCTTTTTTTACTGTTTGTTGTGTTCGTTGGCTGTAACTCAAAAAAAGAATTAAAATCAACGATTGTTGAGGATAAGCAGGAGTTATCCTGTTGTAATGTCAATTCCAAATCGCGCTTTTTTGTGCAACCCGATTCGTCCGAAATAATTCCGCAAACTGTTGGAACCGAAGGAATGGTTTTTATAAAAGGAGGTATTTTTGAAATGGGGGCCGACAACAATCAGGCCCGTCCCGATGAATATCCGAAACACCCCATAAAAGTGAACAGTTTTTGGATGGATGAACATGAAGTTACCAATACGCAATTCAAAAAATTTGTTGATGAAACGGGTTATGTTACAGAAGCTGAAAAGGATGTAGACTGGGAGCTAATGAAAACACAGGTTCCGCCGGGAACGCCAAAGCCATCAGCTGAAATGTTAAAAGCCGGATCAATGGTTTTTACACCACCGACAGAGGCCGTACCGCTAAACGATTATTCACAGTGGTGGCGTTGGATGGTTGGCGCCAACTGGAAACACCCTGAAGGACTTGAAAGCACGATTGAGGGCCGCGAAAATCATCCGGTAGTACACATTTGCTGGAACGATGCTGTGGCGTACTGCAAATGGGCCGGAAAACGTTTGCCCACCGAAGCCGAGTGGGAATATGCAGCACGCGGCGGACTGGAAAACAATATTTACCCGTGGGGAAACGAACATATTGAAGAAGGTGCACCCAAAGCCAATTCATGGAATGGAAATTTCCCGAACCTGAATACACAAAAAGATGGTTTTTACAGTACTGCTCCAGTAAAATCTTATATGCCAAATCCATACAGGCTTTACGATATGGCTGGTAATGTTTGGGAGTGGACTGCTGATTGGTACGACATGAGTTATTATAAAAGTTTACCGACAAATGACGTTACAGTTGATCCAAAAGGACCGGAAAAAACCAACGATGCAAGAAATCCATACGACAAACGAAAAACCATTCGCGGAGGATCATTTCTCTGCAACGACAGTTATTGTTCGAGTTATCGGGTGGCAGCCCGTATGCCGGGTGAAATTTATACCGGAATGAGCCATACCGGTTTTAGGTGTGTAAAAGATGAGGAGTAAGCGGGGTCAATAAACTTTTATGCGCTCTTTTGTCAGGTTTTTCATCCATTGGTTAACTACAAATTCGTTTTGCTCCATCCATTTTTTTACACCTTTCACAGGATCTTCACTAATCCTAATTTCATAAACGAGGCTGTTCAACTGGTTTTCAGTAAGCTGCATGCGCTCGAAAAAGCGAACAGCATTGGGGTGCTCTTCTTCAAGGTTTTTAGTGGCAATAGTGTAAATGTTCTCCTTCTGGCCGAAAATATTATCCGGATCGTCCAAAAAACGAACTTCGTAGCGTGCAAATATCCAGTGAGGCTCCCAGCCGGTTACCACAATATCTAAGCGTCGCTGAATGGAATCGCTTAGCTGTTCTACCATTTCTTCTTCTGAAAGTGCGAGTAATGAACCTGACGGTGAATATTTATCAATGGCTGACTGAGCTTTTAGCATCACACCGGCACCCGCATCAATACCAACTATAGGGTGTGGATAGTTTTTCAGGTCTTCAACCGATTTTAATTCGCTGTACCCCGGAACAACAAGTCCGGTGCGTGCTTCAGGGTAGGTAATGCCCAGCATTTCCAGGTTTTCCTTGTGCTGGTCGAAATATTGTTTATGCGTTTCGGGCAACCAGGCGTCGGTGAAAACGTCGGCCTCGTTGTTTGCCACTTCGCGGTAGGCCGTTTCAACGTCAGTCAGTTTCAGGGTGACCTTGTAATCCAGGTGTTCTTCAAGTAAAACATACGACAAATAGGTAATGGCAACACTTTCCGACCAATCAGTATAGACAATCTTTAACGAACGCTCATCTTCCTGCTTCGTACTTGTGCTGCATGAAACGAAAATTGCGAAAAACAACAACAGCGCGATTACTTTGATATTTGATAAATATTGGTTCATTTCTGTTTGTTTTAGTTGAACAATGATTTTAAAAATCCCATCGATTGTTTGCGGTCGTTAACAATAAAGACCGGGATGTTTTTCTCCGATTCGGCCAGTTTTTCTGAAGTTGAATCGACAATGATGTCGGATAATTCAGATTTAATAATCGAACCAATCACAATCATATCTGAGCCGGTTGTCAATGCTTGTCGGTACAAAATCTGGGCTTCTTCGTTTTCGGTATCAATCGAGAATGAAAAAGGAATTTCATCGTTCTCGTGTTTGTAACGTTTTACAAATTTCCCGAACTCTTTATTGCTGATCTTATCGACATATCGCTGAAGTTTTTCATCATCTTCAGCCTGGGTTTGCGGGAAATAATTCAACGGTAATTTGTGCACATGATGGCAGGCAACATTGGCACCGGTTAGTTCGCCTATGCGAAGTGCCATTTGTAAGGCCATTTCGCTGATTTTCGAAAAATCCATGCGAACCAGAAGGTTATCTATCTTTTCGTGAACGGTTTCGCTAACCAGTAATACTGATGAAGGAATAATGCCGAGTAGTTTCCGAACAACACTACCACCTCCTTTGTAGCCCATTTTCTTACCCATTAAAGTAAGCGTAATGTTATTTTGCTGTGTGAATTTCACAATCGTTTCTGTAGGGTAACCTTCCTCAACTTTTGTATTGATTTTAAGGTTTACATCAGGGCTGAATTGTTCTTCAATTTTTTCCTGAAGCTCCTCGCGAACAATTTCCGGAATAGGTTTGTCCAGCTCCGGAAAAGCTTCCAGTATTTCTTTCGGAATATCGTAGGGCCGCATTACATGCAGGAATGTAATACTTTCGGGCTTAATTTTATTGGCCAGGAAACCGGCGTAACGAATTAGTGAATCGTCCATCTCGGTAAGGTCGAGGCACACCAGAATATGATTTAATCTATACATGTTTATACTTTTAAAGGGTTATGAATTGTCTTTATTTCCTTGTGGTTTTGGTGCCGATTGTGTTTTGCCGCGTTTTTGTATCATTCTGGAAATCGTTTCCAGGTATTCTTTATGTTCTTTTTCACGTTTCATTTCCATTAAGTCGCGGTGTTCTTCACGCAATCCTTTTAAAAGGCTCCAAACTAAAAAGAGCAGAATAATGGCAAATGGCAAACCGGTTGATATTGCAGCTGTTTGCAAAGCTCCCAGTCCGCCGCCAATTAATAACACTGCAGCAACTGCACCTTCTGTTAATGCCCAAAAAATACGTTGAGCGACCGGTGCATCCAGTTTCCCGCCGGCGGTTAATGAGTCGACCACTAACGAGCCTGAGTCGGAGGAGGTAACAAAAAAGCTGGCTACCAAAATCACTCCAACAGTAGATGTTACGGCCGATATTGGAAATTGTTCGAGCAGTACATAAAGCGATGTGGCAACATTATCGGTTACTGCGCCGGCAATGTCAGCCATCGAGTTGAGTTCGATAAACATGGCACTTCCGCCAAAGGTTGACAGCCATAAGAAAGTAAGAAGGGTAGGTACGATTAAAACCCCCAGAACAAATTCTTTTATTGTTCGTCCTCGTGAAATACGGGCGATAAACATTCCAACAAATGGCGACCAGCTAATCCACCAGGCCCAGTAGAAAACGGTCCAGTCGTTTTGCCAGTCCGATTGCTGGTAGGTTTCTGTCCAGGTCGACAATTCAAAAAACTTCTGTACATATCCCCCAAGGTTTTGGATAAACGAATCGAAAATAAACAAAGTAGGTCCCACGATGATCATAAACAACAGGAAAACTGCCCCAAGTATCATGTTCAGCTCACTTAAGCGTTTTACACCGCCGCTTAGTCCGGCAACTACCGAGCCTGTTGCGGCCAGCGTAATAACGGTAATAAGTATAACCTGTGTGGTAATATTGTCGGGCATGTTAAAAAGGTGGGCCAAGCCGGCACTCACCTGCTGTACACCCATACCCAGCGATGTTGCCAATCCAAAAAGTGTAGCAACCACAGCCAGTACATTAATTGCTTTTCCCCACGGACCATAAATCTTTTTTCCTAAAAGTGGATAAAAAATGGAGCTGATAGTTAGTGGTAATTTCTTGTTGAAGGTAAAAAATGCGAGAGACATTCCTACCAAAGCGTAAATTCCCCAGGCATGCAGCCCCCAGTGCAAAAAGGTAATTTCAAGCGACATGCGGGCGGCTTCTACTGTTCGGGGTTCGCCACTCGGAGGATGGATAAAGTGATTGATAGGTTCGCCAACGCTCCAGAATAAAATACCAATTCCCATACCCGCACTAAACAACATGGCAAACCAGGCGCCTTTCGAGAATTCGGGTTTGGCTTTGGCGCCTCCCAGTTTAATTTTTCCGAATTTGCTAAAAGCAATAAACAAAACAAAAAAGAGGAATATATTTACGGAGATCACAAAAAACCAGCCGGCATAATCCGAAATGGAGGTTTGAATGGTGGAGAAGACTTTGTTCATGGGTTGCCCAATAATTAGAGTAACCGCAATAAAAAGAACGATTAGTATTGCGGCAGGCCAAAAAACCGGCCCGTCTACATCAAAGTATTTTTTGGTGCTTACCAGGTGAGCTTCCCCCTCATGAGGTACATTTTCTTTTTTTGCCATAATTTATTGTTATTGCTGTAAGTTTGATTTATATCTGTTCATCCTGTTTTACTTTCTGTTGACGATCAGTTGAATTCTGGACTCAAATTTTTTTGAAAAGAAGGTCATCAGGTATCTGCCTCAACAAAGTTTCAATGCCTGGCAGAAACCTTACAGTACCATTTTTTTTGCAGAAATCCAACGTTAGATATACTTTTTTGCTACAAATGAACGCGCAACACACGCAGCCCGGCCAATGCAAAGGCCGTCAACACAACCGGCACAGGTCCGTCAGGCCTTAGGGTTTAGAATAAGACTTGAACTTAAATATCTTATTGTAACTAATTGTGTTTATGATATGTAAAATAATAGAAAATTATGACAAGTGGTTGCGGAGATTAGTGATGAAAAATTGTAAACAGCGTTTCATTTTTCATCAAAATCACTTAATGAGATTATCTTTGCATAATGGATAAAGGATTAAGTAACTTGTTTTTTGAACGAAACATACAGCAATGAAGCGTTTAATAATTAGTCTGCTTTTATTATTGCTCCTCAACTATAGTTATGCACAAGAAAATGCCGACAGTGCTCTTTTTTATCCGGTTGCTGATACGCTTTCCAATATTCGTTTTTTTGATAATGAAGAACCACTAACCATAACTTTAAAATACGATATTTCGTCATTTATCAGAACAAAAGCAAAGGGAGAGTATTTCCCGGCCGAGCTCAGCATACATCCAACCGACAGCACTACGATAGAAAAAAATATAAGGTTAAAAGCACGTGGCAATTTTCGTCGCGGGCATTGTTTTTTCCCGCCAATTTACCTCAACTTTAAAACCGACCCCATAGAGCAAACCGAGTTAGCCGGAATTAAAAAGATAAAAATGGTCACTCATTGTTCTACTTCAAAAGCATACCGGGAGTATGTTATGCGCGAATTTCTGGCCTACAAAATCTATAATATTCTAACCGAAAACAGCTTTCGGGTAAGGCTGCTGAATATTAATTATATCGATACAGGGAAGAAAAAAAGCCACTTTGAGCAAATCGGTTTTTTGATTGAGCCAATGGATTTGTTGACTAAACGACTGAGCGCTGTTGAAGTGCGACAGGAAATTATACGTGGGAAAAACCTGTTGCCCGAAGAAAGTACTTTTGTAGCTTTGTTCGAGTATTTTTTGGGCAATACCGACTGGCGTTTTAACGGAGGGCATAATATGAAATACATAAAATTGTCGGAGCTGTCAAAACCGTATCCCGTTCCGGTTCCCTACGATTTCGATCATGCAGGAATTGTAAATACCACTTATGCGCTTCCACAGGAATGGAGCAGTGCGAAGAAAGTTACCGATCGTGAATACCTGGGTTATTGCCAGCAAAATAAAGAAAATTACCTGTCTGCAATCACTCTGTTCAACAACAAAAAGGAGGAAATCATTCGCACCATCAATACATTTGAGTACCTGGATAATAAAAGCAAAAGCGAGGTTCTTAAATTTGTAAATGATTTTTTCAGGCTGGCAGAAGAACCTGAGCTTTTTATCCGTAAATTACAGGGAGAGTGCAGAGACCTTGATTTTTAAACCAATAACAATGACTGATTTGCAAACGATAAGCATTAGCAGTGAACCCTGGATTGAGTTTCTTATCCGGCTGGCCATAAATATTGTATCTATTTTCTTTCTAATCCGGGTGGTGTACTACCCCAAAAATAGCCGGATAAAGTATCTGTTTACTTTTTTCCTGATGGGGATGATGATCTTCCTGATCGCATCAATTCTCGACCGGGTAAGTATAGATATGGGATTTGCGCTTGGATTGTTCGCCATATTTGGCATTATTCGCTATCGCTCGCCTTCTATCGATCTGAAAGAAATGACCTATTTGTTTCTCGTTATAGGTGTTTCCATAATAAACGCTTTGCTCGAATTTAATATGCAAACCCTGTTCGGGCTCATACTTGCCAACCTGTTAATAAACGTTTCGGCGCTGATTATGGAATATTATAAACCCAGGGCTTATGCGCTTAAACGGGCTTTGGTTTTTACCCCGGCTGATTTTTCTGTGCTTAACGATAACCAGAGTTTGTTGGAAGAGATCAGGCAAAATACCGGAATCGATGTGTTGCGGGTTGAACTGGAAAAAATAAATAAAACCAAAAACGAAGTTACCGTTTGGATCTACTTTCATGAAAACAACCCGGAAAGTGTGGTTGAAAACCCGGATGAAGGCTTAACGCCGGCCGAATCGCCCACAATTTGGGAAAGTAACGATACCAGCAGTTATTAAAAAGGTCCGGCTAAAAACCGAAACTTTCGTTCATTAAAAAACTGTTGTTCTTCTATTTTAGACCAATTCCAAGGCCTAAGCTAAGAACCGACTGGGGAATTAGCCCGATTTAAACCCGTAGTTGTATTTTCATTTCACCGAAAGCCAGGCTTTGTAGTTCATATCGTCGAGCATCCCGATTCTTCATCGTTAATATAAATGATCGAATCTTCCAGGTAAAAAGTCTGTAGTTGAGAAAATCCTGCTCTTCATCGTATTGTGTAAGTGCAATATCCAATTCCTCTAAAGTTGCATCGTATTCCGGGTGGCATCAAAAAAGCAAACTTGAAACGAGTAGAAGTAAAATCAGAGAAGTGTATTTATTTTTGTTGGTCATTATATGAGAATCTTGAATTACTATGTTGGTCATTCAATTTGTCAGGAGGAAATGCAGAACAAGCAAGTTCTCTTCAAAAAGCCAGATTGTTATGTAAATAAGTTGTTGATTAGTATGTTATTGTGTGATTGATGTGTTATATTTATTTTCTTAATCTTGCTAATTTTCTCTTTGTGCCGATTTAATAATTAACTAAATTTACCGCATTAAAAAAGTCAGGTGACATCGAAATTGAAAATATCAAATCTTCTGGTAAGCTACCGTTGCTTGTTCGAGTGCTGGATCTTATATGCTTAGAATCCCCTTCCGGATTAACCCCGTTTCCTTTTCTTATTGTGTAATTTAATTTTATCTACCATGTCTTTTGCAGATGAATCAACCATAAAGACACCCGAGCGCCCGGCTGGCGCCGAAGGTAATTTTTATACGCCGCATCCCGATACTATTGGTCCCGGCATGAACGAACGCATTCAGCGTTTACGTAAACAAAGTGTTGAAACACAGGAGTCGCTGTCGATTGAACGCGCCCTGATCACCACAACGTTTTATAAGGAAAACTACGGCAAGTACTCGGAGCCGATGATGCGTGCCCTTAATTTTCTTGAAATTTGTAAGCAAAAAACCATCTATATTGGCGACGATGAATTGATTGTTGCCGAACGTGGTCCGGTTCCAAAATCGGTTCCTACCTTTCCCGAGCTCACCTGCCACAGTGTGGAGGATTTTCATGTGTTGAACACACGCGATCAGCAACAATACACCATTTCGCAGGAAGATATTGATACTTACGAACGCGAAGTAATTCCATACTGGGAAGGGCGCACCATGCGCGAACGTATTTTTAATCACGTTCCGCAGGAGTGGCAACGTGCTTACGAAGCCGGTGTGTTTACCGAGTTTATGGAGCAACGTGCTCCCGGTCATACTGCGCTTGATGGGGCGATCTACAAAAAGGGAATGCTCGATTATAAAAGGGAGATCAACGATCATATCAATCGTCTCGATTTTATGAACGACCCGGAAGCCACCGAAAAGCTGGAGGAGTTGAAAGCCATGGATGTGTCGTGTGATGCTGCCATTGTTTTTGCTGAGCGCCATGCCGATCTGGCTGAAGAAATGGCAGAAATCGAAAACGATCCGAAACGTGTTGCCGAGCTGAAACGAATTGCCGAAGTGTGTCGCTGGGTACCTGCCAACGCGCCACGAAACGTTTGGGAAGCCATTCAGATGTATTGGTTTGTGCACCTCGGAACCGTTACCGAATTAAACGGATGGGATGCTATGAATCCGGGACATTTCGATCAGCACCTTACACCGTTCTACGAAAAAGAACTGACCGAAGGAACGCTGACCCGCGATGAGGCAAAAGAGCTGATCAGCTGTTTCTGGATAAAAGTAAATAACCATCCCGCGCCACCAAAAGTGGGAATTACAGCACGCGAAAGTGGAACGTTTAACGATTTCACCAACATCAACATCGGAGGTGTAAAACCCGATGGAACCGACGGCGTAAGTGAAGTGTCGTATATGATGCTGGAAGTTATTGAAGAGCTGCATGTGTTGCAGCCGGGTAACTCGGTACACATTGCCAAAGTAACTCCCGACGAGTTTTTACAGGCTGCCGGTAAACTGATCCGTCAGGGACATGGTTATCCGTCGGTGTTTAATCCTGATATGTACATTCAGGAAATGGTGAACCAGGGAAAGACCCTGCAGGATGCCCGCGAAGGCGGTTGCAGTGGTTGTATAGAAGTGGGCGCTTTTGGTAAAGAAGCTTACCTGCTCACCGGTTATCTGAATGTTCCGAAGGTGCTGGAGATTACACTGAATAACGGTATCGATCCGGTAACCGGAAAAGTGGCCGGTATTGAAACAGGCAATCCGCTCAACTTTAAAAGTTTCGATGAGTTGTACGAAGCATTTCTGAAGCAACTGAATTTTGTGGTCGACCAGAAAATACGCGTAAGCAACTACATCGACCAGATGTTTGCCAAGTATGCACCGGCGCCCTTCCTTTCTGTGGTTATTGAAGATTGTATCTCGAAAGGCAAAGACTACTACAACGGTGGTCCGCGCTACAACACCAACTACATTCAGTGTACCGGTTTGGCAACGGTAACCGACAGTCTTTCGGTGTTGAAAAAACATGTTTTCGAAGACAAGACCTTCCCGATGCAAACCATTCTTAGTGCTGTGGCCAAAAATTATGAAGGCGAAGAAGTGTTGCGTCAGCGCATACTGAACCGCACGCCGTTTTTTGGTAACGACGACGAATATGCCGATACCATTGCCGTGCAGGTGTACAACGATCTGCTGGATGCCATTGAAGGAAAACCGAATACCAAAGGCGAAGTATTTCATTTAAATATGCTTTCAACCACCTGCCACGTGTATTTTGGGCTGGTGCTGGGCGCTACACCAAACGGGCGCTTTGCGGGGAAATCGATTTCCGATGGTACCTCGCCGTCGCACGGTTGCGATACACACGGACCAACCAACGTGATTCGCACGTTGGGGAAACTCGACCAGTCGAAATCGGGAGGAACCTTGCTAAACCTGCGTTTTGTGCCAAGTTTGTTAAAACGCGATAAAGATGTGGAGAAACTGGGGCATCTTATCCGCAGTTATTTTTCGCTGGGAGGTCACCACATTCAGTTTAATATTGTTGATACGGCTACGCTTTTGGCAGCGCAGGCTTGTCCTGAGGATTACAAGGACCTGCTGGTGCGTATGGCCGGATACAGCGATTATTTTAACGATATGAATGCCGACCTGCAACAGGAAGTTATTGACCGTACACAGAATGAGGTGCTATAGAATGTCATTTCGACGAGTATGCGAGGAAAAATCTGTTGCTTGTTGAATCAGATTTCTCCTATCGTCGAAATGACAGAAACTTTGAATTGTCATTTCGAAGGAGGCACGACTGAGAAATCTGTTCCAGGAAATTGAAAGTTTTTATCAAATGAGAGACCATAATTATTTCGTTTACATCGTTACAAACAAAAACAAGACTGTTCTCTATATTGGAGTTACAAACGACTTACAAAGAAGAGTTTATGAACATGAAAACGGATTAATACCAGGATTTACTAAAAAATACAATTGCCATTTTCTCGTTTATTACGAACATTTTCAAAATATTGATGACGCTATTGGCAGGGAAAAGGAAATAAAGAAATGGAGAAGAGAGAAAAAGGAAAACCTGATAGATAAAAGGAATCCTGATTGGAAGTTTCTGAATTCTCAGATTTATGATGCGTTGTAGAGACAGATTTCTCCTGTCGTCGAAATGACAGAAAATGGCTCAGTACGAAATGCTAACAAAAGGATGAATCAACCACTAATATTCGATATAAAACGATACGCCATTAACGACGGGCCGGGGATTCGCATCACCCTATTTATGAAAGGATGCCCGTTAAGTTGTAGTTGGTGTCATAATCCCGAGAGCCAGTCGCCGGGTGTACAAAAGCTGTATACCGAATCGAAATGTATCGGGGCGCAGGAGTGTACAAAGATGTGCCCGGAAGATGCGCTTACACTTACGCCAAAAGGAATTGTTACCGACTACCAGGCCTGTACCCTTTGCGGTATTTGTGCCGATGTATGCCCCACAAAAGCCATCGAAATGTCGGGGCGGCCCTACGAGGTGGAGGAGCTGATGCAGATCATCGAACGCGAACGTATTCACATCGATCAGTCGGGTGGTGGCGTTACCTTTTCAGGAGGTGAGCCCTTGATGCACCCGGAGTTTCTGCTACAGATGCTGGATGCCTGTGGCGAAAGTAAACTACACCGCACCGTTGATACCTGCGGATTTGCCGACACCGATACTTTGCTTGAAGTGGCTAAACGAACCGAACTTTTTCTGTTCGATCTAAAGCTGATGGATGAGGCCAAACACAAAAAATGGACAGGCGTAAGCAACAAGTTGATCCTGAAAAACCTTCGGGTGCTGGCCGAAAGTGGTGCGAACATCAATATACGTGTGCCGTTTATCCGCAATGTAAATGCCGACCATAACACGCTTACCGAAATGGCGGAGTTTATTGCTGCCTTACCGGGCAAAAAACCGGAGGTAAACTTGTTGCCCTACCACAATATTGCGGCTAACAAATACAATAAGCTGGGATCGAAGTACAACGCGTTTAATATGGAAGAGCCCACCGAAGAGGAACAAAACCGGGCGTTGGCGATATTCCAAAAATCTGGTATTGAGGCTGAGATTGGGGGATAGGAAAAGTTTTTCCGACATGGGCTCCGATCCGTATAAGTTGGATCACCCGTAAAAGTAGGTGGAGAAGTTGAAAATATCCACCTACAAGTTTCAATATTGAATAGAAGCACCAAACATAAGCAGCCTTGAACTTTCTGCTTCGTCTTTGCTTTAAGGCAAAGATGAAGGCCTCCGGCAGGAAAATAATTAAAGCAGTAAATAGCACTCCGGGAAGCTTTCGTAGCCCTGCGAAAGTTACAAATAGCGCTCTGGGGATCTCTTGTAGTCAGACAGTTAGCTGTTTTTTGCAACATTAGGTTTTCGAAAACCCGCCTGCATTAAGCCTTACGGGCTAAAGCCCTGTTCTGCCGGGCTATGCTTAACCCCGGCATTAATGCCGGGGTTAGTTCAGCTTCTAAAGTGGGGCTTTAGGCCCCGATACTAAGTATTTATATACTGAGAGATAAACCATATGTGAGGATTTAAACCAGTGTTGTTTTATTTTTTTATTATGCTAACTTTAACTCTCAATAAAAACCATAACCGTTGAATACTCACTCAGCTATAACATTTATACAAAAAGTTGGGTTATACACCCAAAATGGCGTTATAACCCAAAGTGACAATAGAGAAATAACCCAAAGTTTTGGGTTCCACATATGTTACCAGTAATTTTAAAAAAACGAAATAACCATGAACCCGATTTATCTGGATACACATATTCATACTTCCGATGACCCGAATAAGGAAAATGCAGATTATGATTTAGAGACTTTGGTTGAAAAAATAAAAGAATTCAATAATAATTCTGAGTTTCTCATTTCTATTACCGACCATAACATGGTCAATAAAAGTGCTTATCTAAAAGCAAAGTCACTAAATTTAAATATTATTTTGGGGGTAGAGCTTCATATTAGAAACTATGATGGTTGTCCAGCCTATCATTGTCATATTTATTTTGATTTAGATGAGATTACAGAATTTAGGATAGATGACATCAACGATAAATTGAATGAATTATATCCTAATAAAGTTGTAGAAAAAACTGATTCATCGATTCCAACAATTCAAGACATTATAAATAAATTTGACGCTTATGAGTTTATGCTATTACCTCACGGAGGACAATCCCATGCAACTTTTAATACTTCTATTCCTAAGGAAACACAACTTGACAGTACTTTAGAAAGAAATGTTTATTACAACCATTTTGATGGTTTTACAGCCCGGGGAGACAATGGTTTAGAAAGGACACAAGAATATTTTAAAAAATTAGGTATAAATGAATTTGTAAACCTAATCACATGCAGTGACAATTATAACCCAAATGTTTATCCAAATGGAAAAGACAAGAATCCATTTAAACCTACATGGATGCTTGCAGAACCTACATTTAATGGACTCAGACTTTCATTATCTGAACAATCAAGACTCATTTGCTCTGACATCAAGCCGAAATTCTATTCAGAAAACATTCAATCGGTTTTGCATAAAAGGGAAAATATTGATGTAGATGTTACTTTAACTTCGGGATTAAATGTTGTTATTGGAGGTTCATCTAGTGGAAAAACGTTATTGGTTGACTCAATCGTCAAAGTATTGAGTAACAAAACGGATAAATCAATTTATGGGCAATATGAAATTGACAAAATGAATGTTGTCAATCCTTCAAGAATGATACCTCATTTTCTTTCTCAAAATTATATATCTGCGGTTGTAAACAACATCAGTGATGATAAAATTGAAGATATTGAAATTATAAAACGAGTATTTCCAGGAGATGATGATATCAAACTAAGCATTAATAACGGTCTCAGAGATTTCAAAAAAAATATTCAAGAATTAATCAGTTGTGTTAAAACTTTAGAGGAAGAAACAAAAACCTTAAATGCGATTCCTATAATATCAAGGTTAATAACCAAAGTAAATTTAGAAACAAATGTTTTCGATAATTTACAACCTACAGAGATTGAAATAGAGAAACTTCGTTTCTCAAAAGCAATATTTGATGAATATGTTCAAACATTAGATTCTTTGGAAAGCTTTTTATCAAAATATCCTTTTATCAATCATGATTCTACCTCCATAGAAAAACTAAAAAATGAATTAAACTCAGTTCTATCTATTTCAGATAAGGAAAAAAAGGTTAGGCTATTACTTGAATCGAATCAAGATGAGTACAATCAACAGTTAAAACACTCAAACATAGAAGACCAAACTAAAAAGCAAAATTTTAATAAACTCCTTGATTCCCTAAAAAGGTATGTTAGAGAATACCGCAAATTTTATAGGACATTAAATTCCATATCAAACTATTCATTAAATTTTGATTCAGAAGAAATTGAATCAATGGGGCATACTCTTTACATTGAAAATGATTTCATTTTGAATAAAGAGAAATTTGTAGAAGTTGTTAACCATTATCTAAAAACAAAGATTACAAATTTCAATGGTATTTCTCCAGAGATTCTATTTGATGAAAACCTAAAAAAGAAAAATCCGAAAGTTCATAATTATGATGACTTTGAAAATAAGATTTATTCGGATTTTGAAAAACTCAACAAGAAGAAATATAAAATAATAACAGATGATAATAGAAAATTTGAAAATTTAAGTCCGGGCTGGAAAACCTCCGTGATACTGGATATAATATTAGGGTATGACAAGGACAGTGCTCCAATCATAATAGACCAGCCAGAAGATAATTTAGCTACAGACTATATAAATAAAGGGTTGGTTCGTGCTGTAAAGAAGATTAAAAGTAAAAAACAGATAATCCTAGTTTCTCACAATGCAACAATTCCAATGTTAGCAGATGCACAAAACATTATTTACTGCAAAAATGAGAACAATAAACTCATCATTAAATCTAGTCCACTTGAAGGCATGATTGACGATAAAAATGTAGTTGACCTAATAGCATCAACTACAGATGGAGGCAAGTCTTCCATAAAAAAACGAGTTAAAAAATATAACCTTAAAAAGTTTAGAGAATAATGAAACTATTTTTCAATAAGGAAGAAAACAACGATGTTACAGTAAAAATTCAGCAAGGAACTGTTCCTGTTGAATTTACTTATACCGAAATGGTAAAACAACTTCTCGAAAATAATAAAATAGAAGATTCTGACTTTAATAACCTGACAGAAGATGAAGAACAGAGTCTTAATGAAATGTTAGGCAAGATTTCTGAGATATTTCAAGAAGAAGATATTGATTCGGAGAATTAAAAAACTACTGGTAACAAACTGTAAATTGCATTGCGGGGTTCGTGGTGTGTCGTTCGCTGGATTCTCGCAACATCGTTCCGTCCTGCCGGACAGGAACGCTCTCCGAAATCCGCCCCGACAACTTACGGGTGACCGTTATAATGCATATTGCAAATAAAAAGTGCCTATTAACAAATCAAAAATATGAAAAAGCCAATTACACTTCTAATCTTTACTCTTGTTACACTAACATCATGTATTTCAGGAAAAGTAGAAATAACAAAAGACGAATATGTTAGTACAACAAAATCGATCTTAGAGAGCAAATCCAATAACCAATCTGTAATTGCTCACATTGCTCAAACAGATGAGGATATTGAAATGAGAAAATTAGCACTGGAAAAGCTAACGAATCAATCCGTAATTGCTCATATCGCCCAAACAGATAAGGATATTGATATAAGAAAATTGGCGTTGGGCAAATCCAACAACCAATCTGTAATTGCTCACATTGCTCAAACAGATGAGGATATTGATATGAGAAAATTAGCACTGGAAAAGCTAACGAATCAATCTGTAATTTCTCACATTGCTCAAACAGATAAGGATATCGAGATAAGAAAATTGGCTTTAGAAAAATTATAGTTAATGTGAATCCTCCGCTCGCCCCGATCCGTCAGCCGACGGACGGTGTGTCTTCGGTAGCATTGAACTCAACAAACTTTCAGCTGCCGGCTGAGGTAGGGATTACGAATTAGCTTGAGGCTGATCTTCGATTCGCACCAGCGGTGTTTAAAAGGCAAAAAACATTACTAATGAAAAGGCAAAATCAGGATGAAATTTGAAATTATCGAAACACTTAAAATCTGATTTACATGAATTTATTATCAAAGCAAATGGATGTTATTACAGTTATTGCGATTGTATTAATGGCAATATCAATTAGCATTTTAGATTTTAATAATTTGCAATGGAGCAACAATGAAAAAAGTTATATCGGATTATTAATCGTAATAATTATAATATTTTCTAAGTATCTGATTAATATTTATTCTAAGAAACAATAATTGACAGTAGGTTAAATTGTTGGGGGCAAACAAATTGAAAAGCAAAAAATGGATTAATCGAAAATACAAAACGAGTTCTTTAAAATGTTTAACCCTCGCTGCCGCGCCCCCGAAGTTTCGGGGCTTCGCGTGGTGTTGGAAACAACCAGTAATACATAAATCAAACAACATATGACCGACAAACAAGTAACAGCAGTAATTGGAATTTTTTATTTTACTGGCGCAGTAATGGTTCTGGTGGGAGCATTTTTTAGACTTCAACATTATCCAAACGGACTATCCTTATTGTTTATAGGATTCATGCTTGGCGCAGTAAGCAGTTCTTTTGATACTTTCAGATTAAAGAAGAAAATAAAACGTTTGGAAGAACAACTAAAACAAAACAAAGATTAATTACTCGGGCAGCTGATTTTAAAAAGAATGAAATATTAAAAACTCAACGGCCTAATTTTACTTGTTATACAGACTGCCGTTGTAAGCCATTATGAAAGACAACCAAGATAAGAAATGAAGGATATTGAAGAATATTGTCCTAATGACAGAAAAGACTGGAGAAAATGGCTCGAACTGAACCATAAGAGTAAAGATGCAGTTTGGCTCGTTTTTTATAAGAAAAAATCACCAAATTATAACCTAAGTTGGAGTGATTCAGTTGACGAAGCACTCTGTTTTGGCTGGATTGATAGTACAAAAAGGACTATAGACAAAGAGAAATACATACAGTATTTTAGCAAACGAAAAGCAAAAAGTAATTGGTCAAAGGTAAATAAGGATAAAGTGAAAACCTTAATTGACCAGGGACTAATGGCAGAAGAAGGTTACAAAAGCATTAAAATTGCAAAAGAAAATGGTTCTTGGACAATTCTGGATGAAGTTGAAGCACTTATAATTCCAGAGGATTTAAAAAGAGAATTTGCTTATTCCAAAGGTTCTCTGCAATTCTTTGAAAGTCTAAGCAATTCTGTTAAGAAGGGATTATTGTATTGGGTCATTTCTGCTAAACGAAACGACACAAGACAAAAAAGAATCTTAGAACTGGTAGAAAATGCAAGTAATAATCTGAAACCAAAACAATTTAGATAAAAACGGTTTACAATATTGCATTGTGGCCATGCTTGCGCTGGTTTACTATCGGTGTGCAATTCGGTAAAATTGAAATCAACAAATTTTCAGCCGCTGGCTGGGGTTCGGATTACATCCCGTCCGTCGACTGACGGATCGGGATGCACCAGCGGTGCAACAACAACTTATAAGCGACCATTGTGTGGCAATTTAAAAAAGTGGAAATCCATTTGTAAAAACGTATATTAGTTCAAAAATATAAATATGATGAAAGCATTTAATTTGTTCTTAATCAGTTTTATTGTAGCAACTACCCTTGCTGTTGGACAATCAAGTGATGAAATAAAAATCAAACAATTAGAAAAACATTGGACTGAATTACTCAATCAGGGCGACACAACCTCGTTATTAAAAATCTGGTCTGAAAACTACGTGGTAAACAATCCAAATGGTAAAATTGTAACCCCAAAGGAAATCGTTGCACTTATGAAAAGTGGGCATAAATTTCCATTAGTTGAAAGGATAATTGAGAAAATCACGTTCAATCAAGACATTGCAATTGTGATGGGTAAAGAATTACAACAACCCAAAAATATGACCATGAACCATGATGATTGGATTCCGCGGAGATTCACCAATGTTTGGATAAAAACAGCAGAAGGATGGAAACTGGCAGCAAGACAATCAACGCAAGTTAATTTACAATAGAATTTAGTTAAAATATATTACCCCGCTCGCGCCGGGATGCAATCGCAGTACAATTCGGTAGCATTGAAATCAACAAGCTTTCAGCCAGCGGTATTGACACATACAATCAATTATAAAAGAAAAATGAAATCGAAAGTTTATACACTGACATTTTTATTATTGGCCTTAATTTCCTGTTCAAAAACGGAAACCTATCAGCTTTTGTCGCCTGACAGCGACCTTGGTATATCTATCTCGAACAAAAATAATACGTGTAGCTTTTCGGTATCGTATAAAGGAGATACACTTGTTCAATCATCTGCATTGGGCTTACAAGTTATGGATAACAATTTCACGGAAAATGTTTCCCTTTCCGGCTTTTCCAAACAGGAGTTTGATGAAACATGGACCACCATAAACGGGAAGCAATCGAGTGTTCGCAACCATTATAATGAATATACCATTACGGTGGAAGCTATTAATGATCCAGAGCAATTCTATTCGATTATTTTCAGACTTTATGACGATGGCTTTGCTTATCGGTACAGCTTCCCTGAAGGTGCCGTTCGCGATAGCCTGATGATAAATAAGGAATTAACAAGCATCAATTTTAACCGCGATTTTACCTATTGGGCAACCAATGGAGAGCGCCATAACCTGGGACCAATCACAAGGTCGGAGAAAGAGCTTGAAAGTATCATCCCGCCCGTGGTGATGCAGTTTAGCCCCAAAAGTTTTATGGCCATTCATGAAGCTGAAATTGTAGAATTCGCTCCATTTACTGTTAATGCCGCTTCAAACAATCATTCTTTCTCATTTAACACCAACTACTCCAAACGCAGCCAATCATTTAATACCTCGTGGAGAGCCTTTATGTTGGGCGATAATGTTGGCGATTTGGTCGAATCAGACTTACTGGTAAACTTAAACGAACCTTGTAAAATTGAAGACACCTCGTGGATTAAGCCCGGCAGATCGTTATGGGACTGGCGTGTTTGGGGCTATAAAGCACCAGACGGTTACGAATATGGTTTAAATACCAGGTCGCATAAACGGCTAATCGATTTTGCTGCTGAAAACAACATTCAGAATTTATTGATCGATGCCGATTGGTATGGTGAAGAATTTAGCGAAAACTCCGATCCAACATCTGCCCGCGAAGGGATTAACATTGGAGAATGTATGGAATATGCATCGGGAAAAGGTGTTGGGATCATCCTGTATTTGAATGACGTAGGCGCAAAAAGGTTCGGGCTGGAAAGGGTTTTAAAACAATTTTCAGACTGGGGGGCTGTTGGCGTGAAATACGGATTTATGACAGGGAGTCAGGAAGATAAGGTAAAACAAACCCGGAGAGTGGTTGAGTTATGTGCAAAATATAAGCTGATGGTGAATTTTCACGACAATCCTATTCCACCAAGTGGCGACCGCAGGACCTATCCCAATTTGGTTACAAAAGAGTTCTGCCATGCACAGGCCGATGCTATGCGTTCTTACTTTCCGGAGACTGCTGTTAACCAGGTTCTGATTAATATGATTGCCGGACCAATTGACGCAACAAACGGGTGGTTCGGTTTAAACAATGCGCATTCGCGGGTTAAGGTATTTCGGGAAATCCCCGGAACAGTGGTGGCAGAAGTAGCCAAATTAATAACAAACTACTCGGGTTGGATGGTAATGCCCGATAGCCCCGAGGAGTATGCAAAAAAAGATGACTTATTTGAATGTGTACGAAATATGCCGCCTCAGTTCGATAGCTTTCTAGTACTTGATGCAAAACTGGATGAATTTGTTTGTGTTGCACGTAAAGCAGGAACAGATTGGTTTGTGGGGTCGTTATCCAACAGAGAGCCACGCACCATTAGGCTGGATTTAAGCTTCCTGCCAAGCGATAGAAAATATGAAGCAACTATATATGAAGACGCTGACGATTCCCATTTTATGACCAATAAGGAGTCGTATACTATACGAACACAATTGGTCGATTCAAAAAGTGAGCTTACCGTAAGTCTGGCGCCGGGAGGTGGTAATGCCATACATTTAACAGATATTTCGAGTGTAATAGATTAACGAAATCCCGCCCAAGCACCTACGAATTAACGTAACAAAAACAATAATTTATATGGAATACCAGGGATCATGTTTATGCAAAGGAATTCAATTCAAAATTACCGGTGAATTCAAAAGCTTTTATTTGTGTCATTGCAGCTATTGCCGGAAAGATACCGGATCGGCACATGCAGCCAATTTATTTTCAACAAGTGCTAAGCTCGAGTGGATAAAAACAGAAACGAAGATCAGCTCTTATCAGCTCCCCGATAGTAATCATGCCAAAGCTTTTTGTGCCACCTGTGGTTCGGCATTACCCAACTTACAAATGGGCGGCAAACTTTTGGTGGTTCCGGCCGGAAGTTTAGATACGAAATTGGAAAAACGCCCCGACGCACATCTGTTTATTTCGAGTAAAGCGGCCTGGGATGAGGCGTTGGAGGAAATAAAAAAGTTTGACGGTTTACCCGAATAATTGGAAGTGGATACCGGTTGGATTTACGATCCGAGCCCTGGTGGAAATAATTCACTGCAGGCATAAGCTTCATTTATTCTGCTAATTTCTTTTTCATTTTCTCCAGTAAGGAGCTTATTCGAATTGGCTTAACTATAAAGTCGTCACATCCGGCTTCCAACGCATTTACTTTATCGGAGGTAGAGGCAAAGGCCGTTTGCGCAATTATTTTTATTTTACTATTGGTTTGCTTTATTTTTTTTGCCACTTCAAGCCCGCTTATATCGGGTAATCCTATATCGAGTAAAACAATATCCGGAGGATTATTCTGTATTTGTTGCAGTGCATCATTGCCCGTAATAGCAAACGAAAGTAAAGGATATTTTTTGCTTAGTACATGCTTGAAGAAAATACGGCTGTCTTCGTTGTCTTCCACTACCAACACCTTGTATTGGCTTGACAATGATTCGGAATGCAGTTTTTTGTCAGCCTGGTTTTTATCTATCATGTCGTGGAGTGGTTTGTTATATAAAGGCAGCTTAAACCAAAATTTAGTTCCTTTTCCCGTTTCCGATTTCATATGAATTTCACTACCCATAAGTTCGAGGAGTTTTTTTACAATGGATAATCCGAGTCCGGTTCCGCCGTATTTTCTTGAAATGCCCGATTCGGCTTGCATAAAACGTCCGAATATTCTTTGCTGATTTTCCGGGGGTATTCCTATACCGGTGTCGGCAACAAAAAACTCCAGATTTGTATTGTCAGAGTTAGAAACACCAAATTCGATGGTCCCCGACTTGGTAAAACGAATTGCATTCTCAAGTAAATTGGAAATAATCTGTGTGATTCTTATGTCATCGCCGTTAATCATCATCGATTTATCAGCTTCATGTACTATTAATTCAACATCGGTATTCGGCGAGTTCTGCATTTTGTTCTTAAAAATAGAATACAGGTTATTTAGCATGGTGTTTACCTGAAATGGCTCAACTGAAAAAGAGACCAAACCTGTTTCGAGACGCGACAAGTCAAGAATATCATCAATTATTTTTAGCAACCCGGAAGAACTTTGATTAATAATATCAGCAAATTCGCGTTTGTTGGCTGCGTTAATATTTTCTTCCTGTGCCAAAATATTGCTGAATCCGACAATGCCGTTCAATGGTGTTCTTATTTCGTGGCTTACATTGGCCAGAAATGCAGATTTCAGGCGTTCGCTTTCCTCTGCCTTTTCTTTTGCATCAACAAGGTCTTGCATTAGCCTTTTTTTCTCCGTGATATCATGAATAATACTGTGCCAAACGATTTGTCCTTTGTACTCGATTTTATTTCTAAAAACTTCCACATCGCGAATTTCGCCCGATCGCAACCGGTGTTTTAATTCGAGGTAATATTGTTTCCGGTTGTTATCATGCGCAAATGCTTGTTCTGAAGGCTCGTTTGCAGAAGCATTTATATTTGTGATGGCCATTTTCTCCAGCTTTTTTACACTATAGCCATAAAAATCTGCTGCAGCTTTATTTGCTCTTACTATTTGCCCGTTTTCCGGATTTATCAGCAATTTAACAGCAATATGTTCCTCAAAAAGCTGACGGTAGGCTTGCTCGCTGGCCTCCAGCTCTTTTTTTATAAGCATTCGTTGTGTAATATCGGGAGCAATACTTAGTGCCAGTTTTTTTCCATCACTTTCGCCAAGCGGAGAGGTATGGAAATTCCAAATACGCTTTTCTCCGTTGTGGGTTGTAATTTCATAATCGCCGCTAAAAACTGTTTGGTCGAGTTCAACAACTTCGATAAGGCTTTCTTCTACATCTTTGGCTTTGGTTTTTGGGAAAACCTTTTCTGACCACTCTTTAATGGTAGGCATTTGATCAATGGTATATCCCGAAAGCTGTTTCCATCCCTGGCTGAGATATAGTATATTACCGTGCTGATCGAATACCATAATAGGTATTGGTGCCAGCAGAACGGCTTTTCGAAAGCGTTCCTCGCTTTTTACCAGCTGTTCTTGCGACAGTTTGCGCTCGGTTATGTCTTGAATTGTTCCGAGCATTTGCACCGTATTTTCTTTTTCATCATAGCGGAGTTTACCAAGCCCGTGTACCCATCTTTCAGCTCCGTCGCTTTTTCTAATTATCTTGTATTCCTTATTAAAGGGCTGTTTATTACCAATAACCTCGTTTAGCAGGTAATCCATCATTTGTTCCCGATACTCCGGTTGAATTATGGTAATCCAACTCTCAGTGGTTCTGGAATGTTTCTCGTCTAATCCAAAAATATTGTCTAAGGCAATTGATGAAGTCCAGCTGTTATTTGAAATGTCGAATTGATAAGTACCGATATTTCCTACACGTTGTGATTCTGTAAACCAATAATCACGTTCACGGTAACGTGCTTCACTTTCTTCGAGTGCCTGCTGATAGATTCTGTCTTCGGTTTGATCGCGAAAAACAAGAACCACTCCTACAATCTGGTTGTGAATAATAATTGGTGCACCACTGTCAGCTATAGGAATTTCGTTTCCATCTTTCGACAGTAATATGGTATGATTTGCAAGTCCAACAACTTTACCGTGTTCCATTACCTTCGAAAAAGGACTTTCCACTTTTTCCCGGGAGTGTTCGTTAACAATATGAAACACATCCTCGAGATTTTTTTTATAAGCGTCTTTGGCATTCCAACCGGTCAGCCTTTCGGCCTCCCAATTTAGTTGAGTAATTCGTCCTTTTATATCAGTACAAATAACAGCATCGCCAATACTTAATAAGGTCGTTCTGTACATTTCTTCTGCTTTCCTGATCTGTTGTTCACTCGATAGATATCGTTCGATAAACTGGAATAGTTTGGCGATTAGAGTTAATGCAACAGGAAATATAAGCATAACCGGAAACCATATTTGTTGTATGGTTTGCATGGGATGTTCGGGCAAGAGTCGCTGACTTGCGAGCATGGCAAGGTGGCTTATAATGCCAACTGCATACAAAACTACGGTATGAACTTTTTGTAGTTCTTTCTGAAGAATAGTTCTGAAAAACAAGCCAATAATCCCGGAGGCAACAATTGTAGCAAGTCCTGCCCAGATTCCGGCACCTCCCAGAAAAGCCCTGTAGGTACCTGCTACAATCATAGTAATCAGTGTTGCTAATCCTCCGCTCCATAAACCCGCAAGGGTAATAACAATAGAGCGGCCATCGTAAAATACACCCGGTTCGTGCTGATAAGGCAAAAGCATTGCTGCCACAGCTACTATCCCAAACCAAACACCACTTATAATTTGAAATTGTAGCTTTTTTTGGGCAAAGTAATACTTAATGGTTCCATACAGGAAAGAAAGGGTAATAAGGAGAGCCGCATTTTGGATTAAAGCTTGAAACATTTACAAAGGTTTTTTCAGTTAAAAAATGTGCGAAACAACCGGGCAATTATTTCCTTTTAACACAGGAGTGGAAAATAGTAAAAAATATTGTAGTAGACAGATTATTTATTTGATTCATGCATTAAAAATCTTCTTGTTAGTAACCAGCCAGAAATGCAAGCATTGATAGGGAAGCCATGCTGATAGCCATAGAAATTTCGGGAGGTGTTAAGGATTTATGATGAGGCAAATTAATCACCGTTTTTTGACATTTCTTCCCGATTGAGTTCCAAAAGTCACTTTATTCAAGCGATTAAAATTGTAGTTTTAGCCTTTTTAATCGATCAAAAATGAAGAAACAGCTTTTAATTGTATTACTGAATGTATTGTTGACCGGCACTTTAAGTGCGCAGAAAGAGGTGGATTTGAATACTTTTCATTCCATTTCGAGCAACGAATTAATGGAGTTTGCAACAGAACTAAGTGCTGATAAATACGAGGGACGTTTGTCGGGCTCTCCTGAATATCTGGACGTGGCCAAATGGTGTGCTTCAAAATTTGAAGAGTGGGGTGTTCAGCCAGCAAACAACGGCAGTTATTTTCAGTATTTCCCAAACGAATATTCAGAAGTAAACTCGCTGGGATCGGTGGTTTATTTTAACGGTAATGAAAAAACATACCTTGATTTTCCGGAGGATTATTTGCCGGGTTCCAACTCGGCAAGTGGCACGGTACAAGCCGAACTCGTTTATGTGGGCCACGGAATTACTGCGCCGGAGCTGGGTTACGACGATTATAAGAACGTTGATGTAAAAGGAAAAATTATCATTCTTGAAAGCGGAACGCCATACACCAAAAACGATGAAACACTGGCAAAATGGGCGCCTTATGCGTATCACCGGTATAAGTTCAGGAATGCGGTGAAGCACGGTGCTGCGGGAATGATCTATGCCAGTAAACTGGCCAATCCGAACACGGTAAATCTCGAGGGATTTATATATGCACATGTGGATACAAAAGTGGTAACGCAAATTATGGCCGATGCCGGAAAAGATTACCAGCAAATACGCCGGCAACTGAAAGATATGGAAGTGCCATCGTTTGAACTGCCGGCAGAACAAAAAGTGTTCATTCGCGCTGAAACAAACTATTTTCCCGATGCGCAGGCTTGCAACGTAGTTGCTATGATCGAAGGCTCCGATCCGGAGTTGAAAGATGAAGTGATAATTATCGGTGGCCACCTCGACGGGCAGGGGCAAATGGGCGATGTTACGTTCTCCAGCGCCTTGGATAATGCATCAGGAATCAGCGATATCCTGGGGGCTGCAAAAGCTTTGGCAACATCAGAGGTAAAACCCAAACGTTCAGTGCTTTTTATTCTTCTTGGTGGTGAGGAGTGTGGTTTATATGGCTCAAAATATTACTGCAAAAATCCGTTGTTCCCGGTAGAGAAAACCAAAATGATGATCAACCTGGATATGGTTGGAAACGGTACCGCATTTTATGTGTCGGGAGGGAAAACGCACTCGGCATTGTTCAGCCACTTTGAGGACGCCAATAAAAACTACATCCACCGCGAAATGGGAGCTTCGGCAGTTAGCAAAAACTACGGACGGCCACGATCCGACGCATCGGTTTTTGAAGATGCCGGCATAAAAACATTTGGTATGTGGACCCGAAATTCGGTGTATCCGGTGCACTACCACATGCCTGACGATAAAGCAAATGTGTTAACTCCCGAGATTATGGAAGATGCTGCAAAACTGCTCTATCTGGGCGTTTTGGGCGTGGCAAACGACAGGAAAATTTAGCAGCGGCAAAGATCGTTTCAACTTTTTATCGATTTACCTTGTTACTGTGCTAATACTACTTGTTTGGCACTTATGAAATCGAAAAAAGAACACTTCAAGCGAACGTTGCTCAATCTGGCAAAAAGGGAAGATCTTATTCCGGGGATTTATAATTATTGTGATCGCTGGTGTGAACGTTGTACTATGACGCAAAAGTGTCTGACTTACCTGCACGAAAAGGAAACAAAAGCGGGAAGTGATACGCAAAATCCCGATGAAGAGAATAAAAACTTTTGGGAGCAAATTCGATTAGCGTGGGAAGTTACGATGGAAATGATTGAAGAGGATGCCGACAAAGAGGGGATTGATCTGAGCGATGTTGAAGAGATTGAATTACCGAAGCACATTGAAACCCCACTTGAAGTAAAAGCCCGCAACTACGGTATCAATATTCACAAATGGATGAATGAGCATAAGGAGCTTTTTTCGGTAAAAGCTGAGAAACTGGTAATGATCGACGATGATGAATCGATGTTTAAATACCGTGATGCAGCAGAGGTAATTCAATGGTACAGTGCATTTATCGGGGCTAAAGTTCATCGTGCACATCTGGAACTGGAATTGCGACAAAACGATCCCTACGATGAATACGGTTTATACGCCGATAACCTGGGATCGGCAAAAATTGCCATTATTGCCATTAAACGATCGATGGATGCGTTGTCGGTATTTTACTCCGGTTTTAGTGAAATGGAAGATGAAATCCTACAGTTTTTACTCGAGCTGTCGCAAATAAAAAAGCAAATGCTAAAAACATTTCCGGGTGTGATGGAATTTAAACGACCGGGATTTGATGATTAATTTCCAAACTTTACTTGTATCCTGCTCCTTCTGTATTATTTTCACGTCAGAAAAATACAAATCATGCAATACGAAGGCAACATACGAAAAATGATTACTGAGCTTAATACGCCGGTAAAATATATACTACCCATTGGCGACGAACAAATTGATATGAACGCGCTGATCGGGAAAGAAATCTCGATGCAATTTGACGGACAGATTAATTGTGTGTCGTGCGGGAAGAAAACGAAAACATCGTTTAGCCAGGGATTCTGTTACAATTGCCTTCAAACCGCTCCTGAAGCCAGCGAATCGATCATTCGCCCCGAGTTATCGAAGGCACATTTGGGAATTGCACGCGATATGGAATGGGCCGAAAAACACGATCTGATCGACCATTTTGTGTACCTGGCCGTGTCGAGTGCTTTAAAAGTGGGTGTTACCCGTAGTCATCAAATTCCTACCCGTTGGATTGATCAGGGAGCCAGCTATGCCATAAAAATTGCCAAAACGCCCAACCGACATATTGCTGGTGTTATCGAGGTATTTCTCAAGGATCATTTTTCCGATAAAACCAATTGGCGAGCGATGCTGAAGAACGAAGTATTGAAAGACTTTGACCTGGCAGCCGAAAAAGAGCGAATTGCGAATTTGCTACCGCTGGAGTTACAGAAATACATGGATTCGGAAAATGAGGTAACCGAAATAAATTATCCGGTTGAGCAGTTTCCTGTGAAAATAAAAAGTATTGGTTTTGATAAACTCCCGGAAATTACCGGAAGACTGGCCGGTATAAAAGGACAGTATTTAATTTTTGATGATAGCCGGGTTTTAAATATCCGGAAACACAACGGTTATTTTTTGCGGGTTGCAATGTAGTTCATCAGCTCGATTAGCGATTCGCGTGCCTCGCAGTCGGGAAATTCGTTTAGGCCGGCAATTGCCCGGTCTTTAAATTCATACATTTTTTGCTCGGCATATTCAAGGCCGCCTTTTTCCGTTACCAGCTGAATCAGTTCTTCAACTACCTTCGAGCTGTTATTCTTGCGTTTTATCAGCCTCAAAATGCGTTTCCGTTCACTTCGGTCGGCTTCATTTAAAACGTGCAGCAGTGGAAGGGTGATTTTCTTTTCCTTAATGTCGTTACCCGTTGGTTTGCCCAGCAGGCCTTTCGACTGGTAATCGAAAATATCATCTTTTATCTGGAAAGCAATTCCGGCATCTTGCCCAATGCTGTACATCTTTTCAATAATCACTTCATCATCAACTGCCGATGCAGCGCCAATGGCCATACTGGTTGCAATTAACGAAGCTGTTTTTTTGCGGATAATCTCGAAATACGTTTCATCGTCGATGTCAAGTTTACGGCTTTTTTTCATCTGCAGGATTTCTCCCTCTGCCATATCCTGAACCGCGCGTGAAATGAGATGAAGGAAATTGTATTTTTTGCTTTCGAGTTGCAGCAGCAGTCCGCGGGCTAAAATATAATCGCCCACCAAAACGGCCAGTTTGTTTTTCCAAAGCGCTTTAACCGAAAACGATCCGCGGCGCTCGTACGACTCGTCAACAACATCGTCGTGAACCAGTGTGGCGGTGTGTAATAATTCCACCGAACAGGCCGCCAATTTCGAAGATTCATTGGTTCCACCGTGCAATTTTGCGGATAAGAACACAAACATGGGGCGAAGTTGTTTGCCTTTGGTGCGATAAAGGAAATTTAAAACGGTTGCCAGCAAAGGAATATCGCTTTGCAACGATTTCTTAAAATAAGGCTCAAAATCATACAGTTCCTGTTCAATGGGGGCCTTTATTTTCTTTATCGTGGTCATTCCTTTTGCAACTTCTCTTTTGATGAACGAACTTAGAATAATTTTAAATAAAAACAGACTTTTTGTTTAAAAAATCTAAAAATTCCTGATTTTGTACAAATGTTAGATATCCGTGGGCAAAAAAGCAGTAAACAAGTCTCAAATATTTATATATTTGCATTATTAAAGGTATAACCATGGTCGATATCAAGGAGATAAACGTTGAAAGTTTGGAGGTCGCTGCCAGCATGCTAAAAGCAATGGCGCACCCGATGCGTATTGCTATTTTGAAGCATCTGGAGGGAGGGAAAAAATTAACAGTTACCGAGATCCACGAACTGCTAAAGATTGAGCAGTCAACAACATCACATCACTTAGGGATTTTGCGTGACAAGGGTGTTTTGTGCTCGAAGCGCGAAGGAAAAAACACTTATTACTACTTGAAATACAATATTTTGAGTCAGATTGTTGATTGCCTGGAAACCTGCACTTGCGATTAAAAAAATTTATTCCGATAGGAAAAGCCGCTGATTAAGATCAAGCGGCTTTTTTATGCCCTAAAAAGCTATTCCCGAATGTGCCTGCAAAGTAGAGCCATTTTCTTATTTTTACCTAAAATTATTCGATTATGAAGCTCGTTTTCGCAACAAACAACAAACATAAACTGGAAGAATTACAGGCTATTTTGGGCGATCATTTTACGCTGCTTAGTTTAAAAGATATTGAATGTTTCGACGAAATCCCTGAGGAACAGCCCACATTGGAAGGAAATGCCAGCCAAAAAGCTTATTACATCTACGACAAATTCGGAATGAATTGTTTTGCCGACGACACCGGTTTGGAAATTGGAGCCCTGGACGGTGAGCCCGGAGTTTTCTCGGCGCGTTATGCCGGCGAAGACAAAAATTCGGAGACGAATATGAATAAAGTGCTCGAAAAACTGACCAAAATAAATGAGCGGAAAGCACGTTTTAGAACTGTAATTTCGCTGGTAATTGATGGCGAAGAGAAACAATTTGAAGGCATTGTAAACGGCGAAATTCTAACAGAAAAACGTGGAGACTCGGGATTTGGCTACGACCCTATTTTTAAGCCGAAAGGATTTGACCAGTCGTTTGCCGAAATGGACCTCGAAGATAAAAACAAGATCAGTCACCGGGGAAGAGCTGTGCAAAAACTGGTCGACTATTTAAAAAAGCTCGATTGAATGAAACGAGCGTGTAAATCATTTGTAATCAGGACAATGGTTAAAAGAAGCGAGTTGCATGCGATACCGTTGGAAATAAACAATTTAAATCGTATGAAAAGAAGACTACTACTTTCTGCATTTTTATTACTGACTTTTTTTCTTTCGCAAGCGCAGCGCGAACAGGGCTCGTGGCAAGACTATCTTTCGTATAATAAAGCCAGCAAAATTGCGGTTTCGCCCGATAAAGTTTTCTGTGTTACCGAGGGCGGACTTTTTTATTACGACCTGGAAGACAACAGCGTAAATAAACTTGGTGACGCCATTCAGTTGTCTGATTTTGGAGTAAGCACCATTGCTTACAGCGAGCAGAACCAGGTGCTGGTCATTGCTTATTCAAACAGTAATATCGATTTGCTTTACGATGGCGGCGAAGTGGTTAACCTGTCGGATATAAAGCGAAAAACTATCGCAGGGAACAAGGTCATCAACAACATTTCTTTCTCGGAAAATGAGGCGTTTCTGGCCTGTGGATTTGGAATTGTCGTGCTGGATCTGGATCGTCAGGAAGTAAAAGATACTTATTATATCGGCGATGGAGGATCGTCGTTGGAAGTGAATGATATTGAAACGGATAACAATTCAATTTTTGCCGCTACCAACCAGGGAATTTACCGGGCCGATAAAAATGATCCCAACCTGGCCAATTTTGCCACCTGGATTCATGTGGAGGATATTCCGCATCCCGACGGTATTTTTAATCATTTGGTTTATCATGCGGGAAATGTAATTGCCAATCATGCCGCCGGAGAATGGTATCAAGACGAAATGTTTATGCTGAATAACGGAATATGGGAGCCATATAATCCTGAAATACGTTTTGCATTCGACCTGCAGAGTTATGGGAACTACCTCTGTATTGCCAGTCGCGATGTGGTTTTTATCATCGATAGTAATCACTCGCAAATAGGACGTATTGACAGCTACAAATTTAATGACCGAACGGTAGAAAGTATCGCTCCAAAAAGTGCAGGTGTGTCGGCCAACGGTTCGGTTTGGATTGCTGATAACAAGGAAGTGCTGGTACGCTTTTACAGCGAAAGTTTTGAGCAAACCTTGCCTCCCGGACCGATTAATAACGACATGTACTTTGTTGGAGCTTTTAATTCGGAGATTTGGATGAGTGCGGGAAATACAAATGGGTATGTGAGCCCGGTTTTTCAGCGTTTTGGCAGCGATGGCTGGACCTATTTTACCGATGTAACACATCCCGAATTGAGAGGATTTCATAACATATTAGCTGTTGAAGTGGATCCCCGCGATCCGGATCATTTTTTTGTCGCCAGCTGGGGCGGTGGATTATTGGAATACCGTAACGATGAGCTGGTTGAACGCTATTATAACCTGAACAGCCCGCTGGAAACTGCCTTGCCCGAGCAACCTAACGAGCCGTTTACACGAGTTGGCGGTATGAGTTTCGACTCGGAAGGAAACCTTTGGATTACCAATGCCGAGAGCGCACATAACCTGCACAAATTGTCACCTACGGGCGAGTGGGAGTCGTTTGAACTGCCAGAAATCGCCAACAAATACAATGTTTCTGATATTATTGTGAACGAAAACGATGATAAATGGATGCTCATTCCGGGAGGACATGATGCTTACGTGATCAATAAAACTGGCGACCAGAAAAAAAGACTGTTGGTGGAGACCTATTTCAGCAATGGTACCGACAATATTATTACCCCGATGCATGATGTTTTCTCCATTGCTGAAGACCAAAATGGAGCCATTTGGATTGGTAGTGGGCAAGGCGTAGCCGTGTATAGCAATCCTTCGCGAATTTGGAATTCGGATAATTTTTATGCCACGCATCCGGGACTTGATTTGAATGATGGCATTTACCATCCGCTGCTTGAAACAGAAACCGTTACTGCCATTGCTGTTGACGGCGCTAACCGAAAATGGCTGGGAACACAAAACTCAGGAGTCTTTTTGGTATCGGAAACAGGCGAGGCGGAAGTGTTGCATTTCACCACTGAAAACAGCCCGTTGCTTTCGAATAATATTCTGTCAATTGCAATTAATCAGAAAAATGGCGAGGTGTTTTTTGGAACCGACAAAGGATTGATCTCTTACCAGGGAGAAGCCACTGGAGGAGCAGATTCGTATAGCGATGTTTACGTTTATCCAAATCCGGTGCGCGAAACCTACGATGGGCCGGTAACAGTTGCCGGATTAATTGAAAATACCGATGTGAAAATTACCGACATCAGCGGAAACCTGGTGTACAAAACGACATCGTTTGGCGGACAGGCAGTTTGGGATGGAAAGAACCTGAATGGTAACCGTGTAAAAACCGGAGTTTACCTGGTATTTTGTAACGATGAGAATGGGGAAGAAACCCACATCACAAAAATACTGTTCATACATTGATAGGGATTCAACAGCAGCTTAACTGAATTATGATAACGGCAACCGAAGGCATTGTTTTGCACACGATTAAATATGGCGAGAGCAGTGTTATTACTACTGTTTTTACCAAAGAATTTGGTCGGCAAAGCTACCTGATAAATGCTGCCCGGAGCAGAAAATCGAAAAATAAAGCCGGTTTGTTGCAGCCCATGTTTATGGTTGAATTGGAGGCCTACCAAAAGCAATCGCGCGACCTGCAACGAGTAAGGGCGATGAAAAGCCTGACCACCTACCAGGAAATCCCTTTTGATATTGTAAAATCCACACAAGCTATTTTTTTGGCCGAGGTGCTTTATAAAACCATCCACGAGCAGGAAAGTTACCCCGAACTATTTGAGTTTATAAAAAACGCATTACTTTATCTTGATCTGATGGAGGAGGGCAAAACAAATTTTCATTTGTATTTCCTATTTCATTTAACCGAGTACCTTGGTTTTATGCCCGACACCACACAAACCGGTTTTGAAGGCTGGCTCGATTTGCAAAAGGGTGCAGTGGTACCTTTTGAGCCTTCGCACCCGATGTTTGCAAATAAGGAGGCAACGGCAATTCTGGTAAAACTGGCTTTGCTAAAGATAAACGAACTGGATAGTTTGAAATTAAAACGCAGCATGCGCGATACGCTGCTTAAAAAGTTAGTTGATTATTACCGCCTGCATTTTGATACGTTGGGTGAAATAAAATCGCTAAAAGTGCTTCAGGAAGTTTTTTCCTGATCATCCTTCACAATCACTACCTCGTAAGTGTAAAGTTCAGCGGTTTTCCATCCGTCCCAACCAATTCCGGCTTTGTTCTTCGCGCATCTTCCCAGGAATTCTTCTTTGCTCCAGCCCGTTTTTTCGGCTACCTGTGGCAAAAATGTACCCGAGTTAAAACCGTTTTTTATATAAATGCCGTGTTTGCCCAATTTAAATTCATCAATCGATTTAATCTTTTTTAAAGGTGTTAAAACCGAAACTTCAAGTGTCATGTTGTTGAGCTCAGAAGGTTCAATCGGATTAAAACGTTGGTCGTTTGTAGCGGAGACGGCAAAACGTTTAATCATTTCTCGCAAGGATTTTTCACCCGCAAAACCACCAATGCAGCCGCGTAATTCGTTGTTGATGTAAATGCTTATAAAGGCACCGGCTTTCTGATTCAGGATGCTCTTATCGTTTCTTTTTTGCTTCTTTTCTTTTATGTCTTCACCCAAAAAACGGGCTATTGAATTTCGGGCCAGCTGCAGAATTTCCTGTTTTTCCGAGGAGCTGATTTCAAAAACGGCTTTTTCGTAAACACCAATAGCCCAGTAGCCCACAACGCGGTCTTTTTCGCCATAAAGTTTACTGTCGCCCGAGTTTTTGTAGGCCAGTTGTTTGAACTCAAAATCCCTGTCTTTAGTGAGGTAAAGCAGCGTTAACACCGATGTCCAGCCGCACAACGAGGTGGCAAGATTGCCGATCTTTTTCTCCTTGTTCTTTTCAAGTGCTTTCAACAGTTTGTTAGGCTTGTTCTTGCAAATGGCATCAGCGGTTAACTGGTCTGCCAACTTTGCATTTTCGTAGTTGGGGTAGTGCGAAAAGTCGGTGCTGATAACAAATAAATTATCAGGTGTAAAATAGGGCTGCAGTGCTTTTGCCAGCTTCTTGCAAATAGCGGCCGAGTGGGTTCCAAGAATAATGGGCACCAGTGTAAAACTGTTTGTCAAACGATGTTGCAAAAACGGTAACTGAACCTCCAGACTGTGTTCGTTAAGGTGCGAAGCGTCATGTTCGGTAAAAACCGACGATGAGGCCAGCAGTTGTTTCCCGATTTTCTTATTCACCGTAATTTCTCCCAGCGGAGTTTCGTAATTCCCTTCGGTATAAACTGCGGCTCCGGCAAAAGTGTAGCGGTGGCTCGATGCAAGCACAAATATATTCTGGTAGCTTTTGTTAGCCGGAATTTGTTTGAAAGCGGCTGCCGCAACCTCTCCGCTAAAAATGTAGCCCGCATGCGGCGAAACAATAGCACGCAACGGTTGCGAAGTTTTTACAGGAACAGCACTGTCAAAAAATTCTTCCAGCTCGTTTCGTAAGGTGCTGGCCGATGAAGGGTAAAATTGTCCGGCCACTGCCGGCTCGCGGTTTTTATTTTTATTGAATATCATAATTTCTTTTCAGCTAAAAGGTAGTAATTCTATTACGCAACTCAATAAAATTGGTTTGTCGATCTGTTTGTGAAGAAACATTTAAATAGCATTTGTTTTTGCGGGTAGTGATTTTTTAGGTAAATCAGATAGCGTAAATTTACGTGAATACTAAAGCTGAATGGAATTAAACAAGGTACATAGCGTTATTGATGTGCTGGCCGAAGCCGGAAGAGCGATTATTGAAGTTTATGAAAGTAACGACTTTGATGAACAGCGTAAATCGGATAATACTGCAGTTACCAGGGCCGACAAAGCTTCGAGTAAGATTATTAATGCCGGCCTTGCACAAATTTTCCCTGAAATTCCTGTTTTAGATGAAGAAACAAATTTCCCGGAGTACGAGATTCGCAAAACCTGGGAGAACTACTTTTTGGTCGACCCACTGGATGGCACCAAAGAGTTTATTAAACGAAACGGCGAATTTTGCATCAATATAGCGTTGATTAATAAAACAGCACCGATAAACGGATGGATTTATGAACCACTGAAAGAAAAGGGCTGGTATTGTGGTAAAGGCGGAGGAATTTATACGTTCGACAGCAAAGGAAGTTTTGCAGAAATGCAGAAGCCGGAAGCTTACAACGGAAAAATAAGAGTGGCCACCAGTCGTTCGTTTTTTAAGCCCCGCGAAGCCGAACTGATCGAAAAAATGAGAGGCACCTTTGAGCTGGAGATATTACACTGCGGCAGTTCAAAAAAACAAATCGAAATAATAAAAGGAAATGCCGATATGTACCTTAAAGCAGGCCCCTGCTCCGAATGGGATACTGCACCTGGCCAGTTGATGGTGGAAGAATTTGGTGGCACTGTTTTTCGTCAGGATACCTTTAAACCCATGGCTTACAACAAAGCCGATCTTATAAATCCACACTTTGTAATGCTTAACGAAAGGCTCAATACACCCGAATTTGTTGCATTTATGCAGCAAATTATTCAGGAGTAGTTCGCCGATTCCTCTTTTCTATCTGATAATTAAAGCCTAACTTGTTCGGGAAGAACGGGACTTTCCCTTTCGTGTAAATCAAAAACAAATAGAAATGAAACGTACATTTATTTTACTGACAGTGATAGTAGCTGTAGCACTCCTTTTTGCCGGATGTGCAACACAATCGTTTGAAAACATTGGCGATCCTCCGGGATTTATAAAAGGTGTTTTTCACGGATTTATTTTGCTTTTCAGTTTTGTAGCAAGTCTTTTTACCGATTACGAAATTTATGCTTTCCCCAATGCCGGTGGCTGGTATAACTTTGGATTCCTGATTGGTGTGATGCTATTCTTTGGCGGTGGTGGAGCCGGTGCCAAATGTAAAAAATAGACGGTCCGAAAATAATTTTTATAGTTGCGAACAACATGCTGTGTAAAACTTGCGTTTGATTACAAAAACGGACGAAGGTGTAATGCGTATCTTCGTGGTGAAATTAAAACAGAAAACAGAATTAAAATTTTTAACTGATGAATAGGATAGTTGTTCTTTTAGCGATTCTTGCAATTACTGCTTCTTCATGTAAGGTATTTCAAAAATCGTCGGGTCAGGCCGAATCAGCCTATACCACCGACACCACAGCACCAACAAAAGTGTTTACCGTCCCGGGTAGCGAAACTAACACGCAGCCAACAGCTGTAACAAAACCCGAACCGGTGACCGACGAGAAACCAATTGCAATACGTAAAGAGCAGGTTTCGTTTACCAGCGAAACCGATCAGACTGCAAACGCCGGAAATACTTTCTTTGTGATTTTGGGCTCGTTTGGCCAGTTAGACAACGCAAAAAATTACCGTACAACACTAATTGATGAAGGTTTTACACCGATCATTCTGCATAGCGAAACCGGTTATTACCGTGTTTGTGTTAATTCGTACAAAAGCGAAACCGAAGCACGCGGAAGAGTGGCACAGGTGCGTAATGCTTTCCCGAAATACTCAGATGTTTGGCTTTTAATTAAAGAATAAACAATATTTCAAATTGATTTGAAGACGCCGCTTTATGCGGCGTTTTTTGTTTCTGTATTTTAGTAATCTTTATTTTCAGCAAGCAAAATATTTTTCTCGCAGATTACGCAAATTGTCGCTGATTTTCTTTCAACCGTAAGAATATTTTTCTGCGCATATCTGCGTAATCTGCGTGAAATACCAGAATATGGTAGAAATTAGGAATGTTTAAAAATTCTTAAAATCAACAACAAAGGGCATATCGGTGTTATAATTTCATAATTTATTGCAAATCAGTATTACATTTGTAATCGTTGCAAAAAACGAATACCCATTCTAGAAAGAAAACATATATGTGTAAAGACGAAAAGCTGAGGTTACTTGATCAACGCTACCTGAAGATGGCCGGTATATGGGCGCAGAACTCGTACTGTAAACGCCGCCAGGTAGGCGCACTAATTGTAAAGGATAAAATGATAATTTCTGACGGATACAATGGTACCCCGGCAGGATTTGAGAATATATGCGAAGACGAAGACAATAAAACAAAACCTTACGTGCTGCATGCCGAGGCCAATGCTATAACAAAGGTCGCCAAGTCGGGGAACAGTAGCGACGGCGCCACTTTGTACGTCACTTCTTCGCCTTGTATAGAGTGTTCGAAACTGATTATTCAGGCAGGAATTAAACGAGTTGTATTTACCGAGAGTTACCGCCTGGAAGAAGGAATAAATCTGTTAAAACGTGCTGATATTGAAGTAAAGCAGGTGGATATATAAAGGCAAAAGTTTCAAGTAAAAAGGCAAAAGTGAAATTTTGCTTTGCACTACCGGTTGATTTGCCGCCAAGTTATACATTAAAATCAGGTCGGACTTGTTATCGGAAGTTCCGACCATTGAAGAAAGCCTATGAACAAGAAAACAACAATACTTTTACCTGTACTGATTGCAATTGCTGTTGCCGCAGGTATTCTGATCGGAAATATAATGAGCCGCAATGCCACGCCATCGTATCATGGCGTAGGATTTTCGCAACCCAATAAAATATCTGCTATTCTCGACCTGGTTAACAGAGGCTATGTAGATAGTGTAAATACCAGCGAAATTGTTGAAAGTACGATTCCGGAGATACTGAAAAATCTCGATCCGCATACCAGTTACATTCCTGCCCGCGACATGAACGAAGTGCAGGAGGAAATGAGTGGTAACTTTTCAGGTATCGGTGTACAGTTCTCTATTCAGGAAGATACCGTACGCGTTATTGAGGTGATTTCCGGTGGCCCGTCGAGCCAGGTGGGCGTTTTGCCCGGCGACCGCATTGTTAGTGTTAACGATTCGTTGATTGCCGGTGTAAAGGTGCAAAACAACACGGTTATGTCGCTTTTGCGCGGCGAAAAAAATTCGAAAGTTCGGGTTGGTATTGTACGTTCGGGTTACGTTGACGAGCTGGAGTTTGAAATTACCCGTGGCGATATTCCGCTTTACAGTGTTGATGTGTCGTATATGATTGATGGTCATACCGGTTTTATTAAAGTAAGCCGTTTTGCAAATACCACTTACCGGGAGTTTGTGGAGGGAATGCTAAAGCTGAAAGATGCAGGTGCTGAAAAGGTAATTATCGATTTAAGAAGTAATCCCGGCGGATCGCTGGTGGGTGTGTTACAAATGGTTGATGAATTTCTGACTAAAGGGGAAGCTATTTTGTACACCGAAGGCCTGCATCAACAGAGAAAAACATACAATGCTTCGGCAAAAGCTACCTTCTCCGATATTGGTGTTTATGTGATGATTGACGAGTTTTCGGCATCGGCAAGCGAGATTTTTGCCGGCGCCATGCAGGATAACGACCGCGGATTTGTGATAGGGCGCCGTTCGTTCGGAAAAGGACTGGTGCAGGAGCAAATTCCACTAATGGATGGCTCGGCATTACGCCTTACTGTGGCACGTTTTTACACGCCCAGCGGACGTTGTATTCAAAGCTCATACGATGATGGTAACGAAGAATATTACAATCATATTTACGAACGTTTTCATAATATGGAGCAGTTGGTGGCCGACAGTATTCATTTTGCTGATTCGCTGCGGTACGAAACCAAAGGCGGTCGCGTGGTATACGGCGGTGGTGGTATTATGCCCGATTTTTTTGTTCCGGTTGATACCACAGGGAATTCCGAGTATTTTACCAAGATTTACCGCAAAGGATTGATCTACTCGTTTGCTTATTCTTATGCCGATTCGCATCGCGATGAGCTGACAGGGCTAACCACAGCGGACGAGTTTGAAAACTACATGGACAAGCACAATGCCATGGATGATTTTATTGCTTATGCCGAAGAAAAGGGTGTGAAAAAAGATGCCGAAGGTTTAAAGATATCGGGAAAGGTGATTAACACGCAAATGAAAGCCTATGTGGCCCGTAATATTATGGGCGAAGAGGGTTTTTATCCCATCATCAAACAAATTGATAAAACGTTGTTGCGAGCCATTGAGGTGTCGCAGCAAAACCTGATAGTTGAAAATGTAGTGGCTACCGATTCGGTGGTTGGTATAAACTAAATCAGGAATTAAGGATAAAAAAGAAGCCCGGTAACAATTAATTACCGAGCTTCTTTTTATATCTATTTCGATATCTCCAACATCCGTTGAATCGGGATGCGGGCTTTTTCAATTACATCTTGTGGCAGTGTAACCTCGGGCTGCTCGTGTTTTAAGCAGATGTACAGCTTTTGCAGGCTGTTTAGCTTCATGTACTCGCAATCGTTGCAGGCGCATGTTGAATCGTTTGATGGTGCCGGAATAAATATCTTATCCGGACAAGCTTTGGTCATCTGGTGCAGAATACCGCTTTCGGTAGCTACAATAAATTTCTTTGCATCGCTGCTCTGTACGTAATTCAGCAGGGCAGTAGTGGATCCAATATGTTTTGCCAGCAGTAATACAGGTTTTTCACACTCGGGGTGGGCGATAAACTCAGCATCAGGATTTTTCTCCATCAGGTCAATAATCTTTTCTACCGAATATTTCTCGTGAACCATACAGGCACCGTCCCACAATACCATGCTGCGGCCGGTTATACTGTTAATATAGTTCCCCAGGTTTTTGTCCGGTGCAAAAATCAGCTTCTGATCTTTTGGGAAACTGTCGACAATTTTTTTGGCATTGGCCGATGTACAAACAATGTCGGACATGGTTTTTAAGGCCGCCGTTGCATTTACATAGGTAATTACCTTGTGGTCGGGATATTTGGCTTTAAATTCAGCAAATTTATCAGCCGGTGCCGACTCTGCCAGCGAACAGCTTGCTTTCAGGTCGGGAAGGATTACTTTTTTATTGGGATTGATGATCTTGGCTGTTTCGGCCATAAAATGTACCCCCACAAAAACAATCATCTCGGCATCGGTGCTGGCCGCCGCCTGCGCTAGTCCAAGGCTGTCGCCAACGTAGTCCGCAATGTCCTGCAATTCGCCCTCAACGTAAAAGTGGCTGAGTATTACAGCGTTCTTTTCCTTTTTCAGGCGTTTAATTTCCTCAACCAACTTAAGGCTCGGATCAATTGATTCTTCAATATAACCCTTCTCGTCCAACATTTTATTTATATGAAGCTGTTCCATCTCTTAGTTTCTGAATAAACAGGGCGCAAAAATATAAATTCCTGCAAAAAAAACAGTGATATCAGTTAAATGTTTGGTTTTGAAGCATAAAAAAAGCCGCTTAAAGCGGCTTTCTTTATATCGAGTTAAATTAATAATCGAGGAATGTTACATCTTATTCTGCACTTACGTGGCTGAAATAGATACCATATCCAAGTTGATCTTTTCCATCATAGCTAGTCCTTATGCCAATTACCGTTAGTGTGTCTCCAACTCCAATGCCTTTGGCGGCTAACAAACCTTTTCTGTCATCGCCGCTTGCTCCCCAGCCCGGGTAGCAGCCATATACATAAACTTCAGTGGTGCCATCATTCAAATAAAGATTGCCATACGGTGCATAATCAATGTCTGAGATTACGCCGGTTATCATATAGTATGTATCGGAATCTTCTGGTTTAGCCAGAAACTCAGCAATAGTAACTGGAGTTACGGGAATAACTTCTTCCAATACTGCACCACTTACCTGTGGAGAACCATTGTAAGCAGCACGTTTCCCCACAATTGTAATGATGTCTCCTTCTTTTACACCCTTTTGGTCAAAATCCAGAATTTTATATACATAGGTTTCACCTGAGAAATCGCGCAGGTATAATTTTCCTGATGTAGCATCGGAAATACTGGTAACAACTCCAGATAAACGATATTGTGTATTGCTAACTTCTGCAGCCAGGAATTCTGCGATAGATACATCTAAAATAGCACCTGCCTGACTCAGCATTGTTTGTGCTGAATAGTTTTTAGTTCCATCAGTAGTGCTGAATGTGAGAGTCGTTTCACGATCTCCGGCTTCATTAGCTTCAGCTTTGAATGCTACTACAGAACTTGTTCCTACAGTTTGAATAGATGAAATGGATAACCAAGACTCGGCATCAGCAGGAATATCAACCGATAAGCCTTCTCCTTTGCAGGTAACGTATGCCACAAATTCGCCGCCTTCAAGTGGAAGTGCTGCATTTTGTACCGAATCAACTTTCACCAGCGATTTATTGATGTTGAGAACGGTTACATTTACCAACTGTGGAGTTCCTTTGTAAGAACCTTTAGGTCCTTCTATTGTAATTTCATCACCTACCTCAAGTCCCCAACTTAAAAAGTTTTTCTCATTACCTTTCGAGTCAAGAGTACCATAAATATAAATAGAACCTGTTTCATCCTCCAAATACCAGTTGCCGTACGTGGTGTTGGCTATCGCTGTAACAACACCTGTTACCTGGTAGGTTTTGCTTTCAGGGCCGGCGAGTATCTCTGCTACTGTGGCAGGTGCAACTATTGCCAAGCCCTGGATGATATTAATGCGTTGAGTTTCGCCTGCGCATTCAATAATAAGCTCTGCAGTGCGACCATCTAAGGCTGATTCAGCCGAAAAGGTAAGTGTTGATTCACCGGCACTGCCAGAAGCAGAAGAGATAGTTAACCATTCAATATCGCTCGTTACTGTCCAGCTATCATTAGCTGTTATAGTGATGGATGTAGAACCACCATCTACAGGGATCGATACATAAGACGATGATACCTGAATTTCATCAAGCAAAGTCACTGTTTCTTCATCTTCGCAACTTGTCATAAGGGCAAGTAACGCGATGAATATTGGAAATAAATATTTTAATTTCATATTATCTGTGCTTTATAAATTAGTTGAAAATATATTTGATACCAATAGAAGCATACCAACACTGGCCCAATGAAATGCCTGGTGTGAACGTTTTGGTATTGCCATGGATTGAAGCGGGTGTAGAGAATGTAGCCACACCGTCGGCATCAACACCTTCGTACTTAAGAATACGAGCATCCGAACCAATATCAGCATTCAGATATTTAGCTACGCCCCATTCAGAGTTGAAGAAATTCATCACGTTTTTAACATCAAAGCTAAGTTGCAGTTTGTGTTCGTTGTTACCTGTTTTAACCGAAAAATCATGTTTGTAACTCAAGTCAACACGGTGTACCCATGGAGAGTAAACGCTGTAGGCTTCGGCATATTCGCCTTGTTGGTCTTTCAAATAATCGTTGGCATGTACATAGTCCATAAAACGAGTTTGATCGTCTTGTGAAACAAATCTGAATTCATTGTTTGCCACTTCGTCGTCAGTAGGAACGTAAATTGCATCGTAGTTGTAACCGTCACCGTTCATATCGTTAACCGTCATAAATGATTCGTTTGCTCCACCGCGCCAACCTTCGTAGATAATGCTATAGTGGTTACCGCTTTTGTCGTGTGCTGTAATCGATGCCACCAAACGATCGGGTGTAGTGTATTGCGAGTTGTGCAATTTAATGTTGTTAGGACCTTCCACTGTTGGAACATAAGTAAATGCCGATTCCGGATTCGATCCCGGCATGCCGGTTACATCTTTAGCAACGGTGTGCGTATAGGCTGCCATCAAGCTGATTTGCTCTGTTGGTTGAGCATTTACCGTGATATTGGCTGACCAACCGTAACCGCGGCTTGTATTATCTAAAATGAATGCCTTTGTTCCGGTACGATAACCTGCCGGATAAACCGGACGATTGTCAACACCATTAAAACGGGCAAAACCACCTACATTTGGAATACTCCAGTCGGAAATAGTAACACCGTTGATTGTTTTGTTATAGATTCCTTCTACTGTTGCAGACAACGGGAAAGCTGTTGGGAATGCATAATCAACTGCAAATGATGTTTTCCATACTTGTGGCATCTTAAAATCTGATGAAACAGCAGCAATTGAAGAAGGAACTGTTCCGTCTTCAGGTGAAATAGTTGTAGGATAACCTAGCCCAGCCAGTTTATCATATAGTGCTGCTATTGTAGCATTTCCTTCACCATCAGTTACGAGGCCACCTGCAAATTCATCCATTGAGAAACCATTGTTCTCAGCATTTCTTTCATTTATTTGTGCCTGATATTGAACCATACCACCATTGGTTGGCATGTTAGTGAAGAACACTAGCGGTAGATTACCTGAGAAAAGACCGGTACCACCACGAACTTTCAGGCTTTTGTCGCCAGAAGCATCCCATACAAAACCTACACGAGGAGAGAATATAATATTTGCATCAGGCCATTTTCCTGTATCAATACTACGACCGTTATAATCAAGATCTTTGATCGCCTGGTTCGTAATCAAATCATTATTGTTAAAGGTAAGTGCGTCGATACGAAGGCCGTACGAAAGTTTGAATCTTTCGGTAACACTCCAGTCATCCTGGGCATAAGCCCCGATTTTGTTACTTGTTACACGCGCTGCAGGATTCGCTTCACCATCGTAGCCATAAGTTAAGTTTACAATTTCGGGTGTTACTTCGTTTAAGAAGTCATCAAGGCTTGAGTAGCGATAATAACCGGTACCGTTACGCATATATGCATTATCGGCCATTTTGTATTCGTAAGCAATACCACCAATAATTTTGTGATTGCCTAAATAATAGGTCACCTCATCTTTAATGTTCCATACATTGTTGTGAACGCCGTTGTTCCAGGTAAATAGCTCGTAACCTAATGAGAGGTAGGCTTGATCATCTTTCAAAATGTCGATGAAAGGAAAAGGAGCAGATTTTGTTCCGCGAACATCGTCAAGTTTAGAGAATGTTGCCAGGAATTGATTTGAGATGTTATCTGATAAACGACTGTTCAAATCAAAAGAAAATGAATGAACAAGGTTGTCCATCGAATACATTGAGTTGGCATATGACATGGAAGCCTTAGACATTCTGGGCTCCGACATACGAGTACCTCCGTCCATTGAAGATGCGTTAGGCGATCTCCATGAAGTGTTCTTAGTGTAGTTATAGCGTAATGCTAAACGATGTTTGTCGGTGATGTTCCAATCGATACGGGCAAGCAGTTTTTTATTGCTTTGATCTGCCGGAAAACTGGTGTAAGATCCTGTTTCATATCCATATTTGCTTCTTACAAAATCAGAAACGGTTTGAAGATCGTCTTCTGTTGTGCGGGAAATAAAATTGTCAGGATCCGCAACACCATCAGTTGAAGCTCTCCAGCGATTGGCCACTGTAGGAGTTTCAGACTTTTCAGCGTTTACGAAGAAGAACAATTTGTTTTTGATAATAGGGCCACCAGCAGTGAAACCGTATAATGTATTACGGTCTTTATCACGTGCTCCAGCTATTTCCTGGTCATAAACAGCATTTCCGCGCATGTTTTCATTTCTGTGATATGTATAAGCACTGGCTTTAAAAGTATTTGTACCCGATTTTGTAATTGCGTTCACACCGCCACCAATAAAGTTAGTTTGGCGCACATCGTAAGGGGCAATTACAACTTGCAATTCTTCAATAGCTTCAATAGAGATTGGATTACCTCCACCGGGAAGCGCATCACTTAAACCAAAGTTATTATTGAAGTTTGCTCCGTCAACTGTAAAGTTGGCCGTACGACCATCTGAGCCTGCAAAGCTCATACCATCCCCTCCATAAGGAGAAAGGCGGGTAATGTCCATAATGCTACGGTTTACTGTAGGCAAATTGTCTATCTGGTCGTTTGTGATATTGGTTACTGCACCAGTTTTTTCATTAGAGAATTTTGTGCGGGATGCCGAAACAATAACTTCATCTAATGATAATGCTTCTTCTGTGAGTACAACATTCATTACATAGTTTTCACCTAAACTCAACGTAATATTGTTTTGGGTGAATGCACCATATCCAATAAACGTAATTCTTACCGAATAAGGTCCTCCTACACGCATGCCGTTCAGGTTGAATCGTCCCTCCACGTTGGTTACAGTACCATAAGTCGTTCCTGAAGGGGTGTGTGTTGCAACCACTGTTGCGCCTATAACAGCTCCTTCAGCATCAGTAACACGTCCACTCATACTGGATGTGGTTACCTGTGCCTGAATAATAGTAGCAGAAAAAAGAATGAATGCTACTAATAAAAAACTGATTTTTTTAATCATAGATTTGGAATTTAAATAATTATTGAATGGATTTTATGTGTTTGTTTTTCTTTTTGTTAAAAGACAATGAATGGCTTAACGGAACATGTTGTTGTGTGTATCCTAATGTGGCTCTCATTTTGTTTTGTGTGCAGTTTTTTTTATTGACTATATAAAATCAATCCCTCCACCCCAATTTCCTAAACATGTAGCAAAGGAAACTTTTCTTTCGGTTTTTTTTGTTAAATAGATGTTATCTTATTGTGTATAATGCCTTAACTTTTACCCCCACTTCGAACAAGATAAAATTCCTATTAATGCTCAGTAAAAACAAACCAACACGAGTTAAGTTGTTAAACAAATTGCTAGAGTTATTAACATTTTTATTCACATTTTAACATTTCTGAAGAAATGTGCAATAGGCCAAATCGTCTGTTATAGTTAAATAGATTTACGACTATTTATTTTCTTAAAAAAATATTTAAAAATATTCTCTTTCGTAATAGACAGTAAATCAGTAATAAAGGAAGACTTTGTCGTCTTGGATGTAAAAAATATGGTACTATGTGTTGCAAAGTACTGGATTAATGACATATATTTGTAATGCAAATAACAGTGTAAAAAAAAGTACATTCTTTAAAAAAGTTCTTTGCAAGGTGTAACGGAAACAAAAAACAATCGTCTTAAAAACGGAAACAGAAAACAAATAGAAAGCAGAAACGAAGAGCGAACTTCATTAAAAATCGCAGAAACAAAAAGCAAAGCAAAACTCAAAGTCAAGGAAACAAACAATTGGAAAACAGAAACAAAAACAAAAAGCCATGAAAACAAAAAACAATGTTCAGAAAGCAATTTTACGTTCAGCCGCAGTAGTAGTAAGTTTTGTTCTTATTAGTTTTACAGTAAGCGCACAAACATTTTGGAAACGTTTGTTGGAAAATACAGGATTCAGCGATATTGCCATGGCAATGGCGGCGCCCACAGAAATTGATGATGTGGAAGGAATTACTGCCGATGCCGGGGCTAACTATTACTTTGTTAACGAAGTGGAGCTGGCCATGGAAGTTGAAGCATGGATGACCGACGATTCAAAGTTTAACACCACTCAGTTTGTATACAGCGAGGCCGCGGAAACAAGTCTGGAGCTGGAAGACTGGATGATGAACGAAACACTTTTTCAGCCGGTGGTAGAGGAGGAAGCAGCACTGGAGCTGGAAGCCTGGATGGTTTCGGAAAATACCTGGGAGATTTGATAGCAGGTAAAACCGATTAATTGTGATGAAAATAGAGGACTAACAGATAGAAAGGGACATAAAATGAAGATAGAAAACACAAAAGCACAAATGAGAAAGGGAGTACTGGAATACTGTATTCTGCTCGTTCTCGACGGAAAACCACTCTATGCCAGCGATATTATTCAATCGTTGAAAGAAGCAAAGATGATAGTGGTAGAAGGAACATTGTATCCCTTGTTAACACGGCTAAAAAACGCCGGGTTGCTGGCCTACCGCTGGGAAGAATCAACACAGGGACCACCTCGTAAATATTATGAGCTAACCGAAACCGGCCGTGCTTTTTTAATCGAACTTGAGGATTCGTGGAGCGAACTGGTAAGTGCAGTACAAACAATTAGAGACAACAAAGCTTAGTCCATCCTAAAAAATTCAAACAAAAAACAAGATGAAAAAGACATTCACAATAAATATAAGCGGCACAATATTTCACATTGAAGAGGATGCCTACGAGGTGCTGCAAAAATACCTTATCAATCTGAAAAATCATTTTGGAGTTGACGAGGAAGGAAGAGAGATTATTGCTGATATTGAAGCACGTATTGCCGAAATCTTTAGCTCGAAAAGTATCGACGAGAAAAAGGTAATTACCGTTGAGTGGGTAAATGAAATGATAGAGGTAATGGGAACTCCCGAAGATTTTGCCGAGGAAGAAGGCGAAGAGGAAGATGTTTCTATTGCATCGGAAGCAAAACGTAAACGCCGTTTATACCGCGATCCCGATCATCGGGTGCTGGGCGGGATTTGCGGAGGTTTGGGAGCCTATTTTAACATGGATCCTGTGATCTTGCGTATTATCCTGGTAATCCTGTTTTTTGTGACGTCGGGTGCTGCAGGATTGGCTTATTTGATTTTATGGATTGCCGTACCGAAAGCGGTTAGTACAGCGCAGCGCCTGGAAATGCGCGGGCAGGAGGCTACCGTGAAAAACATCGAGAAATCGATTAAAGAAGAGGTAAAGGAAGTAAAAGAAAGCTATCAGAAATTTAAAGAATCGGATACCTACTCGAAAGGAAAAAAGTCGATGGAGGGAGCCGGCGACGTGGTTTATAATATTTTCAAAGTAATTCTGAAAGTATTTGTAATCGTGTTTGGTGTATTCCTTATCATCTCCGGTTTTTTAGGAATACTTGGATTGGTGTCGTCGATGGTTATTGGTCATTCGTTTGTTGAAGGAGTGCCATTGGTTTGGGGCCCTGAGATTCATGTACCAAATATGTTGAACCATTTTATTGAACCCGGTGCAGTTACCTGGGGATTGGTATTGGTTGGACTGATTGCGGGTCTGCCTTTGCTTGCTCTTGTTTATATCGGAACCAAGCTGGTTTTCAGGTATAAATCGAACAATGCGGCAGTTGCCTTGTCGATGGTAGGTGCTTGGTTGGTATCACTTTTCGCCCTGTTAATTCTTTCGGTTGGGCAGGTTGGTAACTATAAACAAAGCTCATCGATTACCAAAAGTGAAACCATTTCTTGCGATTCGTGTCAGACTCTGTACCTCAGGGTGGCCGATGATAAATTGGATGATTACGCGGAAATTGACTGGGATGTGGAAGGTTTTAAAGTAGCTGTTATTGATGGAGAAGAAATAGTGGTTAGTTATCCGCAGTTGGATGTTATCCGTTCGTCGGGCGATGACTTTGTGGTAACAGTTCGCTATTCGTCACGAGGAAAAACACGCGACGATGCAAAACAGTGGTGCGAAGAGATGGTGTATACGTATGAAAGATCTGATTCAGCAATTTATTTCGATCCGTATTTCTTTATCGGCGACGAGGCAAAATGGAGAGGTCAGGAGGTGGATATAAAAGTACGGGTACCGGAAGGGAAAGCCGTATTTCTTGGAAACGACATGGACGAGATAATTCACGATATTGAAAATGTGTCGAACACGTGGGATGGCGATATGGTTGGTAAGTACTGGGAAATGAAACCGGACGGATTGACAGAAAGAGCAACTGATAATGAAATTGACGACTAAAGCTGATATTATGGAAAAAGATAGAAAACAGGTAACGATGCTGTTGTATCTGGTAGCTCCGGCAGTAATGCTTTGGGTGTCCTTCGGTGCTTTTTTCGCTTATGATATGGGAAAAAATGGCCTACACAATATTAACTGGAGCTGGATTCTGCAAAATAGTATCCCTGTAATAATTATTGCAACTGCCATGTTTTTTCAGGGTATAAGGTTGCAAAGAGCATATAAACAAAATACAAAGTAATAAGCACGTTAATTACCAAAAATTTTATCGTATGAAAACAATAACAACATTACTTTTTGCACTTGGTCTTATGTTGGCCGGACTGTTGGCATCAGGACAAAGCAAGTCGGATAAAATGTATGACGTATTTGCCAATAAAGATGGCGTAACCAGCTTTTCGTTCTCAAAAGATATGATGGATGCCATTAATATCGATTTGGGTGATGAAGATGAGCAAAACGTTACCGGTGATTTGCACCGGATTCGTTTTATGTCGTACAATCCTGAAAAAGGAAGCTTAAAAAATAGCGATTTTACCAAAAAAGCTATAGCTCTTCTTCCCGGCAAATATAAAAAATACGAAGATGATGATGACGGCGATTCGGATGCGGAGATTTATTTACTGGGAGGAAAGAAGAAATATTCCGAGTGTCATGTTTTTATCACCAGCGAAAATTCGGAAGGCAACAGTTTTGTTGTATCGTTTTTTGGCGATTTTAATGTGAATGATATCGATAAACTGAAGTCGCAGGGGCGCGATATGTCGGAATAAAGTTTTAAAAAAGTGATTTTATCGAAGGTCGTTATAAGCAATTGTGTTTATAACGACCTTTTTTTGGTTCAATTTGTATTTATAACAACAATTCTATGTTAATTCTTGTCCCAAAATGAAACAAAGCCCTAAAATGGGGGTAGTTGGATTCACACCTTAATGTTAATTCTTTATTTTTGGCGGCTAATATGTAACAAGTTGTAATTGTTATATTTGAAGCGAGTGATTGCATGTTGGCAATAGAGTTTTTTAGAATGCTAAAAACACAGGCAAGCGGTTTTTGCAAAAAAGGCCCAAAATGGTAAAGTTCCATTTTGCCCGAATAGCCAACAAAACTGTTATTGTCATGTGCAGGGAATAGCAGTAGGTAAGATATAAAAGTAAGAGTAAAAGAATCGTGCGAACAGTGTGCTTTAGGGACATATTGGCTATTTCCCATGCTATCAATATGGCAATGGTTCATGTAAACCAGATGTTTACTAAGATCAGGTTTGTGTCTTTGCTTGTCATTTTTTCACTATTTATTTCATTATCGTTTTCAAATTCAATATTTGCTCAAACAACCATTTGGAGTGAAACTTTCCCTGAGGGAAATAACACCAGGGTTGATCCGGATGGAAGCTGGTCATTGGACCCTTCAAATGATAATAATTTTTCTATTCGAAGCAATGAGTTACGTGCACGAGGACCAATGAATGGAAGTTGGACATCTGAGAATATAGACATTTCAGGTTTTGATCACATTTCTCTTTTTATAGACGTCAGAGCAGAAGGAGATATGGAAGATGCTGATTACATCCGCTTAGAATACAATTTAGATGGAAACGGTTGGAATACATTTGATATAAACGGATACATTGAAAGTAATTTTGGTTCTAAAACTGCAATTCAGAACAACCTTAATGGCAGTTCTTTGGAGTTAAGAATCAGAATGGTAAATAGTGCAAACAATGAGTACTACTATGTGGATAATATTGTAGTTGCCGGAAACAGTTATACTACGATAAGCTACTGTGCTTCTAATGGGACAATGGATTATAATGATGGTATTTCCAGGGTAAATTTTAATACAATTAACAATGTTACAGTAAAACCAGAAGGGTACAATGATTACACGCCGATTAGTACTGATTTGGATATCAATTCAACTTATGATTTAACCGTTAATATTAATACTGACGGGAATTATACGAATTATGCATTTGCCTGGATTGATTGGAATAATGACGGTGATTTTAATGGTGCAGAGGAGGAGTATGATCTTGGGTTTGTTACTAATAATGCGAATGGAGTGACAAGTAATTCTCCGGTAAGCATTACAGTTCCTTCATATGCTGTGGTAGGGACAACCAGAATGAGGATTTCAACGAAATATGCTAATTATCCTACAGCCTGTGAACCTGATTTTGATGGCGAAGTTGAAGATTATTCTATTATTATAAATCCTTCTTGTTCAATTGCAACCCAGAGTGTTACCGGCGGAGGAAGTTATTGCGAAGGGAATACCGGAATTGAAGTTGGGCTTGATGGCTCGGAAATTGGAGTTGATTATCAACTTTATCGCAATGGAGCAGCACTGGTAGGTTCTGCAATCTCAGGAAATGGAAATGCATTGAGTTTTGGTTTTCAAACAGGGGCCGGTACCTATACCGTAGTTGGGCACAATGTTTCAGAAGATTGCTATGTTAGCATGAATGGAAGTGCTCAGGTTGTTGTAAAATCAGTTCCATCAGTGCCTACGGTTGGAACGGTTACCCAACCTGATTGTTCCTCTTCATCCGGGAGCGTTGTTTTAAATGGATTACCTTCGACAGGAACATGGATATTGACTCAAAACCCCGGAGGTACAATGTATACAGGAGTTGGAGCAAGTACAACCATAACAGGATTAACAGAAAATGATTACACTTTTACTGTAACGCATCATGCTTCAGGAACCGGACTGTCTGCCGAATATTTTAATAACATGACTTTAACCGGAACTCCAGATTTAACCCAAACAGATGCTACGGTAAATTTTAATTGGGCATCTGCTGGTCCCGGTTCGTCAATTGGAGTTGATAATTTTTCCGTGAGATGGTCAGGAAAGATTCTTCCTCTGTACACTGAAAATTATACGTTTACAACCAATAGTGATGATGGAATACGGCTTTGGGTTAATGGCGTACAAGTTATAAATAACTGGACCAATCATGCTGCAACAATTAATACTGGAACAATTAATCTTGCTGCAGGTGTATTGTATGATATTGTGCTAGAGTTTTATGAAAATGGAGGACAGGCTGTGGCACAACTTTTCTGGGGAAGTGCAAGCCAGTCTACAGAAATTATTCCTCAATCGCAATTATATCCTACAGGAACAGAAACCTCAGATTGTCCATCTCCCTCGACATCAAACATTGTAATAAATGCTCAGCCTGTTGGTCCAAGTATCGACAGTGAATCTCTTAGTAGCGCCACTTATTGTAAAAATGAGACTGCCAATCCGTTATCGGTGACTGCTTCTGGTGATGGACTGCATTATCAATGGTATAGTAACGCTTCTTCTTCTAGTTCTGGTGGAACAACCGTAGGCACAGATAGTCAAAGTTATACGCCATCAACAGCTAGTGAAGGCACTTTATATTATTATGTTGTTGTTAGCGGCGATTGTTCGCCCGATGCTACAAGTAATTTTTCCGGCGCAGTCACCGTCAATCCACTACCCACTGTAGTTGCCAATGCCACTTCAACAGAAATCTGTGCAGGCGAGAGTGTAACCTTAAGTGGAAGCGGAGCCACCAGTTATGTTTGGGATAATGGTGTTACAGATGGCGTTTCTTTTACCCCGGCAAGCACAACAACATACACCGTAAACGGAACAGATGCAAATGGTTGTGAGAATACCGACCAAATTACTATAACTGTGAATCCGCTGCCGACAACACCAAGTGCTACAAGTAACAGTCCTGTTTGCGATGGGTCTGCTATTCAGCTAAATACCCCAACGGTTACGGGTGTAACCTATAATTGGAGTGGTCCAAATGGTTATACATCAACAGAACAGAATCCTGTATTAACTGCTGACTACTACAGTAACTCAGGGATATATTCAGTTACTATTACAGCAAATGGATGCACCAGTGAAGCAGGTAGCACTGAGGTTGTAATTGACCCGGTTTCTGTAGGAGGATGGATTGAATATGTTGCCCCGATTTGTGAAGGAACATCTGCAACACTAACCTTAAGAGGAAATACCGGAGATGTAATTCGCTGGGAGCGACGCTTAAACTCAGGAACGTGGGAGAATGTAGCCGGTACTTCAACTACTTTAACTAATACTCCGCCTTCAGCAGGAACCTGGGAATATCGTGCGGTAGTACAAAGTGGCAGTTGCGAAACAGCTAATTCAACACCAATTGCAGTTACTGTAAATGCTACACCGGCAATAACTTTGGGAACCAACCCTGAAGTATGCCAAAATGTAACAAATGCAATAATTACGTATTCTGCAACTGATGGTTCTCCAGATGATTGGAGTTTGGTTTTTGATGCAGTTGCAATAGCTGCTGGTTTTGGGGATCAAAACGGATCATTGGATCCCTCACCAGGAGCGATTTCTGTTAATGTTCCTTACACTATAGACGCCGGAACTTACAATGGAACGTTAACGGTGTTTACCTATTCTCCGTCGTGCACAAGTATTGATTACCCGGTAAGTATTACTGTTACCGAAAGTACTCCGCCATCGCTTGTTATTGTAGGAAATAATGAAGTTTGTGCCGGTACTGAAGTAACTTTTTCAGCAACACCAACTAATGGAGGTGCGTCGCCTATTTACCAGTGGAAAGTAAACGGAATAAATAACGGAACAAATAGTAACAGTTTTTCTTACACCCCTGCCGATGGTGATGTTGTCACTTGTGATATGACTTCAAGTGCAACCTGTGCGGGAAGCGGTTCTTCAATGTCGAATGAAATTATAATGATAGTAAATCCGTTGCCAGACACCGGCGAAATAATACCTGATTAGATAAACAAAAGATAAAAACAAAAATGAAAAAGACATTAACTTATTTAATCGCAAGCATAGCGTTTATAGCTATTAGCGGCGTTGCAAAAGCACAAGATGGAACAGCTCCGTATGCCGGATCAACACACGGTTACTCGGTTAATCCAGATGCCAATACGGCCAACAAATCTTATTTGTGGGCAGTATCAGGAGGTGGTGTAATTAGCGGAGCTTCGAATGAAACCTCCGTACTTATCGATTGGGGATCAACTCCCGGAACATATACCATTTCCTTTACCGAAACCGACGAAAGCACATTGTGTTCAACGGTGCGGGAACTGGAAGTTGAAGTTATTGCCAATACCTTTTATGTGAATGTGGCCGAAGATGCCTTCGATTGCCATGACTTATCGGGAACAGTATTAGCAACTGATGCTTCCGGACCAACAACACTGTATTTTACGGTTAACCTAAACAAAGATGCAACATGGAGTATCGATAGCTGGGAGTACGATTTCTCGGTGGCTGTAACTGGTACCGATTATTCTGTTTCGTCGGTAAAAGTTGATGCAGGAGCAGAACTCGGAACCGGAGGCTCATATTCCAATGTTTCGGTTTCTGGATCAGCAACAAGTTCAGAGATTGCTGTTGTTATTAACGGACCGGTTTCTGCCGGAACAGATGTAGAAATAACAGTAAGCAATGGTGAAGCTATTGTTGGAACTTCAGTTACTCCTGACAATGGCACCGGCGATAAAAAACAGGTGTTAACAGTTAAACCTTTACCAAATACTTCTCCAATCTCAGCGAATTAAAAATTACAAATCACACAATAAAAATTATCAGTATGAAAAAATTAGTCTTTCTTTTAACAGCGGTCGTTTTAACCGCTTTCGGTTCGAGTGTTTTAGCACAAGGAACAGGAGGTGCTCCTGTTGTTGGCTCCTCGCATAATTATTGGGTAAATGCTACCAACGAATCAACCCAAACATCAGGAGATGGAAATAACTATACCTGGTGGGTAAGTACAAATACAACAGATTTAACAGTGCAGGAAACTGCCGGAACTGATTTTACTGTAAACTCAGGCACTTATGCCGAAACAGGTGGCATTAACAATTTTACTATTGATATAACCTGGAATAACAGTGCAGCTGGTAAAACGTATTACCTGGTAGTTGAAGAAACGGATACTGAAGGGTGTAAGAATTTACAAGCAATGGCAGTACAACCTGTTGCCAGTAATTTTGCATTGCAATTTGTTGCGTTGGCGGCTAACGGCGACGCAGGTGATAATCTGAATCGTTGCGCTCCTGATATTGCAATTTCAGCTTCAGGAACAACTATTTCGTACGATTATGGATCAGAAGCTCTTGCATTTAAATTAATTGCAACCGACATTTTCTCGGCATGGAATTTTACCGGAACATTTAATAATAGCCTTGGAACAGCTACTCCAACATTGCAATACCAGGTTGGCGGAACAGACGGATCGTGGTCTGCATTTACATCGGGCGATGCAGTATCGGTACCATACAGTGCAGCCGGAACAGAAGATGTTTATGTTCGTGTGATCGTTGATAATGGTACTTCAGAAAAAGGAACAACAGTGCAAACTGTTGAGTTAACACTTTCAAATATTGAAGGAACAGGAGATGTGGCTGTTACGGCAATTACCGATGCAAGCGATACAGATATCACAGCTTCACCAGTTCAAACACAAACTGTTAAAGCACGTCCTGCTACATCTGGAATTGGTTCAAACTAATTCATCAAAGCAGATTAAATGAATTTTAAGGCATTTTTCATATTGATAATAATCCTTCTGGCTACTCTTTTCGGAGTAGCCCAGGAGGATTATATCGTTATTGAAGGTGCCGAACAGGATTATTTTGTCGAAAATCATTCGGGAAGCGATTATTCCTGGAGAATTCTGACAAGCTTTAACCCCGACACCGAAGCAGATTCAAACGATTTTACGTTTATTTCTTCAGCAAATTCAAATGAAATTCGTGTGCGTTGGGAAAGCGCCGGACTTTATTATCTCGATGTTATTGAAACCGATATTACCGGCTGTACCAACCGAAAAGTTCTGGTGGTAACGGTATGGTCTGATACAGCTGTTGTTTCGGCCCCAATTGCTAATGATGATTACGATACCACCGAATATCAAACATCGGTAATAATCAATTTACTTGCTAACGATGAAGAGCAGCAAGAGCTCGATCCTTTATCATTACAGATTTTGCAAGATCCCGCGAATGGCTTTGTTGACATAAATGGTGATGGTACAGTAATGTACACGCCAAATAATGGCTTTTTGGGCAGCGATGCCTTTCAATACCGCATATGTAACTACGACGAAAAGTGCGATAACGCCAATGTTTTTGTATATGTAACGGCCGCCGGTTTCTTCATTCCCGAAGCATTTACACCAAACGCCGATAACGTAAACGACTATTTTGAAATTATAGGAATTGAGCTGTTTGAGCAAAATTCGATTACCATAGTTAACCGCTGGGGAAGAACAGTGTACAAAGCCCGCGGATATGGCGTTTCTACATCGCCATTATTTTGGGATGGTAAATCGAATCAGGGCGGCGACGATAGCGACCTGCCAAGCGGAACCTATTTTTATGTATTGGATTTAGGAAACGGAGAAAAACCAATTGCCGGCTCGGTATATATCGACAGATAATGGGAAAACGAATAAAAATAGCAGCATTTTTAGTTCTTTCCCTTGTAGTTTTGCTACAAGGGAAAACAGCCAGTGCCCAGCAAGATCCCATGTACACGCAGTATATGGACAACCTTCAGGTACTAAATCCGGGATATGCAGGTTCGCAGGGAATTGGAAATATTTTAATGGTTGCTCGTAGCCAGTGGGTGGAATTCGATGGCGCCCCGGCAACGCGTTCGTTTACTTATAACACTTCGTATGATGAGCAAAATATTGGTGTTGGTTTCTCGCTGATGTCCGACCAGATAGGGCCGCTGAAACAAACCGGATTTTATGCCGATTATTCCTACTTTCTTCCTGTGTCGGAAAAATTTAAGCTGGGTTTAGGACTTAAAGGAGGTGTGAGCTTTTATCGTGCCAATCTTGTTGCGCTTCAAACCGTAGATTCCGACCGTTATTTAACCACGATATTTACGAAAACTTTCTACCCAATGTTGGTGTGGGCTTGTTTTTGTTTTCAGAAAATACCTATTTCGGATTATCGGTGCCAAAGCTTATTGATAATATAATTATTAACGAGGAGGTTAAAACCGATTACATTAATAAACAGCAGCGGCATATGTATTTTGTGGCCGGGCACCGCTTTGATATTAGCGAAGATTTTCAGCTAAAAACAAACGGAATGATGCGCAAGGTTAAAAGTGCTCCTCTTTCGGTTGATATGACTGTGATGGGCGGTTTTCGCGATAAATTCTGGGTGGGAGCCATGTATCGTTTTGGCGATGCATACGGTATGCTGGTTAAGTTTAATCCTTCGCCCAAAATGTCGATTGGTTATGCGTACGATATTACCATTTCAGAGTTAAGCGCCTTTAACAGCGGCACGCACGAAATCATGTTTAGCTATAATCTCGATCTCTTTGGCCGTGGCGGCCAGGCAACCGCTGAAAAGTAATCCCTGATGGCTCACCGCAGCCAAAAGTATGTTTCACAAATCTATGTTTTCGCAGTTGAAAGCAGGCATTTTTATACAAAAGTGTATCCTGTTAATCCTTGATAATATTGAAGGCATAAGATAAGACCGATCTATGGAAGATGATGACTATCTTCTGTCAGCGAATGGTGCACTGTCGTAAGAGAAGCATTATCTTTCATCAGATAATGATCATCTGGCAGAGGATGAAGACGATTCTATGGAAGAAATAGTTGATCTTATGGAAGATGAAGACGATCTTATGGAAGATATAGTTGATCTTACAGGCGATGATGGTTCTCGCGGACGAAACTCAAACGGCAATACACATAAAAAGAAGCCGGGAGTTACCCCGGCCTCTAAATCGTATTTTTTCTAAAACTATTTTACCAAAACCTTTTGTGTGGTGCTGTTTCCGTTTTGTACAACGCGGATTAAATAAACACCCGGAGTAAAATTCTGCACATCAATTTCAAGCTTGTTTTTGCGTAAGTCGCTTGCCTGATATTGTAAAGTTCCGGCAATTGAATACACCTGAACAATCGAAATCGTTAGGTCGGAAACTACTGTCAATTTGCTTGATGCCGGATTAGGATAAACCTGCAATTCGCTACTCATAATTTCCGGCTCGTCAATATCAGTTACAATACTCGGCTCTTCAAATTGTTGTGTTGAATATATCCGGTATTCGCCCGGAGCAAACGTAAAGGTTTCATTTGTTGTGGCTACATCAATAGAATCACCACTGAAAAACTCGTAGTATTTTCCGGCAGAAGGAAAGGTAACGGCAATATCATTTTCGGTAACATCGAAATTTCCGAGACCAACAACATGATTATTTCCCTTACTTAGTTTATACCATTTGGTTACTCCAGCCAGGCTGTAACTTGTATTATCAGGTGAAAACACATCGTATTGTTGCTTTAACTTGTTTAGCTTTGCCATTACCTGGAACAGGTCTGTTCGGTTTTTCTCATCTAAATAGTCCCAGCGAACCGGTTTTTCGTTTAGCCGCCCGCCGTTCGAGTCAATAGAGTAATCGTAGCCAAGTTCGCCAAATTGCCAAATCATTTTAGGGCCTGGAAGCGGAATGAAAAATACCGAGTTTAGTTCCATTCTGTCCAGGGCTATGTCCAATTCTTTTATTGAGTAACTTCCCTGACTGTTACCATATTGGAGGTTTTTATACATCAGCCTTTCTTCGTCGTGGCTTTCCATATATGCAATTAGGTTGGGTTTCGACCAATCGCGCTCAGAAGCAATTGCTCCTTTCAGATCCGATTGTCCATCCTGGTTGTATCCCATTGAGGCTTGGTTGTAATTGTAATTCATATTGCCCCATAACAGAATATCGTATGCGGCAAGTTCTTTTTCTTCATAATTATCAGCCAGATGTTCGAAGATAACGAATGCATCCGGTTTACGTTTCCATATTTCGTCAGCCATACGTTTCAGGTTAGCTATACGCGCTGCATCATATGCACTTCCCCAGTCAGATGGGCCGTAAACCGTGTTGGAAAAACCTTTGGTAAAGTCGAAACGGAACCCGTCAACTTTGTATTCATTTATCCAAAAACTGTTGATGCTATCTACCAGTTCGCGGGTATAAGCACTTTCATGATTAAAGTCGTAGCCCCATTGTGCATCGGGGTTTTGAAAATTGCTTTGCTGGTTATACCAGGGGTTATTGGCTGCGGGGTGGTTATTGCTTGCATCCCAGTACATTTGCACCAACGGACTTTGCCCGTAGCTATGATTCAGTACCATGTCAATAACCACTGCTATTCCTCGCTTGTGACATTCATCAATCAGCCTTTTTAGTTCGTTTTTAGGGCCGTAATATTTATCCGGAGCAAAGTAAAACGAAGGATTGTATCCCCAGCTGCTGTTTCCTTCAAACTCGTTTACCGGCATTAATTCTAATACACTTACACGCAGGTCTTCCAGATAATCCAGCTTCTCAATAACTGCTGCGTAAGAGTGTTGCTCGGTAAAATCGCGGATAAGCATTTCGTAGATTACTATTTTTTCTTTTCCCGGGGTAGTGAAGTCGTTTACTGTCCACTGATAGTTTTCCTGTCCGGGTTGGAGCACCGAGCATATCCCTTCTGTTTTATCTTCAGGATAAGTTTTTAAGTTTGGATATGTAGCATTATCAATGTATTGATCATTCCATGGGTCAAGTACTTTTTCGGAGTAAGGATCAGCAATTTTCAGATTGCCATCAATTAAATACTGAAAAGCGTATTCTTTGCCTTTTTCAAGATTTGGGATAACAAGCCAGAAATAGTCGCCATCTTTTTTCATCTGGTAATCTTCAGAAAGTTGCCAGTTGTTGAAATCGCCGGTTACATATACAAATTCTTTTTCAGGTGCCCAGAGAACCAAAGCTGCTGATTGGTCAGAGGTATAGTTAATTCCTTTTTTGTACTGAGCTGGTTTGACCTCTGTGGTTACATCATTTTTAATATAAACCGGAACCGAGTCATAAACTGTTTCGGTATCGGTAATAATTTTGGCTATAATCCAATGGTTTCCTCCTGATGTGAAATTTGTTTTTGTGGTAATTTCTTTTCCGGAAGTTTGTGCAAGTTGAGTGTCGTTGAGCCATAAAGAAAGCTCGCCTTCTGCAGAAGCACTGGCCGAAATGGTGGTTTCCTCGTTTTGCTTCAGAATGGAATGATCTGAAGGTGTAGAAACAATAAGCCAAAGCCCTTCCGGATATATGTCGACGAAAAGGTCGTTGGATTGATTTGATCCGTCGGACGAACGGAATACAAAAGCCAGTTTAACTACTTTCTCGTTTGAAGGAACAGAGTAATAAGTATTAATATCGGGGGTAATTTCGAGCTCATAAATTCCGTTTCCTTTGTTGGTAAGCTTAGGTTGAGTGCTATTATCTCCCCATGAGCCTATTACATGTTGCCAGTCGGTTTTTCCTTCAATAATTACACCTGTATGGGCGTAAAGATCTCCTGTAAAACTTCCAAGGCGGCTATCCTGCGAAGAATCAAAAGTAATGATAACATCTTGAGAGGCCACCGGTTGTGTTGGTGTGGTGGTTATTTGCCCAAATACCGGGCTTAACAGCAGCGAAAGGTAAATACCGAAAAGGAAACGAAAATGTGCCATCTTACAAGTTAAATATGAAGTTAAAAAAGGGCTGCCCGATTGCCCGGACAACCCTTTTTTGATAAATTATAAAGTTAGTTTTTCGTAAAAGTTAAAGTTCTTTTGGCCAGGCTAAATCTGATGGTGTAATTTCCAGCACCTTCGGGAGTTGACATGTTCGGGTCTCCTCCTTCAAAATTCAGCGTTCCGTACTTCAACTTAAATCCACTATCCCAATTGCCTGATTCTGCAAAAATCTTAAATGCATCGTCTGCGGCGAGGTCGGTGGTAAGAGTCCATTCTTTGTTCGAATCGTCCCAGGTCATTTCAATACCTGCATTTATATCCCATCCATTAGGAGAGCCTACCAAATACATTTTCCTTGTAGTTATTGATTCTTTGGTATATGTCATGTTATAAGTATCGATGGTTAACTTATAATAACCTTCTCCTGGTGTGGAGATATTTGGGTCTCCTCCTTCAAGAGATAATTCTCCCGGTTTGTTTATGGCATCAAACTCTTTGTAGCCAGAGTTCCAGTTTCCGGATTCGTAGAAGAATTTATAACCTCCCGAGGCGTTAATATCAACGTATGTTACCCATTTGCCTTCTCCTGCATATACCATATTAAATCCATTGTCGATAGACCAGCCGGCAGGGGTAGCATCTCCAACAAGAACCATTTCGGCATCTAAAACCGAGTATTTATACGAATTTGCGTCGTTGTCGTACCAAACAGCAACCCGATATAATTTATAGTCAGAAGAGGTGTTTGTACTTGGGATATCTTTATTTTCGCCTCCTAATAAACCTCCTTTTGGATCTTCCGAGTCGTTAATTCGTCCCATTCCATTATCCCAGCTGCCTTTAACCGGGAAAAATTTGAAATTACCACTCTTTAATGGAACATATCCCATATAAGCATTATGGCCCGAACGCCATTTTAGTTCAATTGCATTGTCGATATTCCAGCCAACTTCTGTTGCATCGCCTACGAGGTAAATAGCAGCTTCTTCTATGGTATATGTGCCTTTATTTAAATCCAGCGTTATAATGTAGGTTTTATCGCCACCATCGAAAGTTATGTTTCCATTTTTGCCTTTAGGTCCGATAATACCATCGGCACCATCTCCGCCCAGGTTACCCCAGTCGAGGTCTCCCCAGCTTGGCTGGCCAACAAATTTTAGCATTGCCCCATCTTTTATAGTTGCTTCAATGGTGTAAATGCCTTCTGCTTTTTCAGTCATTTGTGGCGAATTTTCCGGGTTCCATGCAGGTACATCGGCATTGTAATCGCCAACCAGGTATACTTCAGCCGGGTTGTGTGTGTATGTTACAGTGCCAGATATATATGGTGCAATGGTAAGTTCGCTGTTTGTAAAGTCGGCTTTTACCTCATACCAACCAGATTCTCCTGTAAATTTGAAGTTGCCGTCTTCATCACCAGCTGCAACAATATTTGAAGATATGCTTGCAAATTTTCCAAAATTATATAGGTATCCATCACTTTGTTTATCAGAGAAGTGGAATGCTCCATCCTGTGTGAGTTGAAGATATTTAACAAATGCATCTCCATCTTTTACAGCAGCAAGCGAGTTCTCGAAACCAACCGATGTTGCTGTTCCGGTAATAAACAACGCTTCAGGAACTGGTACATCAAGGAATGGTGTTACTTTCATTGAGAAAGGCGTTGTGTACAAGTCTGACAGGTCTTCGTTAGAGGCAGCTCTGATCCGCAATTCTATTTCTACTTTTTCTACAGGTGCAAAGCGTGTTAATAATTTGGCATTAAGGTCGCCAATAGTAACCGCCATCTCAGTTGCTGATATTCTGTCAAACTCAATCGGATTTGCAAAATCACTACCTTTTGTATCTATTTGCAGGTAGTAACGTACTCCCACATTGTCGGCATACACTGGTGCTGACCATTCGAGATTAAGAATCGTCTCGTTTTCATTCTTTTTGAATAACACAGTATCTATATCTGACGAAGGTACGGTTGTCCACTCGGGCGGAGTACCCTCAACCACAGATGTTACCGGCGGTGTCATAAAGTCCTCTTCACAAGCAAAGGTGAAAACCGCCAGGACAATAATTAGAAAATATTTTAGATTCTTCATTTTTAATCGATTTTACCTGTTTGATTAATAAAGTCAAGTGTAATAGTGCGTTCTCCTGCGTTGACGCTTACTCTATCCTGATCACCTCCATCTTCTCTGTATTCAATATCGCCATCGAAGAATATGAATTCGGCATGCCACCAGTCGGGGCCGGAAATATATGGATGTGTTACATGTAGCCTAAGTTCGCCACCTGCAAGACTTTTTGTTAAAGTCATTGTCTTATTTTCAGTGTTCTGCTGGAATTTATTTTCTTCGACAACTGAACTAGTTGGCCAGGCGCCTACGTTATCACCACAGATGTAAACATTGGCAGGTTCTATAAGCAGTTTATTGGTTGCCAGATTTATGCCAACAGTGTAGTAGCCTGCAGTTCCGGGAACAGGTATATCTTCGCCCCGGTTATCAACAGTTCCCAAAGTATATTCGCCGTTTTCCGGATCTCCAACTTTACCGATTACACCTTTGTAATTTACATCAGAACAAAGCTTGAAGGTTCCGGTAGCTTCCATCCATACAATTGTCCATACAGCTTCCTCGCTATGAACCTTTTTAAATCTCAGCTTATTGTTTTGTGCAACGCGACCAACACCGTCACCAAAAAGGTAGAAAGTATTAGGGGCAAAAAGAATATCTAAGTAAGGCGTGGTTGAAAAATTTACAGGAGAAGAATACAGCGTATCAACCCCTTCCAGAGAATAGGTAATTATTCTTGCCGATACGGTAGCTTCTGCATCAACCGGTAAAGCTAATGTTTCGGTAAGAAACTCATTCAGGGCACCCACTGTAAAAGAGAATGCGTTGTCGGATGCATTAGCATCAAAAGTAACCGGATTTGCAAAATCACTAGAAACCGAAAACTGTAGTTTATGTGTTGCAACAATATTTACACCATAAGATGCTGGTGTATAGGATATATTAATTGTTTCTGCTTTTTTATCTTTCGATATTGCCAGGGTGGTACCCAAACCTTCAATATTGGTTGCCGGTACATACGCTGAATCATTCAGTTGTATAATGTCGTCGTCCTCGCACGAGAAAACCAAAATGGCCAGGAACATTATGACTATGTATTTAAACTTTTTCATTTCATTTAAATTTTCAGGTTTAATAATTGATCTGTTTCAGATTTGGATTGGCATTTATATCCGAATTTGGAATCGGAAACAAATCATATTTGGCATCAACAGATGTACCTGCTGCAACAGCGCCTTTCCAGGGCCAGATGTACGATGCACCGCTTAATTTTCCAAAACGGCGTAAGTCGGTACGACGGTGACATTCCCAGTAAAGTTCGCGTCCGCGTTCGTCCAGTATGAAGTCTAAATCCAAATCTTCCTGAGTAATATCACCCGAATCGTCGCCAAAAGCACGTTCTCTGATATCATTGATGTAACCAACTGCAGTAGCCATATCGCCACCTGTTCCGCCACGCACAACAGCTTCGGCATACATTAGTAGCGCGTCAGCATATCTGAACATCGGGAAATCGGTGTCAGGATGTGACAAGTTTGAACCAACAGCGCCATCAGAAGTAATGTTTTTAAATTTACGCAGCGCATAACCGTCTCTGAAATTGAAAATGTCTCCAATTTCCAGGTTTTGTCCTTCTTCCCAGAATAGAGCACGGCTGTCTGTTTCCCCGGTGATATCTTCAAAAAGGTTTACGAACGATTTTGTGGTACGGTTTCCTCCCCATCCTCCGTCAACTCCTGATTCAGCAGCAGGCATGTCGCCACCAATGGTTGAGTGAATAATGAAAGTCATTCCTCCCCAGGTTTGGGTATTTTCTCCTTCGCAAACAATAGGGAAAATAATTTCATTTGTACGCTGATAATTATCGGCCAGAAACAGGTTTTGATAATCCGGTTCCAGGCTGTAGCCTGCATCAATAATTTTCTTTGTATAAGTTATGCACTCGGTATATTTTCCCGTACCAATGTAAGTTTCGGCATTTAAATAAAGCTTCGATAACAGCATCCAGGCGGCGGCTTTGTCAGCACGTCCGTATTCGTTGGTTCCCGGGTCGGCCAATTCGTTTTCTATTGCGAGCAATTCCGACTCAATGTAATCGAAAAGTTGTTGTCCTGTAGCCTGTTCTGGGAAAAAGAAAGAACCTACCGGATCTGCGTCGGTAACAAATGGACCAGTGCCAAACATGTCGAGCATGTGCCAATACGACAAAGCTCTGAGGAAACGCGCCTCTGTATTGTATGCTTTAAACTGATCCTGTTCGTTGGTTAGTGTAATAAGATTGTTACAATAAGCAATTTCCAACGTAATTCGGTAATACATGGCGGTAACAAATTCGTTTGAAGGAGTCCAGTCCATATCGTGTAAATCACGAAGGTTACCGTCATTCCAGGCACAGATTGCTTCATCGGTGGTTAACTCCTGGTGGTTCCACAACTGGCGCAGGTATGATGAAAAACCTCCGTCAATACTACTAATGTCGGGGTCTGCATCAACACCTTTCTGTCCACCAACAACCAATGCTGCGTAACATTTGGCCAGCATTCCTTTGTACGATGCATCATCGTTCAGTTTATCGGCAGTAAGCAAATCTTCGTCGAGTGGTACTGTGTCTAAATCGTTGACACATGATACAAAAGTGAACGAGGCCATTACTAGCGCCATCACTATATATATAATTCTATATTTTGTCTTCATTATAATAAAAGTTTAACGTTTAAAAGGTAATGTTCATCCCAAACAGATAAACTCTCGGACGGGGATAAATGTCGTTGTCGATACCGTTATTAACTTCTGGATCTAATCCTGAGTAATCGGTAATTACAAATACATTCTGAACAGAACCGTAGAGCCTTGCATTGAAGTCTAATCCCAATGAGTTTTTTAGGATATTACGAAGGTTATAGCCTAAAGTCATATTATCAACCCGGAAAAATGAAGCATCTTCCAGGAAATAATCGGAATACTGCTGTGCTGTCGTAAACTTCGAGTTGTTGATCTCGGAAGGCAGGTTAGTCAGATATTCATTCACAGTCATTTCCTGGTAGCGTGCACCAACTAGCACGTTGTTGTATATTTGCCCGCCAATGGCTGCTCTGGCATTAAAGCCAAAGTCGAAATTTTTATAGGTAAGCATAGATGAGAATCCCATAAATACATCAGGATCAGGTGAGTCGGCGTAGTATTTGTCATCTACGTTAATTTCACCGTCATTATTTCTGTCCACATATACTCCTTCGATGGGTTTGCCGTTTGTGTCATACACTTGTTGATATACGTAAAAAGTATTTAGTGGATGTCCTACAGAATGCTTTTGGATTTTATTTCCAACACCAACACCGCTAATATCTCCAACATCAACACCAGTGTAATTCGGATCGTCGTAATTGGTTAGTTTGGTAACTTTGTTTTTGTTGTGGGTTAAGTTAAAGCTCACTTCCCATGTTAAATCGTTGGTTACTATTGGTAATGCATTTATTGCAAGTTCAATACCTGTGTTTTCAAGGTCGCCTACATTGGTCAGCAAACGGTCGGTAAAGTTGGTACCTGCAGGAACCGGAATAGTGTTCAGCAAGTTATTGGTTATGCGTTTATAAACGTCTATTGAACCTGTAATACGATTGTCAACAAAACCAAAATCAAGGGCTGCGTTATAAGTGGTCGTTTCTTCCCATTCAAGACTTGAGTCGAAGCCATTGGGTCGAATCAAAGTATAATACTGGTCGCCCAGTTTATATTGCGTTCTTGAGTCGCTTAACTGGTAAACTCCGAGGTAAGGATAGTCGCCACTGTTTAGTTCTTGCTGACCGGTAATACCGTAACCTAGTCGTAGTTTCAGGTTGCTGAAAGTGTTTAATTCTTTGATGAATGGTTCTTCGATCAGTCTCCAGCCTAGCGCAGTTGAAGGATACCATCCCCAGCGGTTATCTTTATGAAATCTGGATGAACCGTCATTTCTTAACGTAACAGTAAGTAAATATTTGTCTTTGTACGAGTAATTTGCCCTTCCGAAAAACGAAACAAGATAGTTCTCTGTTTCATCTTTTGAATCTTCTATTACAGTATTAAACCTGTCAACTTCGTAAGCAGAAGCGGCAGACCAGAAATGCTGCCATTCGTATCCTGCCATTGCATCAATCCGGCTTTCAATTCCCGGAAGATCTTTCTTGTATGTCAGGTAGAAATCGAGTAATTCGTTTTTCCTTTCCTGTGTATAATCACGGGCTACACCCGACGATGCTGTACGTACCCACGATGCATCCAAATCAGTATCAACAGAGCCATCACTTTCCGATTTGTCTAAACCAACCTTTAAGGTGGCAGTAATATCAGGGAAGAAGTGTAGTTTATAGTTCACCTGTGCGTCAACGATATAACGGTCAACATCCGAGATATCTCTTTTTTGTTGCAATTGGGCTACAGGATTACGGGTTCCGTTAATGTTTCTTGAGCCATCAGTTGTAAGCCATGTAGTATACCCACCATAAATACCTGTATTATTGAATACCGGTTTTGTTGGATCAAAACGCAGGGCACCTCCAATAGCACCTTTGTCGGCAAAGCGATTATCGATGTTCATATATTTTATACCTGCCGTAATTTTTAAATGGTTATCGAAAAAATCCGGGCTGATTTTTAATGTCCCTGTCTTCCTCTCCATCGATGAAGTTCTTAAAATACCAAACTGATCGGTGTAACCTACAGAAGCACGGATAGGCATGTTTTTTATTGAGCCGGAGATTCCCAGGTTATGCTCATGTCCTATAGCAGTCTGGAATATTTCGTCCTGCCAGTCAGTGCTGGAATTACCCAGTAAGGCAGGATTTACTGCAGAACTAATAGCAGCTCTTTCATTTACCAAAGCTCGGTACTCGTTGGCATTTAATACATCAATGTATTCTTTGATCTCACTAATATTAATTTTAGAATCGATCTCAATTTTGAGTTCCTGGTTTTTCGAGCCTTCTTTGGTAGTGATCAAAATCACCCCATTTGATGCACGCGAACCGTAAATAGCAGTAGCCGAAGCATCCTTAAGTACGGTCATGGTTTCAATATCATTCGGGTTAACGGAAGTCAGAACATTGCTCATTCCGTCGATGGTGCGGTTATCAATCGGCATTCCGTCAATTACTACCAGCGGATCGTTGCTTGCAGACATTGATGATCCTCCCCTAATACGGATTTTAGCAGCAGAACCTGGCGCTCCTCCTTCGGTTTGGATGTGTACCCCCGGCACCTTTCCCATTATCAAATCTTGTGGAGAACTACTTGACCCCTGGTTAAAATCGGAAGATGAAACAGTTGATACAGAACCGGTAGCATCTTCTTTTCTAATCTGTCCGTAACCAATTACTACAACCTCATCGAGGTTTTCCATCGATTGTTCCAACTTAACATTTACAAGATTTGAAGCAGTAATAACTACTTCCTGCGATGTATAGCCAATGTAAGAAAGAACAATAGTTTTTCCTTCTTCAACATCAATACTATAATTTCCGTCAAAATCGGTAATTGCTCCTTGTGTAGTTCCTTTAACTACAATGGTAACACCAGGTAAAGGCTCGCCACTTTTGGCATCGCTAACAGTACCTGTAACTGTTTTTACCTGCGCATAACCAAGCGTAAAACTTAGCATGGCAACCAAAAACAAGACTACTTTAAGGTTTTTACGAATAATCCTCATTTTACATGTTATTAGTTTATGAATTTTCCTGTTTGTTAGATTCTCTTTAACTCATTTAAATAGGCAATAAATCAATTCGTTACAGAGACTTTGTGTTCAACAAATTCTAAAATTCAAAAGCGAATGTATAACAATTGTTAAGAAAGAATTACGTTTTTTAACATGGTAGTCAGTGCAAACGTTTGCGGTGACGTTTGCGCCCAATATGTTATAAAACAGGTAGTTACTGGTGGCTATGTTTAACTGATCGAATTTGTTTAAAGATTTGTGCTAAATTGCTACATTTGTGTAAAGCCTTAAATAAAGAGCTGTTGAAATCAATAATCAACTATAGAGGAATCAGAGGAATATGAAAAGCGGACTGGTAACAATAAAAGACTTGGCTCGTGAATTAAATATTTCAGCGTCAACGGTGTCGCGTGCGTTGAAAGACCACCCCGATATCAGCAAAGAAACAAAGCGAGCGGTTCAGGAACTTGCCCAGAAATTGAATTACCAGCCCAATGCTGTTGCTCTAAGTTTGAAACAACGACGTAGCAATACTATTGGTGTTATCATTCCCGAAATTGTCCACTATTTTTTCTCGTCGGTTATTAGCGGAATTGAAGATGTAGCTTACGATGCGGGGTTTAACGTAATTATTTGTCAAAGCAACGAGCGTTACGAGCGCGAAGTGGCCAATGCAAAAACATTGTTGTCGAGCCGCGTTGATGGCGTTTTGGTTTCTATCTCAAAAGAAACAACTGATTACAAACATTTGTATAACTTTAGTAATAACGAGGTGCCCATGGTATTTTACGACCGCGTAGTACCGAATATTGTTGCCGACCAGGTTATTATCGATGATTTTGACGCTGCATACCGTGCAACCCGTCATTTAATCGACAGCGGAAGAACGCGGATTGCTCATTTGGGCGGGCCAATGGCACTGTTGATTGGACAAAGAAGAAAAGATGGTTACCTGAAAGCTTTAAGCGAAGCCGGTATTCCTGCCGACGAAAACCTGATTTTGGAAGCTGACTCGTTTGAAAAAGCCCGAATGGCCATTATGAAACTTATTAACCAAAAGAATAAGTTTGATGGCGTGTTTGCCACCAACGATCTTACGGCTATTGGAGCCATGCAAACCATTAAGAAAAAAGGCTATAAAATACCAGACGAAATTGCAGTTGTTGGTTTTTCCGATGGCCGTTTCTCAGGAATAACTGATCCTACGCTTACTTCGGTCGATCAGCATGGTTACGAAATGGGAACTTTGGCAACTCAAATGTTGCTTAAACGAATTACCTCGGAAGATGATGAATATCCGGCCGAAACAAAAGTATTAAATGCCGATTTAGTCGTTCGTGGATCATCCATTATATAATTTACCCTAAAAGTTTTCTCATTTTTTGTATTGCTTGATCGATTTCAGTCATTACACAAAAACATGTTGTAGAATATATTTTCACTTTCCGCAAACGTTTGAAATGATCATTTTTGATTAAAAAGTCCTGTTTTTCAGGTGTTCACATGATAAGGGGTTTGGAATTTACTTTGATTCTGACTTATATTTGTGCAGGCAATTTTTCAATTCACACACTTTGTGTTTAGCAGCAAAAGTTCTTTTGCTGTATTATCTTGTTATTACATACAGCTTTGCTACAAATTAAAACTACTGCTATGCGCAAAAAACCTACGTTAAGTTTTTGGCAGATTTGGAATATGAGTTTTGGTTTTCTGGGTATCCAGTTTGGATTTGCCCTGCAGAATGCCAATGTCAGTCGTATTTTCGAAACACTTGGGGCCAATGTTGAGGACATCCCGATTTTGTGGATTGCTGCTCCGGTTACCGGGTTAATTGTTCAGCCGATAATCGGGCACATGAGCGATAAAACCTGGAACCGGCTCGGACGAAGACGGCCTTACTTTTTATTTGGAGCCATTTTCGCTTCGCTGGCCCTTTTAGTAATGCCAAACTCGCCCGCCTTGTGGGTAGCGGCTGGTACGCTTTGGATTATGGATGCTTCCATTAATATTTCAATGGAGCCGTTTCGCGCGTTTGTTGGCGATATGTTACCCAACGAGCAACGTACCATGGGATTTGCGATGCAAAGCTTTTTTATTGGTACCGGTGCTGTTGTGGGATCTGTGCTTCCGTATGCGATGACCAATTGGTTGAATATTCCCAACACGGCACCCGAGGGGGTAATTCCACCGTCGGTGCGCTGGTCGTTCTACGTTGGAGGTGTTGTTTTCTTTCTGGCCATTCTGTGGACTATTTTTTCAACAAAAGAATACCCGCCCGAAGATTTGAAGGCCTTTGAAGAAAACGAAAGACAAACAACCAACAAAGATGAGGTGCTTAATGAAGAGGAAGTGGCGGGCAGCCGGTTTGCAAAAGTTGGTGGAATAATGGGGATGCTGGGTTTGCTGATTGTAGTAGTTACACAACTAATGAACCTGGAAAAGGAACTGTACATTCTTGGAGGTATTCTTTTCCTGTTCTTTTTGCTGATGATGATGGCTGCTTTGCTAAAATCGCAAAAAAAGGATAAGAATGCCCTTGTGGAAATTTTCAGCGATTTATTACGCATGCCGGTAACGATGAAACAACTGGCGCTGGTACAGTTTTTTACCTGGGTTGGATTGTTTGCTTTGTGGATTTATGCCACCGCAGGAATAACCAGCCATGTGTACGGAACTTCCGATACAACCACAAAATTGTACAACGACGGCGCCGACTGGGTTACCATTCTTTTTGGCGTGTATAACGGAGTTGCTGCGCTAATGGCATTTGCGTTGCCTGTAATTGCAAAGTACACCAACCGCAAAATTACGCACTTCATTAGTTTAATAATCGGTGGTGTGAGCCTGGCCTCCATCTACCTTTTTAACGATCCGAACTGGCTGATTGTGCCAATGATTGGAGTTGGCATTGCCTGGGCAAGTATTCTTTCTATGCCTTATGCCATTCTTACCGGATCGTTGCCATCGAACAAAATGGGAATTTACATGGGCATTTTCAACTTCTTTATTGTAATACCGCAAATTCTGGCGGCAACCATTTTGGGATTCATGGTAAAAGATCTGTTTGGAGGAGAGTCGATTTTTGCACTCGTTTTTGGAGGAGTATCAATGGTGATAGCAGCCGTGCTGGTACTTTTTGTTAAAGACGTTGCAACAGAAAATTAAAAAATTAAAAACACTGAGATGAAGAATTATATCATTCATCACGACTGGAAAATAGTTGAAGAGGGTTTTGTTCCTGAACATAACCGGATTTCCGAAAGTATCTTTAGTATCGGAAACGGGAAAATGGGCCAGCGCGCCAATTTCGAGGAGAGGTATTCAGGCGACACGCTGAACGGAACATACGTAGCCGGTATTTATTATCCCGACAAAACCCGTGTGGGATGGTGGAAAAACGGCTATCCGGAGTATTTTGCTAAAATCATTAATTCAACCAACTGGATTGGAATAGGAGTTACCATTAATGGTGAGGAACTTGATTTGGCAAAAGCAAAAGTACTTTCGTTTAAACGCGAGCTCGACATGCAACACGGTTTGTTAACGCGTTGTTTTGTTGCCGAGTTGCAAAACGGTAGCCAGGTTGAGGTTTGTTCGCACCGCTTTGTAAACACTGTTGCTACAGAGATTGGCGCTATTCGATACACGGTAAAAGCGCTGAACTTTGACGGTGAGATAAAAGTTACGCCCTACCTCGATGGCGATGTGGTGAACGAAGACTCGAATTACGACGAGAAATTTTGGGTGGAGGTTGCCCGTGCCGTTGGCGGTCCGGAAGGATACCTCACCGTTGAAACCTTAAAAACAGGATTTCAGGTAAGTACCGGAATGTGGTTTCAGCTGCTAAAAAACGGAAATAAAGTAGACACAGATATTACGAACGGGGAAAGGGAGAAATATGTCGAGGCATCTCAAATTGTCTCGGTAGAGAAGGGTGATGAAATAGTAGTTGAGAAATTCTCTTCTACTGTTTCTTCCCTTGATTATGAAAAGGAATCGCTTCCTGAAAAGGCAAAAGAAGCTGTTGATCTGGCTGTTGAAGCCGGTTTCGATGCCCTGTTCGATAGTCATAAAAACCGCTGGCTGCAAAAATGGTCAACCAGCGATATCAAAATTGAAGGCGATATTGCTGCCCAGCAGGGTATTCGCTTTAACATTTTTCAGCTCAATCAAACTTATTCGGGCGAAGATGAACGGCTGAATATTGGGCCAAAAGGATTTACCGGCGAAAAATACGGCGGTGTAACTTATTGGGATACGGAGGCATATTGTTTGCCGTTTTACCTGAGTACCGCGCCTCAAAAAGTTTCGCGAAACTTGCTGGTTTATCGTCGCAAACATTTGGAAAAAGCCATCGAAAATGCCGAAAAACTCGGCTTTAAAAATGGGGCTGCCTTGTACCCAATGGTAACCATAAACGGTGAAGAGTGCCATAACGAGTGGGAAATTACTTTTGAAGAGATTCACCGAAACGGAGCCATCGCCTACGCCATTTTCGATTATATAAATTACACCGGCGATAGAGAATACCTTGCCCCAATGGGTTTTGAGGTGTTGCTGGGTATTAGTCGTTTTTGGAGCCAGCGTGTAAACTGGTCGGTCGATAAAGAAAAGTATGTCATGCTGGGCGTTACCGGGCCAAACGAGTACGAAAACAACGTAAACAATAACTTCCACACCAGCTACCTGGCCGTGTGGACTTTGAAATATACGCTGGAAGCCATTGAATACCTGAAAAAGGAGTTCCCGTTCCTGTTCGAGGAATTGGTAAAAAAATGGAAATTCAACGAGTTAAATGAAACTGCGCGCTGGAAAGATATCATTGATAAAATGTATTTCGCCAGGGATGAGAAACGCGGTATTTATCTGCAACAGGATGGATTTCTGGATAAGGATTTGACCCCGGTGGCTGAACTTCCGGCGGAGGATTTACCCATAAACCAAAACTGGTCGTGGGACCGCATTTTACGTGCGCCCTACATTAAACAGGCCGATACTTTGCAGAGTTTGTATCTGTTTCAGGAGAATTTTACTACCGAAGAGCTGAAACGACATTTCGATTTTTACGAGCCTTTAACGGTACATGAATCGTCGTTGTCGCCATGTGTTCACGCAATTCTGGCAGCGAAGATAGGTTATCAGGATAAAGCTTACGAAATGTATTTACGCACGTCGCGGCTCGATTTGGATGATTACAATAACGACACCGAAGACGGTCTGCATATTACCAGTATGGGCGGAACATGGATGTCGTTTGTGATGGCATTTGGTGGAATGCGGGTAGTGAATAACAAGCTCACTTTTAATCCGTTCTTACCAGAATCGTGGAAATCATATGGATTCCGTATCGATTTTGGAGGTGCACATCTGGAGGTAAAAAAACAACGCGAATTGTTTTTGATAATTAATCATTCTGAAGTTGATGTGGTGGCAACAGTTTGGGGACTCGAGCACAAGATTGCCGGAAATTCGACACTTGAAATTAAAAAGTAGAAACGACTTAAACAGTATAAAATGAAGAAACTTATCACTTTGTTTATCATCCTTCTTACCCTGAATGTATTGGGCCAGGAAGTAGCACGGGTTGAACCGCCAAACTGGTGGGCAGGAATGAAAAATCCCGACTTACAATTAATGATTTATGGTGAGGATATATCAAAAACCGATGTGGTGATCGATTACCCGGGAGTAAGGTTGGAGGCCACCACAAAAGTGGAAAATCCGAACTACCTCTTTGTCGATCTGAAGCTGGCAAAAGATGTAGAAGCCGGCGAATTTGAAATTCAATTTAAACAAGGCGATAAAGTTGTAGATAGCTACAACTACGAATTGTGGGACCGCGAAAATGGATCCGCAAAAAGAGAAGGTTTTAATTCTTCTGACGTAATATATCTGATCACACCTGACCGGTTTGTGAATGGCGATACCGGCAATGACGAGGTGGAAGGAATGAAAGAAGGTCTAGACCGTGATTATAACTATGGCCGCCATGGTGGGGATATTCGCGGAATCATAAACTCGCTGGATTACCTGCAAAACATGGGGTTTACAGCCGTTTGGTTAAACCCTGTGCTGGAAAACGATATGCCCGAAGCATCGTACCACGGTTATGCCTGCACCGATTTTTACCAGGTTGATAGAAGATATGGCTCTAACGATGAGTATCGCGAACTAAATGAAGAGCTGGATAAGCGCGGAATGAAACTGATTATGGATTTAATCTTTAATCACTGTGGATCGGAACACTGGTGGATGCATGATATGCCTATGAAAGACTGGATCAACAATTACCCGGAAATGAAGATTACCACTCACCGCCGTACGGTGAATGAAGATCCACACGCTTCGGAAGCGGATAAAAAAGCAATGGTGGACGGGTGGTTTGTAAGCGCAATGCCCGACATGAACCAGAAAAATCCCTTCCTTGCAAAATACCTTATTCAAAACAGTATTTGGTGGGTTGAATATGTTGGTTTGGAGGGAATTAGACAAGATACATGGCCTTATCCCGACAAGAATATGATGAGCGATTGGACAAAAGAATTGTTAGAAGAATACCCTGATTTTAATGTGGTTGGAGAAGAGTGGACCACTAATCCGGCCATTGTTTCCTACTGGCAAAAGGGAAAACTCAACCAGGACGGTTATAAGAATTATGCACCAAGTATGATGGATTTTCCATTGCAGAGTGCGGTTTCTGAAGGATTACGCAACGAAGAAAGTTTCGACTTTGGGTTGATTCAGATTTATAATACATTGGCTAACGACTTTTTATATCCTGATCCTTACAAACTGACCATTTTCCCGGACAACCACGATATGTCGCGTTTCTATGTTCAGGTGGGCGAAGATGCGGATTTGCTGAAAATGGGAGTGGTGTTCTTTTTAACTACCCGTGGAATTCCGCAAATTTATTACGGTACCGAAATTCTGATGCGCCACGACGGAAGTGAGCACGGCGATATTCGTGCTGATTATCCCGGCGGTTGGGTAGGCGACAAAGTAAATGCGTTTACCGGCGAAGGAATGAGCGATGCAGCCAAGGATATGCAGCATTATGTGTCTAAAATCCAGAACTGGCGAAAAAATGCCGATGTAATTCACGATGGGAAATTGATGCACTTTGTTCCTGAAGATGGAACATATACTTTTTTCCGCTATACTGATGACGAAGCTGTGATGGTTATTCTGAATAAAAACACCGAAGCAAAAACCATCAAAACCGATCGTTTTAATGAAGTGATGGATGGTTATAAATCGGGTAAAGAAATTATCTCGGGTAACACCATTTCAGAACTCTCGGAAGTTACGGTTCCTGCAAAATCAGCTATAATAGTTGAATTGAATAAATAAGAAATTTGAACACTGAGGACGCAGATTGAACAGATTCGTTCTGATCATATCTGCGTTTCTCGATTAAATCCGTGTAATCTGCGTTCTAATATCATGAAAAAACTAACATCCATCCTTTTAATTCTGGTGTTATTTGCCTGCCAGCCCAATCATCAACAAAAACCAGAAAAAACCGATTCACCGGAAGGAAAATATGTGGTTTACCAGGTGTTTTCCCGTTTGTTCGGAAATACCAACACCACCAATAAACCATGGGGAACTATTGAAGAAAACGGGGTGGGTAAGTTCAACGACTTTACCGACCGTGCATTGGAAGAAATTAAATCGATGGGTGTTACGCACATTTGGTATACGGGTGTTCCGCATCATGATGTGATAACCGATTATAGCGATTATGGCATTTCAAACGACGATCCCGATGTGGTAAAAGGCCGCGCTGGTTCGCCTTATGCGGTGAAGGATTATTATAACGTAAATCCCGATCTGGCTGTTGATCCGGCAAACCGATTGGCAGAATTTGAAGCCTTAATCGAACGAACTCACCAGCACGGCATGAAGGTAATCATCGACATTGTTCCTAATCACGTTGCCCGAAATTACCAGTCGATTTCGAAACCTGAAGGAGTTGCTGATTTTGGCGAGAACGACGATACTTCGGTGGAATACAAACGCGACAATAACTTCTATTACATTCCCGGCGAGGCATTTCAGGTTCCGGAATTTTTGAACGGTTACCAGCCTTTGGGAGGCGATGACCATCCACTGGCTGATGGGAAATTTGATGAAAATCCCGCCAAATGGACGGGCAACGGAGCGCGCTTAGCTCAACCCGGATTTTATGACTGGTACGAAACGGTAAAAGTAAATTATGGCGTAAAGCCCGATGGAACTTATGACTTTGATCTGCTGCTGGAAGGTTTCGACAGGGAAGATTGCAAAGCTCATTTCGAGTTCTGGCAGAATAAAGATGTGCCGGATTCGTGGAAGAAATTCAGGGATATTGCCATTTACTGGATGGATAAAGGAGTAGATGGTTTCCGTTACGATATGGCTGAAATGGTTCCGGTGGAATTCTGGAGTTATATGAATTCTGCATTGAAAATGAAAAACCCGGATGCGTTTCTGTTGGCGGAAGTTTATAATCCTGCCCTATATCGCGACTATATTCATAAAGGGAAAATGGATTACCTGTACGACAAAGTGGAGTTGTACGACACGCTAAAACACATTATGCAAGGACACGGAAGCACCGATAATTTGCCGGCGATTTACGATGGCTTGCAAGATATTGAACACCATATGTTGCACTTTTTGGAAAATCACGATGAGCAGCGTATTGCCAGTGCCGGTTTTGCCGGAAAAGCCGAGAAAGGAAAACCGGCGATGGTGGTATCAACCTGTTTGAGCACTTCGCCAACTATGATTTATTTTGGGCAAAATGTGGGCGAACCCGGCGATGACGACATGGGTTTTGGCGATGAAACACGAACTTCGATTTTTGATTATTGTGGTGTGCCTGCCCATCAACGCTGGATGAACAATGGGAAATTTGATGGTGCCCAGCTTTCTGATTCAGAAATAGAACTGAATTCGTTTTACAAAAATCTGTTGAGTTTCTCGGCACAATCTGCGGCATTGATGGGTGAGTACAAAGAAATCCATTTGTATAACCGCCAAAACACAGAGGGATACACCGATAAAGTGTTTTCGTTTGTTCGCTGGAACGGAGATGACCGTTTGATAGTGGTGAGTAATTTCGAAGAAACTTCGCACAAATTTCAATTGAAACTGGATGAAAAAACACTAAAGGCCATGCATTTAACAGACGGTTTGTATAAACTAACTGACCAACTGGCAAATGAAGATGAATTGGTACTGGAGGTGAAAAATGGAAAGGGTAAGGTTGAGATAGCATTATCAGGGCTGGAATCGGTCATTTTGAAAATGGATTTGCTTGCAGATCTTGTAGAATAGCCCAGCAAGAATTCAGCGGATTTAGCGTAATCTGCGAGAAATCTTTGCATTCCGACAAAAAAATCACATTTCGGTAAACCTTTTTAACCAACAGGTGTTTTAGTGTTACAAATCTTTTTCCATAAAGATTTACATACCATAAAAGATGGTTTGGTTTTTGGTTTAGTTTAGGTTTAGGTTGATTGAGAAAGGGCTGGTTGTTGAACCGGCCTTTCGTTTTTTATAGCTTCTTATTTTAACCCTAACTTCTTTTTATTATTCAACAACTCAATCGATTCCTTAATCCGCTTCTCTTTAGTTTCTGCACGTTTAGCCATGTTAATCCAAATAACAAACTGGTTTTTATGGTTGGTAGCCAACGAATCATAAAATACTTTAGCTTCAGGGTTTTCGCCAAGTGCCGATTTAAATGCGGCAGAAGGAGTAGTATCAACTTTCGGTGGCTCAATCACTTTATCCCAATTGCCATTCTTTTTTGCTGCTTCTACCAGTTTTAATCCGGCAGGTTTCATTTTCCCTTCTTTCAGTAATTCGGCAACACGTTTTTTGTTTGATTCTGACCAAATACTTTTTACATTCCGTGGTGTGAATCGTCGGGTATAACATTCATCGTCGATACGGTTTACCAAACCATCGATCCAGCCGTAACACAGGGCTGTTTTTACTGAATCGTCGTAAGAAATGCATGGTTTACCGGTGTGCTTTTTGTAATAGAGCAGAAACAGTTCCTTTTCTTTATCGTGGTTTTGTTCGAGCCACTTTTCCCACTCGCCCGTATTTTTAAAATACTTTTTCTGCATCACATTGGTTTTCAGAATAGCAAGTTATAAAAAACACCCGATGACTAAAAGCCAACGGGTGAATTACTTAAATGGTATTTTGTTTTCCGTTATTTAAACTCAATAGGAAGTAAAAACTTCACAGGCACAGCCTTGCCACGCTGTTTCCCCGGTTTCCAGTCGTCCAGTTGGCTTGCAATCGCATAAGCTCCTTTTGCTGCAGCATCGTTATCTTTTTCTACAATTTTAATGTCGCTTACTTCGCCTTTAGCATTTACCGTAAATAGAACTTTGGCATTTCCTTTAATGTTCTTCTCTTTTGTCAGTTTTTTTTGCATCTTCTGAACTAATATTGCCAATGCAGTTTGACCTCCTGGATATTCAGGCATATCTTCCACAATAAAGAATACTTCTTTTTCTCCGTTAACAGCAGGTGGCGGCGGTGGCGGCGGAACATTAGTTTCTCCTTTTTTAACAAGTTTTTCTTCACCTTTTATTACCGGCGGTGGTGGCGGAGGAACAAGGGTAGAAATAACAATAATTTCGTCCTCCATTTTAAAAGTATACTTCGCTTTGTCCACTCCGGAACCTGACGCAGATATTGTATTCGCAACGGTTTTCATGCCAACAAACGAAACCACAACTTCAGTACTTAAACTTCCATCAGCTTTTACAGTTGGATTGTGATCAACGAGAGTGAAAGTTCCATCGCGGTCAGATACATGCCCAACAGTTGTTCCTTTAATAACAATCGAGGCTCCGGGAATTGCTTCCCCGGTTTCTTTCGAAACAACTTTTCCGTGAATGGTCAATTGTTTACCCGATTGTGTATCGGCAGGAATTAGCTCGTTTCCAACAATCTCCGTTTCGGTGTAACTGTATTGTGGTTCGGCAAAAGCGAACAACAACAGCGCAAGAGCGGGCAGTGCCCAGATAAATCGTATCAGCCGGCGGGCCGATGTTTTCTTTTTCGTCATCATTTTTAATCGATTTGTGCTAAGGGCAAAATTCAGATTATTGGTAATTCCAATAATTTGCATGCCCATCAGCTGGTTTACTAATAAAGCCTGGTAACGGCCCACAGTGTGTCCCTGCGCAAGAACACCTTTGTCGGCCAGGTACTCATGGTTTTGTTTAATTGCTCGTTCAAACATCCAAATAAATGGGTTGAACCAAAAGATGACTGTTAACAGTTCTATAAAAAGCAGGTCGAACCAGTGATTCTCACGAATGTGCACTTTTTCGTGAGCCAGAATTTCCGGCAGGTCGTCCTGTGTATGAAATTTCGGATTGATAAAAACAATATTAAAAAATGAGAAGGGGAGTCCGTATTTTTGGTTTTCTACAACGCGCATTCCGTTAAGCGAAGTTACGCGGTGTTTTATCATTAAATGAATGAGAATAAGAGTTTGGGTAAGTAAACGAAGCAGGAAAATCGCGGCCCCGGTGAGGTATATCAGCAGAATGGCCTGCTGCCAGCTAAAGGCTGTGGTACTTTCTTCCGCTCCTTTAAATACCGGAATATTTTTAAACGTATCGGCAATTGTATGTGCACCGGTTTTTGCTCCGTTGGCTGCCTCAACCAAAACCTCGTATCGCACTGGAATTAAAGGTAAAATAGTTGCAATACATAATGAGGCAACAAGAAACCAGCGGTTGGCAGCGTGAAAAGTTTCGTGGCGCAAAAACAACCAGTACACCAGGTAAAACAAAACAATTCCGCCCGATGCGTTAAGCAGATATATCAGTGTTGCTTCCATGCCTAATCATTCTTTTCTTTGTTTAATTCATTCTCAGTAATCTTTAGCATTTCTTCCAACTGCTCCATGTCCAGGTTATTTTCTTTGGCAAAAAAGGTAGCCATTTTCGGAAACGAGCCGTTGAAATAGTTTTTCAGTAAAGACGAAAACTGGACTTTTGTGTAATCCGTTTTACTAACCGCAGGCGAAAAGAGATTCGTATTGCCAATCTTTTTGTGGGTAACAAATCCCTTTTTCTCCAGTACATTTAAAACAGTTGCGACGGTGGTGTAGGCCGGTTTATCATCTCCAAAGCCGTCAACTACCTGCTTTACAACTCCTTCTTTTAAATTCCAGAGAATATGCATTACTTGTTCTTCTGCTTTTGTTAATGTCTTCATTTTATGAGTTGCTACAATTATCGTACTAAAATTATTTACTACTACAAATATAGTACTATTTATTTAGAAACAAAACTATATCAATAGAAAAACTACTATGAAAATAGTATGAATAAAAAAGACACAAAAAAACCGCCTGAAAAACAAGCGGTTATAATGATTGATTTTTTTAGTCTTCAAAGATGAATTCGGCTGAAGCAAATGCAATGGTTTCTATTTGATAGAAATAATCAGCATTGGTTGCATTGTCTTCAAATACAATTGCTTGAACTTCTATTGTATAGGTTTCTCCGGTTTCAAGCGATGTGTCCCATGATCCTGAACCTTGTTCAGCAGTGAAACTATCCGCATCTTCCGATACAATATAGCTGTTAAAAACTACTTCATTGTCCTCATTTAATATCCTGACAACATAATTTTGCGCATCTTCACTGTTGCTCCATTCAATATAAACAGATTCGCTACTGGTTGTTACTCCAACTGAATCAATTGTAGGGATATCCACATCTGTAAAAACATGATTCTCAGTAGTTGTATATTCTAGATTGTTGTTAACTACCAAAAAGTCATAATTTTCTGATTCCGGAGCAGAAGAGGAATAATCTTCAATAGAAGGTTCATAATAATAGGTAAGTTTTTGTGCACCTCCTGATGAAAGAACAAGCATTGAATCGCCGGGAAAGTCAACGCTGGCCGAATCCATTCGCATGTTACCATAGGCGTAATAGCTTAACGCAAATTTCTCTTCGCCATCGATTGTTCTTTTAAGGGTAACAACCTCTCCTGTAAAATTAAATGTTTCCGGATCATCATCGTTGCATGCCCAAAACCCGGTTACAATAAATGCTAATAGAACTAATTTGCCAATTTTCTGAATGTTAATCATTTTGTTTTGTTTTAAAAATTTACTTCGAATTATTCTGGTTTGTTGTATCTCTTGCTAGATGCAATTGGGCTAACAATAGTTGCTTGGCAAATTATTTTTTTTGGGTAGTAATATATTTCGGTGATCAGGCTTCAAAAGGGCATAAAAAAACCGCCTGAAATTCAGACGGTTGATCTATTGTTGTAAATTGTTTATTGCCATGTAACTTCTTGCTCGGTAACAGCAATTTCCTGAATGTGTTTAGACGCATCTAAACTGGTGGCATCATCTTCATATCTAATTGTCAGGAATTCTATCGTATAAACATTATCTGCTTCCGGGGTTTCGTACCACACACCTGAAGCTGTGTTTGTACCAATATCTAAACGAACCATTTGTTTTGGTAAGGCTACGCTAGAAAAGGCTAGGTCTCCACTTTGGTTAATCAATCTGATTTGATAACCCTCTGCAACGCTATTGGTTTCCCATTGTACACTTAAAACGTTATTTAACATTTCTGACGAAGAAATGGGTGTAAAATCAATATTATCGAAATCAAGCAAGTCAGCGGATTCGTGGGTAATATCCTCGTTTATCACTAAAAACTGGTAATTGCCCTCAACCGGAGCAGCAGCGCTGTATTCGGCTAAAGCAGGCTCTTTTGCGTATATATTCAGGTTTTCAGAAGCCGGATCCAGAGTGAAATTAGCGGCACCGGGAGTTGTAACCTCGGCGTGACTCATTGGCTGGTTACCCCAGGCCACATATGCGTTGGCGTATTGTACTTCTTCATTAACAGTACGTTTAATTACATAAACATCTCCAATCACCTCGAAGGGTACTGAGTTGTCGTCGTCGTTGCAGGCAAAAAAACCGGCAACAATTAAAAAGATCGTAAGGGTTTTTCCAATTTTCATCATTGTGTCCATATTTCTAATTTTAATAGTTATTTAGAGTTCAATTATTTGTTTGATGTAGTTTCTATCGATTTGGTTGTCTTGAAATGGCAATATCGTGAATATTTTTTAAACAACATCTACTAAATACATCTAATTGAGTGTATTGTAAAACGTTAAGCTTCCCGATAAATTGTATTTTTTGTGAAGTGACGATTAACTTTTTGCTTCATCAATAATCTCACGAAGTATATAATCAGCTGTTTCCACATTCGGAACATTTGAAAAACTGAGTGTTAGTTTTCCATTTGTTTCTTTCATCCGGCCTTTCGATTTTCCTGTTTGTACGTATTGCACAATTTTAATAAAATCGCCCGATTGGTAGAACGACGATTTCTGATCGGAAACAAAGTAGCAGATCATTTTTTTGTTTTTCAGAATGATCCTTTCCATGCTCAAATCGATGGCTTTCCAACGCAGTGGCAGAATGTCGATTAGTTCGCGGCTTTCGCGCGGAAGTTCTCCAAAACGGTCTTGTAATCCTTTGGTAAAATTGTCCAGCGCGTCTTTACTTTCGATATTATCCAATTCGCGGTAAAGCATCATTCGCTCCGAGTTGCCCGGAATATAATCGCTTGGGAAAAGCAATTCCATATCGGTGTCGATGGTACAATCGTTTACGTATTTTATATTCAGGAAAGCCTGCGATTGTGCTTTGTCTTCTTCTGCAAACAGATCTTTAAACTCGCCTTGTTTTAATTCCTGAATCGCTTCATTTAAAATTCGGTGATAGGTTTCGAAACCAATGTCGGCAATAAAACCACTTTGTTCAGCGCCAAGCATATTTCCGGCACCACGAATATCGAGATCCTGCATGGCAATGTTAAAACCGCTGCCCAATTCCGAAAACTGTTCGATGGCCTGCAAACGCCTGCGTGCTTCGGCACTAACGGTTGAAAGTGGCGGAGCAATCAGGTAACAGAATGCTTTTTTATTCGAGCGTCCAACACGTCCACGTAGCTGGTGGAGGTCGCTTAATCCAAAATTTTGAGCGTGGTTAATTATTATGGTGTTGGCATTTGGAATATCCAGCCCCGATTCAATAATTGTAGTGGCAATCAATACATCGAATTTACCATTTATAAAATCGAGCATTACTTTCTCCAGTTTCGGGCCTTCCATTTGTCCGTGGCCAACCACTGTTTTTGCATCCGGAACTATACGTTTAATTGTGGCTTCAACTTCGTAAATATTCTGAACACGATTGTGAATAATGAAAACCTGTCCGTTTCTGTCCATCTCGTACAGGATGGCCTCTTTTATCATCTGATCGTTAAAGCCATGAACTTCAGTTACAATTGGGTAACGGTTGGGTGGTGGTGTTTGAATAATCGACAAGTCGCGTGCACCCATCAACGAGAATTGCAAAGTACGCGGAATTGGCGTTGCAGTTAAAGTTAGGGTATCGACATTAACCTTAAACTGCTTCAGCTTTTCTTTTACCGATACACCAAATTTTTGCTCTTCATCTATAACCAATAAACCCAGGTCTTTAAACTTAACGTCTTTACTTACCAGTCGGTGTGTTCCAATAATTATGTCGGTTTTTCCGTCGGCAACATCTTTTAATGCAGCTTTTACCTGAGCGGTAGATTTTAGGCGGCTGACGTAATCTATTTTTACCGGAAAATCCTGCAAACGCTCGGTAAATGTTTTATAATGCTGAAATGCCAAAATGGTTGTCGGCACCAAAACGGCCACTTGTTTGCTGTCGGTAACGGCTTTAAAAGCGGCCCGGATGGCAATTTCTGTTTTCCCAAAACCAACGTCGCCACAAACAAGGCGGTCCATCGGCATGGTTTTTTCCATGTCTTCTTTCACCGCTGCCGTCGACTTTTCCTGGTCGGGCGTATCTTCGTAAATAAATGATGCTTCCAGCTCGGTTTGCAGGTACGAATCGTGCGAAAAAGCATAACCTTTTTCAGCGCGTCGTTTGGCATACAGGGCAATCAGTTCTTTGGCAATATCCTTCACCTTCGACTTGGTGCGGTTTTTCATTTTTTGCCACGCGCCGGTACCCAGTTTGTTGATTTTGGGCTCGCCACCGTCTTTCCCTTTGTATTTCGAAATGCGGTGCAGCGAGTGAATACTCACCAATAGCGAGTCGTTATCTTTATAAACCAAACGAATAGCTTCCTGCATTTTGCCATTCACTTCGGTACGTGCCAGTCCGGCGAATTTTCCAATTCCGTGATCGATGTGTACCACGTAATCACCCGGATGCAGTTTATTCAGTTCCTTTAGTGAAATTGCCTCGCGTTGCGCTTTTCGGTTTTTTAATTTAAAACGGTGGTAGCGCTCAAAAATCTGGTGGTCGGTGTAAAAACAGGCTTTCAGTTCGTGATCGATAAAACCTTCGTGGAGTACAAAATTTATCGGATTAAACGAGACTTTTACATCAGTATCTTTAAAAATCGTTTGTAGTCGCTCTATCTGTTTTTCCTGGCTGGATAGAATAAACAGCTCGTAGCCATTTTTTCGGTGTTCTGTCAGGTTCGATCCCAGCAGTTCAAAATTCTTATTAAAAACCGGCTGGCTCGAAGTGGCAAACTCTATTTTCTCGTCGGTAGAAAAAGCCAGGTCGTTGCCAAAATCAAAAACAGTTTTTGCTTTTAGTTGCTTTTCTAATTCGGCAGGAGTTAAAAGCAGATCAACAATATCTTCCTCTTCGCGCGCTACAATTGTTTGGCGGTGCAGTTCTGCAATCCGGTCGACAAACTGGTTGGTGTTATTTCCAAACCACAGGCTTTCTTTCTCCTGGAATTCGATAAATGAAACCCGTTCTCCTTCCACCGAACTGTTTTGAATATTCGGAACAATCGTAATATGGTTTAAACGCTCTTTCGAAAGTTGATTCTCGATATCGAAACTTCGGATAGAGTCGACTTCATCACCAAAAAAATCGATACGAAAAGGATCTTCGTGCGAAAATGAAAAAATGTCGACGATACTTCCTCGTACCGAAAACTGACCGGGCTCATAAACAAAGTCTACCCGCTCGAAACCGTATTCGTACAAAAACTCGTTAATAAAATCGGTAGAAATTTTATCGCCACTTTTTACCTGCAGCGTATTGTTTTCGAGGCTTTCGTTAGAGATCACTTTCTCGATGATCGCCTCGGGATACGAAATAACAAAGTAAGGCTTTTCGGCAGCTGATAACAGGTTTAATACCTCTGTGCGCTGCACAATGTTTTCCTGTTCCGGGTTATCGTATTGCACCGATCGTTTGTACGACGAAGGCAAAAACAAGGTATTTTCAGCAAAACCAAGATTATTCAGGTCGTCGAAGAAATAAGCGGCTTCCTCGCGGTCGTTAAGCAGGACAATACAATTTTTCTGAATTTCCTGAAATACCCTGGCAAGTAAAACGGTTTTGGCAGACCCAATAAGCCCATGCAGGTGAATTTTTTCACCCGGGGGGGCAGCAGCCTTTTTTACCACTCCGGCTATAGCGCTATGCCCCTCGAAATATTTTAGAAACGTGGTTGTTGCCAAAACCTGAGTTTTGCGCAAAGATAGTTTTTAAGCCTTAGAGCGCTAAAAAATGATTGTAAAATTTATTTGAACTTTGCCAAAGTTACTGCCATCCGAAGGGAAGACGAGTTCCTGCGCCATTACTATGAATAGTGACTTTAAAGCTTCCGTCTTTTTTCAAAAATACCATCTCGTCAACCAATTTCGCATCACCAACATTAAAACTCGCACCAAAAATAAAAGAGTATCCCATAAAAGGATGGTCGTCCTGGAGCTGATAATAAAGTGTTTTTACAATATTTCCCGACGCTGAAATTGTACTTTTAGAAGCATAGTTGCTTGTTTCCCAGCGAGTGGTATCATCATCTGACCCAATCTCGTTGTATACAAAAACGTAGGAGTCGCCGTTTTTAACAACTTCTGCCTGGGCACTACTATTTTTTACAGGGAGTAAAAAACACAGCAGACCAATAACTAAAATCGCTCTTAATTTTTTCATCTTCACTTATTTATGGGTTTGTAATTGTTGCAATTTAAGAATTGTTTTTTAGAAAATCCAATATTTCCGCGGAGTCTGTACTTGCATCAACGTCTGTGTTCTTATAAACAATTGTTCCTTTTTTGTCGATTATGAATGTCCAACGGGATGCAGAAGTACCCCGAACCAAGTCAAAACTTTGGCCATCAATTTCGCGTGTAATGGTTCCGCCATCGCGTGTGGGGACTCCAAATTTACCAGCAATGTCACCATTTTCATCCGAAAGTAACGGGAAATTAAGGTCGTTGGCCTTTTTAAAAAGCTGAAGACCTTCAACATTATCGCCGCTAATTCCAACTACAAGAGCATCAGCCGCGTCAATCTCCGTTTTCAGGTCGCGGTAGGCACAGGCTTGTTTTGTACAACCGCCAGTCATTGCTGCCGGGTAAAAATAAACCACAATAAATTTGTCGCCCAAATGATCGTTTACATTCCATGTTGAGCCATTGTCGGCCACGGTAGAAAAAGACGGTGCTTTGTCGCCAACATTTAATTCCTGCGAAAAACTGCTGAACGATATACTTAATAATAGTGCTGTAATTACAATTAACCTCATTTTGAATATTTTAATGTATGTCTTTAATACAGATTAGTTTAAAAAATGTTTCTAGCTAGAGGATTTTTTTATGAACTATACTTTATAACATTAAAAAGCCGCTTGAAAATAATTATTTTTAAGAAATGGGACACGCTTATTCATATCGCTGCGATCACTGTGGTTTTACCGAAAGTTTTAATCAGGGGCACGGATTTCTCGTACATTCGCAGCCGGTTAGCGATTACCTGAAACAACGTACCCGTGTCTTTCATTACAAAACACACAAGCTGCTTCATAAAATGGCGCAGACTTATGAAAACCTACATCTGAAAGCTGGGTTTCAGGTATATAAATGCCCGCATTGTAAAACGTTGTATGATAAAATAGAAGTTACAGTTTTTGAGAATGAAGAGGTAGTACATAAAAGTGAATTCCGCTGTAAGGACTGTAGGGCCCGACTAAAACTTACAAATATTCATCGCTTAAAAAGGGCAATTTGTCCGCGTTGCAGACAGCGAACTTTTCATCGCGATTATGCACAACATGAGCTTTGGTCATAACCTAGATTCCTTTTATAACAGTTAACTGATTTGCTTTTTGGGGAACAGATAAAATTTTGATTGAATTATACCTCAAGCCATAAGAAAGAAACTTTGCTCTATCGAGCTGATTTTACTATTTGGCTTAGCCCAAATAGTAAACACAAAACCCAAGGCTGCGCCCGCTTCCCTCGAAAAAGCTACGTGGTGACGGCTAAAATTCCTGAAACTCGTCGTTCCTCCTCAAACAGCAGTAATTTTTTAACGCTGTCACCGCTTGTTTTTCGGGTCACCGGACGAGGCCAAGCTTCGATGTAGCTGTAGTTACATTATTGAACGGCCTCTTTTGGTCTTTGCGTGGAGTTGAAATGAGCAAACTAGAAGAATTACATAAATGATCGTAATGGCGTTTTGCGAGTTATATCGAATACCTTAATACATTAACAATAATGATGAGATAAAATAGAACCTTAATGAGAGCGGGAGGCTCCGAGTGTGCGAGGAAATCACCCGTCCGAATTTTGGTTTTATGAAAACGAAGGGTGAAGATCAAAAGGAGCCTTGGCTCGGAAACGCCTTCCTCGTGCTTCGTTTTTGTGGTAAGACAAAAATGAAGGCCGCCGGCCGGCAGAAAGTACAATGGTTTTAGTGTTGTAAAAGTTTTGGATCACCGGATATTAAACTTATCCTATACAAGACTCAATAACTTAAATTTTATCCTCGCATTCTGCCTGGTATTCAGCAAAGGTTTTGTTTGTGGGGTATCTATTTGTGAGAATTTTAAAGTGTTGCAGGCCCACTTCGGGTTTGTCCTCAATCTTCTGATACATGCGTGCCAGGAAGAAGTCTGCTACGGTATTTAAGATCACGTTTTCTTCGGAAGCAAATTTTTCCATCCGCTTTAGTTTCTTTTCACGTGCTTCCGATTTTTTGGCGTTGGCAAAAAAGTTGATGTTCTCGATGTACTGATACATGATTACATAGCTTTCAAAAAGCTTCTGTTCGTCGCCGGTTAGTGGCGGATCTTCTTTTTCAATTGCGGCAATCAGGTCTCGGATATCAGAGCGGGCCGAAAGCATGCCGAATATATTGAATTTCTTTTTATCGTAGCGCAGCTGGTACGAGCGAACAATAATCTGACGCATCTTTTGCTCGTACGTATCAGTTTCTGGTAGTAGTGATGCATCGATCAATTCACCCAATTTTTCCGAGTTTTCTTTTGAATAAGTGGTGCGATATTTCCACCAATGCAGATCGAGGTTCAGAAAAGTACGGTAAAATTCGTTCAGCTCGTGCTTGCCATTCGTAAACGTTTTTTCAGCTTCGGTAAGGTTTTGCTGATAAATTAAGGTGAATACCCGATTGGCAATGCTGTCGTTATTTGCAGTATTTGCCCAGGTCGACAGACTAAAGCACACAAGGAAGATTGAAAAAAATACCCGTTGAATCATCTTACAAATTTTCCGTAAAGTAATAAGATTCTTTTTTCAAAACTTCCGGACTAAAGAGAAAAATGAGTGAAATGTTTTAAAATCTAGTTTAACTGCTTGTTGCACTCAGTTAATAGTTCATCGAATTTGATATTTTTAGGATAGCTCTTATTCAGCCACTGAAAATATTCGATCGCATTTTCGGGTTCGTTCTCGTATTTTAGCCAGGTTTTCCCTAGGAAATAGGCTACCAGCGTTTTTGTAATCCGGCTTTCCGACTGGTACAAACCGGCCATGGTTATTAATGCTTTGCTACAGTTTTCGGTTTTGTCCGAAACAAAAAACGGCTTCAGATAATTGTCGAAATATTGAAATAAAGCAGAATACAACTGGTACAGTTCCTGCTGTTCAGGCGGTAATGTTTCGTTTGGTTTTAGCAAGGAGAAAAGTGCCTTTGTTTCCTGCCGCGTTGAAATAGCTTTAATGAGCTTAAAACGTTTGAGTTCGTATCGCAATTGATACGACAAGGTAACCAGGCGAATTGCCTGTTGAGTAGTTGATGTTGGATTTGTTGGGGAAAGCTGTTGCAAATCGGTTTCAAAAGCCGGATAATCAGGCGTGTCGGTGCCGGTAACATTTTTCCAGTAACTCATGTCAACAGAAAGAACAGCGAAAAAAACAGAGTCGATATCGTCTTTGTTGGTGCGAAGCATTTCCTCAGCCCGGGAATAATGCTGGTTGTACATTTCATTAAAAATGCGTTCAACAAGGCTGTCTTGCGTTGAGGAAAAACACTGGCTGCTTATGAACAGAAATAGTAGAATTGTAAGTTTTCGCATCAGTTAACTGGCTTTGTTTTCAAACATCATTCCGTAATGTGGGATGCCATCTTCGAGGTATTCGGCGGTAACAACTTTAAATCCCAGGTCTTCGTAAAATTTACGCAGGTATTTTTGGGCGCTGATTTTTATTTTATCGGGTTTCCAGTTCGCCAGAATATAGGTTTTGGCTTCTTTCATCATTTGAATTCCCAACCCTGTTCCGCGCTCTGATTCTTTCACCACAACACGCCCAATGGAGTAATCGTTAAATCGAGTACCCGGTTTTAGCAAACGCGAGTAAGCTACAATTTGTTCGTCTTTTACCAGAAACTGGTGGATGGCATCTTTATCCAGTCCATCTATATCGTTGTAAACACAGTCCTGTTCAACCACAAAAATCTCCGCCCGAAGTTGTAAGATGTCGTAAAGCTCGGAAGTTGTGAGTTCTGTGAAATGTTTGAATGTAAAAGTCATAATAACAGCATGGAGCAAAGCGCCAGGCGCAAAGCGATTTGTTGTGCAATAATAGTAATTTTTGATTATTCTTCTGACCCCTAAGTCCCCGAAGGGGACATTCGTCCAGTGAATAGAACTAGAGATCCTGAAATCAGACCACTATCCTCATCCCTCCCCTTTGGGGAGGTTAGGTGGGGTCGTTTGTAGCAATTGAATGCTTTCGTCAATCAACATTCTGACCCCTAAATCCCCAAAGGGGACTTTTGGCCGGTGACGAAAATTTACGCTTCATGCTTTAATCCATCGGCTTTATTCCTTCTGTCGGCTGGCGGAGGGGTTAGGTGGGGGCAATTTGTCAACTTCATCTTTTATCTTAACAACAACTTTATCAATATCATTTTCAACCTCTTCATTGCTAAATCGAATTACTTTGTAACCGATTGCGGCAAGTCTTTTGGTTCGCTCCTTGTCTTCTGCTTTTTTGTATATATGGATTTTGCCATCCACTGCAATGATCAGTTTTATGGTAAGTGCGACAAAATCAGGAATATAAAAATCTATGATGTGTTGTCTTCTGAATTTTACGCCAAGCTGCTTATTTCGTAACTTTTCCCAAAGCATATTTTCCGCTTTGGTTGTTTCATCCTTTAGCTTTTTCCTTTCGTCTTTATACTTTTTATAGAAATCTGAATTGGCAGTTTGCCAGCGTGGTTTGTTGTTTGGGTTATTCGAATCCATAATCTTTGGCAATTAAAAAAACATACTGGCCAACATCGTAAATGCCAATCCGCAAACAGCAATTATCGATTCCATAACCGTCCAGCTTTGAAGGGTCTGTTTTTCGTTCATCCCAAAATATTTGCCTACCAGCCAAAATCCGCTATCGTTAACATGCGATAAAAGTGTGGCACCCGAAGCAATGGCTAAAACAACCAAAGCACGATGTGGGTCGTTCAATTCTAATTCGCCAAGAACAGGGGCAATTATTCCTGCAGCAGTTATCATGGCAACAGTTGCCGAGCCCTGTGTTACACGCACAATAGCGGCTAGTAACCACGCCAAAACAATAGGTGGCATTGCCGAATTGGCCATCGATTCAGCCATCATTTTCCCAATTCCCGAATCAACCAATATCTGTTTGAGCACACCTCCTGCTCCGGTTATTAAAATGATAATCCCGGCCGGGCCAAGTGCTTTGGTGCTGAGGTCGAGAATCGCCTGTTTCGACATTCCACGCTTCGCACACAACACATAAGTAGCAATTAAGGTCGCAATTATCAATGCAGAAAAAGGATGCCCGATAAATTCAACACCATCTGTCAGCATTGATTTCTCCAGTACTCCTTTTTCAACAAGGAGAGACGATAAAGTATTGAGTAAAATTAATACCAACGGTATTGAAATAATCAGCGCCACAGTGCGAAACGATGGAAGGTTTTTGGCTTCTTTTTCTTCTTCGGAAGAATTTAAAAACTCGGCCGGAGGAAGAATATGAATTTTTTTTGAAATGTATTTTCCCCAGATAGGGCCCGCAATGACGGCCGTTGGAAACCCAAGAATTACACCAAAAAATATTACCCAGCCCAACTGTGCATTCAAAATGTCGGCTACGGCAACCGGACCTGGCGTTGGAGGAATAAAACTATGGGTAACAGCAAGCCCGGCTAAAAGCGGGATACCGTAATATAGCAGCGACCTTTGTGTATCTTTTGACAGGGCATAAATAATCGGTACGAGAATGATAAAACCAACATCAAGAAAGACAGGGATCGCGACAATAAATCCAGTGATCACCATCGCCCAGGATGCCTTTTCTTTACCGAACTTTTTCACTAAAGAATGGGCCAGCGAAAGGGCACCTCCCGAACTTTCAAGCATTTGGCCGAAAATGGCTCCCAGACCGACCACCGTAGCTACAAAACCCAGTGTGCTTCCCATTCCGTCCTGAATGCTTTGAAGAATATTTGTCAGCGGCATTCCGGTCAGAATTCCAACATACATCGAAATGATTAGTAATGAAATAAAAGCACTGATTTTTAATTTGAGTACCATAAACAGCAGAAGCGCAACTGCCGAAGTGACCAGGAAAAAGATAAATAATGTTGACATAGTTTTTAGGTTTAGTTTGCTTAAAATCAATTATACCAGTCTGCCGTCCATATCATTTCGCCCTGTTTCAGGCTGAAGTGGAAATTTCACGGGCCGGTTGTCGCGCGTAGAACGATAAATGGCAGTATACAGCTCAACTGTTTTTCTTCCTTCTTCGCCGCTTACCAACGGATCAGTATTATTGCTTATAGCCGCCAAAAAATCTTCGATCTGTTTTTGTATGTAGTAAACCATTGGATCAACCGATTGAAAAAATTCAGCGTCTTCTTTCTTCCATTGATCGAGGTAGTGCTCTTCGCCGGGAACCGTCCAAATGTCGTTTACAGGAGGTTCAAGGATTCCTGACATTCCGGCTATAAACATTGCTCCGCCATCGGTTTGCACACCCACCGAAGCCCCATTTTCGCCATGGATGTGCACTTTCCCGTATATTCCGGGTTTGGTTGAATTGCTAACGATGATGTTACCAATGCCGCCATTTCTGAATTTTATAATGGACACTGCCGTATCTTCCACCTCTATATAGGGATGATTCAGGTTTTTCCAAATGCCGTAAACTTCTTCAATTTCACCCATATACCACAATAAAATGTCCAGTTGATGCGGAGCCTGGTTGACCAAAACGCCGCCGCCTTCCATATTCCACGTTCCCCGCCAGGCATCTGAATCATAATACGCTTTGTCGCGCCAGCCGAGTATGTTTACGGTCCCAAAAACAGGTTTTCCGATCTTACCTTCGTCTATCGCTGCTTTTATTCTTTTTACAGGCTCGTACCAACGCCGCTGACTGATAACGCCGAGTTTTACACCTTGCTTTTTACAAACGCGTATCATTTCGTCAGAATCATCAAGCGTTGATGCCAGTGGTTTTTCAACTAAAACATTTGCTCCGGCCCCGGCGGCTTCCAGGGTTGGTCCGATATGAAAAGGATGTGGTGTGCAAACAATGACCAGATCAATTTCTTTTTCGGAAACAAGTTTTGAAATATCGGTAAAGGCTTCCACATTGTATTCTGAAGCGAAGCTTTTTGCTGTTTTATAGGTCCTGCTCCAAACACCTGACAATTGAGCATCGGGTATATTTCGGATGGCTTTGGCATGAAGATGAGCTACCTTGCCGCATCCAAGAATGGCAATATTGAACAGATTTTTTTTCAAGATAATTCAGGTTTTATGGTTTTTGTTGATTTTTGCATTCTCGAGATTGGATGTCAAATCTTACGGAACAAGAATAACTTTTTTCAGACCGGATTCTTTGTTATACAATCGCTTGAACCAATCGGCACCCTCTGAAAGAGGTGCGACGGCCGAGATCATATCATTCACTTTAATTTTTCCGGAATCAATGAGTTGAAGCACTGTTTCGTATTCTCCCCTGATGGCGCAACTCCCCAAAACTTTTATTTCGCGGGTAACTACACTTTGCAGCGGAAAACGAATATCGGCAGAAAGGTTCCCAACCATCACCACTTTTCCGCCCTTTCTCACAATTTCAATAGCGCTATTAACTGTAGGCTCAATGCCTACAGCCTCAAAAACATGGTCGATACCGCGCTTATTCGTTCGGGCTAATACCTCTTTTATCAGATCGTTTTTGTCAGGATTCAAGACAATTTCAGCACCAAATTCTTTTGCCATTTCAAGTTTTGCCATTTCAATATCGATAGCGAAAAGCGGGGCCGGATTGGAAAGCGACAAAAGTTGAACAAGAAATAAACCGATCATTCCGGTACCTATTACTGCAGCACTTTCGCCCAGTTGGAACCCGGATTGTTTAATGGCATGAAGCGCAACGGCAGCGGGTTCGACCATGGCTGCCTGTTCAAACGAAACGTTATCAGGCAGTTTGTATAAAATATGCTCGGGCACTGTTACGTATTCGGCAAAAGCACCATTCTTTTTATAATTGCCGGGCGACACGCCAAGCACTCGCCTGTTTTCGCTTAAATTGTAATGGCCATTCAAGGAAAACCAATCGTTTAACGGATATATTGTGGAGTCGAAGGTTACCCTGTCGCCAACATTCCACCCCGAAACTTCGCTGCCAAGAGCTGTGATAACCCCCGAAGCTTCGTGCCCCATAATTAGCGGTGGTTTTCTTCTTCCGGTGCTTCCGTCCATTCCATGCACATCCGAGCCGCAAATTCCACAGGCTTTAACCTTCACGAGCACTTCATTTTCTGTCGGAACAGGTTCATCAACATCTTTATAAACCAATTCATTGTAATTTTCCAATACCAGTGCTTTCATACTTTATTTAGATAATTGGAATTAAATATAGATATATGAGCGGATGTTACCAATCAATAGCAGAACTCTTTTTCCATTCTGCCAAATTCGGTTAGGTTTTATTATTTCTACGATCCGCTAGCTGTATTGTCTTGATGATAGCCTTAAAAAAGTTTCATCGTTGTAATTGTTCTGCCAAAATAATAGCTGGTACAAACGATATCCTGATGAAAAATAAAGCAATAAATTATTGATCGGAGTATTTTCGCTGTATCAAAGAAAATGAAGGGAAGCAGGCGTGTTTTTATTGTTAAAGTAGTTCGACTTATTTTCCAATCTAAAGCAAAAATTAAATCAGTTGTAGAATCATTATAAATTAGCTAATTTAGAACCCCATTTTTGCAGGAATATTTGTGTTCGTCTACATTTGTGGCGCTTTAAGCAAAATTCGGAATCAACCAAAAATAAATAATAGATTATGAGCAGATTTTTAACAGCCTCGATTGGAAGAAAATTTGTGATGAGCCTGTCGGGATTATTCCTGGTAGTGTTTATTGCAGTCCACTTGGGCCTCAACTTATTACTGATTTTTGACAACAGCGGTGATTTGTTTAATCAGGGAGCTCACTTTATGGCTACTAATCCCCTGATTAAGATTATGGAACCCATTCTCGGATTAGGTTTTATCATTCACATTGTTTGGTCATTCTTCCTTGAGTATCAAAACTGGAAAGCACGCCCGGTTAAGTATGCGAAAAAGAACATGAGCGGAGCAAGCTCGTGGGCATCGCGTAATATGCTGGTTTTAGGTGGTTTGGTTTTGGTATTTCTTATCATCCACATTATTAACTTCTTTGTTAAGATGAAGTTTACCGGTGATCCGCTTTTGGCAGAAGTTACCATCAACGGCGAACACATGCACAATGCGTACGCTTTGGTTTCTACTGCTTTTATTAACTCCACTGTACTGGGTGTTTTCTACATTCTTGGTGGTGCTTTGCTGGGATTTCACCTGTCGCATGGGTTCTGGTCGGCTTTCCAAACCTTAGGTTTAAACAACAAACATTGGTTAAACCGTTGGAAAGTTATTGGTACGATTTACGCAATTCTTATTGCAGTGGGTTACGCCGTTATTCCACTTTATTTCATGTTAGGATTGTATAAATAAAAAAGAGGAAAGAATTATGAGCATTTTAGATAATAAGATACCTGAAGGGCCATTAGCAGAGAAGTGGAGCAAACACAAATCTGCCATTAAAGTAGTGAGCCCTGCTAACAAGCGTAAGTTAGAGATTATTGTTGTAGGTACCGGTTTAGGTGGTGCCTCGGCAGCTGCTTCTTTAGCAGAATTAGGATACAAAGTTAAAGCATTTTGTTACCAGGATAGCCCGCGTCGTGCGCACTCTATTGCTGCACAGGGTGGTATTAATGCTGCAAAAAACTATCAGAACGATAACGACTCGGTTTACCGTTTGTTCTACGATACCATTAAAGGTGGCGACTACCGTGCACGTGAAGCTAACGTTTACCGTTTGGCAGAAGTTTCGCCAAATATTATCGACCAGTGTGTTGCACAGGGTGTACCTTTTGGCCGCGAATACGGAGGTTTGTTAGATAACCGTTCGTTTGGTGGTGTTTTGGTTAGTCGTACGTTCTACGCACGTGGGCAAACCGGTCAGCAGTTGTTGATTGGTGCTTACCAGGCGTTAAACCGTCAGATTGCGAAAGGTGCTGTTGAAATGTACAACCGCCACGAAATGTTGGATTTGGTGAAGATCGACGGAAAAGCCCGTGGTATTATTGCCCGCGATCTTGTTTCGGGCGAGATCAAACGTTTTGGCGCACACGCCGTTGTTGTTGCAACCGGAGGTTACGGAAACGTATTCTTCCTGTCGACCAACGCAATGGGAAGTAACGGATCGGCAGCATGGCAGTGTTACAAACGTGGTGCTTTTATGTCGAACCCATGTTTCGTACAGATTCACCCAACTTGTATTCCTGTTCATGGCGATCAGCAGTCGAAACTGACTTTGATGTCAGAATCGTTGCGTAACGATGGCCGTGTTTGGGTTCCGAAGAAAAAAGAAGATGCGGTAAAATTGCAGAAAGGTGAAATTGGTCCGAACGACATTCCTGATGAAGATCGCGACTTTTACCTGGAAAGAAGATATCCTTCGTATGGTAACCTTGTACCTCGTGACGTTGCATCGCGTGCTGCAAAAGAACGTTGCGATGCAGGATTTGGTGTAAACTCTGAAGGTAAAGCTGTATTCCTCGACTTTAAATATTCGATCGATCGTTTGGGCAAAAACGTAATTGCACAGCGTTACGGTAACCTGTTCCAGATGTACGAAAAAATTACCGACGTTGATCCGTACACTGAGCCAATGATGATTTATCCGGCTATCCACTATTCAATGGGTGGTACCTGGGTTGATTATAACCTGATGACTTCAGTTCCCGGATTGTACTCTATTGGTGAAGCTAACTTCTCCGATCACGGTGCTAACCGCCTGGGTGCTTCGGCGCTGATGCAAGGTTTGGCCGACGGATATTTCGTATTGCCATACACTATTGGTGATTATTTGGCCGATGAAATTATGACGCCAATGGCCGACACAAGTGCTCCTGAATTTGCTGCGGTTGAAAAAGAGGTAACAGATCGTATTGAGAAATTATACAACATTAAAGGATCGAAACCGGTTGACTATTTCCACAAAAAGCTTGGACAAGTTATGTGGGATTATGTTGGTATGGCCCGTAATGCTGAAGGATTGAAAAAAGCGATCGAGATGATTAAGGAAATTCGCGAAGAATTCTGGAAAGACGTTCGTATTCCTGGCGAATTGGATAACCTTAATCCTGAGTTGGAGAAAGCCGGTCGTGTTGCCGATTTCTTCGATATTGGTGAATTGATGGCTCGCGATGCACTCGACAGAAACGAATCGTGTGGTGGACACTTCCGTGAAGAGTCGGCTACCGAAGAAGGTGAAGCAAAACGTAACGACGAAAAATTCACCTACGTATCGTGCTGGGAGTACAAAGGAGAGGGCGTTGAACCGGTAATGAATAAAGAAGAATTGGTGTTTGAGAATGTGAAGCTTACGCAGCGTTCTTACAAATAATCGATCGAATAATTATAAATCATAAATCTGTAAGATTATGGCTGATAAGATTCTAAAAAAACTCAAAATAAAAGTTTGGCGTCAAAAGAATGCCAAATCAAAAGGTAAATTCGAAACATATACAATCGAAAATATCTCAACCGGGTCTTCTTTTCTTGAAATGATGGATATCCTGAATTTCCAGCTCATTGAAGAAGGAATCGACCCAATTGCTTTCGACCACGATTGCCGCGAAGGTATCTGCGGTACTTGTAGTCTATACATTAACGGTCGTCCGCACGGACCAGACACTGAGGTTACTACCTGCCAGTTGCACATGCGTAAGTTTAAAGATGGCGAAACCATTACTATTGAGCCCTGGCGTGCACGTGCTTTCCCGGTAATTAAAGACCTTGTGGTTGACCGTACCGCTTTCGAGAAAATTCTTCAGGCTGGTGGTTTCGTATCAGTAAATACCGGTGGTGTTCCTGATGCCAACACAATTCCTATTAATAAAGATGATGCAGAAGAATCGATGGATGCAGCAGCATGTATTGGTTGTGGTGCTTGTGTGGCAGCTTGTAAAAACTCATCAGCTATGTTGTTTGTTTCGGCAAAAGTTTCGCACCTGGCAAAATTGCCACAAGGTAAAGTTGAAGCTGCAAGCCGTGCTAAAAACATGGTATCGAAAATGGATGAACTTGGTTTTGGTGGATGTACCAACACGCAGGCTTGCGAGGCCGAGTGCCCGAAGAGTATTTCCATTACAAACATTGCACGTTTGAACCGCGAATACCTGAAAGCAAGAATTAGCGAATAAGAGATTCAAGCTATACATTTGAAAAGCCTTCTCAGTTTCTGAGGAGGCTTTCTTATTTTTGGGCTGCATGGTTTGGCAGGAGAAAAATTTAGCTCACTTATGTAGCTTTTGTCTTCATGCCAGACGTTATTGTTCATTTAGGATATTTACCCCTGAATCCCCTAAAGGGGACTTGCCCTGCTCCCCTTTAGGGGCTGGGGGTAAAACAAGAGAATTGCATCATGCGCATGAATTATGCACTAATCGGTTTTAACCGCTTAGTACTTATGTTGATGGCGAATTCGTCGTTTTTCAATTCTGGCTTCACTTTCTTTAGTTGGCTAGATAGTTAGTTATTTTTTTGTTTCTAACCCTGTTAACTTCTTGCGAAGACCTAGACAAAAAGGTATTAAAATAAGGCTGTTCACTAAAAGCAGCCTCCCGTTTTTCATAATAATAAACAACTCGATGTGCATAAGTACAAGGGCGAACACATGAATTCCCCACTCACAATCCATAACTTCGCATAAACACAAAGGAATATTATGCCATACAGACGTTTACCCACAACGGATAAAGCAAGAATACGCGCACTTAACGCAGCGCTGGCAAAGGTGATCAAGAATGAGGAAAAGCTAGCGTTCTCCAATCATTCGGTTGAAGAACTTCAGAATGTTAAGAACACTTTTGAGAATCATCTTACGCAATACGAGTTAGACACGAGACTTCAGTCGGAAAATATAAAAGAGTATAAAGAAGCTTTTGATCGTGCTAAAATGTACGTTTCGCATTTTATACAGGTTTTGCAATTTGCATCTGAGCGTGGTGAGATTAACGGCGGAATTAAGTATTACGGAAATCTGGCATCTTTTGAAGGGAGAGTGCCGCCACTAAACACCGAAGAGGATATAATTGAGTGGGGCAAAATAATGGTGGAAGGCGAGCAAAAACGTAAACAGAATGGTGGTAGTGCCATTTATAATCCATCAATTGCACTGGTAAAATTTAAGGTGGAAGAATTGCATGATGCTTCGGTATTTCAGCAAACTTTAAAGCGAAATACCTTGCGTTCGTTCGATAAAATGCAGCAATTACGTAAAACTACAAACGACTTTATAAGTAAGTTGTGGACAGAGATTGAAGAGAGTCTTGAGGCGGAATCGCCAAAAGCGAAACGTCAACTGGCACAGGAATATGGTATCGTTTATGTATTCCGCCGTAACGAGAAGAAAAAGCTTTCTGCCGAAGAAATGCAGACCGATCTCTTATTTGAATTTGCTTAAAGAATAATTATTGTATAGATATTTTAGATCCCGGGTTGGTGAAAACTAATCCGGAATTTCTTTTCCTGAAAGTTTTAGAAGAGAATAAAGTCACTTACCATAAGAAATATGCTTTTGCCTTATCAGGCTGATTCTACTTTTTGGCTTAGCCCAAACAGTAGACAGAAAACCCAAGGCTGCGACCACTTCACTCGGAAAAGCTACGCGATACCGGCTAAAATTCCTGAAACTCGTCATTCCTCCTCAAACATCAGTAATTTTTTAACGCCGCCACCGCTTGTTTTCCGGCTCATCGGTCGAGGCCAGGCTTCGATGTGGCTGATGCTACAGCAGGGGAAAGACCAAAAGAGGCCTTGAGTTTTTTGCATCGTTTTTGGGGCAAGCCAAAAATGATGGCCTGCGGCAGCAATTATAAACTTTAGAATTCTAAGAGTAATCCTCCGAATTTTACAGGTGGTTCATTATTTATACAGGTATTTCTTTCCCCGCATTATGTCGCTTATACATCAGAAGGAAGACCAATGTAAGTGCCAGGCTTATTCCGGCCATATAATAACTGTCAGATGTTGAGCCAATTTCTTCGTAATGTGGGTTCATTAAGCCGTTGTTTATAAGATACATGGCAATTACAGCAATGGCATTATTTAGAAAATGGGCGATAATGGGTAACCACATTGAGCCGCTCCAAACCAGCAGATAACCAAACAGGGCGCCAAGCAAAACACGCGGAACAAAACCATAAAACTGCATGTGCAAAGCACTGAAAAGTATCGCCGAAATCCAGATTCCCCAATGGTGACTGCGTGTCATTTTGCTAAAAATCTTCTGAATAACTCCACGGAACAAAAGCTCTTCGCCAACTGCAGGTAGCAATGCAACCATAAATACATTAAACGCAAGTCCGCCAATGGTTTTTACATTCAAAAAGGCTTCGGTAATTTCGGCGGCATTTTCTTCTGCATTGCGCATCCAATCTTCCACTCCCGATAACCACTCAGGAAAACTCATGTTGCTGTTCAGTTCTCCGATCAGGTTGATAAGCGGAGAGGCAAAAAACATCATTACAACAACCAGAATTACACTTTGCGAATTGAAGGTTTTATCGAGATAAAGGTATTCATTTGATTTCCCGTGAAACAGGTAGCCTAAAATAAATGGAGGAACGATAAAAAAGCCGATCGCCTGAACAACTTGGATGAATTTATAGAGGTTAATAATATTTTGTGGCGTTTCTGAATTTATGGCCGGAAGGTGCAAAACAGTATCGAAGCCCCAAACTGGAATGGCCACAACAAGCGACACGACAAAGAATATTAAAATGCTGGCCACCACAACAAATGCAGCAAAAAATAATTGCGAGAAAGGTTTTAGATCTCTAAATGCAGTAAATTCCATTTTTGAAAATGTTTCGGGCAAAGATAATTTTTATTGAGAAACCCTGCCGTTGCTATCAGTGGTACTTATTAAAGTTGTGTAGTATAGTTGAAATTGGATCTTAATCATTTTAACCCCCTAAATCCCCCGAAGGGGGACAATTCCTCTCCGCCAGCTGGCGGAAGGTTATGAGGGACTCTAAATACATCTAATCTTACTTTTCAAGTTCAATTAGGGTGAAATTACAATTCCCTGATTTTAATATTCCGGAACATTGTTAACCCGCCATGATCCTGCAAACCGATATGCCCCGATTTTGCCATGCCGTAGTTCGGTGCGTCTGCCCATTTACCAGCTGCTTTATTTTGCAGCCATTGATCGCTCCATAACTCATATTCCACGACTTTGGTGCCGTTTAGCCAGTGCTCAACGTGGGGGCCGTTAACAATTATTCGGGTGGTGTTCCATTCTTCAATCGGTTTTACTTTTGCATTTTTAGGTGCATTCATTCCGTAATTGGCGCCTGAATGCTGCCAGGCTTCCAGGTTATCAGGCCACCCTTCGTCGTCTATCAACTGGTATTCCGGTCCCGATTCATAAATGGCATTAGTAAGACCTTCCTGAACATGGTAAAAAATACCAGAGTTGCTTTCTGGTGACACTTTCCACTCCAGGAACAATTCAAAATTGGTGTATTGTTTTTTAGTTACAATGTCGCCGCCATGGTCCGCCCCGACGCCTGAATTGTGCAATTCGCCGTTAATTACCTTCCATCCGGTAACTGCACCTCCGTTAAAAGTTTTCCAGTTGTTGGTGGTTTTACCGTCGAACAGTAATTCCCAGCCGTCTTCAATTTCTTGTTTCGATAAGGTGTTATTGCTTTTTCCCGCCGAACAGGACGCAAAAATAAATGCGACAAACATTGCGAGCAAAAGGGAACTATTTTTCATCTTTCGTTTTTTTTGACTTAGGTTATAGTTTGTAAATGTACAAAATCAGTGGAAATCAAAACGATAAGTGAATTGTTTTTGGAGATCGATAGAAATTCCCTCAAATCGGTTAACTTTAAGGAAACAAAATAATACACGTGGAAGTCAACAAAACGATAATAGGGATGGTGCATGTTGGAGCCTTACCGGGCACCCCTAAAAACCACCTTACAATACCGGAAATTATTAATGCGGCAATCAATGATGCACAGAAACTGGAGAAAGGTGGGGTGGATGCCATAATGATCGAGAACATGCACGACCGGCCTTACATGAATCGAAAAGTTGGGCCTGAAATTGTGGCGGTAATGACGGCTATTGCAACAAAACTGAGGCAAGTGGTTTCGCTGCCTTTGGGAATACAGATTTTGGCCGGAGCCAACAAAGAGGCGCTGGCCGTGGCTTATGCTGCCGGTTTTGATTTTATTCGTGCCGAAGGATTTGTGTTCGGGCATTTGGCCGATGAGGGAATGATGAACAGCGATGCCGCAGAACTTTTGCGCTACCGGAAATTAATTGGTGCCGCCAACATAAAAATATGGACCGATATTAAAAAGAAACACTCATCGCATGCCATTTCAGCCGATGTTTCGATTTGTGACATGGCCAAAGCAGCCGCGTTCTTTTTAGCCGATGGGGTTATTGTTACCGGAAATGCAACGGGCGAAGAAGCATCGATAAAGGATGTGCAGGCTGTAGTTGAGGTGGTTAGGTTGCCGGTGCTGATTGGCTCCGGAATTACGGAGCAAAATAGTGCCGGTTTCTGGCCTTATGCCGATGCTTTTATTGTGGGATCATCTTTTAAATACGACGGCGACTGGCAAAATGAAGTGGAACTGGAAAGAGTTCAGTCGTTTATGTGTCGGGTGAAGCATTTACGAAACAATTATTGACATTCGTTTGATTAAATTGCTTAAAATCAGTCGTGTGTGTATAGTCGGAGCAAGGATGATGGTGTTGAGGCATGGTCTAAAACGTCTGAAATACAATAAGATGCTAAAATATTTTAATTTTATTTAAGTGTTAAATATCAGAATATTCTTTTTGCCAGTTGATTGATAATTAATGTTAATGCCATACTTTTGATTAACAAATTGATAGAACATCATTTCCAAACCAACTTCGTACTAAAACAAATTTTAAGATTGAAAACAAGAACGATTCAGGAGAGCGTGCCGGATCGGTGATTGAAAGAAGGCTGTTGAGTTTACATCAGGCGCCGGATGGCAATTCATAAAGCATTCTCTGAAAATCAAGGCCGGGAACTGTTCTGTTTCACAAAAAACTTTGAATTATGAGTATAAAAAAACAATATTTAAAAAGTAAACCTGAGTGTAAAGTAGCCTTTAGAGTCGCAAAAGAAGATGCTCCAAGTGCAGATACAATTAAAATTGTGGGTGAATTTAACGGCTGGAACGAAGAAGTTGAGCCAATGAAAAAACTGAAAAGCGGTGATTTTACACAAACGCTGAATCTGGAAACCGGTAAAGCCTACCAGTTTAAATATTTAATCGACAATTCGGTTTGGGAAAACGAAAGCGAAGCTGACAGCACTGCTCCCACCGGTATTGTTGAGGGCGAATTTAATTCGGTACTTGATTTGAATTAATCAAAAGACATTTAAAAACGGATCTGTAGCCAAACGAAGCAAAAGTCTTCGCAGAACTAAGTTTGGTGTTTTGGTTCTCCCGATTTCCAAAAGGGATGCAAATCAATAAGGTTGGTTTCACTACAGATTGACAAAATAATTAGTCCGGACTGTCTGATCCGGATTTCCATAAAGGTATTCCACAAAGCCGCTTTATCTTTCCCGGTAAAGCGGCTTCTTCTTTATTTGATTTGAAGTCGGTTAAAGCAAGTTACAAGTATAGAGTTGTATTTAAACAGAACCACAAATCGTATTAATTAATTAATACGGGTGAATTTGTCTTCATGCCAGACGGGCAGTACCTTTTGCATTCGATCAAAAGGTACCAAACCTGCCGGCCGGTAGGCGGGAATCTTGTCAAAAAACACCTTTTCGTTTTTTCGATGCAACGAATTAGCCCGAGTGACGCCTGCCTGCGGTATACAGGGATTTTTGACGAGCCCGCACACGATTTGCTCTAAGGTCCGCCTTCGAGAAAATGCGTTAAGAAAATAAATGGAGAGAACGTAAAAATCAAGTCTGTTTGACGCTCGTTAGGCCTGAAGCATGAAGGTCTAAAAGGAGGAGTTACTTGATTTTAGTGAAAGGAATTTATTTTTAGCTTTTTATCGTCAGCGGTGGCTTTTTTGAATACTTTTTCAGCTATAGGAAAAAGTATTTTCTGTCTGAAAAGACATTTGCTAAATCTGGTTTAGCAATCTAAAGTTAGAAGTAAATAGGGAAGTTCATCGGTGAATGGATGACGATTTTTGTAACCATTTCTCCCATCCTGTTACAAAATCCCTCAATCCTGTTTAACAGGACGCCCAAAAACTTAACAGGATGAGGAAAAAAGGTAACAGGACGCCCCAAAATCGAACAGGGACACGAAAAAGTTAACAGGACACCATAAAAATCGAACAGGACGCTGAAAAAGTTAACAGGACGAGTCAGAATGTAACAGGGTGCTATTAATCAGCACTATACAGGGCTGTGCATACGACTCCGAAATGCTTTGGTCGCAATGTAAATTATTTGTAATAAGCTTTTTAATCAGTTTTAATTAAGGCCCATTCATCCTCCCCCGACCATCAAAATTTTTCTATATTTGCATGTTTTTTAAAATCAGTGGATTATAAGGTATTCTTATGAGTAATAAATTTCAGGAATATAAGCAGTTAGATTTAGCACAGATAAACAAGGATGTGCTTGCGCGTTGGGAGAAAGACGATACCTTTCATAAAAGTATTTCAACCCGCGAAGGGCATGAAACATTTGTATTTTACGAAGGACCGCCATCGGCAAACGGAATGCCGGGTATTCACCACGTGATGGCGCGTGCTATTAAAGATATTTTTTGCCGTTACAAAACCATGAAAGGTTTCCGTGTGCACCGTAAAGCCGGTTGGGATACGCATGGTTTGCCGGTAGAACTGAGCGTTGAAAAAGCGCTGAACATTACAAAAGACGATATTGGTAAGAAAATTACCGTTGAAGAATACAGCGATGCCTGCCGCAAAGAGGTGATGAAATACACCCGCGAGTGGGAAGAACTAACACGCAAAATGGGTTATTGGGTGAATATGGACGATCCGTATATTACTTACGAGAACCAGTATATCGAGTCGGTTTGGTGGTTGCTGAAACAAATTTATAACAAAGGCTTGTTGTACAAAGGCTACACCATTCAGCCCTACTCGCCGGCTGCCGGAACAGGATTGAGCTCGCACGAGCTGAATCAGCCGGGATGTTACCGCGATGTAAAAGATACAACAGCAATAGCCCAGTTTAAGGCCTTAAGAAACGAGAGATCGGAATTCCTTTTTGAAGGAGTGGAAACCGATTTGTATTTCCTGGCCTGGACAACAACTCCATGGACACTGCCATCGAACACGGCACTGTGTGTGGGGCCGAACATTAAATATGTAAAAGTTCGTTCGTTTAATCCGTACACCGGCGATCCGGTTACACTGATTTTGGCGAAAGATCTGTTCCCTGTTTATTTCAACTCGAAAAATGCCGAACTGGCAATGGAGGAGTATAAACCAGGCGACAAAAAAATACCTTACCAGGTGCTGGGCGAATATAGCGGCGAGCAGTTAAAAGGTGTTCAGTACGAGCAGCTGATCGACTGGGTGAAACCCGAAGGAAAAGCTTTTGAAGTTATAACCGGCGATTTTGTAACCATCGAAGATGGTACCGGAATCGTACACATTGCACCTACTTTTGGTGCCGATGACGACCGCGTAGCAAAACAACACGGAATTTCGCCACTGATTGTTGTGGACACTGAAGGAAAACGTCAGGCTTTGGTCGACAGGAAAGGGCGTTTTTACCCAACTATCGATTTGGATCCGGAGTTTGTTGAGAAGTACGTAAATATCGAAAGCTATCACGAGTTTGCCGGCCGTTCGGTGAAAAACGAATACGACGATAAGCTGGAAGAAGATGCATCAACTGTTGATATCGACATCTCGGTAATGCTGAAACAGCAGAACAGAGCTTTCAAAATTGAAAAGCACGTTCACAGTTATCCGCACTGCTGGCGCACCGACAAACCGGTGTTGTATTACCCGCTTGATTCGTGGTTTATAAAATCAACCGCCGTTAAAGACAAAATGGTGGAACTGAACAATACCATCAACTGGAAACCAAAGTCGACCGGAACAGGACGTTTCGGAAACTGGCTGGAAAACTTGGTGGATTGGAACCTTAGCCGCTCACGTTTCTGGGGAACACCGCTGCCAATCTGGAGAACTGAAGATGGTTCGGAAGAGATCTGTATCGGTTCGATGGAAGAACTGATGGCAGAAATCGACAAAGCGGTTGCAGCCGGATTTATGGCAGAAAATCCATTTGCTGAATTTAAAGTTGGCGACTACGAAAAGGCCAACTACGAAAAGATCGACTTGCATAAATCGCATGTTGATAATATTATCCTTGTTTCACCTTCGGGACAAAAAATGGAGCGCGAATCTGATCTTATCGATGTTTGGTTCGATTCGGGAGCAATGCCTTTTGCACAGCGCCATTATCCGTTCGAATGGAAAGAGAATTTTAAGGATGTATTCCCGGCAGATTTTATTGCCGAAGGTGTTGACCAAACCCGTGGATGGTTCTTTACGTTGCATGCCATTGCAACAATGATCGATGAGTCGGTAGCTTTCAAAAATATTATATCAAACGGACTGGTGCTGGATAAAAACGGCGTTAAAATGTCGAAACGTCTGGGTAATGCTGTCGATCCGTTCGAAACTATCGATAAATACGGTTCAGACCCACTGCGCTGGTACATGATTACCAATGCACAGCCATGGGATAACCTGAAATTTGATATCGAAGGTGTTGAAGAAGTAAAACGTAAGTTCTTCGGAACACTATATAATACCTACAATTTCTTTGCATTGTATGCCAATGTCGACGGTTTTAAGTATGCCGAGGAAGAAATTCCTGTTGAGCAGCGTCCGGAAATTGATCGCTGGATTATTTCATTGCTGAACTCGCTGATAAAAGAAGTGGGCGACAGCTACGAAAATTACGAGCCAACACGTGCCGGCCGTGCTATTTCTGAGTTTGTAAGCGAGAACCTGAGTAACTGGTTTGTGCGTTTAAGCCGCAAACGTTACTGGGGTGGAGAGTATTCTACAGACAAAATTTCAGCTTATCAAACACTGTACACTTGTTTGGAAGTGGTGTCGAAATTAATGTCGCCAATTGCGCCGTTTTATGCCGATATGCTTTACAACGATCTGAATAAGGCTACCGGAAAAGCAGAAGATCAGAGTGTGCACCTGGTTGATTTTCCTGCTTATGCAGAAGAATTGATCGACAAAGATCTGGAAGAAAAAATGGCTATTGCGCAAAAAGCTTCTTCTATGATTTTGGCCCTGCGTCGCAAAGAAAAACTGAAAGTACGCCAGCCGCTGGGTAAAATTATGGTGCCGGTATTAAATCCGCACTTTAAAGAACTATTCGAGGCGGTTTCAAATATAATTTTGGCAGAAGTTAACGTTAAAGAAGTTGAGTTCTTAACCGATACTGCCGGGGTGATCAAAAAGAAGATCAAGCCGAATTTTAAAGCACTCGGTCCGAAATACGGTAAAATGATGAAACAAATTGCCGGAGCGGTAAATCAGTTGGATCAGAATGCAATTTCGGAATTTGAGAGCAACGGAGAATTTGAGTTGGCAGTGGGAGATGAAAAAGTTATGCTGTCGCTTGATGATGTTGAAATTCAAACCGAAGATATTCCGGGATGGACAGTGGCTACCGAAGGACAAATGACTATCGCTTTGGATATCAATGTCTCGGAAGAGCTTAAACAAGAGGGAATTGCCCGTGAATTTATCAACAAAATACAGAACTTACGAAAGGATAATGATTTTGAGGTAACCGATCGGATTAAGTTGCGTATTGCAAAGCACGAGGAGTATAATGTGGCGGTTGAAAACCACAAAGAATACATTTGTGCACAAACACTTGCCGATGCTCTGAAGCTGACTGATAGTGCTAATTTGGCCAATGCAAAAGAAGTAGAAATTGACAAAGATGTAATGGCGCAGATTGAGATTGAAAAGGTGAATTAAATATTTGTCAACAGGCATCGCAAATGATGGACTTTTTTATTACTTTAGGGCCTTGTTGAAAAAAGAGAGGAACTTAAAAACCCACGAATTATGGGAGACAAAAACAGATATTCGGATGAAGAGTTGATGGAATTCAAAAAGATCATTCTTGATAAGCTTGAAAAAGCTCAGGAAGATTATAATATGTACAAGAATTCAATCACTCAAAGCGATGGTAATGATATTTCTGATACCTCGCCAACATTTAAAGTATTGGAAGAGGGCGCCGCTACCCTTTCTAAAGAGGAAGCTGGAAAATTAGCTCAGCGCCAGTTAAAATTTATTCAGCACTTACAAGCTGCTCTTATTCGTATCGAAAATAAAACATACGGCATTTGTCGTGATACCGGCAAATTAATTGCAAAAGAAAGATTACGTGCAGTTCCTCATGCAACGCTAAGTATTGATGCGAAGAATGGCGGAAAATAATTGTTAGAAAAAAGAAACTTGAATTGCTCTTCGGGAAATGTATTTAAAATTCCGAAGGGCATTTCTGTTATAAAGGGTTAGCATATGTCGCGTAGTGTAAAATCGATAATAATTATATTCTTCATTTTAATTGTCGATCAGGTTCTGAAATTCTGGATTAAAACCAACCTGTCGATTGGTGATGAGATTGTGGTGTTTAAGGATTGGTTTATCCTTCATTTTGTGGAGAATAACGGTATGGCCTTTGGTTTTGAGTTTGCCGGCGAATACGGGAAAATGTTTTTAAGTGTTTTTCGTATTGTGGCGGTAATTGCAATTGGTTGGTACCTGTTTAAATTGGCCAAACAAAAAGAAGTGCCTTTTGGTTTTGTGGCTTGTATTGCGTTGATTTTTGCCGGTGCTATCGGGAATATTATCGACAGTCTTTTTTACGGAATGATATTTAATCACAGCTACGGGCAAGTGGCTACATTGTTTCCTGCTGAAGGCGGTTATTCCAGCTTCCTGCACGGAAGAGTGGTTGATATGTTTTATTTTCCGCTGCTTGAAGGTCGCTATCCCGAGTGGATACCAAGAATTGGAGGAGATCCGTTTATCTTTTTTCGTCCGGTTTTTAATATCGCCGATTCGGCAATTACAGTAGGTATCTTTTCAATTTTGCTTTTCTATCGCAAGTATTTTAACAAACTTGATGAGAGCAAAAACGAGACAGAAGAAGTTGAAACTGAGCAAACTGCTTAGGCGCAATTTGCATTCAGGTTAAGTTCGGTTTACCTTTATGCAGAGGGTTTTGCTAACAGCCACAAAATCACTCATTTTGTTTTACCTTTGCAAAATCATACGATTTCAAAATAACCATGAGTAATCAACTGTTTATTTACAATACATTAACCCGCAAAAAAGAAGCGTTTAAACCACTTGTTGAAGGTCGTGTTGGTTTGTACGTATGCGGGCCAACAGTATACAGCAACTCGCACCTTGGGCACGCCCGCCCGTTTATCACATTCGATTTGTTGTTCCGTTACCTTACTTTCCTCGGAAATAAAGTTCGTTACGTGCGTAACATCACCGATGTTGGTCACCTCGAGGATGAGGTGGAAGGTGTTGGAGAAGACCGCATAGCCAAAAAGGCGCGCCTGGAGCAGCTGGAGCCAATGGAAGTGGTTCAGAAATATATGAACACATTTCATCGCAACATGGACGATTTGAATGTTACGTCTCCAAGTATCGAGCCGCGCGCTTCAGGTCATATCATCGAGCAAATCCAGGTTATTGAAGGCATTCTGAAAAACGGATACGCTTACGAGGCCAATGGTTCGGTTTATTTCGATGTAGAAAAATATAACAACGATTATAAATACGGAAAACTTTCCGGTCGTAATCTGGATGATATAAAAACGAACACCCGTAAATTGGACGGGCAGGATGAAAAGAAGAACTCTTTTGATTTTGCTTTGTGGAAAAAAGCGGCGCCGGAACATATTATGCGCTGGCCTTCGCGCTGGAGCGATGGTTTTCCGGGATGGCACCTTGAGTGTTCGGCAATGAGCACAAAATATTTAGGCGAGCAGTTTGATATTCACGGTGGCGGAATGGATTTGACTTTTCCGCACCACGAGTGCGAGATTGCACAAAATACAGCATGCAGAGGCCAGGAATCGGTGCGTTACTGGATGCATAATAACATGATTACCATTAACGGTCAGAAAATGGCGCGCTCGCTGGGTAACTTTATTACACTCGATGAATTGTTTACCGGCACGCACGAAATTCTCGAGCAGTCGTATTCGCCAATGACTATCCGTTTCTTTATTTTGCAGGCGCATTACCGCAGTACCATCGACTTCTCGAATGAAGCTTTACAAGCCTCAGAAAAAGGTTTGGAGCGTTTGATGAGTGCATTAAAAACACTGGGTGAGTTAACTGCATCTGATTTGTCGACAGTTGATGTGGCCAGCATAAAAGAAAAATGTTTTGCTGCCTTAAGTGACGATTTAAACAGCCCGATTGCTATTGCGCACCTCTTTGACGGCGTAAAAATGATCAACTCGATAAAAGCCGGTAACGAGAAAATATCAGCTGCTGATCTGGAGGATTTAAAAGCATTTTACAATGCAGTGGTTTTCGATATTCTTGGTTTGAAAGAGGAAGGTGAAACAGGAAGTGGAAACAACGAAGTATTGGGTGGAGCGGTAGAATTGCTTATTAACCTGCGGAAAGATGCCAAAGCCAATAAAGACTGGGGGACGGCCGATAAAATTCGCGACGAGCTAAATGCAATTGGCATTGAGCTAAAGGACACCAAAGATGGTGTAGAGTGGAGTGTAAAATAACTGTAGAATGATGAATGTGGATTAACAATTGATGAAGAAAGATCTGAAGTCAAATATCGTTAATCGGAATTCGCAAATCAAAATATAAAGCTATGTTTTCAGGAATTGTAGAAGAATACGGAACTGTAGTAGCCGTTGAAAAGGATCAGGAGAATGTACATTTTACCTTAACCTGTTCGTTTGCCGACGAGCTGAAAGTTGACCAGAGTTTATCGCATAATGGCGTTTGTTTAACCGTTGTTTGGGTGGATAAAGCCGAAAAGAAATACAGAGTTACTGCCATTAAAGAAACGCTTATTAAGTCGAATCTTGGCTTGTTGGAAGTTGGATCGAAAGTGAATTTGGAGCGCAGCATGATGATGAATGGCCGTTTGGATGGACACATTGTTCAGGGACACGTTGATCAGACTGCCAGGTGTGTAAAAATTGAAGAGGCCGACGGAAGCTGGTACTACACGTTTGAATATGACTTTGATATTGATAAAGCCAAACAAGGTTATATGACCGTTGAAAAAGGGTCGGTAACGGTTAATGGTGTTAGTCTTACCGTGGTTAACTCAAAAGACAATTCTTTCCAGGTGGCTATTATTCCTTTCACGCAAGAAGTAACCAATTTCCACACCATTGAAGTGGGATCGGTAATTAATCTTGAGTTTGATATTATTGGAAAATACCTGAGTAAATTGAATTCGTACAGCAAATAGAAAAACCATATAGTGTTTTTGAAAAGGTCCGTTTTGCGGGCCTTTTTTTGTGAACATAAGTCTGGCCGACCTGTTCTTATTAGAAAAAATAACTAACTTTTCAGAATGAAACGAACAGCTTTAATAACCGGAGCAGCAAAACGTATTGGTCGATCGTTAACAGAGCACCTGGCAGAAAAGGGCTGGAATGTTGTGGTGCACTACAATTCTTCGGCAAAAGTGGCTGAAGAGCTGGTTGAAGAACTTTCACTTAAATATCCCGGTAAGCAGTTTATTGCCAGGCAGGCTAATTTGTCTGAAACCGATGAGGTGGTTGCATTGATACCTAAACTTGCTGCCGAAAAGATCAAAGTTGATCTGCTGGTAAACAACGCTTCAGTTTTTGATCGTGGTTACCTGAAAGACACATCAGTGGAGCTTTTTGATGCGCAGATGGATGTCAACCTAAAAGCACCGTTTTTTCTTATCCGTGACTTTGCCAATTACTTCAAAACAGGCAACATTATCAATTTTGTTGATACGCGAATAACATCAAATGCATCGAATTTTGCAGCTTATTCCATCTCTAAAAAAGCGCTTTGGGAATTAACAAAAATGACGGCATTGGAATTTGCTCCCGATATTCGAATAAATGCCATTGCTCCCGGTGTTACATTGCCTCCTGAGGACGAGGATGGGGATTACCTGGAAAAACTGGCGCAGGGCATTCCGATGAAAAAACCGGGAGGAGTGGAGCCGATTTTGAAAAGTTTGGATTATATTTTGGAAAATGATCATCTCACCGGGCAATTGCTGTTTGCCGACGGTGGAGAAAACCTTGGGAAAAACCTTTAAATATGGCTAAAATACGCGTAAAAGATCTGCTAATCAGAACCTACATCGGATTTAATCCCGATGAATTAGTGAATAAACAGGATGTGGTAATCAACCTTGAAATTGAGACTGATATTCCTGAATCGGCCCTCGAATCTGACGAACCCGAAGATATATTCAATTATAAAGTAATCACAAAAAAAATTATTGCATTGGTTCAGGAAGGGCGTTTCAAATTGCTGGAAGTGCTCACCAAGCGTATTCTCGATACAATAATGGAAGACGAAAAAGTAAAGTGGGCTCGTGTTGAAGTAGATAAACCACATGCTTTGCGGTTTGCTGAATCGGTATCGATGGAAATGGAGGCCAGGAGATGAATGAGGTAATAATTGGTATCGGTTCAAACATTAACGCAGACGAGAATATCGCCAAAATGCTTGAAATCCTGAAACGAGAGGTGACGATACTTACGGTTTCTTCTATGATAAAAACCACACCCATTGGAATTGAAGACCAGGCTGATTTTACTAACGGAGCGGTAAAAGTCAGCACCGGGTTAGACGAGCAGTCTTTGAAAAAGCTACTCAAACAAATTGAAGACCGCATGGGGCGCGACCGGACAGGGCCTAAATTCGGACCTCGTTGTATCGATTTGGATATTGTAGTTTGGAATGGGGAGGTTGTGGATGAAGACTATTACACACGCGACTTTTTACGAAAAAGTGTGGAGGAACTGGGAGGACTAACAAAAAAGTAAGGTCAAACCATCCATTTATAATACGATAGTTTGACCTCAAGTTATCATTTTATACTCTTTAAAAACAGTTCGTTTAAACCTGAAATTCCGCCAACTTCTTCAAGGTCGGTAACCACAAAATCGGCACCGCCTTCAGCCAACTCTTTTTCGTTGTTTTCGCGGGCGATACCAAGTGTTAATCCAAAATCGCCTTTTGCTCCGGCCTGAACTCCCGAAACAGCATCTTCAACAACAATGGCTTTTGCCGGAGTCGATTTCAGCATATCGCAGGCAGTGGTAAAAATATCCGGTTCCGGTTTGCCATGTAATCCCAACTCGGCCGAAACAACTCCGTCAACGCGGGCACTAAACATTTTTAGCATGTCAACAGCTTCCAAAACCGGTGCACAGTTTTTACTCGACGATGCTACTCCTAGTTTTATACCAGCTTCTTTCAAATCGTTTAGTATTTTTGCTGTCGATTCGTAAACCTCAACGCCATCTCGTTCAATTACTTCGTTAAAAGCTTCGTTTTTGCGGTTGCCCAGCCCACAAATCGTTTCCATACCCGGTGCATCAGAAGGATCGCCAAATTCAATACTAATATTTCGCGACTCTAAAAACGATGCAACTCCCTTGTAACGCGGTTTGCCATCAACAAAAGCCAGGTAATCGCTTTGTGTAAATTCCTTAAAAGTTTCCCCTGTTTCTTCAGCGTGTTTTTGCAGGTATTCGTCAAACATTTTCTTCCATGCCGCAGCGTGCGTGATGGCGGTTTTGGTTATTACACCGTCCATATCGAAAATAACTGCTTCAAATGCTAAGTTTCCCATTTTCAATTCCTTTTCTTATTTGCCACAAAATTAGGTATTTATTATAGAAGTGGATTTAAAATTGCTTAAAACTGATAATTATCGTGTTGCAAATCGGTTAAAGCGCATTAAATTTGTAGTGTAGTAAAACTAAAAGGTCATGATTAAATTTTTAATGGCTATCTACCTCCACAACCGAAGCTTCCTGAATATCAAAAACAGGGACGCTTACACTTTTCTGTAATTCTTTGCTTTCGTCATGCTGAACTTGTTTCAGCATCTTAGAGATGAGATTCCGAAACAAGTTCGGAATGACGTTCTATAACATTTCAATATTATTTCGGATAGAACTTTTCCGGAGTCTTTTTGCCTGAAAATCTGTCCATCAAAAACAAGAATTATGGAATTACCATTTGCAGAATCATATAAAATAAAGATGGTGGAACCCATCTATAAAAGTACGCGTGAACAACGCGAAGAGTGGATAAAAAAAGCGAACTACAACCTTTTTAATTTAAGAAGTGAGCAGGTTTTTATTGATTTGCTGACCGATAGCGGAACAGGTTCCATGAGCCAGAATCAGTGGGCTGCAATAATGACTGGCGACGAAAGTTATGCAGGTTCATCTTCATATTATCACTTAAAAGATGCAATAAAAAACATCCTTGGGTTCGACTATTTTTTGCCAACTCATCAGGGCCGTGCTGCCGAAAATGTGTTGTTTTCGGTACTGGTAAAAGAAGATGATGTGGTGCCGGGAAATAGTCATTTTGATACCACAAAGGGACACATTGAATACCGAAAAGCATCGGCTGTTGATTGCACTATTGATGAGGCTTTTGATACTGAATCGTTGCATCCGTTTAAGGGGAACATCGATTTGGAAAAACTGGAAGCCGTTTATTCAACACACCCGGCAGAACAGATTCCAATGGTTATTGTAACGCTAACCTGTAACACTTCGGGCGGGCAGCCGGTGTCGATGCAAAACTTACGCGATGTACATGAGCTGTCGAAAAAATATGATGTTAAAGTGGTGTTCGACTCGGCACGTTTTGCCGAGAATGCCTGGTTTATTCAGCAACGCGAAGATGAATACCGCAACAGCACCATCAAAGAAATTGTGGCCGAAATGTTTTCGTATGCCGATGCCATGACCATGAGCAGCAAAAAGGACGGTATTGTAAATATTGGCGGATTTCTTGCCATGAAGGACGAACAGTTGTTGAAGGATGCTTCGGTTTTTAATATCATGTTCGAAGGATTTAATACCTATGGCGGAATGGCCGGGCGCGATATGAACGCGCTGGCTGTTGGACTTGACGAAGTAACAACAGGTTATTTCCTTGAAAACCGGATCCAACAAGTTGCATATTTGGGAAACCGCTTAATAGAATGGGGAATTCCTGTTCAGAAACCTATTGGAGGACATGCTGTTTTTGTTGATGCCAAAAAGTTTCTGGGTCACGTCCCGAAAGAAGAATATATCGCACAAACACTGGCTATAGAGTTGTACCTTGAGGCAGGAGTTCGTGGGGTAGAAGTAGGAACATTGCTGGCAGATCGTGATCCGCTTACGCGCGAAAATCGTTATCCGAAACTGGAAATGTTACGTTTGGCAATTCCACGCCGAACCTATACCAATAATCACATGAATGTCGTAGCAGTGGCGCTAAAAAATATCTTCGATCGAAGGGAAGAGATCGATCACGGATACCGGATTAAAAAGGAAGCACGAATAATGCGTCACTTTTCTGTGGAATTGGAACATGCCGAAAAGGTGCGGAAAGAATAGGCGGTTGGTTATAATTGATCGGCGTAATGATGGGTGAATTCTTTAAAGCCTAGTGCATAGGATTCACCCATTGCTTTTTCATATTTTGAACGGAACGATTCGAAATTGAACTTCGCTAAATGCGAGTTATTGGCTTTTTGCAAGGCCCATATTTGCAGGAAAAGAGCTTCTTCGTTCAGGTCGTCGTAATCCAAAATTCGTTGCGAAACTTTTTCAACTTCCTTAGTTTTGTTTTCTTTTTTATAATCCGAAGCCAGTTTTAACAGGTTGTCAATTACCTGGTTACCGGTAAATCCTCTCACTTCGTCGAGCCATGGCCAATCCGCTCCTTTTAATAGCCGGCCTTTTTTTACTAAATGGAAAAATAGCTGCAACTGTTGCCGCGACATTCCTTCCGGAATTTTACAAAGTTGAAAAGCCTCTACGTAGTCGCAGAAAAAATCTTCCGAAAGATTTAAGTGAAGGTAGCCATTCTGTGAGCTAATTTCTACCTTATTGAAATGTGCCAGAATTTTGCGCAATTTGTTGAGTGTAACAGCGCGGTTGTTGGCCACTTTTTTGTCTTCAATTCCGTACCACAGCGTTTCGTTAACATCGGGAATAGGCGCTCCAATTCCATTCTTCATACTATGGATAAGCGTAAAAATAAACAGCTCGCGCACTTTTGGAGTGAATAGATCGGTAACATCTTCGTTTTTGTTATTAATCGCCTTGAACTCGCCAAAAAGCTGAATTTGGTTTTTTGTTGGCGTTTCAGGTTTATTGACTAATATCGAATGTTTTCGTGCATTCATTTTCCGTAGCAGAACAAAAATCAACACCAGAAAAACAAAAGCGATGGATCCCAGAATGGTAACAATTGTTTTGATAGACAGTAAGGTGCCCGGGGCTTCTGTAGTTTGGTAAGTGATTTCTTCATCGAGTGCCAGCCGGTTTATTTCTTCGTTACCCAGCGGGCGGTTCCAAATGTACAGGTTGTCGATATATCCTCTGAGGCTGGCTCCGCCGGAAAGGGCACTGCCAATAAAAATATCGTTGGTGCCTGAATAAGGCGGATGGCCATCAGAACCACCAACATATAGGCCATTAACAAAAATTGCTTGTTGGCCGGTTTCCAAAATATAACGCCAGGTAAGATGGTACCATTTGTTGGTTTCCAGCAGTTCGTCCGACATAAAATCGTTGGCCCATAGTCCGAAATACGGATGCCCCGAGCGCAATACAAGATGGAGTCCTCTTCTGTATCCTGTTTCGTCATTTCCAAGAATTGCATTATCTCCGAATTCCAGAATATCAATAAATTTTACAAAACAGCTAATTGTAAAACTACTATTAGGCAGGCCATACAGCTCGGGATGACCAAGGTTAACATTAGCATTTTCCGGCAAACGAAGCACGTTTCCACGGTCTATATCCTGGCTAAAAGTAAAGCCGTTTCCGTCAAAAGTACGTTCGGGGTTCACCACATCTGCCAGCTCGTTCTCGAAATGAAAACTGGCCATTAACCCACGGTTAAGATCGAGCGGAGTTGCCAGTATTGAATACTGTTCGGGTTTTACCATTTCGGCAGTTATAGTAAGTTGCGAAGGTGTTAAACTAAACCCGGGAACAAATGGTGTTAATATCATTTCTTCACCACCACGAATGGGAAAGCTAAATTTCCCTCCGGTGATCAGCGTTTCGGCATTTTTCCAAAAAACGCGATCAAAGTTTTTTCCAACTGTTCGTACCTGTCCTTTTACTGCCTCGAAAGAATGTAGCTGTTCGATGATAAAACCAAAATTGTAAATGCTCCTTTCCACAAAAAGGAAATTGGGTTTCTTGCCGTATTTTGTCCAGCTTTCAAGCAAAAAATTAATGTACTCAGGAAACAGGTTTCGGTTAAGTTGTGATGTAGAGACACCGGTAGGTAAACGATCGAAATTACTAATTTTGAAAAGTTCTTTATTGATGTTTGATTCCCTTTTCAGGATAGCAGAGTTTGGCGTGATTTGACTGGCACCAATCTCAAGCGCATAGTTGGACGTATTGTGAAGAATCCGGCTTTCGTTTTCTATGTCTCCGTCAACAAAAAAAATTACTCTGCGGTTGGCCTGTACCAAATATTCTATCGATGGCCATCGTTCGCCCTGTGGTAAATAGAATATCTGATCGGAAAGGCTACTCGCGTTAATTACTGAATCGAGCAAATGTACATTGCCCGAAAAATTGATAAAAACCGGAATGACCTTTGATTCTTCCTCTTCCAGTAACAATTCTATTTTTTCCAGAATAGCTGAAAATTGAATAGCGCTGTTTTGTAAACTGATTCCATTTTTATCTGATTCAACAGCTAATTCAATTCCTGTCCAGTTGTTGCTTTTTATAAAGTCGAAAAGTCGGTTGTTTTGGTATTCGGCGGGTGTCAACTTGCCTATCAAAAAGGAGTTGTCGGCAAAATCATTGGCTTTGCCTGGTAAACAAAAGGCAACTCCTGCAAAAAGCAATATGAATAGCTTCAATTTAATCTTATACGGCATCTTATATTTTCTTCTGGCTGGAATGATAATGTCCTTAATTTGATATTATTTTCAGCTCAAATATATTAAAATATGCGTAAAATGATATTTTTTAATTAAAAAATATATTTCTCAAAATACTTTTTAATCAATATGTTACGAAAATAATTAAGATGAAATTAAGAGGTCGTTAAGACACATTTAGCACAAATATTAAGAAGCAGCTAATTGCGCGCGCGTATAATTGCGGTTCAAATTGACTACGAATGACTGATAAGACAATTAAACGCAAGCACTACATGCTCTTTGTTGCGGGAGGACTAAGTGTAATTCTCTTTTTGCTGTTATTTAATAAAACAGTTACCTACACTTCTACAAATGATTTTTGTAATTCATGTCATGTTCACCCACATGCTGAAACCAGCTGGAAACTATCAGTTCATCATAACACCCCCAGTGGCGTTTCTGTTAAATGTGTTGACTGCCACTTGCCACCTGAAGATCAAACAGCCCGTTTTTTAACCCGTAAAGCTTATCATGGATTTCATGATTTGTATGCCTACCTGACAATGGACCCAGAAGAGATTGATTGGGCGGCTAAACGATCGGTTGAAGCTTCAAAACATTTTGTTTACGAAGATGGATGTTTGAAATGCCATACCAATATGTTCCCGTCGACGCTGAATGCACAGGGAAGTCAGCAACATATAAAATATATCCGTGATCCGGAAAATAATTCATGTATGCAGTGTCATCATGATGTTGGGCATTACCGCGGTGAAACCAACTTGCTGGTAGGATTGGAAGAAACGGTAGATCCGAATGAAATTTATACTGAGCCTGCTAAAGTCACGGCATTTGAAACCTTTGAAGAGCAAATACCCGGAACAGCGGTATCGTTTAAAATGATTGCCATTCCCGGTGGTCAGTTTAAAATGGGAAGCCCGGCTGATGAACCTTACCGCGAAAGAGATGAAGGTCCTGTTCGCGATGTTGAAGTTGATAATTTCTGGATGGCAGAAATAGAAGTTTCGTGGAATGAATACCTGGCCTTTTTTACCGCTACCGGCTCGCAGGGGCGGAAAGAAGCGGTAGAAGTTGATGAAGAAACCGATGGCGTTTCGGGAGCAACACCACCTTGGGGAGCGCCCGATCAGGGATGGGGAAAAGGGACACGTCCGGCCATTACAATGAGCCATCATGCGGCGGAAACGTATTGCCGTTGGTTGAGTCAGGAAACAGGCCGAAAATATAGATTACCTACCGAAGCTGAATGGGAATATGCAGCACGCGGAGGTACACAAATGCCCTATTTCTTCGAGGGATCGCCTAAAGATTTTGAAGCCGATGGATTTATCAAGAAATTATTTGGCAGCAATAAAGAAGTGATTAACCAGTATGTAGTATCTCACCTGAACAGTCCGAATAGAACCCAGCAACCCGATGTCGTTGAGGCCAATCCTTACGGTTTGAAAAATATGCTGGGCAATGTGGCTGAATTCTGCCTTGATTATTACGACCCACAGGTGTATGGAAAATATCCGAAAGGAGTGGTGAAAAATCCGAGAGGACCAAGAAACGGAATGGAGCACGTTGTTCGTGGAGGTTCGTTCCGCAACTCGCCAAAAGACTTACGTGTGGCAGCCCGCGATTTTACAAAAACCGAAGCCTGGTTAGTAACCGATCCGCAAATCCCAAAAAGTATTTGGTGGTATTCTGATACCAAAAGTGTTGGTTTCAGAGTGGTTTGCGAGTACAATGAAGAAATGATTACATCAGAAAAAAAATAAAACAAAATACAATGAGTAAAGATCAACTATCACGCAGGAATTTTCTGGAGAAATCAGCATTAATCGGTGCTGCCGGAGTAATTGGTTTAAATGCACTGAGTTCTTGTAAAAACGCAACAAAAGAGGTTGATTACGAATTTCCTCCGTTGCTTGATCAGGCTCCCGATGGTAAGGAATTAAAAGTAGGATTGGTAGGTTGTGGAAACCGGGGGACCGGCGCTGCATTGAACTTTTTGGCAGCAGGGCACGGTTTACATCTGGTGGCACTTGCCGATGTGTTTGAAGATAAGGTTTGGGATTGCCGCGATAAATTGTTAAAGCAACGCGTTGAGGTGCCGGAAGCCAATTGTTTCTGGGGGTTCGATGCTTATAAAAGTTTGCTGGATGTGGATTTAGATGTGGTAATTTTAGCTACACCTCCGCATTTCCGCCCGATGCACTTTGATGCTGCGGTGCAGGCAAAAAAACATGTATTTCTGGAAAAACCTGTTTGTGTTGATCCGGTTGGAGCGCGCCAGATTATGGCCACTTCTAAGAAGGCAGAAAACATGGGGTTGTCGGTAATTACAGGAACACAGCGCCGCCACAGCCGCGATTACCTGGAAACCTATAAACAAGTGGCTTCGGGAGCAATTGGCGATTTGGTAGCTGCAAAAGCTTATTGGTTGCAGTCGCACGTTTGGTTTCGTACCCGCGAAGAAGGCTGGAGCGATATGGAATACATGCTGCGTAACTGGAATAGCTTCTGTTGGTTAGGTGGCGATCATATTTTGGACACACACGTGCACAACATTGATATTGTAAACTGGTTTATGGGGAAAACACCGGAAGCAGCCATTGGTTTTGGTGGACGGCATCGCAGATTGACCGGCGATCAGTACGATTTCTTTAGTATCGATTTCGATTTTGGAAAAGGTATCTCGTCACACAGTTTTTCGCGCCAGATTGATGGTTGTGCCAACCAACTTGGCGAAGTGATTATGGGAACCGAAGGTTACACTAACTGTAAAAATACGATCTTCAACCACGATGGATCAGTGAAATGGACTTACGAATATCCAAAAAATAAGGATGGCCGTTCCACCGGAGTTGTTGCGGTTTCTCCATACGTGCAGGAGCATATTCACCTGGTAACCTCTATCCGTACAAACAAGCCGGTAGTGGAGGCATACCGTACTGCCGAGTCTACATTAACGGCGATTATGGGACGAACAGCTGCTTATACCGGACAAAAGGTAACATGGGAAGAAATGATGACTTCGAATGAAAAGCTTGGGCCCGATAAGTACGAAATGGGTCCGGTTGATATGGAATTTCCAGTGCCAAAACAAGGAACTCAACATAAAGCCTAAAACAGAATATGAAACTATCCGTTGTAATACCATTATTTAACGAAAGTGCCGTGCTATCGCTTCTGATAAACGAAGTGCACCATAGCCTGATGACTTTGGGTGAAGCTTTCGAAGTGGTGTGTGTTGACGACGGAAGTGCTGACGATACGCTTCAACAGCTTCTTGAAATGAAATCGAAGAAGCCGGAGTTAAAAGTGGTATCGTTGTCACGAAATTTTGGATTGCAGGCTGCCATCGCTGCCGGATTGGAATACACCAAAGGCGAGTATGTGGTCGTAATGGATGGCGATATGCAGGATCCGCCGGAGCTGATAAAAGAGCTTTTCCAAAAAATAAATGCCACCAAGGGTGACGTGGTTTCAGCAGTTCGCTCCGAACGTGGCGAAAAGTTCAGCAAGCGCTTTTACATCAATGTCTTTCATAAAATTTTCCGGAATATTTCGGAAGAGCAACAACTGGAACAGGCGGGTAACTTTTGTATCATGAGCCGCCGGGCTGTTTCGGCTATTTTGAAATTTACCGAGCAAAACCGCTATTTTCCGGGCATCCGGAATTTTATCGGTTTTCAGCACGATACCATTGTTTACGAGCGTCCGGACAGAGCCGATGGTGTAGCTAAAATGACTAGCAAAAAATTGTTTTCGCTGGCTGCCGATGCCATTTATTCGTTCTCGAAATGGCCTATTAAACTGTGTTTGTATCTCGGTTTGCTTGGCGTTTTGGTATTCTTACTGGCGATTGTTTACACGCTGGTTTCAAAATATACAGGTTTGGCGCCTACCGGTTGGTCATCAACCTTTTTGGCAATCAGTTTTTTTGGGTCGGTACAGCTTACTTTTTTGGGGCTTATTGGCGAATATATTTACCGCATTTACAAAGAGGTGCAAAAGCGCCCGGTTTACCTGGTGAAGGAGGTTTATGAATAAATTAGCCGACATATTAACTGCACGGAATGTGTTTTGCATCAGCTTGTTTGTGGCTGCTGTGATTCTGCTGTCGTTAGCGCCAAAGGCAGCTGTTAATGTCGACGAGATGTTGCATTACCCACATGCAAAACGTGTGGTTAACTGGTATTATACCGGCGGAGAGGATGTATCGTGCCTTGACACTCCAGTCGACAATTTAAAATATTACGGTCAGTCGGTTGATAACCTCACCGCACTGATCAACCGTGCATTCTCCATCGACAATGAATTTTTAACACGACATTTTACAGGAGCTGTATTTTTCTTTTTACTGCTGTTGTTTGCCGGTTTGCTGGGAAAAGAAATTAGTAATTCATACTGGGTGGCAGCAACCGTAGTTTTATCGCTGATGCTCACACCGCGATTATTTGGACAGGCATTTGGCAATTTAAAAGATATTCCGTTTGCAATCGGTTATGTGGCTGGTATTTACTTCATAATAAAATATTTAAAACAATTTCCTAAAGTGAACTGGAAAACAGTGATTGGCCTTGGATTGGCCATTGCTTTTACCTGTTCTGTGCGTATCGGAGGGTTAATTCTGTTTGCCTACCTCGGGGTGGGAATTGTAGTTATCGTTCTTTCGAAGCCTTTTTTACTTAAATATATCGTTTCAACTAAATCTTGTTTTGTAAGGTTAATGGGCCAGTGGCTGGTAATAGTATTTGCAGGTTATTTCCTCGGACTATTATTCTGGCCCTATGCCTTGCAGGACGTGGTGCGTCATCCGCTCGAAAGTTTATCGGTAATGGAGCACTACAAAATCAGCATCAAACAGTTGTTCGAAGGCGAGGTAATCTGGAGTTCAGCACTGCCATGGCATTACCTGATTAAATGGATTTTGATAGCAACACCCGAGTTTATTTTGCTCGGGATCCTATATTTTGGAGCCTTTTTAACCTATAAATTTTCTAAACCGTTAAGCGAACAACTCAGTATAGAGTTGTTCGTCTTTTTTACGCTACTTTTCCCGGTGGTGTATGTAATTGTAATCGGATCGAATCTGTACAGCGGGATGCGGCAAATGTTGTTTGTTGTTCCGGTGATGGTTGTTTTGGCGGTTATCGGTTTGTTTCAATTCATAAACCTCGACATTAGCAAAAAGGTAAAAATACCGGCTATCGCGCTGTTTTTTGTTTTTATGATTTTGCCCTTTCAACACCAGGCGAAAACTTTTCCTGCCGATTATATTTATTTCAATGCTATTTCGGGAGGGAACAAAGCTGCGTGGAGCAATTATGAATATGATTATTATTTCCATGGCATGAAGGAGGCAACCGATTATTTAATCCCCGAAATTGGTGATAAAGAAGCGATAGTAGCGATGAATTGCCAGTTGCCCAATTATTTCGAGCAGCTACCCAACATCGATTTTCAATACACACGTTACCTCGAACGCAGTTCGGTAGACTGGGATTATGCCTTGTTTGGTGTGAATTATATTCATCCGTATTTGCTGAAGAACGATACCTGGCAATCGACGCGAATCGTAAAGACTTTTTACCACAAAGGAAATCCGCTGGTGGTGTTGTTGGAAAGGCAAACGAAAGATGATTTTAAAGGGATTGACCTTTTGAAACACCGAAAATGGGACGAAGCCGAAGTATTATTAAAAAAGGAACTGCAAACAGACCCCAATAATGTTTGGATGTTTGTAAATTTGGCGAATTTAAAATTGGCACAACGCAAGTATACCGAGCTCGACCAATTATTGGAAAAAGGCCGGGCAATACATCCTTATTACGAGCCGTTGTATTTGCTCGAGGCACAAAAATTCTTTGATCAGGGCAAGTTTGAAGAAAGCTATGCGGTTTTGGAAGAGTTGATGCAAGTGAATCCGCGTTACAAAAATGCGGCACCACTATTGAAGAAAGTAAAAGAGAAATTAAATAAGTAATACGAATATTAAAATTTAGAGAGATGAAAAGAGTGATTGCAATGATCGGATTGTTTATTATGAGTTTACCAACAATGTTGCTAATGGCGCAAGACCAGGGAACATACATTGATAATTTGGGTGCTCAGGACAGTTCGTATTTGGAAGAAGTGCCGTTGGCTGGTGCTGAACAAGCTTCAGGTTCAAATACCACTGTAATAGTTATTGTTGTTGCAGTTGTTGTTGTAGCGGCGGCTGTTTTCTTTTTTATGAAGAAAAAGAAAAAGTAATACCAATTGTTCTTTAAAATGCCGTTAGGAATTTTAAAGTTACAATGGTTTATGCCGATTTTACAATAAAGGAGCAAACTGAACAGAGTGAAAGTGTGCGACAATTTATTGTTACATCGGTGTAATTTAGAGTGAAATCTTATTACGAAAAAACCGGCTTGATTCAAGCCGGTTTTTTTGTAATCAAAATTTTTTCATCTACAGTTCAGGAAGGTAATTCTTTAAAAAAGTTTTTAACGAACATACCCTGATGTTTTTTTGTAGCAGATAATCATCAGAAGAAGGTGTAATGACAAAGTTAGTCGGTGAATTTAAATCTTGAAATGCATTATGGTTTCCCTTTGTGAGTTTGGGCGAATTTGTATACTTCACTTCGATTCCTGCCACTACCTTTTCTCCTTTTGTTAATACAAAATCAGCTTCCGCTCCATGGTGGGTTCGGTAGAAAAATATTTTTATCATTCTTTTTTTTATTGCTAAAATTTGGTTTAACACAAAGGTTTCCCATGATGCGCCTAAACCCGGATGCCCAGCCAATTCATTGAAGTTTTCTGTCCCGATTAAGTGGTGAAGAATTCCTGTGTCTGTTAAATATAATTTGGGGCGTTTTACAAGGCGTTTTTTCATGTTAGGAGCAAATGCCTGTAAACTGTATATAAGAAAAGCGCCTTCAAGGAAATCGATGTATTTATTGATGGTAGGAGAGGACAGTCCCAAAGAACTTGCAAATGTTGATGTATTTAATATCTGTCCGCTGGAATGTGCCAACATAGACCAAAGGTTTCGTATTGTGCGCCCTGGTGCATTTAATCCTAGTTGTAGCAGATCGCGATTTAAATAGGTATTAACAAAATTCTCCATCCATTGCCATGTTAAATCAGAGGTGGGAGCAAGTAGTGCATCGGGGAAACCACCTCTTATCCATAGCTTGTTTTGATCCATTTCTAATGGAATTTCATCCATGGTAAGTGGATGTAGACGATGATAGGCAATCCTTCCTGCCAGTGTCTCCGAACTATCGCGAATTAAATCCGGAGATGCCGAACCCAGTAATATAAATTGCCCTGGTTTACGGGTTTCATCTACCAGGGATCTTAAAAGTGGGTAAAGATCTTCTTTGAATTGAATTTCATCGATAATTATCATTTTTTCGCGGTTCTGCGAAAAAAATAGTTCGGGATCTGTTAACTTGTTCAAATCGGATGCTCGTTCCAAATCCAGGTAAATACACTCTTCCCCGGTGTTGGAAATTAACTGTTTAACCAAGGTTGTTTTCCCAACTTGTCTGGGGCCAATTATTGCCACGATTGGAAAATAAGTAAGTGAGTTTCTTACTTCGTTAAGTAATTTTCGCGGAAGTGTAGCCATACCATGATTTTAAAAATTCACGGTATAATATACAAAATATCCGTGAAAAATTAAAGTGTGAGTTTAAAATTTCACGGATATCTGATGTTGGAGAGCGTAATGATTACGTAATTCTATATTCTTTCGATTGCCGTTTTTATACGGGCAATACTTTCTTCTTTACCCAGCAGCTCGCAAATAACAAAGAGATCGGGGCCCATATTTCCACCAACGAGTGCTAAACGAAGTGGATTCATAATGGTGCCAAAGCCCCATTCTTTTTCGTTCATAAAGGCCGAAAAGGCTTCTTTTATGGCATCGGCTTTCCAGTTTTCAACCGTTTCAAAAACGTTTACTATTTCTGTTAACTGGCCTGATGTATTTTCTTTCCAGCGTTTTTTTACTGTTTTTGCATCGTACTCGGTCGGAGCCACAAAAAAGTAACTGCTCTGCTCCCACAATTCAGCAACAAATTCGCAGCGCTCTTTTATCTCGGCAACTACTGCATTTACTTTTTCATCCGATGCTTCCACTCCCTTTTCTGCTAATACAGGTTTGAATAGCTCAGCAAGTTCCTCAACCGATTTTTCCTGAAAATAATGTTTGTTAAACCACTTTGCTTTTTCCGGATCAAAACGTGAACCTGACTTCACTACGCGCTCAAGACTGAAGATTTCTCCCAGTTCTTCCAGCGAGAAGAATTCCTGTTCTGTTCCCGGGTTCCAGCCCAATAATGCCAACAGGTTGATAAACGCCTCAGGGAAATAGCCGTCTTCGCGGTATCCGCGCGAAACGTCGCCTGTTTTCGGATCGGTCCACAGTAAAGGAAATACCGGGAATCCCAGTTTGTCGCCATCGCGTTTGCTAAGCTTTCCTTTTCCAACCGGTTTTAAAATTAGCGGAAGATGCGCAAAACGTGGTTTGGTTTCTTCCCAACCCAACGCTTTGTACAATAAAACATGTAAGGGCATCGATGGTAACCATTCTTCGCCACGAATAACATGAGAGATCTCCATTAAATGATCGTCAACCACATTGGCAAGGTGGTAAGTTGGCATTCCATCCGATTTAAATAGCACCTTGTCGTCGAGACTTTTTGTGGTGTTAAAAGTTACGTTGCCACGAATCAGATCTTCCTCTGAAACGTCGGTATCGGCAGGCATCTTAAAACGAATTACGTAAGCTTCGCCTGCTGCTATTTTTTGCTGAACTTCTTCTTCCGATAATTTGAGCGAGTTATTCAGGTTGTCGCGCGTGGCAATTCCGTAGGAGAACGTTTCCTTGTTGGCTTCCGCTTCTTTTCGCAGCGCATCAATTTCTTCGGGTGTGTCAAAAGCATAATACGCCCAGCCGCTTTCTACCAGCTGATCGGCATATTTTTTATACAACTCTTTCCTTTCACTTTGACGGTATGGGCCAAAATCGCCACCTATTCCGGGACCTTCAACCGGTGTTAGTCCGCACCAGTTCAGGCTTTCAATAATATAATCTTCGGCACCCGGAACAAAACGGGTTTGGTCGGTATCTTCAATTCGGAGTATAAATTCGCCACCGTGTTTTTTTGCAAACAGGTAATTAAATAAGGCTGTTCGAACACCGCCCATATGCAACGGCCCGGTAGGACTTGGGGCAAATCGTACCCGTACTTTTCTTTCGCTCATTGTTCTTTCTTTATTTTGGCGCAAAGATAAGAATTTAGTTTTCAGTGGCAGATTGTTGTTCGTATATTCAGTAGGCAATTGGCAAATGGCGATAGGCAAGTGCTGATATATGATGTCAATGTACCTGTTCTTGTCAATTTGACTTTCCTTGAAACTTTCCGTAATTTGGTTGTAAAATAACTTCCATGCAAAAAACAACTAAAACTGGATTTCGGGGTTTAACAGTTTATAAAAAATCATTTGCTTTGGCGATGGAGATTTTTGAGATATCAAAGAACTTCCCTTCCGAAGAAAAATATGAGTTAACAGATCAGGTTAGACGATCGTCGCGTGCTGTTTGTCGGGCAATTGGTGAAGGATATCGAAAACGGCAATATCCAAAACATTTTTCGAGTAAAATGAGTGATTCGGATATGGCGAATACAGAAACACAGGTGTCTTTGGATTTTGCCAAGGAGTGTAATTATATATCGGAGAAGGCCTATAAAGATCTTATAGAGAAATCAGAGGAAGTTGGCCGTTTATTGAATCACATGGTTGAGAATCCGGAAAAATATATACCCCGGGGAGCCGGAAATAATAGTAGGCAATAAACAAAATGTTATTAGACAAACGCTTAATCAGAGGCTTTTTTCTATTGCCTATTGAGTTTTGCCTACTGCCAATTGACTTTCATAATCTGCCTTTTATCAATGTTTAATACTAATGCTTTCCATTACTTTGTGTAAAGTTTAAAACAACTGGAATCATGTACGGAAAAATTAAGAACGACCTAAGAAACACGCTTGAAGAATTAAAAGAGCAGGGATTATATAAAAGCGAACGGATTATTACCACTTCGCAAAGCTCTGAAATTGCAGTGTCGACGGGAGAAACGGTGCTGAATTTTTGTGCTAACAATTACCTGGGACTGGCCAACAATCCGGAGGTTGTTAAAGCTGCACAAGACATTATGAACGACTGGGGATTCGGACTTTCATCGGTGCGTTTTATTTGCGGAACACAATCTATTCACAAACAGTTGGAAGAAAAGGTTTCTGAGTTTTTGGGAACGGAAGACACAATTTTATACTGTGCCTGTTTTGATGCCAACGGTGGAGTTTTTGAGCCACTTTTAGGTGCTGATTCGGCGATTATTTCTGATGAGTTAAACCATGCGTCAATTATCGATGGAGTGCGTTTGTGTAAAGCACAGCGTTTTCGTTACAAACACTCTGATATGGCGGAGTTGGAGCAATGTTTAAAAGATGCATCGGGAGCGAAATATCGTTTAATTGTAACCGACGGTGTTTTCTCGATGGATGGAGACATTGCCAACTTGCCCGACATTGTTAAGCTGGCCAAAAAATACGATGCACTGGTAATGGTTGACGATTCGCATGCAACAGGATACATCGGAAAAACCGGACGTGGTACTGCTGAGCATTACGATTTACTTGGCGAGATTGATATTATAACCACCACTTTCGGGAAAGCCATGGGCGGTGGAAACGGTGGTTGTACTTCAGGGCGTCGCGAGATCATCGATATGTTGCGTCAACGTTCGCGTCCGTATTTGTTCTCGAATACTTTAGCACCGGCTACTGTTGGAGCAACGTTAAAAGTTATCGAGATGCTTTCGGGTGGAGCCGATCTGCCGGCCAAAACAATGGCAAATGCTGATCGTTTCAGAACGAAAATGGAAGCAGCTGGTTTTGATTTGGTGAAAGGCGATACGGCAATTGTCCCGGTAATGGTTTACGACGAGCCACTGGCCATCAAATTCGCCGACAAACTGTTAAAAGAAGGCGTTTATGTTATCGGATTCTGTTTCCCTGTAGTTCCGCGCGGAAAAGCAAGGATTCGGGTTCAGCTTTCAGCAGCACACTCTTTTGAGGAAATCGACAGGGCCGTTGAAGCCTTTATTAAGGTGGGTAAAGAATTGGGAATTATTTAATATTTTAATTTCATCGTCCGTTAGGGCGACAAATTAAGACCATATAAATTGTCATTTCGAAGGAGGAACGACCGAGAAATCTGTTAGGTCAGAGCTGTGAAGTAACAGATTTCTCACTTCGTTCGAAATGACATACAGTTTAAACTCACCCGCTGAATGCTTTATACTATTTTATCCCCCGAATAGACTGTGTTGAAATATCCTGACCAATTTTATCCGCTGCTTTTTTGAATTGTGCAGCAGTAATCGCCTCTACAGAAACACCAATTGATCCCCCGGCATTGTGAATGCCAAATTCGGCAATTGCATTAAATTTATCATCTCCATCTTGTTCCTCCCTGAATATCGCTGAAAAGTTCTCGCTTCTAATTTTAGAAAGATCTCTGAATTTTATGGAGAAAAAACCTTCTGTTCCCTGGTAGTAATAAGTTTTGTTTCGCGGGTTGTAAGTGGCTTTGGTCATGGTTTCGTGTTTGGGCTTTTCTTTGATGTATTTGCCCTCTTGTTGCGGAAATACTAAAAGTAATTTGTAGCTGCCTTCATCGAGGTGTTTAAAGCTCACTTTTCCTTTTTCGCCGGTAGCCTGAAACGCCATAAGTTGGCCTCCCTTTTCAAGGTACACTTCGGTTTTTTCGGCCGGTTTGCCAATAAAAATAGAGAGGATGCTAAAAAAGAGTACGATAAATAAGTTCATATTAAGCTTAAAGGTCGGGAAATTGAAATTGAATAAAAATGTGCGGGTGGAATTGTTTTAAACAGCGGGGTGTCAACAAGAGAAAAGATGTTCAAAAAGTAAACCGGCTACGTCATTCTGAACTTGTTTCAGAATATAAATCACAGAGACCCTGAAATGAATTCAGGGTGTCGTTCTTAAAGTCGTTTTACTCTTTGAACATCCGGAATTATCATCAATTAAAATGCATCATCCAAAGTACGAATGGTCAGTACTTCATTTAGTTTTTCTTCCGAAATATCGGTTTTTAAATTGATCGATACCTTTTCGTTGGGCAGCAAATCAAAGTAGTTGTCGGAGAAGAATCCATCTTCGTCACCAATTTCCATGAACAGGTTTTTAGCCAGCTTGTCGGTTTTTAAAACGATGTCGAAACCGTTATCGGCTTTTGTAATTGCATATTCAACCTGCGGAGCTTTAACGCTCAGGTTTTTAAATGGCAGGAAGTAGTAATTGTTTTTCGAAAGAACTTTTCCATTTTCAACCAGCTCGGTAGTGAATACAACGTTTTTCAGATTTCTTCTGTATTTGTAACGCCACTCGTTTTTGTTTACATCAAAATAGTCGTCGCTCGAGTTGGCCGGAATATCAACCAGATGAGCTTCTTCCCAAATTACCTGTCCGTCGAAATCAACCATTTGCAAACGCAGCTCGGCTTGAATTGGCTCCAGGCGATCGTTAACAATACCCACTTTAAACTTAATTCCTTCTTCGTACGGGCTAACCAAAACCTGGCTGAAACCCTTTTTTACGTAATATTGAAGTGCTTTCCATTTTTGGTAGTAGTCGGTTGAACTCCACGACGCCACTGGCCAAACATCGTTGATCTGCCAGTACAAACTTCCCATACAAAACGGCATGGCACGGCGGTGTCCTTCCAATCCGAATTTAATTCCGTCGGCTTGTAGCACATGGTTTACATACAGGAATGATTCAAAATCTTTTGGTTTTTTGTATTCCTGAAGCATGTAATATTCGATGGTTCCGTTACCGATTGACGAACGCTGATGCGATTCCATCACTTCCGAGTAAATATCGTAATCTTCCGGCTCGGCATATTTACGCACCGACGCCATTTCAGGGAAACTCTGGAAACCGTATTCGCTCATAAAACGCGCCAGGTGAGTGGCGTATGTACTGAACGGCTCTTTTGCCCACCAAACTCCCCAGTAGTGTTCGTCGCCATTTACAAGGTCGGCTTGGACGCCAAGTCCAGATGATGGACTTGATCCCCAGTAGCTGCGCGAAGGATCGTATTCATTCACCACGTCGGGTAGCGTTTTATGGAAAATATCAACATAAGCCTGCCAAACTTTTTCCGAAACATCGTCGCCCTGATCGGCAGCAATTTTTTTCCATCCCCAGGTGTTCCAGGCGGTCAGGATTTCGTTGTTTCCGCACCATAAAGCAATACTTGGGTGATTGCGCAGGCGTTTTACATTGTCAATAGCTTCGTGTTTGATGTTGTCCAAAAACTCAGGATTATTCGGGAACATGGCACAGGCAAACATAAAGTCCTGCCAGATCAGAATTCCGTTTTCGTCGCAGAGGTCGTAGAAAATATCGTTTTCGTAAATACCACCTCCCCAAACACGCAACATATTGTTGTTTGCATTTTTAGCATTTTCAACAACTTTACAATAATTTTCGTCGGTAACGCGTGGCAGGAACATATCGTTCGGAATGTAGTTGGCACCCTTCATAAATACCGGGTGTCCGTTCAATTTGAAATAGAACGAAGTACCATCGTCGTCTTTTTCGCGAACCAGTTCCAGTGTGCGAATTCCAATTCGGGTATCTTCAGTAACCGTGCGGCCTTTTACATCCAAAACTCCTGAAAGATTGTATAAGTGTGCTTCTCCCAAACCGTTGGTCCACCATAGCTGTGGATTAGCAATTTCAAAATCAACTGAATACGTATTAACGCCCGGAGTCAAACTAACTTCACTTGAAGCCAGACTTTGTCCGTCGTTATTAATAGTAATGGTAGCTTTTGTTTTCTTAACTGCATCTACTTCGAAAACAGCTGTGAATGTTGCTTTTTCTTCCGAAACTTCGTGCTGAACGATTTGCAGGTTCTGGATGGTTGCATTGTCCCAGGCTTTCAGGTAAACCGGTTTCCAGATACCACTGGTTACGAGTCGCGGACCCCAGTCCCAACCAAAATGGTAGCCGGCTTTACGGGTGTAAATGCTAACGCGTTTGTTGCCTTCTACCTCACCACGTTCGGCCTGGTCGTTTTCGCCACCCGGATAAACAAATCCGTTGGCATCGTATTTTTTCAGTCCTTCAACAATTGGCGAGCGAAAAACAATGTGTATTTCGTTATCACCTTCTTTTAACAGGTCTTTTACATCCACCTGCCACTCGCGAAACATGTTATCGGCCGAAAGTACTTCTTCGCCGTTCACCGAAACGTCGGCATACGTGTCGAGTCCTTCAAAATCAATAACAATTTTATCGCGGTTCAAAAATGTCTTGTCAACCGTGAAAGTGCTTTTATATTCCCAGTCTACTTTGTCGATCCATTGCTGATCCAACTCATTCAACCGATAAAAAGGATCTTCAATCTTTTCGTTGGCCAGTAAATCGGTATGAACTGTTCCCGGAACTGTTGCAGGCAACCATTCATTTTCGCCCACCTGGTTAAATGTCCAGTTGGTGTTTAGTTCTTTTTGTATCATAAGGTCAGGGTCAGATTCATTGGTAGTACAAGCTACCGAAAAGAGCAGCACAAAAATGGCCAGAAGCGGCCAGCGGTTAATCGCATTCATAGTATAATAGTTTATTACTTTTCAAAATTGATAAAAACACAAGTAATAACCTAAAGATAGCCCCTAAATAAATTCAGTTTTCTTGTTTTAGATATTCTATGCTTCGAGAAGGTTTTCAGAAGAGTTGCAATAATAGTCTTGCATTCAGCATCGTTTGGAATGAGTGCTGTTAATTTGGTTAGAGGGTAAACCACAACTAAAATTCGACGTGCAAAAACCGCGGTTGTAGCTTATTCATCCTTTCCTGTAGTAGAAATTTTAAGCGGGAAATACATCGGACAAAACCTAAAAAGTCCGGTTGCCAATGGAATGATGCCAATCAAGCCCCACCAGCTGTCGAAAATAACCCCGATAATAGCAATTATCAATCCAACAATTATTCGTAATAGTCTGTCAATTGATCCTACGTTAGCTTTCATTTTTTGCTGTTTTAAGTTTGTTATGAAACAGATAGTAGGGGTGTTATGTTCAAGGGTGGGATTGATAGACAAAGAAAGTCGTAGATTAGAAATTTGACCCATTCTTAGCTTTTTTATGCAATCAGTTTAAAGTTTCTTTCGGTTTTTTCGTCCGGGGTGGCGAACCATCTCTATCCAACTGTCTTCGCCGGACGAGTTCGACCTCACTCACTTTCCCGGCGCTTCCTGATTGCCGTCAGTCGCCCCGGGTTATTGCTTTTCGCCCCTTTGGGCTTTTAATTAAAGCGCTGAAAGTGCTTTTTACTTTAGCCCGGGGTAGAGTAATTCGTTGAATTACGCCGCCCCGGGTAAAAGGTTATCGTTTAAATCGTCCGGCGAAGAAAGTTGTTCAATGCTCATGGTTGTCCCGGACGAAAAATAGCTGTCTTCCTTTGATCGACTTTCAGCGAAAAAAAAAGCCCGGTCCGAAACGAACCAGGCTTTTCAATGTATTATTGTAGTTTTTGATTATTCGCCACGAACAGCAGCAACACCAGGAAGCGTTTTTCCTTCGAGGTATTCCAACAGTGCGCCACCTGCAGTTGAGATGTAAGAAACGCCATCGGCAAATCCCAGTTGATTAACCGCAGCTACCGAGTCGCCACCACCAACAAGCGAGAATGCACCTTTTTTTGTTGCTTCAACAACGGCTTCACCAACTGCTCTTGTTCCTTCAGCAAAAGCTTCCATTTCGAAAACACCAATCGGACCATTCCAAAGAATCGTTCCTGATTTTTCGATAACCTTCTTAAAGCTTTCAATGGCATCAGGACCTGCATCCAGTCCCATCCATCCATCAGGAATTTCGCCAATAGGAAGAACCTTCGTGTTAGCATCGTTGCTAAATGCATCGGCAGCAAGAACATCGCTTGCCATGTAAAGGTTTACGCCTTTTTCTTTTGCCAGCTTTTCAATATTCAATGCTGTTTCCAGGAAGTCGTCTTCGCAAATTGAGCTACCTACTTTACCACCGTGAGCTTTCACAAAAGTAAATTTCATTCCACCACCCAAAATCAGGTTGTCTACTTTGTCGAGCAGGTTTTCGATAATGGTAATTTTTGACGAAACTTTAGCTCCACCCATAATTGCAGTAAGCGGACGCTGTGGTGCTTTTACTACTTTGTCAAGGCTTTTTACTTCACTCTCAATCAAGAATCCAAACATTTTGTCGTTCGGGAAAAACTTAGCGATTACAGCTGTTGAAGCGTGTGCACGGTGAGCTGTACCAAAAGCATCGTTCACCCAGCAGTCGCCGTTTTCAGCTAATTTAGCAGCAAATTCTTCGTCGCCGGCAGTTTCTTCTTTGTAAAAACGCAGGTTTTCAAGAATCAGCACTTCTCCCGGTTTTACATTCTCTGCCATGGCTTTTACTTCTTCGCCAATACAGTCAGGAGCGATTTTTACAGTAGCACCACCAAGCAGTTCGCTCAGGTGATTTACCAATGGTTTTAGCGAGAATTTTTCTTCAGGACCATTTTTCGGACGACCAAGGTGCGACATGATGATTGGCGAACCACCACCTTCAATAATTTTTTTAATTGTTGGAAGCGCGGCACGCATACGTGTATCGTCGGTAATCTCGAATTTGTCGTTTAAAGGCACGTTGAAATCAACGCGAATAAGAGCTCTTTTTCCTTTAAAGTCATAGCTGCTAATAGTTTGCATGATATTTTATTTTTAGTGTTTTTTGAAAAATCCAACCAAAGATAGAAATTAATAGCTCGAAAAAACAGTGGAATTTTAAGGCCTTTCATAATTTAATGTTGCGGTAAGATTTAGAGGAGTGGAGGAATGGTTGAATGTTAGCGTATTAGAATGGGGAATGATGAGTAATTGAATATCGATTGCAGATTAACGATTTTAGATTCCAGAAGTGGGAAGAAAGTTTACAGTTTTCAGTCGCAGTATACAGTCGCAATTTTCAGTTCTACAATTTGGCAATAGAACAATATAGAAAGGTTTAAATAGGCAATAGGCAAACAGTTAAACCTTGAAGTATTTAATACCTAATGTTTTCTATGTGTCTGATGTGGTTTAGTTCTTCGTGTCTTTGAGCCTTCGTGTTTAACGATTTTAGATTGCAGAATGAGTAGAAAGTTTTCAGTCGCAGTTCTCAGTTTTACCACTTAACAACAGACAATTTGAAAAGGTATAAATTTGCAATAGGCAAATGGCAATAGGCAAACAGATAAACCTTGAAGTATTTAATACCTAATGTTTTCTATGTGTCTAATGTGGTTTAATTCTTAGTGTCTTCGAGTCTTTGTGTTTAAAAGTTTCTACCACAAAGAAGATTAGCTCGAAGCTAGTGGCTCGTGACTTGAAACTTTGCCAACTGTATTTTGCATATTGCCAACTTTCAGAATTAAGTACTATTTTTGGCTTATGTTTTTCAACGACGTAGTAGGACAAGAGAATATAAAAAGCCGCCTGATCAGGTCGGTACAGGAGCAACGAATCAGTCACGCACAGTTATTTTCCGGCCCGTCGGGAACCGGTAAGTTGGCCATGGCTTTGGCTTATGCACAGTATGTTTCGTGCAAAAAACGCAGCGAAACCGATTCGTGCGGCACCTGCCCGTCGTGCCACAAATACCAAAAAATGGCGCATCCCGATTTGCATTTTGTATTCCCTATTTTCAATGCCAAACAGTTTAATAAACCGGTTAGCGACGATTTTCTTCCGAAGTGGCGCGAGAAGGTTTTGGCCAATCCGTATTTCGAACTTAGCGGCTGGTTGAGCCACATTGATGCCGGAAATGCGCAAGGCGAAATTTACGAACGCGAAAGCGAGTCGATCCTGCGAAAACTGAACTTGAAATCGTTTGAGTCGGAGTTTAAAGTGATGATAATCTGGCTGCCCGAGAAAATGAACATCGCCTGCTCGAACAAGCTGCTGAAAATGATTGAGGAGCCGCCCAGCAAAACACTTTTTATTTTGGTTACCGAAAACGAAGAAGGGGTGATTGGCACCATTCGTTCGCGGGCACAACTGGTAAAGTTTCCTTTTGTCGATAATCAATCCATTAAAAATGCCTTGCTGAAAATTGAGGGAGTCGATCCGGCAATTATTCCCGATGCGGTTCACCTGGCTTCGGGAAGTTACCTGAAAGCACTCAGCTATCTATCGCCGTCGGACGATGAGCAGTTTTATTTCCAAAAGTTTCAGGAAATGATGCGTTTTGCCTACGCCCGGCAGGTGAAAGAGATGATTGACTGGGCCGATGAAATGGCAAAGATTGGCCGCGACAAACAGAAGGCCTTTTTTGCGGCTTCGTTGCGTTTGGTGCGCGAATATTTTGTATCGAACATGAACCGCAGCGAAATTGTGTATATGAACCGTGCCGAAAAAGACTGGGCCAAAAAATTCGCACCTTTTATTAACGAGCGCAACATTGTGGCTTTTGCCGACGAATTTGAGCTGGCCATAAAACACATCTCCATGAACGGAAATCCGCGTATTGTTTTTATGGATACCGGTTTGCGAATGGTGAGGCTGATTAAGCGGTAGTTATTCCGTCTTGTCATTTCCCTTTTTAGATTCATTTTAAAAACCAACCCATTAGCTATCAAATTGCTATTAATCATTACTTTTGTTGGTTAATTCATTATCTTGGCCTTGCCAGATAAAACAGGCCTTTGATGAATATTGGAGAGCCGGGGACTTAAGCCTAAAAAATGAAAGAAGTAAATACCACAGATAGAGGGATTTGTCAAACGAAAGTTGGAAACTGCGGAAAACTGCAGGTAACCGATTGGCTTGGCGATGTTCAGCCTGCTTACAAAGGCGAAGACATTGTTGAGGTGCGTTTTAAAAATACCCGAAAAGACTACTACAAAAACGTAAATAATTTAAAGCTAAAAGTTGGTGAATTGGTGGCCGTTGAAGGAAATCCGGGTCACGACATTGGTATTATTTCGCTAAAAGGGGAGCTGGTTTTCGAGCAAATGAAACGCCACAAAGTAACCCTGAACAATGGCGAATACCGCAAAGTTTACCGCCATGCCAAACCGGTTGATATTGACAAGTGGAAAGAAGCTATTTCGCTGGAACATGAAACCATGATCAAGTCGCGGCAGATAGTTCAAGACCTTGGCCTTGACATGAAAATTGGTGATGTGGAATACCAGGGCGATAAAACGAAGGCCATATTCTATTACATTGCCGACGGACGAGTTGATTTTCGTCAGTTGATAAAAGTACTGGCCGAAACCTTCCGCATCCGCATCGAGATGAAACAAATTGGGGCGCGCCAGGAAGCCGGCCGTATTGGTGGAATTGGCCCTTGTGGAAGAACACTGTGCTGCTCAACATGGATGAGTAATTTTGTGTCGGTAACAACCAATGCAGCCCGTCATCAGGAGATTTCGCTCAACCCGCAAAAGCTGGCCGGGCAATGTGGAAAACTGAAGTGCTGCCTCAATTTCGAGGTGGATGCTTATATTGATGCAACAAAGGATTTCCCGCCAAACCATATTCCGCTAGAAACGGAACACATGACTTTTTCGTTTTTAAAAGCCGATATTTTTGGTGGAATTTATTGGTATGCGCCAAGAGGCAACGGCCCCGGCACTTTGATCGCTGTTCCTGTAAAACGAGTAAAAGAAGTGTTGCGCTTAAATCGTAGCGGCAAAAAACCCGAGAAACTGGTAATTGAAAAATACGATGCCGAAGCACAGAAAGAAGATACATTCCATAATGTGGTAGGGCAGGAAGATCTGGATCGTTTTGACCAGGCGAAGAAAAAAAGCCGCTCGAAAAAGCGAAGTAACCGTCGTAATCCCAATCGAAACAGAAATCAAAATCAGCCAAATGCGCGGGGTCAAAGACCAGACCGAAAACAAAATAGTGGAGAGGAAGGTGGCCAAAGTCGCAGTTCGAAACAAAATCGCGGGGGTAGTCAAAACCGGCGATCCAATCAAAATCGTAACCCAAACCGTGATTAAAGAAAACAACTTGCGTATTACAGCGTTTGATGTAATGATCTTTCGAAAAAAAAATAGTTGAAACAGAATGAGTCGTTTTTTTCAGGTTATACTTTTTGCGGGAATTGTGGTGTTGATGGCAGCTTGCGATTCTCACAGCGTTTTCGATAAATACAAGCCAATAGACAAAGGCGTTTGGAACAAAGATTCGCTTGTGGTGTTTAAGGTGCCCCTTACCGATACCCTTCAAAATCATAATCTTTATATTAATGTGCGCAACAACGTAGATTACCGCTACAGCAACCTGTGGTTGTTTGTTACCATCGAGCAACCCGGTGGCGAAGCTGTGAAAGATACCTTCGAAATGGTGCTGGCCGATCCTTCAGGGAAATGGCTGGGTGAAGGTTTTGGTGGATTAAAAACCCGGAAGGCTATTTATCGGCGAAACGTGTTTTTCCCCCGCTCGGGCGATTACACCATAAGTTTACAGCAGGGCATGCGAAACGACGAACTAAAAGGAATTTCCGACGTGGGTGTGCGGGTTGAAAAAATCAAATAAGAAATCAACAGAATTTATTAATACAAGCAGTTTATTTTTGAAAAGTGGGAAAAGGAAAGCTGAAGAAATTTGATGAAATGCAAGGCTTTGAACATGTTGTTCAGGCGCCGTTTCATAAGGTTGGGCACGATGATTTTCATTTAAAAGGAAAATGGTCGGCCGAATTTTTTAAAAACGATCAGCCCATAATTTTAGAGTTGGGTTGTGGCAAGGGTGAGTATACCGTTGAGCTGGCGGCAATGAATCCGAACATTAACTATATTGGTGTGGATATTAAAGGCGCGCGGCTGTGGAAAGGCGCAAAACTGGCCTATCAGCGCGAAATGACAAATGTGGGATTTTTGCGTACCAACATCGAATTGATTCCGCAGTTTTTTGCCGAAAATGAGGTGGATGAAATCTGGCTCACTTTCCCCGATCCGCAAATGCGGAAAGCCCGGAAACGCTTAACGTCAACAACGTTTCTGAATAAATACCGGAATTTTCTGAAACCCGGCGGTGTGGTGCACTTAAAAACCGACAGTAATTTTCAGTATAACTACACGCTGGAAATGGCCAGACTGAATCAATTCGAAATATTGTCCGCAACCGATAATTTATACGAGTGGGAAGGTTTGACAGATGTATTGCGTATCCGTACGTTTTACGAAAAACAGTGGCTCGATCGCGGAATACCAAGTAAATACCTGGCATTTATTCCACACAATGGCGAATACATTGAGCCCGAAATTGATATTGAACGCGACGAGTATAGGAGTTTTGGGCGAAGTGCGCGGGACTTATAAAAGAGAGTAGGCAGTATTCAGTCGCAGTTGGCAAAGCGTAAAATTCGAATATTCCGATATTCTGACATTCTAATATTCCAATCGTGAGTGATTTTTTTAACCAGGTTTACGAAGTTGTAAAACAAATCCCTCCCGGACGGGTAACATCGTACGGTGCAATTGCTGCTTGTCTTGGTTCGCCGGGAGCCGCACGAATGGTGGGCTGGGCAATGAATGCCAGTCATTCGCACCACGAATTTGTTCCGGCACACCGGGTGGTAAACCGTAACGGATTGTTAACCGGTAAACATCACTTCGATAATCCCAACGCCATGCAGGAGTTGCTTGAAGCCGAAGGGCTAGAACTGGATGGCGACAAGATCCTCGATTTTAAAGAAAAATTCTGGGACCCGGGGAAAGAATTGTAGTTGCTTTTTCCCAAAACCCAGTCCCGTAGGGCCGAAACAACGGTAGGCTATTTGGGCAAGGCAAATTGAAGTGCCGTAGGTACGATACATATTCCTCGTTGGTTAAGCCAATCTATGTGGCCAAAAGTTCAAAATAATTATCAAAACATTTCCGTGTTTAAACTGTTCATCTAATTGCAATTATTAAATTTGCAGCTACAAATAATTTTTCAAAAAAGTCAAATAAGCATTTTAAAATGGCAGATATACCAAGAAAATTAATTGTCCCGAAAGATGTTACCGATGCGCTACGTACCGTAAAATATCCGGGAAGCGACGAAGATGTGGTGCAACTGGAAATGCCACAGGAAATCCGCATTGCCGGTCAGCGAGTGAGTTTTTCACTGGTTTTTCAGAAAAGCAACGATCCAAATATTGAAGCACTTGTGCTGGCTTGCGAAGCAGCTATAAAAAAATACCTCGGCGAGCAGGTTGAAATTGAAAACAACATTGCTGTGAAATTTATTCACGACATGGAGCGTCCGGTTTTGCCCAACGTTAAAAACATTGTGGCCATTGCATCGGGTAAAGGTGGTGTTGGTAAATCTACGGTTGCTGTTAACACAGCTGTTGCGCTGGCAAAAGGTGGTGCAAAAGTGGGTTTGCTGGATGCCGATATTTTTGGCCCCTCAATTCCTAAGATGTTTGGTGTAGAAGGTGAACGTCCGGCAGGAGTAAAAATCGACGATCGCGAAATGATCAACCCGCTGGAAAAATATGGGGTAAAATTCTTATCGGTAGGCTTTTTTGTCGATCCCGACAGTGCCATTATCTGGCGCGGACCAATGGCATCAAACGCTCTGAAGCAGCTGATCTCGGAAGGAAACTGGGGCGAGCTGGATTATTTGCTGATCGACCTGCCTCCGGGCACCAGCGATATTCACCTTACCCTGGTACAAAGTGTTCCGGTAACCGGAGCCGTTATTGTAACCACTCCGCAGGATGTGGCTTTGGCCGATGTAGTTCGCGGAACCAGTATGTTTCAAAGTAAATCGGTTGATGTACCGGTATTGGGTTTGGTAGAAAATATGGCCTGGTTTACACCGGAAGAACTGCCCGAGAACAAATACTATATTTTTGGTAAGGAAGGTGGTAAAAAACTGGCCGATAAGTTGGGCTTACCACTTTTGGGTCAAATTCCAATTGTTCAGAGTATTCGCGAGGGTGGCGACGAAGGTACTCCGGTGGCAACCAACGGCGACACCATTACCGGAATGGCTTTTGCCGATGTGGCTGAAAAAGTGAAACACCGTGTTCATGTGCGCAACATACAAATGGCGCCAACCAAAAAGGTAAAAATTTCACGAAAATAAACCGAAATAGTAAAGGTGCACAAACGTGCATCTTTACCTTTTTTCAGTGCTCCAATTCCTTTAAAATATAATATTCTCCCATCGCGGTAATTAATTCTGCAGAACATTCATTTTTTCTTATTTTTACAGCTTTTACAAAATGCAACAATTCAGGATGTACAGGCAATAATCTTGTGATTCCTGAGTTTATTCAATGAGTTAACAAAAAACTGCTTGAAGAAACGATTTTTACATACCATATTCCTGTTCTTATTGGTTTCGATTTTTGCCGGCTGTTCTACTGAAAAAAATACCCGTGCATCACGAACTTTCCATAATGTTACTTCGCGTTACAATGTTTATTTTAATGCCAACGAGGCAGTAAAAGAGGGTGTTGCAACCATTGAAGAGCGTATTGAGGACGACTTTACACGAATTTTGCCCATCTACAAAGAAAGCGATCCGTCGGCTACGCGACTGGTAAAATCGGATATGGATTATGCGGTTATAAAATGTTCGAAACTGATCGAGATTCATTCCATTACCAAAAAACCAAAACGTAAAAAGGGTGGTGGTTCGCGCAAATACCAGGAGTTTGCCAGCCAGGATGAGTTTAACAATTGGATCGACGACAGTTACCTGTTAATGGGGAAAGCCTATTTTTACCAACATAATTTTTATGCGGCCATCGATAATTTCTCGTATGTGGTGCGTAAATACCCCGACGAAGAAACCGCTGATGAGGCACAGGTTTGGCTGATTCGGGCCTACACCGAACTGGAACGCTATATTGAAGCCAACGAAGTTATTCAAGCCATTCAGTCATACGATGATTTTCCAAAAGGCCTGGAGCGCGATTTTGCAATTGCAACGGCTTTCTACTACAAGAAGCAGTTTGAATACGACAATGCCATTCGCTTGCTCGATATTGCCATCGACAAAACATTCTGGAAAAAAGAGAAAGCCCGCCTGCAATATATTGTAGCGCAACTGTACCAGGAAATTGGCCAGAATGAGGCGGCAGCGGCAGCCTTTAAAAAGGTTATTAAAATGAATCCTGATTACACCATGGCGTTTAACGCGATGATAAATAGTGCAGGTGTTTTTTCAGGCGAAGGAAATACGGAAGATTTGAAAAAGCAGTTGAATAAAATGCTGCGCGACAAAAAGAATGTCGATTTCCGCGACCAGATCTATTATGCTTTAGGTAATATTTTTTTCCGCGAAGGAAACCGCGATGTGGCCAAGGATAGCTATAAACAATCGGTAGCTACAAGTTTTAAAAATCAATACCAGCGGGCGTTATCGTCGATTACGTTGGCCGATATTTATTTCGAGGATTTGAATTACCGCGGTGCACAGTCGTACTACGATAGTGCAATGATTATTATCGACGAAACGTATCCGAATTACGACAATGTGTCGGCACGTTACCGGAGTTTAACCAATCTTGTCGATAATATTCTTTTAGTTGAACGTGAAGACAGTCTGCAAAGAGTGGCTCAAATGTCGAATGTAGAGCGCGAAGCTTTGATCTCCAGCCTGATGAAAGAAGAGCAGGAGCGCCAGCGAAACATGGAAAATCTGGCCATGCAGGATGCACAAAGTCAGGGGTATTTCCGCTCAAACCGTTACCGCATGGGAATGGGAAATTCAGGTGGCGGAGGCTGGTATTTCTACAATCCGCAAACCGTGTCGTATGGTCGGGTAACTTTCCAGCAGCAATGGGGGCGACGAACGCTTGAAGACGACTGGCGACGATCGAACAAGGCCACTGTATCGATGGAAGAAGGCGAGGAAATGGCAGAGGCCGAACCCGAAGAACAGCGTGTGGAAGACCCGTTGAAAAAGGAATTCTATACACAGAATTTGCCTTTAACCGATTCGCTGATGACAGCGTCGCATGGGCGAATTCGAGATGCACTTTACAACTCAGGAAAAATATTTAAATCGGAATTTGAAGATTACGAACGTTCGGCTCAGGCTTTTGAGGAGCTGATAGAACGCTATCCAAATAACATTTATCTCCTGTCGGCTTATTTTGATTTGTACGATTTGTATGAGTTGATGGGCGATAAAGAAAAAGCAAATTATTACCGAAGTCTCATTATTTCTGAATATCCGAATAGTAAGTTTGCTCAGTTTCTGCAAAATCCAAATTTCTTTGTGGAGATGGCAGCCAAAACGGACAGTATGAACCGTTTGTATCAGGAAACATTCAGAAATTACAAGCAGGGAAGGTACCAAAACGTGTTGTCGCTTACCGGACAAATGAAAAACATGGACCCGGATACTGTGATTCTTCCAAAAATTGATTTTATGGAAATGGTTGCCGATGGTGTTTTAACCGATGTACACAATTTTGAAACCTTGCTAAAAGGTTACCTGGCGGAATATCCGGCAAAAGAACCATCGCCCCTGGCTGGGGAAATACTTAAGCTTATCCAGGACAGTACATTAACCGACTACCAGAAACTGGTGGAAATGGGCTACATCAGCGAAGAGATTCAAAACGAAGAACTGTTACCAGAAAATTTCTTTGCTGACGACGAGTTTGGTGGTAAATTCAGTTACGACGAAGACCTGTTGCACTATTTTGTAATTGCCTATCCGCGCGATGAAGAGGACAATATTGATTTGAATCGACTGAAGTTTGATATTGCCAATTACAACATCGACCACTATACAAAAATAGATTTCGATATTGAAACCGAATACCTCGACGACAAGCTGGCTTTTGTGCTGGTACGATCGATGACCAACAAAGAAAATGCGCTCATCTATCACGGAGCAATCATTCGAAAAGCGTCGGTTTTCAAAACTTTACAGGGAATTGATTATATGAACTTTGTAATATCGTCGACTAACTACCGGGCGGTTATGCAAGAACGCTCAACAGCCGATTACATGAAGTTCTTTGTTAAAAATTACAGCCGTTTCATCCGTTCAAATTTCAGTGACGACGAAATGGATATATCGCCTGAAGAGTTGATGGCGCGTGCGGCAGCCGAAGATAATGCGCTGAATGAGCGTGGTACTTTTGTTACGGTAAATGCAGGTCCGGCCGGATTGTATGATACGCATGTTGATACAACACAGAATTTTGTGATTGCGGTTAAAGACAAAAACCTGTCGTTGCGACCATTAATGCGTGGATTTGCCGATTTTAACCGCGACCAGTTCCGGGCATGGGGGCTGGCGGTGCAGGCAAAAGAAGTGGGCGATTACCGGTTACTGGTGGTTCACGGTATTCCGGCACTCAACGAATCGATGTCGTATTTCCGCAGGGCAATTACTACGCGTAGTTTGTTCGAACCACTGGGGCAATCGACTTACCGCAACTTCCTGATTACGGATGATAACCTGCAGACTTTACTCGACGAGAATAAAGTGGAAGAATACATCACTTTCTTCCGCAACAATTATATCCAGCGCCGGGCTTCCGATTCGACATCGGATACCGAGAGTCAGACAGCGGCACCAGGCACCACAAGCCAAACTGCTGAGCCAACTCCGGCTGTTCAGGCTGAAACGGCTTCACTGGCCGATTCGCCCTACAACCAGAACATTTCAGGGCCGCATCGCATTGTGTTTGTAATTCCTGCTACGGGTGTATTTAAAGATGCTTTTATTAATGGTATTACTGCGTATAACCAATCGAATTTTGCCAACTCGGGCTTTACCATCGAAGAGCAGCAACTGGACCAGGTTCGTCAGCTCATCATTGTTAAAGGTATGGAAGATGAGGCAACGGCACGTCAATACTTTAGTGTGGTAGTGCGCAACCGCGATCTGTTCGATCCGCTCGGAACGGCTCAGTACCGTAATTTCCTGATTTCGGATGAGAACTTCGGTGTTTTCCTTCAGGAGAAGAATATTACGGAATACATGGACTTCTACAAGCAGGTATACCTTAATAAATAGGGCATATTTGTTATTTCCATTTTGAGCAGCAGAACTGACACAGACCTCTTAAAGTTTGTTAAGGACATACTTTAACGGCACCCTTTTTGTTCTTATCTTTAACTGATCTATATTGATTGGGACATTAGAAAACAGAAACAGAAAACAAAAAATTATGCGAAAGCGAAGCGGTTCCATGAGTTTTAAATTTTTAATTAACTCATAGGCCGGTAATTATAAAATTTAAAACGAATGAATAAGCCAAGAATACTTTGGACAGATGACGAAATAGATCTCTTACGCGCGCACATCATATTTTTACAGGAAAAAGGATACGAAGTTGAAACGGCTAACAACGGTCTCGATGCTATTGAGAAAGTTGAAGCCAGTTACTTCGACATTATTTTTCTTGATGAAAATATGCCGGGTATGACCGGTTTGGAAACGCTCACAAAAATTAAGGATATTGCGCCTAATGTGCCGGTGGTAATGATTACTAAAAGCGAAGAAGAAAATATAATGGATGAGGCAGTTGGTGCAAAGATTGCCGATTACCTGATAAAGCCGGTTAATCCAAAACAGATATTGCTGACACTGAAAAAGAATATTGATCAGAAACGCTTGGTTAAAGAACAAACCACATCGAAATATCAGATGCAGTTTGCCCAGATCGGGATGAAACTGAACGACCGCCTTACTTTTGATGAATGGAAGGATGTTTACCGTAAGTTGGTATACTGGGAACTGGAGCTGAGCGAGTCGGAAGATTCGGCCATGGACCAGGTTCTTTCGATGCAAAAAGAGGAGGCCAATAAAGCTTTTTTCCGTTTTGTAAAAGAGAATTATCAGGATTGGTTTACGCGGGATTTTGAAGACCGACCGATGTTATCACCCGATATTTTTAAACAGAAAGTTTTTCCACACCTCAACGATGGAAAGAAAACTTTTGTATTGGTGGTGGATAATTTGCGTTACGATCAGTGGCGGATATTTAGCCCCGAGATAAATAACTATTTCCGCACGGTAACCGAAGACCTGTATTGTGGAATTTTGCCTACAGCTACCATGTATGCCCGTAATGCAATGTTTGCCGGTTTAATGCCTTCAGAAATTGAAAAGTTATATCCGCAATTGTGGCTCGATGACGATAACGAAGGTCATAAAAACAGAAACGAAGAAGAGTTGTTACGCAAACAGCTGGAACGTTTTTCGCGCAAAGAAAGCTTGTATTTTGAGAAAGGATCGGGTGCGAAAAAAGAGCGCTGGGTATACGATAACCTCAACAATATTCTTAAAAACGACCTTTCGGTAATGGTGGTGAATTTTGTGGATATGATTTCGCATGCCCGCACCGAAATGGATATGATTCGCGAGTTGGCCAACAACGAAAAAGCGTATCGTTCGTTAACCTTAAGTTGGTTTAAAAACTCTTCGTTACTGGAGTTGCTCAAGGCGCTTGCTGATGAAGACATTCGAGTGGTAATTACTACCGACCACGGTGCTATTCGTGTTGATAATGCGGTGAAAATTATTGGCGATCGCGAAACCAATACCAATCTGCGTTATAAGCTGGGTAAAAATCTGAACTTCAAATCGAAGAATGTATTTGAGATTCGCGATCCGCGAAGCATTTATCTGCCATCGCGAAATGTGAGTACCAGCTATGTTTTTGCGCAGGGAACCGACTTTTTTGCTTATCCGAATAATTACAATTATTACGCGAATTATTACAAAGATACGTTCCAACACGGCGGAATTTCTATGGAAGAATTGATTATTCCGGTGGTTACTCTGGATCCTAAGAAGTAGTTTTAAACACGAAGCTCACTTTAAGGAATCTCGAATGATGATTAACGATTTTTGATTGCAGAAACAGGAGAAAAGTTAGCAGTCAACAGTCGCAGTTTACAGTTCTGTCAATTGGCAATGGAGCAGTATCGTGAATGTGTTATTGAATGAATGAGTAGGCAGTTGGCAAAAAGTCCTGACGGGCGAAACAATACAATTTAAAAGTTTTACAATTTAGCAATAGTAAACAATAGTCTCTGGTTAAGAAACAATCTAATGTGACCTATGTGTCCAATGTGTTTCTAATCTTTGTGCCTTAGTGTCTCAACTCGTGCTTCGTTTTACCACAAAGTCTCCTTTTACGGCACCAACTTTTTGGCCGATAACAGGGCATTTTATCATCAGCAGGTAAAACAGGCGCGGATCGTTTTCGTCCATCAATCCTTCAAAGTTGCCCATGCCTTTCGAGATAATCAGATCGGCAGAACGATAGATTTCCAAAAATTCCTTGCTTACGCGATGTAGCAAGGTTGAGGGGGTGTTATCGCCATTAGTGATTAAAGTGGCAACCTTGTGTAGCCCTACTTCCTGCGCCTCTTTTAAAGTAGCATCGTTTAAAATGGGTTGGTCGCGAACAGCAAATATCACGTTGGGGTGATCAATTGTTTCCAGGAATAGTTTGTCCATTACAATTTCGCCGCAGTTATCGCCCAGGTATAAAATGGTTTTGGCTTTTTTTATTTCGGCTTCTAAAGCTTCGGAATCATCGATGGCAAATTGCGTTTGAAAGACCTTCTGGATTGTTCCATCTACATCAAAATGATGCGTTGGACCAAAGTCGATAATGTTTCCGGCAATAGCGTATCGCAATGCCGTATCGAATTTATTACCCGATTTTTCCACCTTGGTTTTGAACTCATTGTAACGAGCTAACAATGCCAGGTTACTCTCATCTTTTTCTGTTTCATACGGATCTTTTATATCTGATTCTTTCGCCAGTTCCCTTAAAATGTTGCTGGTAATCTCGGGCGAAAAACTCTTGTTAAGGTCAATCCCGGCAATACTTGAAATGGCCTGACTTACAATTTTATTTCGTTTTTCCTCTGCAATTTCGTATTTATCCATACGTTTTTGCAGCGCTTTTACCTGGCAAATAAGGCATTCGTAGTTCATGCTTAAAATAGTTTGAAGCCGGAAGTCAGAAGTTCTGATTCCGAAGTTTGGAGTAAAGGTAAAAGAAGTTTTTGTTTTGTAATATGAACTAATGGTTATTATTGGGGTGCAGTATAGTGTATTTTAAACTACTGCCCCTTCTTCATTTGCGCATAAAGTTTATTGGCAAAAATAAAATCATCCAGTTTTTGGTTACCCGAATCCAGGATTTCGTTTTTGGTGCCTTCCCATTCTTTTTGGCCATGCGAAATAAACAGCACCGACTCGCCAATTTCTATTACCGAGTTCATATCGTGAGTATTAATAATGGTGGTCATCTGAAATTCTTTGGTAAGTGTTTGAATGAGTTGATCGATAACCGTTGCTGTTTCGGGGTCGAGGCCCGAGTTGGGTTCGTCGCAAAACAGGTATTTAGGATTCAGCGCAATAGCACGCGCAATGGCTACACGTTTTTGCATACCACCACTAATTTCGCTGGGAGAAAGATTAAAGGCCTGTTTATCAATGTTTACGTGGTCGAGGCAAAAATCAACACGTTTTTGTTTCTCTGCCGTACTCATTTTGGAAAACATATCAAGTGGGAAACGAACGTTGCCTTCCACTGAAATACTATCAAACAAAGCACCGCCCTGAAAAACCATTCCCACTTCGCGGCGCATAACTTTTCGTTCCTTTTGATTCATCAGGGTGAAATTGCGGTCGTTGTACCAGATCTCTCCACTGTCAACCTCAAAAAGCCCAAGTGTGGATTTTAGCAAAACCGTTTTCCCCGAGCCGCTTCGGCCAATAATCAGGTTGGTTTTTCCCTGCTCAAATACGGTTGAAATGCTTTTCAGAACCGTATTCCCATCAAAGGTTTTTACTATGTTTTTAAGTGTTATCATGTTAAAAGCAGGCGGGTTAAAATTAAATCGAAAAACAAAATAAGAATATTGGTATTTACCACAGCTTTTGTACTGGCTTTACCTACTTCGAGTGCGCCGCCCTGAACGTAATAACCAAAATACGCCGGCACCGACGCCACCAGAAATCCAAAAAACAGCGATTTTATTAACGAGAAAGTAATGTAATAGGGGTAAAACAGCCACTGGATGCCGGAAATATAATCCGGAATAGATATTACTCCCGCAACTGGCCCGGTAAGCATACCGCCCAGCAAACCAAAAAATACACTGATGATATATAGAAACGGGAAGACAAAAACGACTGCAATTATCTTAGGAAGAATAAGGTAGCTTGCCGAGTTGATACCCATAATTTCCAGTGAGTCAATTTGTTCTGTAACACGCATGGTGCCTATTTCGGACGTAATATTTGAGCCCACTTTTCCGGCCATAATCAACGCCAGCATGGTTGATGAGAATTCTAGCAAAAGTGTATCGCGTGTACCCAAACCTACCAATTCAACAGGGTAAAGTGGATTTGCCATACTATAGGCGAACTGGATGGTCATAATTCCGCCAATAAAAATCGAAATGATAATTACGATTCCCACCGAGTTTACGCCCAGATTATCGATCTCGTGAAACAGTTGCCTGATATATAGCTTGTGTTTCTCGGGTCGTGCAAAAACCCGTTTCAGCATCGTAAAATATCGGCCTATATGAAAGAAAAACCCCATTGTTTAAAGTTTCTTGCTAATGTAATCGGCTAAAATTACAACTTAATAACCGGAATCAAAATTTTTATGAATTTGAATCGGACTGAGGCAAGAATAACAAAATAATTCTGTATTTTCAAAGTTACAATCATAGTATAGATTGATATTAGGAACAAAACAGATACAGATGGCTAACAATTTTTGTGTGATAATGGCAGGTGGTGTAGGAAGTCGATTTTGGCCACTTAGCCGTACAGCACGTCCAAAGCAGTTTTTAGATATTTTAGGAACAGGCAAAACTTTTATTCAACAAGCATACGAGCGGTTCCAGGAGATCGTACCCAAAGAAAATTTCCTTGTTGTTACAAATGCATTATATAAAGATCTTGTAAAATCGCAGCTACCGGAGCTTAAGGATGAGCAGATTTTACTTGAACCTTTGCGAAGGAATACCGCCCCGTGTTTGGCTTATGCAGCGAATAAAATTGCATTAATCGATCCGGACGCCAACATCATAGTAACACCGTCAGATCATTTTATCTTGAAAGAGGAGGAGTTTAAAAAGCAAATCCGAAACGGTTTGGAGTTCGTAGCAGAAAAGCCGGCTCTACTAACATTGGGCATTAAGCCGAACCGCCCCGAAACGGGTTATGGATATATTCAGGTAAAACGGAAAAAGGAGTTTAACGATCTGGACAACCTGTATAAGGTAAAAACCTTTACGGAAAAGCCGAATGAAGAAATGGCGAAGATTTTTATCGAAAGTGGAGAGTTTTACTGGAATTCGGGAATTTTTATTGCCTCGCTGTCTACCATGCTTGAGTCGCTACAGCAGCATCTTACCGAAATAGCGCTAAAATTTGAACATGGTCGCAGCAAAATGAATACCTCGAGCGAGGAACCTTTTATACGGAAAACCTACTCCGAGTGTCAGGCCATATCAATTGATTATGGTATTATGGAGAAGGCAAAAAATGTGTATGTGTTAACAGCCGATTTTGGATGGAGCGACCTTGGAACCTGGAGTTCGTTGTACGAAAACAAAGAAAAAGATGAAGAGGGCAATGTAATAAGAGCCGATAATGTGATGTTGTATGATACCGAAAACTGCATTGTCGATATTTCGAAAAACAAAATGGCTGTAATTCAGGGCCTCGATGGTTTTATCATTGCCGAACGAAACGATACTTTAATGATTTGCCGGCGCGACGATGAAGATCAGATAAAGAAGTTTGTTACTGACGTTCGGATTCAGAAAGGCGATTCGCTGGTGTAACATTTATAATTATTGACACGCAGCAAATAGCGCAGAATTAGTAGGATTGATAGAATTCTATCTGCGATAATCAGTTATTAAATTCATTACAATAAAAAACGGGTAGTCATTTTTGACTACCCGTTTTCTGTTAAAAGCGCCGGATTATTCCGGTACTTCTGGTTTTTTCGGCATATTGTCTTCCGGCAAATTACCGGTCCATTTTTTTATACTGTAATTAATCCGGATGGTAATCATATACATCACCGGAGAAAGCAACAGGGTTAAGAAAGTGGCAAAGGTAAGACCAAATATTACAGTCCACGACATTGGCCCCCAGAACGCTACACTTTCTCCGCCAACCGATATCTGCGGATCGAAGCGCGAGTACAGCGTAAAGAAGTTAAAGTTTAAGCCAACGGCAAGTGGCAGCAAACCTAACACTGTAGTAATTGCTGTTAGCAGTACAGGGCGTAAACGTGTTCTTCCGGCTTCTACCAGTGCATCAATCTGAACCTGTTTTGGCAAGAAAGCTTTTTCTGAATAGCCAAGTTCTTTACGTTTGCGTTGTCGGGTCAGGTCAATGTAGTCGATTAGTACAATACCATTGTTTACCACAATTCCTGCCAGCGAGATGATTCCAATACCGGTCATAATTACAACAAACTCCATCTGAAAGATTCCCAATCCAAGGAATACACCAATGGTGCTGAACAAAACGGTGGCAATAATAATTGCCGGGCGGATAAAGGAGTTAAACTGTGTAACCATAATAATCATGATCATGGCTACGGCAATAATCAGTGCGTACACTAAAAATTCCATGCTTTCGGCCTGTTCTTTTTGTTCGCCTGAAAACTCGTAGGTGTAACCTTCCGGCATATCATAATCTTCAAGTAACTGCTCAATGCGCGTATTGATTTCGTTGGCATTGTAGCCTTCCATAACCCCCGATGTAATGGAAATAACGCGTTTGTGGTCAATCCGGCTGATTTTATCGTACGAGGTTGAATATTTAAACGATGCTACTGATGAAATAGGAATTTTACTATCGTTAACCGGAATTTTCTGGTTCATTAAAGTAGAAACATCGTTACGGTATTTTTCATCCAATCGAACAAAAATATCGTATTCATCTTCGCCATCTTTAAACTGGCTGGCTTCGTAACCGTAAATTGAGTTACGGAATGCCATCGCAATTTGCTGCGTTGAGAGTTCGTATAATCGTGCTTGTTCGCGATCAACCTGAATAAGCATTTCCGGTTGGTTGGTATTGATATTGAGTTGCAATTCGTCAATTCCCGGAATATTGTCTTCTTCAATTATTCGCATAAAATTGTCGGTGATATGGATAAGCTGATCGAACTCATCGCCTGATACATCAATACTAACCGGATCTCCGGTTGGCGGCCCCTGATCATCCTTTTCTACGAAAATTTTTGCACCAACAAAGCCGTCAAGGTTTTTGGCAATATCCTGCATAACAATCGCTGTGTTGATGCCATCGCGCAGTTTATATTCAACAAACGAAACCGAAGTAAGCGATTTATTCGGGCTTTCCTCATTATTCGAGAACATGCCACCACTCATACCAACACCAACATTGGTAGTAACCGATTTCACAATATGATTAACCGGTTTAATGGTTTCTTTTATAATATTTTCCACCTCGCGCGAAACTTCATCGGTTCTTTCAATCGAAGTTCCCAGCGGCAATTCAGTGGTAACAAAAATGGTTGTTGGATCGGTACTCGGAAAGGTAACCACTTTGGGATTGCTTACGAAGAAATAAAAATAGATAGAGAATATTAGTAATAAAGTAGTTCCGCCAAAGTAAATGTAAGGCCATGGTCCGTTTAATGCATGCCTCAATTGTTTGGTATACATGTTCTCAAGCCAAACCAGAAATTTAGTTTGAAACCAGCGTGCCACCGGTCTTAATACAAATAAATTGGTTACCATTAAAAGGGCTACGGTTGCCAAAAGATTTCCCAATAAGAAAATTTTGGCCACGTAAAACAAGACGGAGATACCGGCAAATATTGCAGCATTTCGCAACACTTTTTTCACATTGGCTTTACGGTTTATATCATCCACTTTCATAAAGGATGAAATAAACGCCGGATTAATTATAAGTGCCACAAACAGGGATGAGGCAAGCACCACGATTAATGTTTGCGGTAATATTTTCATAAACTCGCCAATAATGCCTTCCCACGCCAGTAGCGGGAAGAAAGCGGCAAGTGTTGTTAATGTTGAAGAAATAATGGGGAAGGCAATTTCGCTTACCCCTTGTTTGGTGGCTTTTTGTAAGGGATTTCCCTCGCTTAAGAGGCGGTACACATTTTCAACCACAACAATGGCATTGTCTACCAACATACCCAGTGCGAGTATCAGTCCGTAAAGCACCATGGAGTTTAAGGTAATTCCGCTTTGCTGCAGAATAACAAACGACAGGAACATCGACAGTGGAATGGCCAAACCGGCAAAAAGTGCGTTACGGAACCCCAGGAACAGGAATAGTATAAAGGTTACCAGAATCATTCCCAGAATAATACTGTTTTCGAGGTTCGAAATGGTATCTTCAATGTAGACGGTCATGTCGTCGGTAACAACTACATCAAGGTCTTTGGGAATTTGGCCACGTGCTTTTAGCTGGTCAATTGCATTAATAACATTTTGAGAAGCAGCAAGGATGTTCTCTCCCGATTTTTTGGTAACCGACAAGGTAATTACCGGTTGGTCGTTCAGGCGGGCAATCGTTGCTTGTTCTTTATAGCCGTCAACTACGGTTGCCACGTCGCGGATATAGACCGGTTTGCCCATGTTTACCTTAATAATGGTATTGGCAATTTGATCTATACTGGTGTAGTTGGCATCGGTACGAATGGTACGGCGGGTTTGGTCGGCAGTAAACTGACCGGCTCCCATGCTGATGTTTTCCAACTGAATGGCGAAAGCCACATCTTCAAAAGTTAGCCCAACAGCATCGAGTTTATATGGATCGATGTTAATCTGAATTTCGCGTTCTTCAATACCCCGAATGTTGGCTTCCGATATTTCCTTGAAGCCTTCAAATTCGTCCTGCATTATTTCTGCATACTTTTTCAGATCGCGCATGTTGTATTCGCCTGAAACGTTTACATTCATAATCGGATATTCCGAAAGATCGAAATCGGTTACATACGGATCGTTGGGCAAGTCTCCCGGTAATTCTGACTTTGCCTGGTCAACACGGTCTTTGGTATCCTGAAGCGCCTGTTTTATGGTAACATTAGTGTTAAACTCAACAATAATGGTACTTACATCCTGGTACGATGCCGACGTTACTTCTTTCACGCCTTTCAGCCCTTTCAATTCTTTTTCAATGGGGCGGGTACACAGGTTTTCAATATCAACCGGCGAGTTTCCGGGATATAGTGTTTGAATAAAAATATACGGAACAACAATCTCGGGCATTGCTTCGCGAGGCATTTGCTGATACGAGAAGATTCCGAATAAAACCAGCAGAGCCGTAAAAATATACACCGTGGTTTTATTCTTTAGTGCAAGAAACGTGGGTTGAAACTTGCGCGTTATTTCAGATTTATGTTTTTCTGTTTCTTTCTCCATTTTGAAGAATTTTTAGGTAGGTGTTTAATTGATCTTAACAGCGGTTCCGTTAACAACCTGATTGTAACCTTCGGAAATAATCTGTGTTCCGGCTGTCAGGCCTTCACTAATTTCAGTCATATTGTTATTGCTAATCCCCGGTGTTACGTATACTTTTTTAGCTACATTTTTCCCGTCAGCCTTTTCAACAATATACAGGTAGTGTCCTTTAAAATCTTGCTTAACGTAAAGCGAAGGCACTACAATGGCTGAATTGTTTACGTAATCGCGCATTGACAGAACCGAAACCAGGTTTGGTTTTATCTGGTTCGATTCGTTACCAATATTAATACGAACGCGGAACGTGCGGTTATTCGGATCGATAGTATTACCAATTTGGTTAATTTTTGCATCAACGGTTTTGTCCAGAGCCGGGAAACGAATTTCAACATTGTCACCTTTGTGAACTTTGGTAATGTGCGACTCGGAAATGTCGCCATAAATTTTAATGTTACTGGTATTAATAACCTTGGCAAAAGGAGACTGCGGACTTCCAATGTTCCCTTTCTCCTGATATACGATATCGACTATCCCGTTGATAGGCGATTTAACTTCGGTCATTTCAATTTGGGTTTTCAGGCTTTTGATCCTTTTCTCCAGACTTTCTTTATTGTTTTTGGCTTGCAGATACTCCATTTCAGAACCGATATTCTGATCCCACAGATTTGTTTGGCGCTCATAATTTGTTACGGCCAAATCCAGTTGTACCTGCAACTCTTCTATTGAACGTTCCAATACGTCGGTATTCAGGCGGGCCATAATCTGGCCTTTTCTTACCTGCTGTCCTTCAGTTACCAAAACTTCTTTAATAATACCTGCCGATTCAGGGCTTACATCAACATCCTGCTCGGCTTCAACTTTACCGTTTACCTCAATAAAGTGCTCAAACTTTTGGTTCTCCAAAAGGGTGGTTTTTATATTTACCAACTCTTCTGTTTCGTTTGCAGCAAGTTCGGTTTCAATTGTATGAATTTGTTGTTCCAGCGAGTGAACCTGTTGCTTAAGTTCTTGCAATTGCTTTCGTTTAGCGGCTTCGTCGGGAATGTTGGTATTTCCGCATGCGGAAACTATAAGTGCGGTTGTTACTATGAATAAGATCTTTTTCATTCGTTTAATACCTTTTATTTTCAGAGGTAACTCATGGAACTCGCTTTTAAACTTATTCCTATGTGGCAAATTTTGTGTTGCTCGTTTCATCGTATATAATTTTTTTGTTTTCGTTTATAATGCGCCGGCAGCTTTTTTAAGATTTAGATCGGCTTGCAGTAACGACAGGGTTGAAGTTACCAATTGTTGCCAGGTGGTTATGTACTGGCTTTCCTGTTGCGATAGTTCAGCACTACTTACCATTCCATTATTGAATTTAATATGGGTTTTATCCAAAATACTTTGTGCCAGATCGAGGTTTTCGCGTGTGTTAATAAACTGTTCGCGCGCGGTTTCCATTTGTGCCGATGCCGTTAAATAATCTTTCTGAAGTGTGATCTCGGCGTAGCGAATATCGTTTTGAGCTTTGTCGAGTTCGATACGAGCCATTTGTACCTTCGCACGTTTGTTACCTGAATTGAAAATCGGAATGGAAGCCTGAAATCCAATCAGCGACGATGGGAACCACGCTTCCTGAAGCAGGTTGGCTTTATTACCGTATGATGTTTTGGTGTAGCTGTAAAATGCATCAAACTTAGGTAAATAAGCTACCTTTTCCAATCGGAATAATTTCTCAGAAACTTCAAAATTCGACTGGGCCAGACGATAATCGATATGATTGATCAAATCCAGGTCAATGGTGTTCATCTCCTGCACCAATGGCGAAACAAAAACATCGATTTCATCGGTAAGTTCAATCTCCTGATTGATGATGTAACCCATGGTGTATTTCAAAACTGTTTTGGCAATTTTCAGTTCTCTTTCCGAGCGAAGTACCTCGTTTTCCGCATTTTTCTGCAATATCCTCAACTGGTCAACATCCTGCTGCTCGCGAAATCCATTTTCGTAGTAAACCTTTGTTTCTTCGTACAAATCAGTGGTGTTTTTAAGATTCTCGAGCATAACCACGCGGTAGCGTTCGCTGATTAATACGGTATAGTAGGCTTGTGCTACAGCATTCCGAATATCAATCTCAGTCTTTTCGTTGGCTTGTTTGGCCAGGTTTAAATACAGTTCGGCCGAGCTAACTCCAACAATCCACGCACCATCGAAGATTTTTTGCGATACACTGAATCCGAAATCGGCACTATAATCCTGTCCAAATTTTACCGGTATGTAGGTGCCCGGATCTTCTCCAAAAAATTCTCCCGGAAGAAGCGAAACTGGAAGATTCAGAAACATGCTGTAATTAGCTGTTCCTGATACTTGCGGCAATCCGGTTGTAATTGTTTCCCAAACTTGTTTCTGAGCAATGGTTACATCTTGTTTCGTATTAAACAAAACATACGAGTTTTGCATGGCATATTGTGTGGCCTGATCGAGCGAAAACCGGGTGTTTTCTTCTTCCTGAGCTTTCAGCGATAGTCCCACAACTGACAAAAGTAAAAACAAGATTAATTGTTTAATTTGTTTCTTCATACTGAACTTTGTTTAGCTGTTTTTTATAATATTTTATTCCTTTCTCGTTGCAAATGGCATTCATGTGGTAGTCCATCATGCTGTCGAAAAATGCGAGCGAGTTTACTTCGTATTCTTTAAAAATTCCATAGTCCGGATTCATTGTGTACAACATCCTGCCAACTTGCAGTTTGGCAATCAGATAAGGATCAAGATCGGTACGATACATGCCCTGCGCCATTCCTTGTTTCAGGTTGTCGATGGTATTGGTAAATATTCGTTCGCGTTTTACCTCATTTATCTTTTTATATAGTTTGGGATAATACTTTTTAAGATCCTTCTCAATGCCATTATTATAGAATTTTAAAATAAATGCTACATGCTTGCGAATGAGAAGAATACTATCGATGGCATTTTTATCATCCAATTCCTTAAATGTTTTACCACTTTCATCCATAAAGAACTCGATAACCTGATTGACGAGGTCTTCTTTATCGGTAAAATATTGGTAAAGCGTTTTTTTTGAGATGCTGAATTCGGCTGCCACGGTGTCCATGGTAACCGCACGTATACCTTTCTTAAAATAAAGATGGCCTACGTTTTCAATAATATATTTTTTCTTTTCTTCCACGTGGCAAAAGTATTCTTTTTTTGTTAGGAAACTTTGCTGGGGTTAAAAGTTTACTTAAAGTTAAACTTACAATATTCCTAAAATTGAGCACTCTTTGAAGAGTAATAAGTAAATGCAAAACTATTTGGATTATTAAAGTTTCCTTTAGCGAAATCGGTAAGTGGCGAATATTTACCAATAAACGCCGATTATACTATTGTGGAAAAAGAAAGGTTTTGGCGATGATAAGATCCTGAGGCCAGGTAATTTTTATGTTTTCGCGATTGCCATTAACAAGATGAATTTTATGTCCGGCATTTTCAAGAACAGAAGCATCGTCGGTAAAATTTTCGTGCTGAGCTTTTTGGTAAGCTTCTTTTATTGATTGTACATCAAAAGTTTGCGGTGTTTGTACCAGAAAGTATTTACTTCGGTCGACAGCTTTATTGCCTTGTTCATCGGAATAACGAATCGATTCCGAAGGAGGAACTACCGGCAAGGCGTTGCCCGATTTTTTAGCTTCCGAAAAACAGTGTTCAATAGTTTCCCTGGCTACCAGCGGCCGAACGCCATCGTGTATAAAAACAATGCCGTTATCATCAATTTGTGCGAGCCCGTTTTTTACGGATTGAAAACGGTTTTCGCCGCCAAAAGCAAGTTTGTAATTTGTTTTAAACGCGTGTTTTTCGCAAAGTTTCTTCCAGTGTTCAACCTGTGTTTCGGGTAAAACGAGCACAAATTCAATGTCAGGGTCAAAACGTAAAAAGGCTTCAAAAGTGTACATTAAAACAGGCTTCTCCTCAATTTCAAGAAATTGTTTTGGAACGGTAGCCCCCATTCGGTTTCCGCTGCCACCTGCAACAATTAAAGCAAACTTTTTTAGCATCAATTCTGTTTTTTGTTTACATTGAAATTTAACCTGATTAATTCATAAAAATGAATTAATTATCCGAAGGACTGACGAAATAATTGAAAAAAAATTATTTGTCAGGGTTAACCTTGGCATTGAAAATCTTTAGCTTGATTCATTTAAAACGTATATCTTGTAGATTTTCAATCGTCAACACGTTGTGTGAAAAATATTAAAATATTTTCAGGTTAAAAATAGTGCAAAATATTCTACTATGGAGAAAGTTCTTGGATTTTTGAAGCAGTTGGCTGAAAACAACAATCGCGAGTGGTTTAACGATAACCGAAAATGGTACGAAGAAAGCAGAGAAAAGCTACTATTTCTTACCGATGTGCTGATTAATGAAATTGGCGAATTCGATCCGGCAGTGCGTGGATTACAACCCAAAGATTGTATTTTTAGGATCTTCCGTGATGTTCGGTTTTCAAAAGATAAACGCCCATACAAAACCAATTTTGGCAGTTTTATTTGTAAAGGTGGCCGCAAAAGCATGAATCCGGGTTATTATTTTCATATCGAGCCCGGTGGTTGTTTTGTTGCCGGAGGAGTATATATGCCACCGGCACCGGTGTTAAAATCGATAAGGAATTATCTGGCCGACCGTGCCGAAGAATTTCTGGAAATTACCAGTGAACCTGATTTTAAAAAACAATTCCCGGAAATGTATGAAGATAAATTAAAGCTGGCGCCAAAGGGTTTTCCGAAAGATCATGAGCACATTGATTTGCTGAAATACAAATCGTATATCTATTCAAAACCATTGGAAGAGAGCGTTGTAACCAGTGATAACTACATTAAAGAAGTGGTGAAGCTTTACGAACAGCTTTATCCGGTAAATGTTTTTTTATACGAAGCCTTGGCTGATTAGCTATTTTTATTGTTTCAAAATAGTGGCAAAAAGGGTTACTTTTTACGTTTCTACAGAATAATAATATATAAGACCCTTATTTTTTATCTTCCCGATTTCAATGAAATGCCCCGGTTGTTCTGACCGGGGTTCTTTTATTTATAACGGTTCAATACTGAGGTGGTTAGCGCAATTATTTGTTTTTCAGAATGGAAAGAATAATTACTTTTGCAGCCATTAAATATCAAATTCTTATAATTTAACGACTATGAAAAAAGTACTACTTGCAATGGCTTTTGTTGCATTTATGTTTTCTGTTAATGCCCAAAATGTACAGTTACATTACGATTTCGGTGAAGGCCGTAAAATGCTGACTTCAACAGTAGAAATGTTCCGTCCTGATGCTTACGGATCGACATTCTTTTTCGTTGACATGGATTATGGTGCTGATGGTACCGGTATTGACAATGGTCTTTCGTTGGCTTACTGGGAAATTGCACGTGCTTTTAAATGGAACGAAACACAGAAATTTATGCCACGTGTTGAATACAACGGCGGAACAATGAGTGTTGGTGGCGGAGTTTGGATTCCTATTGAAAACTGCTGGTTGGCAGGTTTGGAACGTACCTGGGCATCTGCCGATTTCTCTAAGATTTTAACCTTGCAGGCCAATTACAAGTACATCAAGGACAAAGAAGATGCGGCTTTTCAGTTAACAGCTGTTTGGACGGTACAAATGGCAGAAGGTAAATTTACTTTTACCGGATTTGCCGATTTCTGGAAAGAAGAAATGTTTTGGGGAACTGACTATCGTTTCTTAACTGAGCCTCAATTGTGGTACAACCCATGTAAAAACTTCTCGCTTGGTACTGAAATCGAGTTAAGCAACAATTTCGTTGGAGATGAATTTGCTGTAAAGCCAACGCTGGCTGTTAAATACACATTCTAAAACCTGAATTATGATCGATAAATATTTTAATATCAGCGGCCGTGGTTCTTCTTTCAAGAAGGAGATCATTGGTGGGGCAACCACCTTTTTAACTATGGCCTACATCATTTTTGTAAACCCATCGATTTTGGGCGATGCCGGAATGGATAGAAATGCACTGATCACAGTTACGATTGTAGCCTCTCTTATTGGTACGCTTTTGGCAGGTATTTGGGCCAAAGTACCTTATGCAATGGCTCCCGGAATGGGATTAAATGCCTTTTTTACGTACACGCTTGTGTTGGGAGCCGGTGTTGAGTGGCAAACAGCTCTAGGGGTAGTATTTATTTCAGGAGTAATATTTCTGGCGCTTACGGTTACCGGAATACGCACAAAAATTATTCATACGATTCCGCTGGCACTGCGTTTAGCAACCGGAGCTGGTATTGGATTGTTTATCTCGTTTATTGGATTTAAAAACATGGGATTGGTTGTGGCTAATCCGTCGACCTTTGTTGGCCTTGGCGAGTTTACTCCAACGCTGTTAATTGGTTTGGCTGGTTTATTAATAACTGCAATTCTGGAAGTTAAAAAAGTACGCGGTGGAATTTTTTACGGTATTATTATCACTACAATTATTGCAATAATTGCCGGAGAAGTTCATGCGCCCGAAGCATTTGTTTCTTTGCCACCTTCAATGAGTCCAATAATGTTAAAACTGGATATTTTATCAGCACTTAGCTTTGGTTTAATTGGTGCAGTTTTCTCGTTTATGTTTGTCGATCTTTTTGATTCGGTAGGAACAATTGTTGCGTGCTCATACGAAGCCGGTTTTGTTGATAAAGATGGTAAAGTTGAAAACGTAGATCGTATTCTTGAAGCTGATGCTGTTGCAACTGTTGCAGGATCGCTGTTGGGAACAAGTACTACTACTACTTACATCGAATCAGCATCTGGTATTGCCAATGGTGCTAAAACAGGTTTTGCATCTATTATTACAGCAGGCTTGTTCTTTTTGGCGCTGTTCTTTGCTCCGCTTATTGGTATTGTACCAGGTTATGCAACCGCACCTGCATTGGTAATCGTTGGAGTGTACATGTTCAAGAATATCAAACAAATTGATTTTGCTGATTTCTCGGAAGCTATTCCGGCATTTCTTACCATCATTTTAATGCCTTTAACCTACAGTATTTCTATCGGTTTATCATTCGGGTTTATCTCGTATGTAGTGTTGAAAGCTGTGGCCGGTAAATATAAAGAGGTTTCTTGGCTAATGTGGGTTATTGCCCTGTTGTCAGTAATAAATCTGTGGTTTGGAGTATAAATATTCCAACTAAAAAATAGTTAAAAGGATTGTCGTACGGCAATCCTTTTTTTGTACTTTTATTTTGCTTTTGAGGCATTAGCTCAGCTGGTTCAGAGCATTACCTTGACAGGGTAGGGGTCACTGGTTCGAATCCAGTATGCCTCACAAGGTTAATTTGGCGCAACAGAGGTATGATTTGTTTTCATACCTCTGTTGTTTATTAAGAACCAAAATATGGCCCTTTCTTTCAATTCTGTATACGATTTTGTGAAAGATTAATCAATGTCAAATCACTCACAGATTTTTACTTCCCGCACTTCATTGTTTCCGGAAAATACCGGAAAATACATTAGCTCTGCTTTGGCCGGGTTTAAAGTGTAAACACCGTTATATCTCGGTATCAACTTAACTTCAAATGAATACTCTCCTTCTGACAGAAATTCGCAGAAAATTGCCGTTTCATTCTTAAAATATTCCCGATGTGATTCGTTTCGGAAATAATTCCGTTTGTCGGCATAAGAACAGCCTCCCGGAATCGGAATATTAATCATTACATATTGAGCATCGTGTTTAACTTTTACGTTGGCTGTCAGTGTAACCTGTTCTCCCGCTTTTAAAATCGAAGTAGAATTATCGCCCAAATGTGTTGTAACTTCAAAATCTCCCTTTTTTTCGTTGGGCGATCGATCCCAATATCTTTGATAGCTGGTTAAATAAACGGGGTAACTTCCGGTTTTGATCACGTTCAGCTTTTGAGTCGGTGTAACCTTCATTTCAAAAGGAAACTCGGTAACAGTCTCAATTACATCTCCGCTGATTTGTAACATTGGCTTCTCAAAAGAAGAATGGTTTCCCAGCAAATCGGGCAATATGGTCTCAATAATTTGTGCCGATTCGAAAGTGTTTTGCCAGTACCCTGTTTTACGCCTTTCAAAAAAGTAATTTCGTATTTTACCCAGTGTATTGGTATTTTCAACAGAATCAGATTTCAAAATTTTATAAGCCAATATTGTATTCTGAATGTTGTTTCTCAACAAAGTAGATTGTAAACTGTCATCTGCAAAATAAATATTGCCAAACATTGTACTTTCCTGATAATGCTTGAGTGTATCTGTGTTTAAAGGAATATCGCAGCTTTTTTTCAGTGTCATCAACTGTAGCATTTCATTAAGATTTGGCTTTTTTGTTTTTTCTAAATCGGATATATATCTTTTATATTCCACCTGGGCATCCAGCAACTTTAAAACTGTCAATATTCTAATCCCTGAATCAAAGTTGCGGGTATTCTGAAATTCCCAAATAAGATTTCCGGCTAGTTTTTCCTTATCGATTGTCACTTTGTAGCCTGATATCTCAGCATCAAGCAAAGCTTCCAAAACATGCAGGCTAATCCACAGTTTTTCGTCCGAATCTTTCCACCACCCCCAAAGTCCGTTTTCTTTCTGATTCTTCTGTAGCTGCCGAATTAATTTATCAATGTTATTGTCCCCATCAAATTTCTTTTTCTGAAACTCCCTGATTGTTTTTTCTGCTAACAGGGCTTTCAATTTTGAAGCCAGTTGTTCGTTGCAATTGTAACGGTAATTCTTTAGATGAATGATTTCATCCTCAATAACGTTCAGCTCATCGGCACGCGCATAAATTGTGGCATTGCCTAAAGTTGTATCGAACGAAAGGTAAACTGTTGTATCTTTCTCCAGCACATAAAAACTGCCTTTGGATTTTTCCAGTCCAAGGGGATAGACCGGAATTGTCCTGATTTCCCCATCAAAATAACCATCTTCTTTTTCCAGAAAATATTTAAGCGATAACGAGTCATTAGCCGCAACAACCGGAAGCGTATCAAGTACCGAATTTGAAACATACCTGGCTTTTTTGAAAACCGATTTATCGTCGAGTTCAAAGTTTGTAGTGACCAGTACCGAATCGGGCGAATAGTTTAATGCCTTGCCAATTGCATAAGTTGTATCTGACTGAACCAAAAACCGGGGCACCGCCAACTGTGCCATTAATGGTTTGTACGATCTTACCAATTCACGGGACTGACCGCTTTGTTTTTTCCCGTTCATCGCCAGGTAATATGTTTCCCAGCTGGTAACATCATCGGGAAAAATAACTTCGAAACTTGCTTTCCCATCTTTATCGGTAATTAATTGTGGTTGCCAGAACGCATAATCTGAAAAATTTTCGCGAATTGAACTGGCCTGAGAAGCTGCTTCGAGAAAAGCTGCATCGTAATCGGCACCTTTAACGCCTTGATTTGGAGTTTCTTTAAATGCACTACTTCCGGTTTCTATAATTACAACCCCGTTTGCAGCCTTGGACCCGTAAAGAGTAGTTGCCTCTTCATCTTTTAGAATCTGGATGTTTTGAATCATATTCGGGTCTAATTTTGAAATATCCCCGTTATATATATTCCCATTTATGATGTATAAAGGTGTTTTATCAAAAGAGACGGTAGAAGAACCGCGAATCATAATTTCGGTACTTTCAGATTTTTCATCGTAAGAAATGGCTACACCTGACACTTTTCCCTGTAAAACCTGCGAAATATTGCCACTGACGCCTGGGATTCCTCTTAATAATCCGGGAGATACCGTCGAAACAGAAGCTGTAACACTTGATTTACGCTGAACTCCATATCCAACAACTACCACCTCATCCAAGCCCAATAAACTTGGACTCATGCTTACATTGGAAACATCATCTTGCCCGATTTGTCGTTCTTCTGTATCGAATCCAATAAACGAATAAACCAGCGTATTATAATTTTGCGGAACCTTTATCGAAAAATAACCATCAATATTGCTCACCGTTCCATAGGTAGTTCCTTTAACAACAATTGATACCCCGGGAATTGGTTCACCCGTGTCTTCTTCCAGAACATAACCTTCAACCACTTCTCCGTCACCTGTATATTGAAATTGCTGCTGATAATAGTTGTAAATTTGTTTTAGCTCTTTCTCTTCCTGCTGATAATAAGGCGCCGGTTTAAAAATAGTTTCTTCTATAAGCTCGCTCACATAAGTACTGAACGAGTCTTTCTCTAAAACTGGAGGTTGCTGAAACTCATAATAATTTAGCCCATCTGATTGAACAAATACCGAATCAATGGTTTGGTATTTTGCCCCGGCATAAAAGAACAGCAAGCGATAGTACCCTTCATTCAATTCATGAATGTTGGAAGCCTGGCCAGGGTAAACACGAATAAACTCAGGATTGTCATATTTGAAAACCAACATGTTTAGAGGTTGTTCCATTGATGTTATCGAGTTTTTAGAATAGCGATACTTTATTTCTCCATGTCCGGCAGATGTAGAACGCGGATAGCGATATCTCGCAGTTGAATAACGTTTTATATCGAGGTAATTTTTCCACTGCCTGTATAATGAGTCTTTTGTTAGTACCACATCTGCCAGATTGTGCTTTTGCTGATATCGTTTCAAAGAACGTGGATACTCCTTTTTGTCGATGCTTCTCATTTTTAGAAGTCCGGGTGTAAACTCGTATTCAAAAAACGGCTCGTGATTAAAATGGGTTGTAAATCCATCGATTTCGTTAAAAGACAAATTTCCGGCAACGGGACCAGCAAAATTTTGATGTGTATTCAATCTTGGTTTCAAAAATTGAGCATCGCCGTTCTGATATAAATAGGCATATCTCTCACCGAAATTATTTCGGTATGGAAAAATGTAGCGGTAAAGCGAACGCTGCTCAAAATCACTCAATTCCGGCTTCTCATCACTGATGTGAATGTTTCCAGCTTTTAAATTATCATTCAGGCTAAAAATCATCTTTTTGCCACGACTGAAATAGAGACTGTCAATCGTAATGCTTTTGAAACTTGTTCGCAATTTTACCTGATGGTAACCGCTGAAGACTTTAAAAGAATAAGGCTGAGTATAGTTTGACCAGCTGAAGTATACCGGGTTATTATCCACGTACACTACATGAACGGGCAGCGCTTTGCCTTTTGAAACTACAAAGGGCGCAAACTGGGTAAGCGAATCGGGTACCGGATATTCAAAACGATAGATAGAATCGTGGGGATATATAAACCGGTAATATTCGATAGAATCCAGACCGGCCAATAATTTCCATGTTTCATAATCCAAATCGAAATTCCCGGTTTTAAGCCCAAAATCTTCGAAATGAAAATTATTGATAACTGTTTTGTTTTTCCGGGTCTGTTCAAAATTGGGTAAAACCGGAGGAGAATAATTGAACTTTCTGGTTAGTGAGTAAGCAGTCAGGTCAACGCCTTCAACTGGTTCTCCTTCAACATCGGTCACTAAAATATCAATCTTCGATTTTTGTCCGGGATAAACAATTTTTGGCTGCGTTACCGAAATATTCAGTTTCCGATCGTTAAATGGAATGCGGTAAGTTTGTTCCTGAATTTTGCCGCCCCACAAGTAGCGTATAGAAACAAAATAATTTTGCTTTGTGGTTGTTTTTTTGGCAATGTTCAGCGAATCTCCATATCCTCTGGACTGTTCACTATTCTTCCTATAGATTGTATAAACAAAAGGAATCTTTCGTGGATTCTCGGCTACAACAAAAACCGAATCGGCCGTTCGTTCGGAATAGCATTGGAATAATGATGATTCTGAAGAAATATCAATTGTTTTGAAAAGGCTGTCGGATTCTACCGTATAAGAGGCGTAAAAAGGTTCCAGTTCCACTTTACAAGGCGTACTTCCGCGAAATACTTCGGTTTTATTTCCAAAATTATCATTTGCCGTTACACGTACCGAAGCCGGGGCTGACAATCCGTTTTTATTGAACCGGAATAAAATGGAATCGGTTTGGACATCGATATCGAATTCTTCAGAATCGTGAAAATAGTTTACTCGCTTACTTTCGGAAATAGTTTCGTTGTCGGAAGTAAGCAGTCGGACGTTTAGCTCGTATTCAAAGTTTGCTTTCGGAAATAACGAGTCGGGAAGCGAAATTTCAGTTTCACCGGAAGGCTCTAGTTTCTTTTCGAAATACGAAATCGTATCGGGCACAAAAACATACTGCCCGAAATATTTGCTGACTGTACGAGTTTTGCCCAGCACCAGAATTCGCGCATCCAAAAGATTCAGGTCGTTTTCATCCGTGCCCTTGACATAGATCTTAACTGCATGGTTTTTATATTGCTCAGCATTATTGAGCCGTAACGAAAGCTTAGTTTTCGAAAGTTCATAATCTTCGTACCTGAAATTCCCTGAGATCAAATGTTCCCATTTGTTTATTTCAAGCGATAGGCGATAACTTCTGTCGAGTTGCAACTGTAACGAATCGTGCAAAAAAAACTCACCGGCATATCCACCTTCGTGGTACGGACTCAGTTTTTCCAGTTCGATTCTATTCTTACCGTAAAGTATAACATCCACAGGTTCGTTAACCGGTTTCCCTTTCTTAGTGACCACAAAAGCCTTAAATTTTACCGTATCACCCACATGATATTTAGGCTTGTTAAAGACAATGTATCCCTTGTAATATCGCTCACGATAATAATCATCAAATATCGAAGCAACTTTTCGGTATGTTCTCTCAAAAAAATTCTTTGTATTGTAAATCGCTCCCTGCGGATAACCGTTTACAATAGACTTGACACCATCAACCGGAAGTTTAACCACGTAACGAATTGGTAACCAAATGTATTTTACCGGTGCATTGTAGACCACTTTTCGGCTTGTACGCTTAATGCCCGAATTGTTGTATTGTCGGGCAAGATTATAGTAGCCTGTAAAATCGTTGACTCGTACTTTTAGCAATCCTTTCCGATTCGATTTTCGGTCAACATATGATTGTGTTTTTTTATCAAAATGAAGGAGTTTATTACCTACGCTTACCCTCGCACCAGAAATGATGTTTCCTTCTAAGTCGTATATCTGAACACATAAATCGGTATTATTATTTAATATAAAAACATCAAAATCCTGCACCGTTGTTATAGAAAAACGCCGCTGGTTTTTATCGGCATACGTTTTTAAATAATAACCTTTGGTAAGGTTACCAACATATTGGCTGTCGGTCGGAAAAGAATCAACCAAAGTATGAAAATAAGACACGTCAATTTGATCTAAATCGTTCTTGTATATTCTCTCAGCTTCCTTTTCCGTTAGTTTGTAAACGTAAGAATAATAACTGTTTTGCCTGCTCTCAATTAGCTTTTGGCTTTGCGCCTGCAAACAGATAAGGATTGCGAACAACGATAATAAAAGCGAATGTTGGTGAGGATAGATTTTCATCTTTTTTACTTTCAGGTTGAAACATTGACAATAATTATGATTCATAAAAGTAAGAATTCCCACAAGAAAAATTGAAAAATGCCGGTAATTAAAAACTACATTAAAAATGTAGATGTAATTATTCGGTGTTCCTGTAATTTGGAATTTTAGACTGTTTCCCTCATGGTGCTTGTAACACTGTGTTAACGAGACTTGTAGCTTTTGAGTCTTAGCTTATTTTTCTGCTTTTCTTTATTCATAAACTTCGAAACAGCTTCAAGATCCTCTTTCAAAAGGTTCGACATTTTTCCGGTTACGGACAAAAAAAGGAAGCAATCATCAGGATTGCTTCCTTTTTTATCGTCAAATAAATTGTCTTAATCTGTTACATGATTTGTGCTAAAATAAACCATTTCCCGAACTATTTTTCCGTCATCGTTAAATGAATGAGAGAGCATTAAAGGCATCTCCATTTTTTTACCACTTTCTTCATCGGTATACGAATAATTCCACCACGAATAAACCACATAGCCGTTATTCAGTTCGTAGAAAATACAATCGGGGTATCCGACCTGCTCAAAGTGGATATCTTTTCTGGTGGCAAAATGGCTGGCAACATCTGCAGTTCTTTCTTCCAGGCTCATAGTTTCATCGTAGCCACCGGCCAAACTACTGAAAATTGCATCTTCAGTAAAGAATCCTTTTAAGCCTTCTACATCTTCAGCAACATATGTATTAAGTAATTTTCTTACTGTTGCGATGTAGGGGTGGTTGATGTATACCTTTCCATTTTCGCGGGTCGTTTGTGCATCCCTTATATCCTCGAAAACATTATTGTTATAATATTGAAAAAAGGCAGCTATTTTTCCATCGTCGTTAAAGGCATATAAACAGTGCATGTGCAGATCAAGGTTAATGCCTGTTTTTTCGTTTGTTCCGGTGAGCAGCAGCCAGTCCTGAACCCACATTTTTCCGTCCTTATATTCTATTGCATCGGGGTATGAACCTGGAGAATCTTCAACATTAAAATTCACAAAGTTCTTGGTCCAGTAACTCGAGTTTTTACTAAAGTTTTCAGCCGAAGTTTTCCAGTCATTGCCGTTCCGTATAATCATTATCGAGTCGGCAAAAAAGGTTTTTACTTTTTCGGTGTCGCCATTTTTAACGGCATCCCAAAAGCCTCTTGTTACTGTAATGGTTTCGTGTTCGTTAAACACGGTACCATTCTTTTTTTGAGCGATTGATGTACTTGCAAGGAGGGTTAAGATTAGCAATACAGCAAAATTTTTCATAATGTAATCTTTAGTTAATTGTTTAGAAAAATCTGGCAATAAATCACTTAACCTAATTGAAATGTATATACAATTTACGCATTACTTGATTAAAATGAAAATAAATAATATTGTAAAGTACAGAACTACAGTATGATAGTTGTTTTTTGAAATGGTTGTTTTATACGTAGTGGAATTAACGTGTTGATATTGAGTGTCATAAAAGAAAAAAAGGTCCTAAGGTAGATAAATGAGAACTTAATCATTTTATTTTCAGCTAATGGACTTTATTGTGTTGTGCAGTTGAATTTGAAATGGAAGCAAACTCGTTTTCGATTTTTTAGTAAAACATTTTATTTTATTTTTAGCGAGGTATTAAATCAACTGAACGATGTTAAACAAGAGTAGAAGGAGATTTATAAAAACCTCAGCTTTGGCGGGAGCAGGTTTAATGTTAACTCCAAAAAGTTACGCCGGGAAGAAAATGCAAAATGAGAACACATTGAAAGGAAAGAAAGTACTGTATGTTTATGGTGGCTGGAGTGGTCACGAGCCAAAACAATCGGTTAATGTATTTGTGCCATGGCTAAAAGCTGAAGGTGCAGAGGTAACGGTTTCGGATAATCTGGATAGCTACCTGGATGAAGAATTAATGGGATCGGTTGATTTGATTATTCAAGCCTGGACGATGGGAACCATTACAAACGAACAGGAAAAAGGTCTTTTAAAAGCCATTCGAAACGGAGTCGGATTGACGGGTTGGCATGGAGGTATAGGCGATTCGTTCAGAAATAATACCGAATACCAGTTTATGGTTGGCGGGCAGTGGGTAGCGCATCCCGGTGGAGTTATTGATTATTCGGTGCAAATTACCGACAAGAATGATCCTGTAACAAAAGGATTAAGCGATTTTCGTATGCATTCAGAGCAGTACTACATGCATATCGATCCGAATGTAAAAGTGTTGGCAACAACCGAATTTACCGCTGAACATTCTTCGTGGATTGATGAGTGTGTAATGCCGGTTGTTTGGAAAAAATACTATGGTAGCGGACGTGTATTTTACAGTTCGTTGGGACATGTTATGACTGATTTTGAAGTACCGGAAGCTTTGGAAATTATGAAACGCGGAATCCGTTGGGCAGCAGAAAGTAAATATGCTCCTAAAGAAAAGTGGGTGAGCCCCGTTTATAAATAAAAAACCAATAACTCGTGCAGATTACGTGCAAGAATGGAAGTTCCTTAGTTCTGATTAACGAATTTATTCTGACCACTTATAATCCCCCGTAGGGGGATATTTTCTCCTTTTGGGGGAGGTCAGGAGGGGTTATTAAATTGCAGCTTTTTGATTTTTTTTATGAAAAAAACCGCTCTTCTACCAAAGAACGGTTTCTTCATATTTTTATAAAAACGAATTATCCGTTTAACGCTTCGGCACCACTTACAATTTCCAGAATTTCTCCTGTAATCGATGCCTGACGCGCTTTGTTGTATTCCAAGGTAAGTGATCCGATAAGATCAGTTGCATTATCAGTTGCCTGGTGCATAGCCGTCATTCGGGCCCCGTGTTCGGCAGCATTCGAATCAAGTAAAGCTTTGTAAAACTGAATTTTTAACGAACGCGGAATTAGCTCCTGTATAATATGCTCTTTCGATGGTTCGTAAATGAAATCGTAGTTGCCGTTATCTTCACCTTCTTCCATTTCAACCGGGAGAAACTGTTCGGCAGCCTGAACCTGAACGGCAGCATTTTTAAACTGATTGTATACCAGTTCAATGCGGTCGTAATGTTTGTCGGCAAACGATTTCATACATTCTTCGGCAACTCTCGAAACATTTTCAAAAGTAAGCGCGTCGAACAATTCATTTTCGTCGGCTATCACATTGTGACCACGGTGTTTTAACTGGCGTACTCCCTGTTTTCCGATGCACATAAAATCAAGGTTGCCCAATTGCAATTGTTGTGCATATTTTGTGTTGGCCACCTCAACGGCTTTTTTTGAGATATTGCTGTTAAATCCACCACATAAACCGCGGTTTGAAGACACCAGGATCAAAAGCACCTTTTTAGGTTCGCGTGTTTGCGTATAAACCGAATCTTCAACATTTTCAAGGCTGGCACTCAGCGAAGTAAGAATCTCGTGCAGTTTTTCAGCATATGGTCTGATCTGAAGAATGGCATCCTGTGCTTTTTTTAACTTGGCAGCCGAAACCATTTTCATGGCACTAGTTACCTGCCGGGTGGTTTTTACCGATGCTATTCGAGTGCGTATTTCCTTTAATCCAGCCATATTTTGGAATGTTGGAGTATCAGAATATTGGAGTGCTAGAATTGTTCCATTCTAATATCCCAATATTCTAACCTTCTAATATTTATTTATATTTTTCTGCTGTTTCAGCAGCTACTTTTCTAATTGTTTCCTCAATTTCGGGCGTAAGTTTTCCGGTCTTCAGCTCATCAAGAACCGGTCGGTACGACATTTCCATTGTTTCCAGGAAATCGGCTTCAAACTCTTTCACCTTATCAATTGGTACACTACGAAGCAACTCGTTGGTTCCGCAATAAATAATTGCTGCCTGTTGCTCGACTTTAACAGGAGAATACTGACCCTGTTTCAGGATTTCTACGTTTTTACGTCCTTTATCAAGAACACGCATTGTTGCGGCATCCAAATCGGAACCGAATTTGGCAAACGCTTCCAGTTCGCGGAATTGCGCCTGGTCGAGTTTTAATGTTCCCGAAATCTTTTTCATCGATTTAATCTGAGCACTACCACCAACACGCGATACGGAAATACCTACGTTAATCGCCGGGCGAATCCCCGAGTTAAACAGGTTCGATTCCAGGAATATCTGTCCGTCGGTAATAGAAATTACGTTGGTTGGAATATATGCCGAAACGTCACCAGCCTGCGTTTCAATAATAGGAAGTGCTGTTAACGAGCCGCCACCTTTTACTTTATCTTTTAAACATTCGGGCAAGTCGTTCATGTCTTTTGCAACTTCATCCGATTCGATAATTTTTGCTGCACGTTCCAACAAGCGCGAGTGCAAATAGAAAACATCACCCGGATAAGCTTCACGGCCCGGTGGACGACGAAGCAACAGTGACACCTCACGATACGAAACGGCTTGTTTCGATAAATCATCGTAAATTATTAATGCGTGACGACCAGTATCGCGGAAATATTCGCCGATAGCAGCACCTGCATATGGTGCGTAAAACTGCAATGCAGCAGGATCAGATGCGGTTGCCATAACAATTACTGTATAGGCCATTGCACCGGCTTTTTCAAGCGTAGCGGCAATATTTGCGACTGTAGAACCTTTCTGGCCAACTGCCACATAAATGCAATAAACCGGATTTCCTTGTTCGTAAAATTCGCGTTGGTTAATAATGGTATCGATGGCTACGGCTGTTTTTCCTGTCTGACGGTCGCCAATTATCAACTCTCGCTGGCCACGGCCGATCGGAATCATCGCATCAACAGCTTTTAATCCTGTTTGCAACGGTTCTTTTACCGGCTGACGGAAAATTACACCGGGCGCTTTCCTCTCCAAAGGCATTTCTAAAAGCTCGCCGCTTATGGCACCTTTTCCATCAATTGCTTCACCAATGGTATTTACCACACGGCCAAGCAAGCCTTCACCAACATTAATCGATGCAATACGACGAGTACGTTTTACGGTATCGCCTTCTTTAATTTCTTCTGTAGGACCTAAAAGTACAGCACCAACATTGTCTTCTTCAAGGTTCAATATAATGCCTTTCATTCCGTTTTCGAATTCGATCATCTCATTCGATTCCACGTTCGAAAGTCCATAAATACGTGCAATGCCGTCGCCGACTTGCAGAACGGTACCAACTTCTTCCAGTTCGGCTACCGATTTAAATCCTTCGAGTTGTTGCTTTAGAATTTCAGATACTTCAGCAGGTTTTATATTAGCCATGTTCTATTATTTTATGCTTGTCGCTATCGTTTATAATTCGGTTTCTAACAAGGTTTGTTTTACCTTTCGTAATTGGGTTGCCACGCTGGCATCATACTGTTTATCATCCATTCGCAATACCAGGCCACCCAGAATTTCGGAATTTACCTGAGCCGATAACTCAATAGTAGCATTCAGTTCTTTACCCAATAGTTCTTCCACCTTTTTAAGTGTAGAAGCATTAACTTCAGAAGCTGTTGTAAGAAGTGCCGATTTAATATTGAGGTCTTTACGTGTAAGATCCAGAAAATTGCGGCAGATACCCGGAATGTATTCTTCGCGTTTGTTTTGAACGATCAGCAATAAAAAGTTAAGACTAATCGCTTCAATTTTGCCTTCGAAAATACTTTTTACCAAGGCTGCCTTTTTTGATGATTTTACAACGGGGCTTTCCAGTAAAAGAATAAAATCTTCCGATGATTTGCAGACATCCATTACCAACTGGATATCGGCTTTTAGCTTATCGAGCAGTTTTTTCTCTTTGGCTGTTAAAAAGAAAGCTTTAGCGTATCGTACAGTAATTGCGCTCTGGTCCATACTTAATTCAGCTTGATGTCGTCGATTAATCCGTCAACCATTTTTTCCTGTTCGCCTTTGTTGCTTAATTCTTTGCGAATCACTTTTTCGGCAATACTTACCGAAAGTTCTGCCACTTGCTTTTTGATATCGTTAATGGCAGCCGTTTTTTCAGCTTCTATTTGCTGACGTGCCTGAACAATGGCTTTTTGTGCTTCATCAGAGGCTTTATCCTTAGCTTCAGCAACAATTTTATCCTTTAATTCTTTGGCCTCTTTTAGAATCGCTTCTTTTTCGCGGCGTGCTTCAGCAATAATCTTTTCATTATCAGCTTTTAGCCCGGCGACCTCTTTCTTGGCCTCTTCGGCCGAGTTTAAAGCAGTTGCAATAGAATCTTCACGCTCTTTTAATGCGGTAAGAATTGGTTTCCATGCAAACTTTTTCAATACAAAAAGTAAGACTCCAAAAATGATGAGCATCCAAAAAATGGTGCCCGGGTTCGGCATTACTAATCCCATGATTTAAAATTTTAAAGTGGCAACAACATCCCGGGCAATCCCCGGGATGGCTGCCAAAGTTTTTTGCTATACAAAAACGATTAGGATACAAACAATAACTGCAAAGAATGCTACACCTTCGATAAGTGCTGCAGACACAATCATGTTTGATCTGATGTCACCGCTTGCTTCCGGTTGACGGGCAATAGCTTCCATGGCACTGGCACCGATTTTACCGATACCCATACCAGCTCCAATTGCTGCTAAACCTGCACCAATTGCTGCTCCCATTTTACCTACTGCCGCTCCGGCGGCCGCTTGTAGCAATACTGTTAAAATAGCTGATAACATAGCTTTTAATTTTAAATATTAATGATGTTCTGAAGTCGCCATTCCGAAATAGAGTGCCGACAACAGAGTAAAAACATACGCTTGAATAAATGATACTAAAACATCGAGCAGCAGAATGAACACCGAGAACAGAATGGAGATCGGACTTGCTCCTAATCCAACTGCAGGGCCAAACAGGCTGCCGAAAACAAAAATAAGACTAACAAACACCATAACAATAAGGTGACCAGCCATCATGTTGGCAAAGAGTCGTACCATCAGAACAAATGGTTTTGTAATTACTCCTGAAAGTTCAACAATAGGCATTAACGGAATCGGGAATTTTAACCACCACGGAACATCCGGATTATAAATTTCTTTCCAGTAATGTTTGTTCCCGTTAATTGTTGTTACAGCAAAAGTGAACAAGGCCAGTACCATTGTAACCCCGATGTTTCCTGTGACGTTGGCTCCAAATGGCGGAATTGGTATCAATCCCATGAAGTTGTTGATCAGGATAAAAAAGAAAAGGGTTAATAGAAATGGCATGAACTTTTCGTATTTGTGTTCGCCAATAGCAGGTTTTGCTACTTCGTCGCGAATAAAAAAGATAATCGGTTCCAAGGCATTTTGCACGCCTGTTGGCGCTTTTCCTTTGTTCTTTTTAGCCAGCTTAGCGGTTGCAAAAACCAGCCACAATAAAATAACTACCGATGCTAAAATACCGGCAATTGTTTTTGTTATTGAAATATCGATGGGTGTTCCAATTTCGTTTCCTGCAGCATTCAGCTCAACTACTTTGCCTTTAAATTCCTCGCTTTCCGAAATGCGGAAACCTTTGTAAGCACTGTGGCCGTGATGAAATTTCGAAGACATAAAAACATGAAATGCTTGTCCGTCGTGTAATTCAGGCTGTTTGCTGTAAACAATTATCGGAAGCGGAATGCTAATGTGCTTATCGCCAAAAGATGTAATGTGCCAGTCGTACGAATCGGAAACGTGATCGATAACAAATTCTCCGGCGTTAAATCCTTCTTCAGCGTGTGCGTCTGAAGCATGTGCTTCGATTTCTTCTGAATGACTTTCTGTTGCGTGTGTCTTTTCTTCTTCGTGCCCTTGTTGAGCCTGAAGTTGGCCATAACTTAATAATGAAAAGGCAAACAGTATAAAGACGGCTTTAGTAAGCTTAAGCATGGTTAATTCAGTTTTTCTTTGTTTTAACTTGTCTGTAAATGCTATAAACAAACGCTTCTCGATAAGAATTTTGTCAGGTTGTTAAAACGAAAATTCTGTTCTAAGGTTCACAAATTTATAAGATTTTTTGAAGCGTGAATGGAAATTGACATTTTTCATTTGATAATTAACAATGTTTAAAAACCTGTTTTTAGGAGAAGGGGAAGAAGCGAAGGTTTATTTTTTATCTGTCGATTTTGTAATTCTAGTAATCTCCGTAACTTCAAAAAGGGTGTAAATAAGGTAAAACAGCATTAAACAGATAACAAACGGAATGGCATTTTCTTTATCGAGAGCAATGTAAACAACGGCTACCACCGAGTACAAAATAAGTTTGAAAAAAGTGATAAGCATATTGCTGCGGGTAAATTTCCCGATATCTTTTTTTGCCATTTTAAGCTGGTAAGCATAAATGCCTATTGTAGCCAAATAAAAGAAAAGCAACAAAAACGGAAGTACCGGCAAATAGTATTCGGGAAACGCCAATGAAAATACCAACCAGCCAATTACGGCAATGGCCAATGTTATTGCGGTAAGTTTTATGATGAAAGCCTTCATTTATTTTTTCGTTTTTTCGATTTATTATCCGGTTTCAGCAGGCTTTTTACACCATAAATGATTGATGCAATTACACCAAAAATAACCAGCGCAAGCGTAAAACCTTTAAACTCGTTGTTCATCCATTGGTCGATTTTGTAGCCCAGAAGAGTAAAACCTCCGATAATGGCCATCATCTCGAAACCCAGGCTGGAGTAGTGAATAAACGAATTAGCTTTTTTGGTTGTATGCGGTTTTTTCCTTTGCATCATCTTTTGCAGGAGCACTGGCTCCGCCCATGGCGCAGGTACCGGTAAAAGTTGCACCGGGTTCAACGGCTAGTTTTCCTGCAACAATATCGCCTTCAATTTTTGCCGAGGCTTTCATGTTCAAAAGCTCATCAACATAGACTTTACCTTTTATAAAACCGGCAATCTCAACGTTATTGCATTTTACTGTGCCATCGATTTTACCTTTTGGGCCGATAACAACTCTGCCTTTTGCTTCCAGGTTTCCAACCAGTTGCCCATCAATGCGGATGTCGCTACTTGCCGAAATGTCGCCTTTAATGAGTGTTCCTTCACCTAAAATATTAATCGCCTGATCGGGGGTTTCGCCAAACGTTCTTGCGTTTTGTTTTGCCATGGTTTATAACTTCTTAACTGTCCTTAATAATTGGGTGCATGAAGATACAATAAAATGAATCTTCAGCAAAAAATGATTTAGAATCACAAAAACAGAACGGCAAAAATCTACAACTATTGTACGCTCTTATTCTGAATCGTAAGCCCATTTTAAATAAGTGCTTCCCCAGGTAAATCCGGCACCAAAAGCTGCAAGAATAATGTTGTCGCCTTTTTTCAGTTGCTTTTCATAATCCCACAAACAAAGCGGAATTGTAGCAGCTGTAGTGTTTCCATATTTCTGAATGTTGATCATCACCTGCTTTTTGCTGATACCCATTCTGCGGGCTGTTGCTTCAATAATGCGCATATTGGCCTGGTGTGGAACCAGCCAGGCAACATCTTCAGAACTTATGTCGTGCTTTTTCATGATTTCGACAGCTACATCTGCCATGCTCGAAACGGCTGCTTTAAAAACTGCTTGTCCTTCCTGGTATAAGTAGTGCTCTTTGTTCTTTACTGTTTCTTCTGACGCCGGTTTTAACGATCCGCCGGCTTTAATGTGCAAGTGGTGGCGTCCCAAACCATCAACGCGGTTTATATAATCGATAACACCAACATCCTCGGTGGTTGGCTCAATCAAAACGGCTGCCGCACCATCGCCAAAAAGCGGGCACGTGGTACGATCCTCATAATTAATAATGGCCGACATTTTTTCAGCCGCAACTATCACTACTTTTTTGTAGCGCCCTGATTCGATAAACTGCGTTGCTGTTGCGAGTGAAAAAATAAATCCTGAGCAAGCAGCATTCAAATCGAAACTCCAGGCATTATGAATATTTGTTTTGTGTGCAATAATATTGGCTGTGGCCGGAAGATTCATGTCGGGTGTAATGGTAGCACAAATCAACATATCAACTTCTCCGGGCGATGTGCCGGTTTTTTTCAGCAAATTCTCCACTGCCCTTGCTCCCATGTCACTGGTTGCTTTTCCTTCTTCCTTTAGAATCCTTCGCTCCTTGATTCCGATTCGCTGCATGATCCACTCGTCCGTCGTGTCAACCATTTTGCTGATTTCCTGGTTTGTTAACCGGTATTCCGGGAGGTAGGCTCCAACTCCTGTAATTGCTGCCCTGATGTTAGCCATTATTCAAATACTAATTTTTGTTTACTGAAAATAAAAGTTCTGGTCTTTTTTTACCGGGGTTAAATGTAGAGCGATTTAGAGGAGACAGCAAAGAAATGCCAATAGATATGGTGTGGGAAGGTGAAAAAATGTTCTTAATGGCAGAACAATTTATAACATCGTTCGAAAAATCAGAAAATAGGAAATGAGAGAGGGTGTTCACAAAAAATCCATCTTTGGAACTTACCAAAGATGGATTTTTGTTAGTTAAATCCGGAGCATCCGGATGTTTATTTAACTATAATGCAATTTCTTTTTCAATTACTTGTTTTCCTCTGTAGTAACCGCATTCAGGACATACTGTATGGTATTTTACAGTTGTTCCACAGTTTGAGCAAGTAGCCAGAGTAGGGGCAACTGCTTTGTAATGCGTACGTCTTTTATCCCTTCTCGATTTCGAAATTTTATGCTTTGGATGTGCCATTGTTATGTATTTTTAATTATTATTCTTTAAATTTTTTAATGCAGCCCAGCGTGGGTCAATTTCTTCTTCTTCATTTTCCTCTGCTTCAAACTGCGTTATATTGTTCAATCTATCAATCATTTCCTGGTTACAGCTGTTGTTTCCGCTTTCATCCGGATGAACATGCCGCAACGGAATACTCAGTGTAACGTATTCGTAAATGATTTGAGTCAGGTTGATGGCGTGTTCTTCGGGTAAAACCCAAATCACATTGTCGCCTTCTTCAAACTCATCTTCTTCGCCAAATTTTACAAATAATTCGGTTTCTAAAGACACGTCTTGCTGATAATTGTCGAGGCAGCGGTCGCATACAAGTTCTAACCATCCTTCGAGTACAAAACTTAATTTCAGAAATGCACTTCGTTTTTCAAGTTCAACTTTTACCCTAACCTCTCCGTTGTCAACCAGACTTTCTTCAAAATGCTCAAAGAACCTATCGTTTACCTCAAATTGGTAATCGTGCAGGCCTTCTTTAAGGCCTTTAAACTCAATATTATATTTGCTTTCCCAGCTCACGATTCCAAAAAAGTGGATGCAAAAGTATAAATTTTTTATTAACAGTTAAAGAAATCATTGAAATATTTCAAAATTCTTTCCAAATCAAAACAGTTAAACCTGAGTCATTTGCATAAGGGCTAAGTTCGTTGATTGAAAACAGTGGGATTGAACTTTTGGTTTTGTTTCATTTGTAAAGAATAATTCGGAATGTGGTTCCCTTTCCCATTTCCGACGATTTGATAAATATTTTGCCCTTGTGGTAGATCTCAACAATACGTTTAGCCAAAGAAAGGCCTAATCCCCAGCCTCGTTTTTTGGTTGAAAATCCGGGGTGAAATATTGATTTCTGATGATTTTTAGAAATACCGCAACCGGTATCGGTAAGGTCAATATTTACCTGTTTTTCTTTTTCTTTTACCTGAATGGAGATGGTGCCGTGATTACTCATTGCATCGATGGCATTTTTGCATAAATTCTCAATTACCCACGAGAACAGAGCAGCATTTAATGGTGTTTCAATGTAGGCGTTGGTGTCGTAATTCAACTCAAACTTTACCTTATCCGACGAACGTCGTTTCAGGTATGTAACGGCCGAATTTAATACTTCGATGAGGTTAACACGCAGCAGCTCCGGTTTTGATCCGATTTTAGAAAAACGTTCGGTAATACGTTCCAGTCGCGACGTATCTTGCTCAAGCTCTTTAATCAGATTGGGGTCAACATCTTTCAATTTTAGCAGTTCAATCCAGGCCATTAACGATGATATGGGAGTGCCCAGCTGATGCGCTGTTTCTTTCGACATGCCCACCCATACCTGGTTTTGTTCGGCGCGGTTGGTAGCCACAAATGCAAAATAGGCAACCAGAATAAATATCATAATAACCGCTAGTTGTATAACCGGGTATAACTGTAGGTTTCGCAGAATTGTTGATTCGCGGTAGTACAACATCAGTTTATAACCATCGCCTAAATCGATTGGGATTGGCGCTGCATAATCCTGCATTTTTTTTAGTTCGCGCTGCAGTACTTCTTCTTTTCGGTCTTCGCGGTACGGAATGTTACGGTCGGTATTAAAAGTTCTGTCAGGGTTTAATATCAGGATGGGAATCGTTGTGTTTTTCTCGCTAACCATACCCAGAAACTGGAGATAACGAGTTTGGAGCTGGGCCATTTCAGGAGTGGTAATTTCGATGGTAGCATTATTAATTCCCTTTATCGCATCGGCCCAGATTTCAACCTTGTTGCGTTCTTCATTGGCCATTTTTTTGGTCAGCCAGTTGGTGTATAGAATTGATGCTACTCCGATAAGTACAGCAAAGATGAGCAGTAAAATTTTTCCCCTTCGTCTTTTTAGATAAATGTCCAATGCAAATGGTTTTTAAGTACACTCTTCAGAACGACTTAAAGATAAAAATATTATACCGATAACGGAATGCCGGAATGAAGGAATAATAGAGTGATCGGGTATTTACTGTTTAAACGATTTTTGTTTTGCCAACTAATTGCTTTACGGTAATAACAATACCTTGTGTATCGATGCCACACTCGTGGTAAAGTTCCTCGGGAGTTCCGTGTTCGATAAACTTATCAGGAATTCCCAGTATTTTTATTTTATTGGTGAAACCGTTTTCGGCCATAAATTCAAGAATTGCACTTCCAAATCCGCCCTGAACACTGCCGTCTTCGATGGTTACAATTTGGTCGAAGTTTTTCATTACTTCAGTTAGCAACTCAGTATCGAGCGGTTTAACGAAACGCATATCGTAGTGCGCTGCTGAAATATCGTTTTTGGCCAGTATTTTTACTGCACGCTGAGCAAAGATTCCGGTTTTGCCTATCGACAACAAAGCAATATCACTGCCATCGTTTAATTTTCGGCCTTTACCAATTTCAATTTTCTCAAATTCCTTTTGCCAGTCGGCAATTATTCCGCAACCGCGCGGGTACCGGATTGAAAAGGGCTGTTTAATTTCTTCCAACTGCGCCGTGTACATGAGGTTGCGCAACTCAATTTCGTCCATTGGAGCCGATACAATCATATTCGGAACAGACCGCATGTAGGCAATATCAAAAACACCATGATGCGTTGGGCCGTCTTCACCTACCAGTCCTCCGCGGTCGAGACAGAAAATTACGGGTAGGTTCTGGATCGCCACATCATGTATCACCTGATCATAGGCACGCTGCATAAATGTAGAGTAGATATTACAAAACGGAACCATACCTTGCGTGGCAAGACCGGCCGAAAAAGTAACGGCATGCTGTTCTGCAATTCCCACATCGAAAGCACGACCCGGCATTTGTTCTATCATTTTATTCATAGAACAACCTGTTGGCATTGCAGGTGTTATGCCAACAATCTTCTCGTTTTTTTCTGCCAGCTCAATCAAAGTATCTCCAAATACATTTTGGAATTTTGGTGCTTGATCAACATTACAATCGCACTTGTAAATTTCGCCGGTTTCTTTATCGAAAATACCTGGTGCATGCCATTTGGTTTGATGAAGCTCGGCCTGTTTAAAACCTTTACCTTTTTGGGTGATTACATGTAACAGTTTTGGCCCCGGAATATCTTTCAGGTCGTTTAGAGCGTTGGTTAAATACTGCACATCGTGTCCGTCAATCGGGCCAAAATACCTGAAATTGAATGCCTCAAAAAGATTATTCTCTTTCAGGATCATGTTTTTCAGTGCGTGTTGGTTTTTCTGGATAAACCGGCGTGTTTTCTTTCCAAAACCATCCAGTTTTCCCAGTCCTTCCCAAACATCGTGTTTCATTCGGTTATAGGTATCGGACTTTGAAATGTTGAGCAGGTATTTATTCAGTCCACCAACACTAGGGTCGATGGCCATATTATTGTCGTTCAGAATTACCAGAATATCGGCATTTTCGCCACCGGCGTTATTTAGTGCTTCAAAAGCCATTCCGCCGGTCATGGCACCGTCGCCAATAACAGCAACCACTTTGCGCTCTTCTTCTCCTTTATTCTTGAGGCAATGGCCATTCCTAATGCGGCAGAAATAGATGTTGATGAGTGCCCAACACCAAATGCATCGTATTCGCTTTCGGTACGTTTTGGGAATCCGCTGAGTCCTTTATATTTTCGGTTGGTATCGAATTGATCTCTTCGTCCGGTAAGTATTTTGTGTCCATAAGCCTGGTGACCAACATCCCACACCAACTGATCGTAAGGTGTATTGTATACGTAATGCAGGGCAACAGTCAGCTCTACCACTCCCAGACTGGCTCCGAAGTGCCCCGGATTGGTTGAAACCACATCGATAATATAATCGCGCAGCTCCTGACAAACGTCTTCGAGCTGGTCAACCGGTATTTTTTTTAGATCGTCGGGATTGTTTATTGATTCAAGCAGCTTCCCCTTCGCGTCTTCCATTTTTCCAAAAATTACTGAAACAATAACAACTGTTCTGCTACAGTTTGTTCACTGCAAAAGAAATAAAATTACTTGTAATAAAGTAGGAGATCACAGATGTTATATAAATGAATTGATTTGAACCAGCCCTTCGAGCGTGAGCATGGGCTCGCAGGCTTTAATATTTTTTGTTAACGGAGCGATTACTGCACTTAGCCCTCCGGTAGCTACAACGTTGAGCGATTCGCCTACTTCCTTTTCGGTACGTTCTATCATCGAATCAACCAATCCGGTGTAGCCAAAAATAATTCCCGACTGAATGGCATGAATGGTGTTTTCGCCCAAAACCGATGGCGGAGGCGCAATATGAATTTGCGGTAATTGTGCAGTTTTTCCGGCAAGAGCACCAACTGCTGTGCGTAAACCGGGCGCAATGGCAACGCCTAAAATTTCCGAATCTTTACCAATGGTTGTGAACGTTAAAGCAGTGCCAAAATCAATAACCATAGTGTTGTTGCCATATTTTTGGTAGGCAGCAGTGGCATTGGCAACCAGGTCGGCCCCAATTTCGTATGGATTGAGAACTTTTATGGGTAAGCGATCGTAAATCTCGGGATTAAGGTGGTTGATAACCGCATTGTCGAATAAACCCGATAACATTTCGCGAAAAGGATGAACAAGCGAAGGCACTACACTGCTTAAAATAATCCGCGATATTTCGGTGCGGCAGATTTTTCCTGCGGTTAACAGAGACCGGAAAATAACCTCATATTCGTCGGCTGTTTTCAATTGATCAGTTTGAATGCGCCAATGGTTCACCCATTCTTCATCTTTATAAATTCCAAAAACAATATTTGTATTTCCTATATCGATTGCAAGTAACATATTTCATGTATTAAATTTTCAAAAGTACCTTTTTCTGCTGTCAGTTGCGAATGATAACGGGTTTTTTGCGCATTTTGGCTTTGTTGTTTTCTAAAAAAATAATGTTAATTTTAGAGCAGCACTAACACTATTTCTAAAATCATGCATGAGACAAAAAATCCATTAATTTTTCTGATCGAAGACAGTACAGTTTACAAAGATCTTATTGTTGGTTATTTGCAATCGAAAAAGTTTTCGAATCTGAAAGTTTTTAAAAACGGAGAAGAATGTCTCAAACATATCGATCTAAAACCTGATATTATAATTTTAGATTATGCATCGGAAGGAACAAGTGGTTTGGAATTTATGCTTCAGGTGGTGCGCGAACACAGCCAAATCGATTTTATCTTTCTGAGTGCGCAAAGTAAAGTGGATACTGCCGTAAAAATTATGAAGTTGGGTGCGGCCGACTACATCATTAAAAACGATCAGGCACCGAAAAAACTGGTTGAATCCATTGAACGGCTAAAAGATTCGACAAAACACGAGAAAAAGAAATATAGCTTCAAACTGGGAGTACTTGTTTTCTTTATTGTATTGTTCCTTATTATAATGATAATCACATTTATATCGGTCTTTTTTGACGTGGGATTGTGATACACGGAGGCATTGAGCGATTATTAAATAGCAGAAAAACAGTTCTCAATCCAGCGTTGTTGTCGTTTCATTAATTGATAAACTGTTCTATTGTGAAATTGTAGTGCTGTGAACTGCGTCTGCAAAGTGATTCCTTCCTTCTTCTTTTTTACGAATTTTTATGCGATATGTCAGCTCTGCGGTGTTGAGGAGCAGAACATATTTCGAAAAATGTTACCTTACGTGCTTCATCAAATTAAGGCGATATGGCATTTGTTTCGGTATTAAAAAAATACAACCGCAGTTTTTGGGTAGCTAATACTATTGAGTTATTTGAACGTTGGGCATGGTACGGCTTTTTTATGTTGTTTGCCAATTATCTCACCGGATCGGCAGACATGGGAGGATTGGAATTCTCGCAGGAGCAAAAAGGTTTAATAATGGGTATTGGCACGGGTATCTTGTATTTTTTGCCGGTTATAACGGGTGCGATTGCCGATAAATACGGCTATAAACGGGTATTGTTTATAGCTTTTGTTGTTTATACCTCGGCATTTATATTACTGCCACACTTTGATACTTTTGTTGGTGTTTTTATTATGTACCTTTATTTGGCCCTGGGTGCAGCACTTTTTAAACCCATTATATCTGCAACAATTGCCAAAACAACTACTGATGAAACAGCATCGATTGGTTTTGGTATTTTCTATATGATGGTGAATATTGGCGCCTTTTTCGGGCCATTAGTTACGCTAATCTACAAAGGACAATCGGAATTGATATTTTATATCTCTGCCGGGATTGTATCCTTAAATTTTATCCTACTGTTGTTTTATAAAGAACCAGACCGAATCATAAATACTGATTCAATTTGGGTATCGATCAGAAAGGTTTTTACCAATATTGCATTGGTGATAAAGGATTTTAAGTTTGTACTGTTCCTGGTTATTGTGGCCGGTTTCTGGACAATGTACAACCAACTTTTCTTCACACTGCCGGTTTTTATTGCCCAGTGGGTTGACACAAGTGCCGTGTACAATTTCTTCCATCAGTACCTACCGTTCTTTAGCGAAAATTACGGGATTGCCGAAACCGGGCAGATGGAAGCGGAGTTTATTACCAATTTTGATGCGATGTTTATTATCATATTCCAAATCATTGTATCAGCTGTTGTAATGAAATGGCGTCCTTTGCGCTCCATGATGACGGGATTTCTGGTGTGTGCCATTGGAATGGCGTTGACGCTGGCAACACAGAATGTCCTTTTCACGCTGGTTGCAATTTATATTTTTGCCATCGGCGAAATGGCTGGTTCGCCAAAGATCACCGAATACATCGGACGTATTGCTCCGGCTGACAAAAAGGCGCTTTATATGGGGTATTCATTTATCCCTGTGTTTTTGGGTAATGTATTCGCCGGAATTATTTCCGGAAATGTATATGGCGGAATGTCTGATAAAAATGTTTTTGTAAGGCAGGAGGTAGCTGAAAAAGGCATTAAGTTGGCCGACGGACTTACGCAGAATGAATACTTTAATGCAGCAGCACAAAAAATGGGAATGACTCCTGCAGAACTTACGAACCAGTTGTGGGATAAATATAATCCGTCGCAAATATGGATGGTCATCCTTATTATTGGGCTGGCAGCTGTAGTGGCACTTTTCTTATACGATAAGTTTATAATGAAAGGAAAGCGGCAATAACAAGATGGCTTCTCAACTTAAAGTGGCTGGTTAATTTTGTTGGGTCTTTTATTTTTGCACTTGGCGAAATGGGAAGCTCACCAAAGTTTACCAAATATGTGGGAAAAATTGCACCGGCCGATCAAAAAGCAGTGTATCTGGGAACTTCGTTTTTGCCAATAGCCGCTGCCCATAAACAGGACGGTTGGCTTTCTCGGGCATTGCCATTTCTGCCGTTGTTTTCTTGTGGTTTTACGATCGATTTGAAATGAGAGGGAAGTAACGTTATCTGTACTCTGTTTCTTATAGAAATCGGGCCTCGGTCATTTTTCTTTGGCTATATCTTGTTGATTATAATATTCGTTTGAACGTGGGAAGTAGTTATTGAAATTCGGCATTAGGAATTTTTGAAATATCCCACAATTGGCTAACCTAAAGAATGTGAAAAGTCCCCTCTCTAAAAATTATATATTCTTCTACCTGAATCCTAATTTAAAATTGTAAACCACATAACCTTGGTTTGTGTCTTGACTTCTTTCCGCTTTATTTTTTGGGGAATATCCAAATTGAATAGTATTCCCCCCTTCTTTAAAGTGGTTACTTTCAATATTAAAAGTAACTTCCTGTCGAGTTCTCTCTTTCCCGGGAGGAATAAATATTCGATATTTACCGTTTATAATTATTACAGCTTCCCGGTCAAAATCAATAGCTTCTTGATCTATTGTTATAATTGCATTTTTGTAATTCGAAAAGCCTTTTTTTAGTGTAATCTTCAAAGGTTTACTGAGTAATTTATGGAAAGATAATTTTTTCCCAATATCAATAACAAAAGCAGCAGGCTTTATTTTTTGAGCAGGATCATAGCACCACAAAGTAATGTCTCCATCAGCAGTGATGTTATGGTAGTATTTGAAATTTTGTTCAATGAACTGCCTGGCTTTTGGGTCTGTCATCACATTATATAAATAGAAATCCCCAACTAACCAAACTTTTGACTTTGTGTTTTTAACCAGTTCAATTAGTGCCTTTGTTGTATAAGCATTCGGAGTACTGTCGTCGTAATTATTTCCTACATAGGCTCGTTTTGCCGCATCATAATGTCTTTGTCGAAAGCGGATGATGTTATAATTATCATCAAGATAATGTTCTGCTAGTCCAATATCTGTAGCTAATATGATGTCGTTGTTGCCAAAACTATTTTTGACTTCATTAAGTGCGTCTCTCCAATTTGCAAAAACTCCATAAAAAAGTTCTTTTTTAATTACCCTTCCGTGAGTTTTGATATTCAACACATCATTTGTTTCTTTAATAGGGGCGGCAAGAAAAATAAGAGACAATGGCAGAATTGTAAAAAACAAATTGTTTCCTTTTCTAATTTTTAGAATGATCTTTATTTTGCGGATAAGGAAAAAGATAAATCCTGCAAAGGTTATCAAAATTAATGGATACAAAAATATGAGGTAACGAGGATGAATATATTCTCTGTAAATAAAGCTCATTAGAAAAAGCGGTAAAACCATGCATGAGAGAATAAAAGCCCCAGTTTTTTTGTCGATAAAGAATGCTGTTATTATTCCTGCAAATCCAACGTATGGTAAAATCTTGTAATCATTTAATGGTACTCCCAGGTATACTTTTGCGACCTTAAATAATTCTTCTTTTGAAGAGAATGTATTCTTTATAAAATCCATATTGGGCATAAAAAGATCATATGCCGTATCGTTGTTTAAAAGAGAGAAAACAGGCTTTAAGATTTTGTTTTGAAAGAACGGCACAATAAGAATCAAATAGAAGAACAGAGAAAGTAAAAACAGAATACCATACTTAGAAGAAAAAAAGTGAAATCCTATTGATCTTATATTCAAAAAATACATCAGGATGAAATAGAATGCAAATCCAAAAATGGAAAAAGCATTTAATTGTCCTCCCAGCAAGGCAAGCATTAAGGTAAACGGAAATAGCAAAAGAAAGATAGGAGACAAATTATTCCTTTTGAAGAAAGCCGGCCAATATTTCTTTTGTGTAACAGGCTCAAAAGCCAAAAGAAAATTAATAAGAAGTAATAATTGGGTTACTTCAAGAATAGTAAAATATCTGCAGAGTCTCGAAAGAAATAAGGTAAACAAGGATAGGGAGAATAAAGCTACAGAATATACTGCTGTTTTAACATTAAATAATCTTCTGGCTAAGTAGAAAATTAACCAGATACTTGTACTTCCAATTATTAAGCTGGTAATTCTTCCAATCTCGTCGGAATGTCCAAATATTTTAAATACACCCGCCAAAATTACAGCAAATATTACTCCATTATTATCGTAGCCTACAAATAAACTATCGCCATAGTTGAGGAAATTTACAGCTCGGCTATAAAAGAAAGCTTCATCAATCCAGTACGATAAAAATCCGATACGGTAAACTCCGGCAACAATAAAGCCTATTGAAAAAAAAGCCACAATATAGTAGGCGTATTTATCAATAAATGATTGATTATTTTCAAGGTTTGGTTTATTCAGAGCTGACATCGGTGATTATTGTTTTTTTACGACTGTAAGTAATAAATTTCCGGTATTTAACTTATTCTCAAGAACAAATACTTTACCAGCAAAATCCCAACCAAAAGGAGCCAGAAATGGAGATGTAAAGAGATATTTAATAATTTTGGATTCTGGGAAATAGTTTTTAGTTAGCGTATTAAAAAGAATTTTCTCAGTAAACTTTGACAGGTGTTGATCCTCGTAATTTAACTTAGAAATTCTGTTTAAAATCCACTCCAAAATAGGCCATGTTGATGCATAGTTTGGTGTTGTTAGTATTAAAACACCTCCCGGCTTTAAGCATCTGTATACCTCTTTTAAAAAAATTGTTATATCCTCACCAGGTAAATGTTCTATAAATTCAATTGCAGTAATTACATCAAAAGAATTATCTTCCTGGCAAATCTCAAGAGCTGAGGACACGATGAAATTATGCTTTTCATTTTTTTTGTTGTGTGTTTTTGCATAATTTATTTGTTGACTTGATATGTCTATACCTGTGCAGAATTTTTCTTCTGGTAGCTGAGCAATTAAAGTTCCAGGTCCACAGGCAATATCTAAAAGAGTTTCCCACTCAACTTCTTGCTCAAGAATATTGATTATTTTTTCAAATTTAAGATTGTGCCATTTAGATTGGATCCCCTTTTGCTTCCTATATACTTTGTCGTAATATCCAGGAGGAATTCCATTATAATTATATCCTTTTTGGGTGTGCATAGAAAGATCTCTAGATATTTATAATATCATTGAAATTACAAGTATAATAATTTCGTTACATAAATTATGGTATTGTTCGAGTTATTTTTGAAACGTATCATATATTAGACTGTTTTGAAACGATCTGATATTTAGTGGGTTGGTGCGAATTTAATTCTGGGAATTAGATAGCCTTTATGTTGGAGAAGTAATCTTTGTAATGAAATATTAAGGGCGAAAGATTGAATTTTTAAATAGTGTAGAATATTACTTTACAATATACCGCCACGGTTTGCTAATCCAGGGTTCGCCAGCATAATCAATTCCAACACGCGGTGCGGTTATAAATTTGGGGTTTTCTCCTGTGTTTTCAACCCATATTTTTTCAGATGTAGCAAGGTTTTCACCATAAAAACTCTTATCGAGTTGAAGTGCCCGGCCCACTCGTCCCGGCCCGGAAATACCTTTCACGCCGCGAATTAAAACCGCAGAAGAATCTCCTGAATCTCCTGTGACAAAATTAAGCATCCAGTACATTCCGTAAATAAGGTAAACATATACCAGACCTCCTTCTTCGAACATTACTTTGGTGCGGGACGTTAAACCTTTATTGGCATGACAGGCCTTGTCTTCGCCTCCGCGATAGGCTTCGGTTTCAGTAATCACGAACTTTTGTATTGTACCGTCTTCAAAACGTCGTACCAGTATTTTTCCAAGTAACTCGGGGGCCACCTTGGTTACCTCGCGAAGGAAGAAAGAATTTGGTATACGACTGGAATCTGTTCTCATATTTCATATCTATCGGATCGGAAATATGCGAAATAAAAATCTAATGACTTATTCTGGCACTAAAATTATACTTTTATAGTTTATAAAAAAAAGCTAAGCGGTATGCACACCATCCACATGACGGACATTTACGGGCAATACCTCACCATGAAGGCGGAGATTGATGATGCCATTCAGGAAGTGATTAAATCCACCCGGTTTATTAAATGTGGAAAAGTGCTTGATTTTGAGGCGAAGTTGGCCGAATATCTCAATACCAATGTAATTACGTGTGGTAATGGTACCGATGCACTTCAGTTGGCATTTATGGCTTTGGATTTAAAACCGGGGGACGAGGTAATTACTACTCCTTTTTCGTTTGTGTCAACCGTTGAAGTTCTGGTGTTGATGGGGCTAAAACCTGTTTTTGTTGACGTTTGTCCTAATACCTTTAATCTGGATGTTACACAAATAGGGAAGGCTATTACGCCAAAAGCGAAAGCAATTCTACCGGTGCATCTATTTGGGCAATGTGCCAATATGGAAGCAATTATTAACATGGCAAAAAAGCATGAATTGTACGTGGTTGAGGATGCATGCCAGGCATTGGGAACAGATTATCTTTTTAGCGACGGTACAAAAAAGAAAGCTGGAACAATCGGGCATATCGGTGGCAATTCATTCTTTCCATCAAAAAACTTAGGCGCTTTTGGCGATGGTGGTGCAGTCTGTGCGAGCGATAAAAAACTGGCCCAAACGATTCGTTCAATTGCCAATCATGGCATGAAAGCCAAATACGAATATGAAAGAATTGGAATTAATTCGAGGCTCGATAGTATCCAGGCTGCCATTCTTGAGGTGAAGTTGAAGTCTATTGATAAGCATATAAAAGCAAGACAAGCGGCGGCTTGCTTTTATGATATGCATTTGAAAGATTTAAGTGGTGTTAAAATACCGGTGAGGGCTGAGTTTAGTACGCATACTTTTCATCAATACACTATTCAGGCTGAAGGTAGGGATGAGTTAAAAAAGTATTTGGATGCAAAAGGAATTCCATCGATGGTTTATTATCCAAAAGCACTGCATTTACAGGATGCTTATAAAAGTTTGGGGTATAAACTCGGAGACTTTCCAATTGCAGAACGACTTACACAAAATGTTTTGTCGTTGCCAATGCATACTGAGCTGGATACCGAACAGATGGAGTATATTGTTGAGGCAATTAAGAGTTTTTCGGAAAGGAGCTAAAGAAAGTACTATGAATAAAGAATATTTTTCGCACGAAACAGCGGTTGTTGATGAAGGAGCACAAATTGGTTCCGGAACAAAAATATGGCACTTTTCGCATGTGATGAATTCGGCAAAAATTGGAAAGAATTGTATTCTTGGGCAGAATGTTTTTGTCGGAAATCGGGTAATACTGCAAAACAATGTAAAAGTGCAGAACAATGTCTCTGTATTCGAAGGTGTTATATGCGAGGATGATGTTTTTCTTGGGCCTTCCATGGTGTTTACGAATGTTATCAATCCGCGCAGTGCTATTGAGCGAAAAACGGAATTTAAACCAACGTTGGTAAAAAAGGGCACGACAATAGGCGCCAATGCCACTATAATTTGCGGAACTACATTAGGTGAATATTGTATGGTTGGTGCAGGAGCAGTAGTCACAAAAGATGTAAAAGCTTTTGCCCTTGTAACCGGGGTGCCTGCCAAACAAACAGGGTGGGTAAGCCGAAGCGGAGAAATTCTTGGTGATGATTTAATTTGTCCCAAAACCGAAGAAAAGTATTGGCTTGAAACCGGAGAACTGAAACTTATCGAAAATGACTAATAAAGAAGAACTTTTACAAAGAATAGCCGACAAAGAACTTACAGTTGGAGTAATTGGCCTTGGCTATATTGGGCTTCCGCTGGCGGTTTGTTTTGCGGCAAAGCAGGTAAGAGTTTTGGGTTACGATACTTCTTCAGAAAGAGTTAATAAGATTAATTCGGGTGATAATTATATCTCAGATGTTGATGATAATAAGCTAGTTTCGCTTGTACAACAAGAAAGATTTATTGCAACAAATGATTTTGCGACCTTAGGCGAGTGTAATGCAATCTTTATTTGTGTTCCAACACCGCTTGATAAATTCAAAAAGCCTGAAATGTCATTTATTGAAAACGCCTGCAGGCAAATTGGAACGCATTTACAGCCCGGAACATTTATTAGTTTGGAAAGCTCAACTTACCCCACTACTACCGAGGAATTTGTTTTGCCTATTCTCGAAAAAGAATCGAAGTTAAAGGAAGGAGAAGATTTTTGGTTGGCTTATTCGCCCGAGCGCGTTGATCCGGGGAACAAGGCATATTCAACGCTGAATACGACAAAAGTTTTGGGCGCAATAAGCAGCGATGGACTGGAAATCGGGAAAGCCATTTACTCGATTGCTGTTGAAGAACTTTATCCCGTGAGTTCGCCACGTATTGCCGAAATGGTAAAAATTCTGGAGAACACCTATCGTTTGGTAAATATCAGCCTGATCAACGAATTGGCGTTATTGGCCGGAAAAATGGATATTAACATTTGGGAAGTGATTGATGCTGCAGCAACAAAACCATTCGGGTTTCAGGCCTTTTATCCGGGGCCGGGAGTAGGTGGGCATTGCATTCCGCTCGATCCTTTTTATCTGGAGCACATTGCCCGGAAATTTAATTTCGATTTGTCGATGATTCATACAGCAGGTCACATCGATTTGCTTATGGCACACCGAATGACCGTTAAAATAACATCGGCACTCAACCGTCAACAAAAAGCTGTTAACGGCAGCAAAATTCTGTTTTTGGGTGTGGCTTACAAATCGGATATCAATGACGAGCGCGAATCGCCAGCGTTAAAAATTATGGAGGAAGTAGAAAACAAAGGAGGAGGGGTGAGTTACCACGATCCTTATATTTCTTCGGTTACTTTAGGGAGTGGAAGTCAGTTTGAATCGCTTGAAATGGCTGAATCTGTTTTGGCAGCTGCTGACTGTGTGGTCATTACAACTAATCATAAATCATTCGATGCCGATTTTATTGAGAAGAATTCAAAATTGATCGTCGATCTGCGTAATGTGATAAAGGAAGCTTCAGATAAGGTTTATAAATTATAATTAAACACAAAGTTGCAAAGACATTAAGAGAAAACTTTGTGACTTGGTGTCTTTGTGTTGAAACAATGAAAAGATTTGCATTAATAGGAGCGGCAGGATTTGTAGCCGAACGACATATAAGGGCGATTAAAGAAACCGGTAATGAGCTGGTTTGTGCCATGGATATCTTTGATGTAATGGGGCGAATGGACAGCTATTTCCCCGAAGCCGAATTTTTAACTTCGGAGGAAGAACTTGTGCAGTTTCTTAAGCAGGCAAAAGCAAAAGGAGAACCGATAGATCACCTAAGCATCTGCTCACCCAACTATCTTCATATAAAGCATATTGAACTGGCCCTTAAAAATGGATGTGATGTGATTTGTGAAAAACCATTGGTAATTGATTCCGTAGATCTGGGAAAAATTAAAGAATGGGAAGCTGAATCAGGGAAAAAAGTAAATACCGTATTACAACTGCGTTATCATCCAACCATCCTGAAATTGAAAGAGGAAATTGAACAATCGACCGAAGACTTTTTTGATGTCGATCTGAAATATATCACATCGCGGGGTAAGTGGTATTTTAAAAGCTGGAAAGGAGATGCAGAAAAATCAGGTGGAATTGCTGCCAATATTGGTATTCATTTTTTCGATATGCTTACTTGGATTTTTGGGAAAGTGGAGAAAAATAAGGTTTCGCATTATGAAGCAACAAAAGCATCGGGTGAGCTAATTCTGGGAAAAGCAAAAGTCAACTGGTTTTTAAGTCTTGATGCCGATGATCTGCCGGAAGTTTCAACAAAGGGGGGTAAACGAACTTATCGTTCAATAAAAATCAATGGTAAAGAAATTGAATTTAGCGAAGGGTTTACTGATTTGCATACTGTAACATATCAGCAGATTCTTGCTGGCTTTGGTTTTGGTGTTGAGGATGCGCGGGAGAGTATTTGTTTGATGGGGTGCTAGTGTTATGTGTTGATAATGAGACGTATTATGAAGGCATTTGGGCATGAGTTCTAAATGCTTTAGCACCTCACTGCTGTAAACGCAGCCCCCTTCGTTGCACACTTGCCCTACACCTATATTTACGTCAAATGGGGAAAGAATTTGAAATTATTTATTCATAGCCAAAAACGTTTATGGTTGTGACATCTCTGAATTCTATTTAACGTTAGTTTTGATTTTTATTGCTTTGTAAATAATAGGCACAATTAGTCAAATAACTGCAAAGCCAGAGTATGGCACCAATTAGTAGGTTTTGTTTTCGTGAGTTTCGATTAAATTTACTTTGTACTTTGGATTGGCCATAGAGAGGGCCTGTCCAGTACTTTAAATCCATTATTTTCCAAAATAGTTGAATCAGGATTCAGTTTTACATGTTACCCAATACAGGGTGAATCATACTTACTTGTTCGTTAAAGTACCAACATTTAACTCTATGTCTTTTCTGCATGTTTTTGAGGTTTGGGTAACAGCCCTCCGTTATTTTTTATTGTTATTCCCAGATAGGCGAGAACCAGGAGTATAAAAACAATTGAACTGGTATACGATATTTTAGTTCCTAAAAAGTAGGATTGAGGCTCGAACTTAAACTCAATGGAGTGCTCACCTGCCGGAACCGACATGGCCCTCAATACATAATTAACCCTGAAGTAGGGAGCTTCTTTACCATCGATGTACGCATTCCATCCTTTGTCGTAATACACCTCTGAGAATACGGTTAGTTGCTCGGAGTTGGAGTTAAAGGCATATTTCAGGTAATTCGGATCACTAACCTGCAACTCAATGCTTCCGTTTTTCTGATAGGTTTTGCCCGAAACATATTGTTCAAATCGTTGATCGATTACAACCTGATCCGCAGGATTGATTTCGCTTATTGCATCAATTTCAGCATCGGCGTTTTCAACCACCTCATAGTTGTTAACAAACCAGGCGTTGCCCAATGGTGCCGGATCTTTTACCGGCGCTCCGTTCGGATTTATTATCAGGTATTTGGTGTTCAGCATTTTTAGGGCAGGAGTACTATCAAACAGATTGCTGACTTGATCGGGAGCCAGGCCATTGTTCAGCATTCTGCTTATATTCTGAATCTCTGGTGAGATGTCGTAATCAATTAATTCCTGGTAACGCTTCAGTTTTGCAGCATGGTATCCGCCAATTGATTTGTGGAAGTAGGAGGTTGATGCATCGGTAAATGGGTTCACGGTCAGGTTCAGCACCCGATAAGAAAGGGCGTCATCCATAAGAATCATTTCATCAGCCTTCGAAAGGGTATATGGATTATTCATTTGCCGTTTGGCCACAAAACTGTCGTTATTCAGGTAGCGTTTGTTGGTAGGCCACATATCTGCCATTATTAAAACAATCCATAATGCCAGTGCATATTCTGCCTTTAATTTCTTTTTCCAGAAAGCCCATAAAACAGCTGCTGCCAGTGCCACAAAAATAAAGGTTCGGAAAGCGTCGGTGCGCAGCACCATTTTCCGGTCGGCTTGCAGGGCATCTAAAAGTTGCTCCGGCCATCCGGCTTGCAGGAGACGGGCATCGGAAGCAGCTGTGAAATCACCTGCCAGCCCGGGTATAATTGCAAACACAAGGGCTAAACCACCGGCAATTGCAAAGGAATACAGCAGTGCTTTATTAAAAATTTTGGCTGAAACTTCACGTTTATAAACCTTTGATATAGCCAGTACCCCCATAAAAGCCATGGCAAATTGCTGTATAACGATAATGTTTTTTACATCGCGGAACTTGTTGTAAAGCGGGAAGTAGTCGATCATCAGGTTCGACAGCGAAGGGAAATATTTCCCCAGCGAAAGCGCAAATGAAACCACAACCGTTGCTACGATCCACCATTTGTCTTTTCCCTGCACGATGAATAATCCAAATACAAATAAAAAACAAAGAACAGCTCCAAAATAGAACGGTCCGCCTGCGATGGGTTGACTCCCCCAATATAAAGGAAGGTTATTGGCAATACGTAAGGCATTTTGTTTGTTTTGTCCGCGGGCGAGTAAATCATAAACCTGCGATTTCTCTCCCAAAGGTTCCGACATGCTGCCACCTTTAAGGCGGGGGATAAAAGCTGTTAAAGCTTCGCCCACATCGTAGCTGTAATCTAAAATATAATCTCTGTCGAGGCCATCCGATTTTTTATGCAGATCGCTGGTGAGTTCCGATTTTCCACGGATGGTTTCTTTGCTGTATTCATAAGTAGGCCATAGTGTCGAAATATTCATGCCAATGGCCAATAGTGTCGCTGCAGCCAGTACTGCTGAATTTTTTAGAAAGGGGACAATCGTTTTTTCGCGTACCGCGTAAATGAAATATACGATGGCGATTATTATTACCATTATGCCGGCATAATAGGTCATTTGCAGATGGTTGGCAGCAATCATCAACGACAGGGCCAGCGTGCTTAACAATGCCCCGGCTAAACGTTTGTTTTTATAAACCAGAATAATACCGGCTACCAATAAGGAGATATATGTAATGGTTAAAGCTTTGGTATTATGGCCGGCTTCAAATACCACAAAAAAGAAAGAGGTAAAACCATAGGCCAGCGCTCCTGCCAGACTGAGCCAGGGGTTTACTCCCAAAAGAATACACATTAAATAGAACAGGCTTAAAAAGAGAAGGTGATAACTTACAGGGCGGGGGATTTTTAATATCGGGCCAACAATATTTTTGGCCAGATTACCTTTGTAAACAGTTGCAATTAAATAGCCCGGCATTCCTCCAAACATCGAATCAGCCCAAAGTGGCTCCTCACCACTGGCTGCTCTGAAATCGGACATCGATTTTGACATGCCTTTATTGTGAATGATGTCGGATTGTTGTACAACTTTTCCCTCGAACACGGGGGTGAAATAAATAGCCGACGTGATAAACAACAATAGTACTGGAAGAATGTAACGAATTACTTTTTTATTCATTAGGATGGGTATTTAATAGAGGAACAAATATAAACAATGAATGAATATTTGCCAGACATGTGAAAAGGAATCTGATTTTAATCTTTGGATTTTGAGAAATGGTAATTTTAAAGTAAAAACTTGGGCTTGTCTGAACAGCCTATTCCCACATTTAAGGTGTAACCCAGGAGTATAGGTTCAGCTTATTGTTACATTTTCAAATCGTTCGCTGGCAGAAGGAGATGACTGTCTTCTTGTGAATAATTGTTCTGGAGTCCTCTTTACTTCTTGGGTTTGGGTAGGTTTCCTGTCGAGGCTATTGTCGGATAACAGATAAAAAGTTTTCAATGGTCGTGGGTACTTTTTTCTTACAATCTTGAAGTCAGATGAGCGTAGTCGCCGAAGACTTTGCCGCGGAGTACGCGAGCAAGATAATAAAAAAAATCTTTGACGAAATCGTCTGCTTGTCGTCAGACAGGGATTACTCGTCAGGTCTGCTGCTAGGAGTTTCAATTTATAAAAACTCAGTTACCCTTCATTTGTACAAAGACTTTTATTCGAATTGGTTTTACTATTTTTGGAATCTTCATATTTGCCTAATGGGAATAATTATAAAACAATCAATAAAAGGAGCCGTTTGGTCGTATTTGGGCGTAGGAGTTGGTTTTCTTACCACTGCTTATTTATATCCGAATTACCTGACACCGGAAATTGTAGGGTTGTTTGCACTATTGTTGGCTTGGTCAAACTTATTTGCACAGTTTTCTGCTCTTGGATTTCATGGTGTAATAGCTCGTTTGTTTCCGCAGTTCCGTAACAAGGAAAAGGGGCACAATGGATTTGTGTTTATCGCTTTTATGGTTATGCTAACGGGGTTTGTTTTGTTTCTGATCACCTTTTGGCTGATTAGGCCCTGGTTGGTGGAAAGTAACCTCGAAAAATCGGCTTTGTTTGCACAATACGTAAACCTGTTGGTGCCTTTAACTTTTTTGGCTCTCCTTTTTTCTTTGCTCGATAGTTTTAATAAAATGTTGTACGATGCCGTTTTAGGTGCATTTCTAACTGAGTTTATTCAGCGAGTCTCCATTCTGCTGATACTTCTTTTATACATCATTGGGTGGTTAACTCCAAATGGACTGATTCTGGCGTATACGGGAGCAATAGGTTTGAAAGGAGCTTTTCTGTTTTTTTATCTTTTGTTTCGGAAAGAACTCAGCTTTCGTCCACAACTCAATTTTGTTGATCCGAATTTGAAGAGCGAGATGCTTAGTGTCGCTGTTTACAGTATATTAACTGGTGTTGGATTTAGTATTGTTTTTCAGATCGATAAAATTATAATCAACCAGGTAATGGGGCTTAGTGCCACCGGAGTATATACCATTGCCTTTTATTTTGGAACGCTCGTAGTTATCCCTTCCCGTACCTTATTAAGGATTTCGGGAACCTTAATTGCCGATGCTTTTAAAAATAATGATCTTGGAACCATTACCGATATTTATCGAAAAAGCTGTTTAAACCAGTTTATTATTGGAGCATTTCTTTTTGGTGGTATATGGATTAATATTGATAATATTCTTGAAATTCTTGGTCCCGATTATGCCGGAGGCAAATGGGTAATATTTTTTATCGGCTTGGGCTATTTAATTGATATGGCAACCGGGGCAAACGGACATATTATTAGCTATTCGAAATATTACCGAATGGCTTTGTGGTTATTGCTAACGCTGGTGGCTATAATGGTTATTCTAATGTTCTTACTTGTGCCGTCCTGGGGCATTGTAGGAGCTGCAGCAGCTATTGCTGTTGCATTTTTGTGTAATAATCTAATGAAATTCCTTTTTGTAAAAGTAAGATTCGGAATGCAGCCCTTTACAGTAAAGTTTTTTACTATTGTTCTGGTATTTGCGCTTTCCTGGGCGGCATCATTTCTGGTTCCTCAGCTCACTTTAATCCCTGATATTTTACTTCGAAGTGCGGTGTTTTCGGCGGTTTATCTTTTTCTTACTTATTTTCTGAAAATCTCGGAAGATATTGTGGGGTTAGTTAATCGGTTTTTCAGAGGAATTAATATTCGATAGTACATCTATTTTCGTTTGAATAAAGCAAACAACCAGTATTCTCTTTTTGTCCCAATCAGTCTGTTTGTCAGATTGCATGCTTTGGAGATGAGATTACCCTTTTCTTTTGGGAAGTGATCGTTATGGCAGTTAGGGCAAACAACACTGGACTGGACATCGAACCATCTGTCGGCCATTTTATTCTTAATTGACAACAAAAGTGGATTGTAATATCTTTTTTTGTTGCCATATTTCCCTGATTTGATAAGTTCGAATTCGCCTGAGAATAAATCTTCCAAATTAGTCAGCGTGAATGACTGTAAATGTCCGTATGGGTGAAATACATTACTACATTTCCTGCACTTAACGTAAGTTGTTGCCAGATGCTCGTGGTTTGGAACCGTTATAAGAATATATTTGCGGGCAACGCGTTTAAACTCCAATACCGTTTTTGAAAGCACCTCGTCTGGCAAATGTTCCAGCATTTCACTTGAGAATACCATGTCAAAACTTTTGTCTTCAACAGGAATAGAATCAGACGAGGAAACAATTTTTTTACCTTTTACATAGGATAGGGCAATTGGAGAGAGGTCAACTCCGGTTATATTGTATTCTTCGTTTAAAATATTGGTAATAATACCGTTCCCACAACCAATATCGATAATTGTATTTATTCCATCGGGTATATATTCTTTAACAATCGCTGTCTTTCGGGTAATCGAGTTTTCAGTATCATAATTTTCCCATATTTCTGGCCTGTCAAAACTTACTATTTTTTTCATGATGGAATTTATTAATGATTGTTTGACCTTTGCAAGCTTATTTGATTTACTTCGAAACGAGTGGGTCAATTATTTGAACTAAGTTTTTTGTAAGTTCTTTCCTGCTGTATTTTGCAATTGCGTTCTGATTTGGTTTATAATTACGAACGTTATTAAAAGACTGCAAGAGTAATTCTGGATTCCTAGTCAATCTGTCTGGTGAAACTATCAGATTAGCCGTAGCCGTTTCTTTCAAAATGCTTGCAGAGTCTCCATATTCAGGAATGATTGCTAGAATGGGTTTTCCGGAGCGCATGTATTCAAATACTTTTCCTGAAATGTTATATCTCCATTTATCATTTGCAATGACTAACAATAAAATATCGCTTTCCTGATTGTAAGCTATTGCTTCATCATGAGAACAGTATGGGATTAGCTTGACGATCTGATCAAGTTTATTAGAGGATATAAAATCAATTTCATTTTTGGTGAAACTGCCAATGTATCTTACCTCAACATTATTCAATTTATCCTTAATTTCATTTAATGCAATTAAAAATGGTATGGTAGTATATTCCCCGTAGGTTTTGCCTATGTATGAAATAACGAGAGTGTTGGGCTTCTTAGTCGTCAAGTTATTGCCGGTTTTAAAATCATCTTCGTCAAATCCATTTGGGATGAAACTTATATTGTGAAGATTAAATGCTTCTTCCATTTTCTTTTTAACCGTTGGTGTTACGGTAATTACATGGTCGGCACAATTCAAAATGGATTTCTCAAATGAAAAACGCTTTTCTATAGTTTTTTGGTCTTTCAATTCTAAATTAAAAGTGAATGGATCTCTTAAATCAAAAATGATGGGTATATCGTAGCTTTTCTTCAGCCATTTTGAAATAACAAGGTTTGAGTGAGGAGGAGCAGTGATTAATATAGCACTAATTTGTTCTTTCTTCAATATCTTTTTAAGTGTTATCTTTAAAAAGGGAATCCACTGTAACTGGTAGGCAGGAAATAGAATAACATTATTAATCCAGTTAACTACTGAATGTAATTTTACTCCATAAAGAAGCTTGAAAAGCCAGTTTAAGTCAAGTAAAAAGGTATTGTAAACTTTTGCTGAGGGAGGGATATCTTTAAGAAAGGAATAATCTTTTTTGTGCCTCATTAGTTTTGCATCCGGGCAACAAATTACCGGGGCGTAGCCGTAGTTGGGTAAGTACTTGGCGAATTTCAAAGGACGTTGTACTCCCGCCCCCGAATTAGGGGAAAAATAATAGGCGATAATTAAAATCTTCTTCATATCTTTTTCAGCAACAGGGTAATATCTGCTTTTTTCTATGCGATTAAACGTGGGACATTATTGTCTTCAAAGAGATGTGGTCATAAGATTTGCGCAATAAATTTATGAATAAAATATGACCTTTGTTTAAAGCTAAATCTTGAATAAATTATTTCGGAAAAATCGATGTTAGGTTCACTCGCCTTTTTAAAGATCTTATCTATGGTTGTTCTTATCAAATCGAAATTTCGATTAACAACTAAGGTCTTATCACAAACGATTTCCGGAAGTCCACCAACATTTGTTACAATCGGTATACAGCCAAAATACATGGCTTCGGCCAAAGCAATCCCAAACGATTCGATACGGGATAACTGACAGTATATTTTTCCTTTTTGGTAGTAAGCGATTAGTTCCTCATGCGGTATTTTCCCTTTAATGTTTATATTGGCAGGTAGATTTTTTAATAAATGAGCAAGTTTTTCCTGGTTTAATCCAATAATAAGAAACTGATATTGTGGGAGTTGTTGGGCGATTTCAATAAATGTATCAATTCCTTTAATGTAAAATGTCTGTTCTTTCTCAATAATACCAACAGTTATAATCAAGTTTTCTTTTTCTATATTTCCCTTCTCAACATCCTTTTTAAGTGTAACACAATTATAAATTAATTCAGTATTTGCTTTTTTAGCCATCCAGTTTACTTTTCGGTCAACGTATTTTGAAACGGTAAGGTTCACTGTACAATTATTCATGGAGAACAAAGCAAAAAATCCTCTGAGTTTAGATGTAAAAACGCCGTATTTAAGATGTCTGATTCTGGCAACATCATATCCACCAACTACAAGAAATGATTTCTTATGAAGAAAGTGAGCAAACAAAACAGGAAGGAAAGAATGAGTGTCGGCGAACCAAATATAAACCATCTGGAACTTCCAGATATTAAAAATTAGGAATACCAATTGCTTAAGTATCTCTAAGGCCGTTTTAAAGTTTCCTTTAACAGGTTTAAACTGATACTTTTCAACATTGTATTTCGCGGCAAGAATATCATAATCTGTTTTGGTAAACGTAGTCCAGGGCGAATAGATAAACAGTATTTTTTGTTTTTTTCCAGCCATTAATAAACGAAGTTAATCTTAAATTTCGATGAGTTGTTTTACAATTCTTTCACAAGCTTTCCCATCACCGTATGGGTTATGGGCTTCGGCCATTGAGTTGTAGTAGCTTTGGTCCTTAATTAGTCGACGGGTTTCGGTAACGATTTTATCCTTATCGGTTCCAACCAGTTTTACGGTTCCGGCGTGTACTGCCTCGGGGCGTTCTGTTGTATTGCGCATTACAAGAACAGGTTTTCCAAAACTGGGCGCCTCTTCCTGTATGCCGCCACTGTCGGTTAATACAAAGTAACATCTCTCCAATAAGTAGATAAAAGGGAGGTAGGAAAGCGGTTGGATTAAATGAATGTTTTTGAATCCTTTTAACAAATCGTAGACAGGGCCTTTTACATTCGGATTTAAATGTACCGGGTATACAATGTTCACCTCCGGAAATTCACGGGCAATTTCCTGCAATGATTCACAAATATGAATAAAACCATCGCCAAAGTTTTCGCGGCGGTGCCCGGTTACCAGCATATATTTTGAGTTTAAAACTGATGCTAAATCGGCATGGAATAAACCGTTTAGCTCTTCAGTAACACTTTGTTCGAGTTCGGGTGAGCTTTTTATTTTGCTGGCAGCCAGATATAGTGCATCTATCACTGTATTTCCGGTAACAAATATATTGGCTTCTTTTACGTTTTCTATCCGTAAATTTTCACGGGCAAGCTGTGTAGGGGCAAAATGCCAGGTACTTAGGGCACCGGTCATTTTACGATTCATTTCTTCGGGCCAGGGCGAATATATATTACCTGTACGAAGGCCTGCTTCGATATGTCCAACAGCAATTTGTTTGTAAAAAGCTGCCAGGGCGGCGGTGGTGGAAGTGGTTGTATCGCCGTGTACCAGCACCATGTCGGGTTTGTAATCGTCGAGAACCTCGCGCATTTTCAACAAAACCCTGCTGGTTATTTCGTACAAATCCTGGTTGGGTTTCATGATATCGAGATCGTAATCCGGGTGAATGTCAAAAATTTCAAGCACCTGGTCAAGCATTTCGCGGTGTTGGGCGGTTACACATACTTTCGACTCTATTTTGTCGTCATGTTTCTCCAGCTCCTTCACAAGGGGAGCCATTTTTATAGCTTCGGGCCTGGTTCCAAAAACGGATAATATTTTTTTCTTCATTACTTATTTTCTTACCCCGCAGAAGTCCAGTTCTCCGGCTTTAGGTTCTAATTCAAGAAATTCTTTGTGTGCCACCAAATAAACGATAATGTGGGCTTTTTCGTAGGCATCAATATAATTGGTCAAGCCTGTTCCATTGTATTTGTTAATGTTAGGTTCCACCAGCAAATATTCTGCTTCTTCAAATTTTACCAGTGAATCAGCCACTGTTCTGGCCGGGGATTCTCGCAGGTCGTCGATATTTGGTTTAAAGGCAAGCCCCATTAACGCCACAACGGGCTGGCATTTGTTTTCATTCTGAAATTGGAGTATGGTATTCTTAATTTTTTCAATTACCCAAAGCGTTTTATAATTGTTTATTTCGCGGGCTGTTCGGATAATGCGCGCTTCTTCAGGGAAGTCGGATGCAATAAACCAGGGATCGACTGCAATACAGTGTCCACCCACACCGGTTCCTGGTTGCAGAATGTTTACCCGGGGGTGTTTATTGGCCAGTTGAATCAATTCCCAGACGTTGATATCGGCCTTATCGCAGATGAGTGATAGTTCATTGGCAAACGCGATGCTTACATCACGAGAGGAGTTCTCGACCAATTTGCACATTTCTGCAGTGCGGGCATTAGTTTCATGCAGTTTTGATTTTACAAATTTGCGGTAAAACGCGCAGGCAGCTTTTGTTGATTCGGGATTGATTCCACCAATAACCCGGTCGTTATTTTCCAACTCGTAAATTACATTCCCCGGCAGCACACGTTCGGGGCAATAGGCAATATTGATCTTATCCTTTAACTCCGGGCGTTCTTTATGAATCAGGTTCGCCATTTTTTCGGTAGTGTATATCGGACTTGTTGATTCGATAATAAACAAGTTGCCTTCGCGCAGGAAAGGAATGATCATACGCGTTGCCGATTCCACATAACTAATGTCTGGTTGATGATCGCTTTTAAACGGAGTTGGAACAGCAATTAAAAAGACATCGGCCTGAGTGGCAGCTGTTGAAGCCTTCAGGCTATGATTTTCGATTACGTATTTTACCAAACCTCCTAATTCGGGTTCAACGATATGTATTTCTCCTTTGTTTACCGTTTCAACCACTTCGGGGTTGACATCAACGCCCAATACATTGACCCCATTTTTTGCCATTAGAGCGGCGGTTGGAAGCCCGATATAACCCAGGCCAAGCATTACTGCATTTTCAAAACAATATCTCATATGGTAAGTTTATTGGCCAAATTTAGATTTTTTTTAAAGATTAAAGAACGTATAACAATCCCTTTACTTGTTAAGTATCTTAACAAAGTTGGCGGTTTGGTTTTTCCTGGAGTATTTTTCGTAGGATTTTGAATTTGTTTTTAACGTTCCTTTTTTAAAATGATTAAAATACAATTGCAAGGTACTTTTTATGCCTTCCACATCTTCGAAATTTTTACAAATACCGGAATTTGTTTCGGAGATAATTTGTGCAGAGTCCGATTCTGTCGGACCAATTGCTAGTATTGGCCTGTTAAGAGCTATATATTCATACATTTTGCCAGGTATAATTCCCAAAGCATTTGGGGCATTATTGATGGGTAATAGCAACACCTGAGATTTTTTTAATAAGGCCACTCCTTTATTATGAGGAAGAAAGTCGATATTGGTTAGAAACTTATCTAAGCCTGCTTTTTTGATTGCATGAATGATAGAATCATCGGTTTGTCCAATTAACTGTATGGAAAGGTAATCTTTAAGTTCAGGGATTTCAATCAGCATTTCATTTAATGCAATCCAAAGAGCTTCAGGATTTCTGTCTTTATTGAACGAGCCAAAATGAGATATAGAAAATTTTGCATCAATATCAGGGCTTAAGTTCTCGAAATCAACATGATCAAATCCATTGTACACGAGGTCAATTCTTCGATGACTGATATTGGCTAATTCTTCTTGCCAACGGGGAGTAACGGTAACCACATGATTTGCTTTCGAGAAAACCTCTTTCTCCAGTCTTTTATGTTTTTTATCTGCCCAATTAGTTAACCTTAACTTGTGATAAAAATCTATATTGGTCCAGGGATCCCTAAAATCGGCGATCCACTTAATGTGCGGAAATCTTTTTTTTAAACCTAAGGCTATTAAATGCATACTATGTGGCGGTCCTGTTGAAATGATGGCATCAATATCGTTCTTAATTATATATTTTGATAAATATTTAATCGATGGTTTAATCCAATATTTTCTTGGATCGGGAATTAAAAAGTTTCCTCTAATAAAAACAGATAGTTTACTTTTCCAGTTCCCTGTAGAAGCTTCAGAAACATAACCGGCTTTAAATTTTGTCCCTTTCTTTTTCCCGGAAAAACGTCGGTACACATCGTATGGTTCCCAGATTGGATGTTTGATTATTATGCTGTCTTGATGAATTTCGGGTAGTAAACTTTCGTCATCTACAGAAGAGTCAGGATTTTCAGGAGTATAAATTATGGGCTGCCAGCCGTGTTCGGGTAAATACTTTGACATTTTAAGCCACCTCATTACTCCGCCTCCGGCACTTGGCGGCCAATAATAAGTTATTATCAGGACTTTCTTCATTGCTAAAGTGATCGGTAGATTTGTAATAAATTCTCCACAAACACCTCCCACGAATACTTCTTTTTCTCTTCGGCGGCATTGCGGCTAAATTCTTCTTCTTTATTTAGTTCATAGAATTTATATATGGCATCAGTTATTTCTTGTTTGTCGGTATTTACCACATAGCCCACTTTTTCGTTTGGAATAAGTTCTGCCAATCCCCCAACATTTGTGGTTATCATGGGCTTGTTAAAGTGATAAGCTACTTGCGTAATTCCACTTTGTGTGGCTGTTTTATAAGGTTGTACCACTACATCTGAAGCACAAAAATACTTGTGTACGTCGGTATTGGCAATAAAATCGGTTCGCAGTTCAATGTAGTCTTCCAGTCGATGTTTTTTTATGATCTCAAGGTATTTATCGGGCTTGGAGTAAAACTCTCCGGCAATCAATAGCTTTACCGGAAGTTCACGCAATTTTTCGTCGGCAAAAGCTTTCAAAAGAATGTCCAATCCTTTGTAATCGCGGATAAAACCAAAAAACAAGATGTAGTTTGTTTTTGCATCCAGCCCAAGTTGTTCCTTTGCAGTTTCTTTGTGAATGATCTCACCAAAATTGTCGTATAGCGGATGAGGGGTATATTTGCGTGGTTTCTTGGTGTCGAATTGGTTTAAGTCGTTCAACACACTTTTCGACATCGTAATAAAAGCATCAACATTTTTTATGAAATACTTTGATAGTAAAGTGTCGCCCGGCTTTTTCTCGTGCGGGATTACATTGTCGGTAATGGCGATTACTTTGGTTTTTCTGTTTTTCCTGACAATTTTGGAAATAGTACCCAAACAAGGCCCCATAAACGGTATCCAATAACGTAGAATCACAAGATCAGGAGCCTGTTTTCTAAGGTATCTTCCAACTTTTATCCAGTTGAGAGGATTAATGGAATTAACCATCACTTCAATATCAAGTCCCTCAGGAGGTTCTTCTTCTGAATATTGTGTTTTTCCGGGGAACAGGATAGATGGGTACTGGAGGCTGAATGTGTATATTTTTACATCGTCGCCATTATCGATAAAAGCCTTTGCCATTCGTTCGTTGAAAGTAGCTATTCCACCACCTCTTAACGGGTAAGCCGAACCTACAATAGCAATCTTTTTTTTTTCTTGTTTTTGCTTGTGCATCCTAAAAAATGTAAATGGCTGTTCTCTTCTATCCGATAAAGATATTAGATTTTGACGAATCAGTTCTGAGATCTTGTTATTAAATAAAAAGGGGATGTGCAAAACTGCACTCCCCTTTTATTTATTTTTTAGGATTGATCTCTTACTGTTTGCCAAACAACGTCTTATAGCTAACCTGCTCGCCAATAATTTTACCCAAATCGGCAATGGCAACACGTTCCTGTTCCATAGTGTCGCGATAGCGGATGGTAACCGTATTATCTTCGTTGCTTTGGTGATCGACAGTTACGCAGAATGGAGTACCAATGGCATCCTGACGGCGATAACGTTTCCCGATCGAGTCTTTTTCGTCGTACTGACAGTTGAAATCAAATTTCAGCTCGTCAATAATCTCGCGGGCTTTTTCAGGCAAACCGTCTTTTTTAACCAGCGGCATAACAGCCAGTTTTACCGGTGCCAGTACCGGAGGTAATTTCAGTACTACACGTGTATCTTTTTCCATTTGTTCTTCGCAATAACTTGCCGAAATTACCTGCAGGAACATGCGGTCGACACCAATCGATGTTTCAACAACAAATGGTACATATGATTCTCCCAGTTCAGGATCGTAGTAGCGAATTTTTTTGCCAGAATATTTTTCGTGTTGCGACAAGTCGAAATCGGTTCGCGAGTGGATACCTTCTACCTCTTTAAATCCGAATGGGAATTTATATTCAACGTCAACTGCGGCATTGGCATAATGTGCCAGTTTTTCGTGCTCGTGGAAACGGTAGTTTTCGTCGCCAAAACCAAGGGAACGGTGCCATTTCATACGTGTCGTTTTCCATTTCTCGAACCAGTCGAGCTCGGTGCCGGGACGAACAAAGAATTGCATTTCCATTTGTTCGAATTCGCGCATACGGAAAATAAACTGACGCGCTACAATCTCGTTACGGAAAGCTTTACCAATTTGGGCAATTCCAAACGGAATTTTCATACGTCCGGTTTTTTGCACGTTCAGGTAGTTTACAAAAATACCCTGTGCCGTTTCCGGGCGAAGGAAAATTTTTGATGCGCCTTCAGCAGTCGATCCCATTTCGGTAGAAAACATCAGATTAAATTGGCGAACATCAGTCCAGTTGCGTGAGCCAGAAACCGGGCAAACAATACCTTCGTCTTCAATTATTTGTTTTAACTCTGCCAGATCGTTATCGTTCAGTGCATCTGAAAAACGTTTATGCAGATTATTCCATTTTTCCTGGTTGGCCAGAACACGAGGATTAGTTTCGCGGAATTGTTGTTCATCAAAAGATTCGCCAAAACGTTTTGCTGCTTTGGCGACTTCCTTATTCATTTTTTCCTCGTATTTCGCCAGCTGGTCTTCAATAAGTACGTCGGCACGGTAGCGTTTTTTCGAGTCTTTGTTGTCGATTAACGGATCGTTAAATGCATCAACGTGGCCCGATGCTTTCCAAATTGTTGGGTGCATAAAAATGGCTGAGTCTAAACCAACCACATTTTCGTGCAACAGCACCATGCTGTCCCACCAGTATTTTTTGATGTTGTTTTTCAGTTCAACACCCATTTGTCCGTAATCGTAAACTGCTCCAAGCCCGTCGTAAATCTCGCTCGATTGAAATACATATCCGTATTCTTTGCAGTGCGCTACTAATTTCTTGAAAATATCTTCCTGTGCCATCTAACTATAATTTCTGAATTGTGAACGCAAAAATAGGATAAAATTCTAAAGTACAGGGGAGAGTGCTTAAAGATTAAGGATTAGTGATTAAAGATTAATAGGATATTTAGAGAATGAGTTAATTCGTGGATGATAAGGGAGATTGAGTAATTGAGTTAATGAGGAATGAAAAGCCTGTTGAGATTGAATAAGATCGAAAAAGATTGATTTTAAGATTGGAAGGAGATAGAGCAATTGCTAAACTGTTGAATTGTAAAATTGGATTTTTCCGCTTTGTGCAACTCTGAGAATTCTCTGTTCAGCTTTGTGACAAAAAAGCCTGAGAGCATGTGAAAGTGAGATTTTGAGAAGCCATCTGCAATCAAAAATCGTTAATCATCATTCTATATACATTTCCTTTTAACTTTTCACTTTTGCCTTGTTTTAATCTACTTCCTCAAAATCAACATATTCACCATTGTCCTTCTGGTTTCTATTATGCCGACCGGGTTCTTTTTCAATGGTAACTTCTCCTTCGGGGCGTTTGGGTTGCTGCTGCTGTTGCTGTTCGCGCATTTTCTGCTGCATATTCTTCATCCCTTTGTCAATTATTTTCGGAAAGAGATAGCGCACAATAAAGCGAAATCCGAAGTAGATAACAGCAATTATAACGAGAGTTCGGAGGAAGCCTACCAGGTATAGTGTAATAAATAATGTCATAACAAAAACTAATTTGGCTGCGTGGAAAATAATAAGTTTACACCAAATCGCAAATTTAAATTTTTTGCTTTAGATGGTTGCACCAGTCTGGGAATATTATTTGTCGCCAGGTAAAGTTGTACGCTTCTGCCCGTGTAGCTGCATGCAAAACCGGGTAAAACCTGTTTGAGATTATACAGGTTTAACCCACTGCTTAATTCGAAACGGGTTCCTAAAAGCAGATTAAAATAGGCCGATAAATAGTTACTGGCTTCTCCGTTGTAGTAGGTGAGGTTGTCGGAAACATTCAACTTCATTCTATCGTTTAGCATATGTGTTGCCATTAAGTTCAGCCTTAATGGTAGCAGTTCGTACTGGCGTTGGGTAAAGGTTTCAGCCACTGTTTTATAAGGCAAAGAATCTGTTAGCGCCTCCAGGGCAGCTCTGGGTTCAAAATAGTAGGCTGCAGCAGTGTCGGAGGACTGGTAGAGATGCGAATAATCTATCGAACCGACAAAGGTATTGTTAAAAGCCTTGTCGTTTATGGTAGTAAAACCAATATCGGTGATTGCCACCGCAATGGTGGTTTGTTTATTCGGTTGGTAGGTAAACCCCAAATCGATGCCGGCTCCCATATTTCTAAACTTAAAAAAATAATCTCCGGCAGTAAAATCGGTTTTAATGGTTGTTTTACCTTTTATCGGATCATACTGAACATCGATGGGGCCTGAAATGCGATAATTTCCGTTGGGAATAACCTGCAGAACTTGCCTTTCTTCATCGGTTTGTACCGCTACATTCAGGTTTTCAATGTCGTAAAAAAAACGTCCAAACAACACCTTTGGTCGTATTCCAACGCTCAACTTCTTTGTTATTTGTTTGGCATACGAAAAAGACAATTCTCTAAAAAATTGTGATTTAAATGAGATGGGGCCAAATTCTTCTTCCTGCCCATAATAGGGAAGTAAACCCTGATCGATAAATTTCAGAAACTCATGATCGAAATCTCCCCAAACCAGAACTCGTTCCGACAGGGAAAAACTTAAAGTTCGTTTATCGTTTCTATGACTTAAATAAACAAGTGGCAGCGTTGCAAGTGCTTCAGCATTGCCGGATTCGCCTAAGGACTTGTAAAAATGATCGAAGCTATACTCAAAGTTTTCGGTAAATAAATAATCGGAAGAAAAATTAGCATTCCAGTGAAGTAAGGCTCCCGATAAAAGAGGAAGCCCGATAACCAGCTTTTCGGTTTTATTGTGAATTGCCGGATTTGACTGCGACGATTGACTTACCTCTGTCAAAAACTGCAGTGGATTTCCGTTTTGTGCTGTTGCAGATATTCTACAAATTACAGATAACAGAATTATAATGAATCCTATTTTTGTGGCTAAGCTTTTCATTTGTTTGTAAACGATTATTTCATACGGTAATCCGCAGCTGGCGGAGAACACGCAAATAATAATCTCCCTTCAGGAAAATCATTTTATCTTTTTGTTTTATTACAACGCAAAAATATGATTTCTATTGAGTTAGTAAGATTGCAGACACAAAAAAAGGCGGAACTGGCCGCCAATGGGAACACAGATAACACGGATTTAGGTTGATTTACGCAGAAAACAAAAAAGAATTAAGGTCAATTTTGGTGAAATGACTGAATAAAGTAGACTCAAAAATTGAGCTGACTTTAAAATCTGCTGATATAAAAATAGAATCCCGAAGGAATAACTTCGGGATTTATTTTTATTAGTGCTTTCAGTGCAACAATAAGGATTAGGAGCCTTTATAACAGTTAAAAATTCATGATTTATTTGATGCAGGAATATTAACTATGTTGAAATGGCCAATACCTATAGCGTATCAAGCGAAAATCATTACTATCCGCGTCATCAGCGTTCTGATAACTAACGCTGGCTTACATCGCCACCGCTCGATTCGTCAATGTCTCTGATATCGGGGCTGCCGTGGTAATTTATATCCGAACCGCTGCTGGCATTGGCATACAATTCGCTGCTAACACTAACGGTAATATCCGATCCGCTGCTGGCGTTGGCATAACAAATTGCCGATTCAAGATCGCCGGCTTTTATATCCGAACCACTGCTGGCATCAACGCGAATTGTTTTTACTTTGCCACGGAGTTTGGCATCGCTGCCACTGCTGGTATCAACCGACAGATTTTTATAATACACCTCAATTTTTAAATCCGATCCACTACTGCATCTTACATCCAGCGATTCGCCTTCCAGTGTATTTGTCGATTCTACATCGGAACCCGATGAAGCTGATAGTTCTTTTAACTCTTTAACGGTTACATAAACTTTTCTTGTTTGGTTGCCACTTCCCCAGTTAAACCAGTTATTACGTTTCATGTAAATTTTAAGCGTTCCACCTTCTACTTCGGTTTTCAGATCATCAATTATGTCGTCGTCGGCCACAACTTTTACTTCTTCGGTATTTCCCATTGTCAGGTACAGGTCGATTCCGGTCGAGACTTTTATGGCATTAAAACCACTGACCTGGCGTGTTTGTGTTTCGTCGCTGTTGCCTGCAAGTACAGTTCCGTAGCTGGTAACAGCTATCATAAACAGGAATAGAATTTTTGAGAATGTTTTCATGTGCGTTATTTTTTGTTTTTTGAATTGAGACTATTGAAAAGACGCTGGCCAAAATGGAAAGTTACAGTTTCGGCTAATTTTTTATCACATTTCCGCCCGATGACTTGCTTATTTCGGTTTCAGACGGGTTGCCGTTATAAAATACATTTCCGCCGCTGCTGGCAGTTGCCTGCAGTTCGTTTTCGGTGCTTAGCCAGATGTTTGCGCCACTACTAACACTTGCCTGTGCCGACTTGGCTTGTAATTCTCCGGCTTTAATGTTCGATCCTGAACTGGCTTTGGCGTTAACAGAGCCGGCAGTTCCTTCGAGAAAAATATTCGATCCAGAGCTGGCCTTTGCACTTACCTCGTCGGCATTAAGCGAGAATTTTAAATTAGCACCCGACGAAACGGAAAGATCAATGTCGTTAACATTTAAAACATCTTCAGAAAATACATTGCTGCCCGATGATGATGTTGTAGCTTCGAGCTGTGGAAGCGTAACAAATACTTTTAGGCTGGTTGCATTTCGGATGATGTCGATAGCTTTTATACGAAGTTCTTCGCCGCGCAACTCGGTAACAATACTATTATGGAGGTTTTCATCGGCCTCAACAATAACTTTATAATCGTTTCCCATGGTAACGTAAACATTCATTCCGCGACTTACATTTAGTTTGCTGAAATCTTCAAGATTTCGTTCTTCGGTTGTTACATTCCCATTTCCTTTAACGGTGGACTGCAACAAGCACGAAGAAGTAAAAAGTGATAAAATGATCCCCGAAAGGAATACTACAAACTGTTTCATCGTTTTTTGTTTGGTTTATAATTCTCATGCAAATTATTGCATTCCAGACGAACGCGGGAAATTATTTCGTTAAACCGGGGTATTTTGTCGGTAAGCAGGAATTGAACGCAAAAAATTTAGAGTGATGATTAAGGATTTTAGATTTCAGAAGAGGGAAGAAAGTTTGCAGTTCTACAATTTTATAACAAGATAGAAAAATTTAGCAGTAGTATCGTGAACGGATTTGCAACTAATTGACAATAAGTAATCACCAAAAGCTTAGGTGGCGAAACATTCTTTTATTTACTATGTGGCTATTGTGGTTAAATAAGAACATCGTGTTTTTGCGTCTTATTGTTTGCTAAGCACAAAAAAAGCCGGAAAACTTAATTCCCGGCCCCAAAACATCTATCTATTAACCGTTAAGCACCGTGTTTAAAATGACTACGGGTTGTTGGTTGCGTGGAAATTACATCCGTAATTCAGTGGTTTAGACGGGGCTGTTATGAAATGGTTTAACGCAATATTTTCTTTTACGACCTTTAACTTTTCGGCGCCAAAAATGTTAAACCATAAGCATAAACGATTGGTTTTAGCATAAATTAACGTAATGGATTGCCGGGTTGCATTACTGATATAAGGCAAGATTTGTTACTTTTGGCAGTTCGGTGCAATGGTGCAGACAGTGAATTCAGAAAAGAAGGAATTATGAAGAAAAGATTATTAATAGGAATTACGATAGTTGCGATAATTAGTATTAGCTTTTTCAGCTTTACCCGCGACGAGAAGAATTTTGAAATTGCAAAGAATCTGGATATTTACCACACTTTGTTTCGCGAGTTGAACATGTTTTATGTTGACGAAGTGAATCCGAATGATTTGGTAAAAACCAGTATTGATAAGATGTTATCCTCACTCGATCCTTACACGAATTACATTTCGGAAGATCAGATGGAAGATTTCCGTTTTATGACCACCGGCGAATATGCGGGTATCGGAGCGCTAATTAGTAAACAGAAGGATAACATTATTATTGCCGAACCTTACGAAGGATTTCCGGCACAGAAATTCGGGATAAAAGCAGGCGACATTATTCTTGAGGTTTCAGGAAAAGACACCAAAGATATGAACACCGAGGATGTGAGCTCGCTGTTGAAAGGACCGGCCAACAAACCTGTTACCATAAAATTGCAGCGTCCCGGCCAGAAAAAGCCTTTTACGGTTGATGTTATTCGCGAGAAGATCAGTATTGAAGCTGTTCCTTATTACGGCATGATCGATGGAAATACAGCTTATATTCGTTTGTCGAATTTTACGGCCAACTGTAGCAACGATGTAAAAAAAGCTTTTCTCGAACTAAAAGAAAATAACCCAGACGGATTGATTCTCGACTTACGTGGGAACCCGGGCGGATTGTTAATGGAAGCCGTAAAAATTGTAAACTTCTTTGTACCTAAAGGCGAAGAAATTGTTAGCACCCGCGGTAAAGTAAAACAATGGGACAAAGTATATAAAGCAACAGCTGAGCCATTAGATACAACAATGAAGATTGCTGTTCTTGTAAACAGCGGATCGGCTTCGGCATCCGAAATCGTATCTGGGGCTATTCAGGATCTCGACCGCGGGATTATTGTCGGTACACGTACATTTGGAAAAGGACTAGTGCAAACTACACGCGATTTAAGCTACAATACAAAACTAAAAGTTACTACCGCTAAATATTACATTCCTAGTGGCCGTTGTATTCAGGCGCTGGATTATTCGCACCGCAACGAAGATGGTAGTGTTGGACATGTTCCTGATTCACTGATTTCTGAATTTACAACTAAAAAAGGCCGCAAAGTATACGATGGCGGTGGTGTTGTTCCCGATGTAAAAATTGAAGGCGACAGACTGAGCAGTTTAAGTATCGAGTTGGTTACCCGTTTTATGATTTTCGATTTTGCCACAACATATTCAAACGAAAACGAAAGTATTCCGGAACCCGAAGAATTTTCGATTACCGACGACATTTATAAGCAGTTTGCGGATTTTGTTGAGCAGAGCGATTTTAACTACGAATCGGCATCACAAGACGATTTGAAAGAGTTGTTGGAGACAGCAAAGCAGGAAAAATATTACGAGCTGGCAAAAGAAGAGTTTGATGCATTGGCAGCTAAAATTGAACCTGATCTGGATAAAGACTTATCGGTGTTCAGACCTGAAATCAGCGATTTGCTGGAAAGCGAGATCGTTTCGCGCTTTTATTACCAAAAAGGATCGATAAGAGCATCGATTAACGATGATAAAGGAATAACAAAAACTATAGAGGCATTACATTCTGAAACTGCGTACGCTGCTTTTTTTAAGCCAGGGCTAATAGTTGGAATGAATTAAGAAATACTTTTTGCCACAGGAAGAAAGGAGGTCTTTTAAAAAGGTCTCCTTTTTTTTAAACCATACACCCCATTCATTGTTGCTATATCAAAGCTAAATCATAATCGCTCCCTAAAACTTTTCATATCTGACAGATTTTAGTACTTTTCTAACTCCAATATTTTGATTAAGAGTTATGACGTTTAGAGAAATATTAAATCTTGAAATATTCAAAAGCGGAGAATTTACATTAACAGTTTACAACATATTTTTAATTCTTGTTGTAGTACTGGTAACACTAATTGTATTAAAAATAATCCGCCGTTTTTTTAAGCGCTTTATAAAAAGAGAGGAAGCCGAACGACGTTCTTACTGGTCGGTATATCTTATATTAAGGTATGTCGTTTGGGTTATCATCATTATTTTTCTTTTAGAATCGTCGGGATTAAAAGTATCGGTACTCCTAGCCAGTATTACTGCCTTATTGGTAGGTGTTGGTTTTGGTATCCAACAGTTGTTCAGCGATATTGCTTCTGGAATTGTTTTGCTTATTGAGCGAAATCTGCAATTAAACGATGTAATTCAGTTGCAAGACGGTACAGTGGGGCGGGTGATTCATATCGGGCTCCGCACCTCACGTTTAAAAACCCGCGACGATATTATTTTGGTGGTACCCAATTCGAAATTTGTTAACGACAAAATTATCAACTGGAGCCACATGGATTACAACACACGCTTTTCGGTTGATGTGGGTGTGGCTTACGGTTCTGATACAAAACTGGTAACTAAAATCCTTCTTGATTGTGCGGCAAAGAATGGCAATATCTCTGCAACTCCAAAACCGTTTGTACGATTTAATAATTTTGGTGATTCTGCACTCGAATTCCAGATATTCTTTTGGGTGCGCGAATCGTTTTGGGTAGAAAATACGAAGAGCGAAATGCGCTATGCCATTGATGATGAGTTCCGTAAAGGTGGAGTTCAAATTCCATTTCCTCAGCGCGATATTCATATTAAAAGTACCGTTGAACAACCAAAATAAAACACACTTTATATGAAAAGATTTATCAGATTTATTATCCCGGTTATTTTACTGCTTGTAGCAATATTCTTTAAAGGTTTTGTGGAAAAGCGCGAATTGGTATCGCCCGATTATTATAACTTTTTTAACAAAACCGGTTCCATTATGCTAATCGTAAGTATTGCCTGGGGATTAATGGCAATTTTGCGTGGCTTTAAAAGAGTTATCCTTTCCAAGTTAGATACTTCGCAGGAAGATAATTTACGCGAGCGAAAGTTCCTGACACAGTTCAACATCATGGAAAGTATCATTTATTTCATGATTGTTATTGTTGCAATCGGAGCATCATTAATGTTGTTTGAAGATGTGAGGCAGTTGGGAATTAGTCTTTTTGCTTCGGCTGGTGTTGCAGGTATTATTATTGGTTTTGCGGCACAAAAGCTTATTGCCACTGTGCTGGCCGGTTTGCAAATTGCCATCACTCAACCCATTCGGCTCGACGATGTGGTGATTATTGAAAATGAATGGGGAAGAATAGAAGAAATTACACTTACATATGTGGTGGTGAAGATCTGGGATCAGCGCCGGTTGGTGGTGCCATCCACCTATTTTTTCGAAAAACCATTTCAGAACTGGACACGTAATACTTCAGAAATTCTGGGAACTGTGTTTTTATATACCGATTATCACGTTCCGTTCGATGCGTTGCGGGAAGAACTGACTCGTTTACTTAACAGCACACCGTTATGGGACAAAAGGGTAAACGTTTTGCAAGTTACCGATACCAAAGAATACGGAGTGGAAATTAGAGCTTTAATGAGTGCAAAAGATTCGCCAATAGCCTGGGATCTTCGGGTTTTTATCCGTGAAAAAATGATTGAATTTATCCAAAAGAATTACCCGGAAAGTTTACCGCGTACACGTGTTGTTTTTGAACAGGGAGAACAAAAGTCAACCACTGGGTTTCCAAGTAAAACAAAGACTGATTAAATACCTATGAAGATTTATTTTGCCGGTTCCATACGTGGAGGCAGACAAGATGCCGCCCTCTACGAACAAATTATTCAGTACCTGAAAACATTTGGTGAAGTGCTGACTGAGCATGTTGGCGATCCGGCATTAACCAGTATCGGTGATGATGGTCCAAACGATCAGTTTATTCATGATCGGGATTTGGAATGGCTTCAAAGTTCCGATGTAATTGTGGCTGAAGTAACTGCAGTGTCGATGGGAGTTGGTTACGAAATTGGCCGGGCAGTGGAAATGCGGAAGCCGGTACTGTGTCTTTTTCGCGAGGGTTTAAACGTCAATTTATCGGCGATGATCGCGGGCTGTGCGGCTATCGAGCTGATTCATTATTCCGAATTTGAGCAACTTAAGAAACCACTTCATAAATATTTGTTTTCTTTTAAGGCGTCTAAATAGCTCCAACATAATCAGTACGAATACATTTTTTAATTTTTCATTGCGTCGTTTTGACAAATTCAATTATCTTGTGTCCAATTTCGAAAAATATTTGATCACTAATAAAAATCTAAACCTATGGATTCAAAAAAATCTAATCAATTAGACCGACGGAAATTTCTGGGTCTTTCAGCACTGGGTTTATCCAGTTTGACCATCCTTCCAAGTTGGACTATCAACGGCATTAAAATCGCTCCCAGCGACAGAGTAACAATGGGTTTCATTGGCCTTGGACAGCAAGGTATGAACGATTTCCGGAGTTTCTCGGCAGTTCCCGGAGTAGAAGTTGTTGCAGGTTGCGATGTTGACAGTATGAAAACAGAACGTTTTAAACGTACTGTTGAAGAATGGCAACAATCGTTGGGATTGGCGCCTCGCGTTGATAAGTACGAACAATATGAAGAATTGCTTGAGCGCAAAGACATCGATGCCGTAGAAGTTTGTACACCAGATCATTGGCATGCATTACAAACCATTCACGCTTGCCAGGCCGGTAAAGACGTATATGTTCAGAAACCACTTTCTTTTACCATTACCGAAGCCGAAAAAATGGTTCGTGTGGCAAAAGATACAAAACGTGTTGTTCAGGTAGGAAGCCAGCAGCGTTCAAGTGCCGAATTCCAAAAAGCTATCGAATTAGTTCAAAGTGGCGCTATCGGTCATATCGATAAAGTATATGCTAAAGTTGGCGATCCTCCAGCTCCACTTGATTTACCAGAGATGAAAGTTCCCGCGAACCTGAACTTCAACCTTTGGATGGGACCATTGAATGATCCTAATATTCATTATCACTCAGATCTTTGTCCTCCTATTTCGCTCGATCCCGCAGAAAGAGAAAAATTATGGGGTGCATGGCGCTGGTACCGCGAAACCGGTAACGGATTTACTGCCGACTGGGGTGCGCACATGTTCGATATAGCACAAGCTGCTATTGGTATGGACGGTTCGGGGCCTGCAGAAATTATCCCTAAAGGAGTTGAAGGAGCAGACTACATGACTTTTAAATACCTGAATGGTGTTGTAATGACAGAACAATCGTATCTCGAAGATATGCCAAATGCTCAGGGTATCAAATTCATCGGCGACGACGGTTGGATTGAAGTAGCTCGCGGTTACCTGGCTTGTTCAAAATCAGATTTAGTTCCTGATGAGTTAAGAGGAAGACGTCCGAAAAACCTAACCCCGGAAGAGCGGAAGAAAATGTTTGAGGAAATGCAGAAAGCGCAGAAAGAGGGTGGCGGTAGCTTTGAGATCAGTTCTCCACACATGGAAGATTTCATCAGCTGTGTGCGTTCAAGACAAAAACCAATTGCTCCGGTTGAAGTAGGTGCAAGTACTGCTATCACTTGTTGTTTAGGAAACATGGCTACTGAATTACAACGTTCGGTAAAATGGAACCCTGCAACACACAGCTTCGGAACAGATAAGGAAGCCTGGGATCACCGTTTGTATGATTACCAATATCGTGGTTCGTATAAATTATAAATCAACCAACTAAAAATTAAATGAATAAAAGAGAATTTCTGAAAAGAATGGGCCTGCTTACCGCCGGAGGTATGGTAGCTGGCTCCATAAAGCCTGCCAGTGCTGCCGCTATGGTTGGTATGGGGAAAAAGGAAATTGGTTTACAAATTTATTCTCTGGGAAGGGAATTGACTGCTGATGTTCCTAATGGCTTGAAAAAAATAAAGGATATCGGCTACAGCACCATTGAGTTGGCGGGTTACGGCAATCGCAAAATGGGTGAGTATTCGGTTGAAGAATACAAAAAACTGGCTGATGATGCAGGTTTGAAAATTACCAGCTCACACGTAAATCCTCCCACTCGTGATATCACGAAAGATAAACTGGGTGAGATCGCCGATTTCTGGAAACAAACCGTTGAAGACCATGTGAAATTTGGGGTGAAAACTTTGGTTCAGCCAATGATGCCAAATGTGCCAACACATGATGCCGTAAAAGTGGTTTGCGAATCGTTTAACCAGGCCGGTGAAATTGCAAAATCAGCCGGAATTAAGTTTGGTTATCATAACCATAGCATGGAATTCGGACGTGTTGTAAAACCTGAAGACAAGGATAAACAACAGAATCCATGGATGCCTGTGGGTGACGTAATTTACGACTTGTTTCTGAATGGTACCGATCCGGATTTGGTATTTTTCGAAATGGATGTTTACTGGACAGTTATGGGGGCTAACGATCCGTTGGAATACTTCGAGAAGTATGCCGGCAGATTCCCTGTCCTTCATATTAAAGACCGTTCGGTTCTTGGCCAGTCGGGAATGATGAACTTTAAAAACATCTTTAACAAAGCATACAAAAATGGTCTGGAAGGTTTTTATGTGGAACTGGAAGGAATCAGAGGCGGAAGTATGACACAGTTTGAAGGTGTTGAAAAATGTTTCGATTATTTAAATGATGCTTCATTCGTGAAGTGATCCTAACCAAATTGAATAGATAAACGGGTGCGTTTTCGCATCCGTTTTTTTTGTGCCTATCCCACAGGTGCAAGCACATTAAACGGATACCACGGCAGATTTCGCGTAATCCAAAACACAACAACTATAGCTAAAACAATCATTGGCGTTTGTTTCTTGTAAAACAGGTTCGGAAGTTTCCATCCGAAAGCTTTATTCAATAGAGGATACAGATAATGATACAAAATAAAAAGCGTTGCCGGAAGAAATAAAAAGTTATACCCAATCACACCGGCAAAATCTAAATGCAATAAACTGTGAAAAGCCCGCTGCGAGCCGCATCCCGGGCAATAGCCCCCGGTTAACGAATGAAACAGACACTGTGGAAAAATTTCGTGCCGTGCCGGGTCGAGTATAAAAAAAAGAACTGCTACCCCAATAATTACGAGTAGCAGTATACTATTGATTGTTCTTTTCATCCACTAAAAATTAAAAGCTCCCTGCATTATTCCTGCGAGTACACCAAAAATCGATAGTATTACAGCTAGAATTACCCAGGCCAAACCGGCAGCAAACGACACCCAGGCCCATATTTTTGCATTTCTACTGGCCGACAGGGCTGCCTCGTAATTTCCGGCATTCCAGTGCGAATTCACCTGCGCGGCAAAAACAATAGCTACTATTCCAAAAATTTTACCACAAAACAGGGTAGTAAGAATGGCAAATACCAAATAATTAGGTGGTGGCACTTGTGGTTGATTTACTTGTTCGTTCATGATAAGTAGTTTTTTAATACTTGATAAATAGCAAAGTTAAACGAACCAATAGCTATAACAAAGTATTGGCAAAAAAATAGTAATACCTTCTATCCTGATTTGATTACATTCAGGTAACCTAAATCTTAAAATATATTAAAAATTAGTACCTACTTGCTGCTGCATGCGTAAAGAAACCTAATCGCGCTATTTTTACAACTCTTATGGATTAAGCAGCAGAAGGCACTTTTTCCATAGATTTTAAGTTTTGGTAGAATGCCATCCGGGAGGGTGGCATTTTTTTTAGAGCCTACCTATTTTGTGGTAGTAATGTTTTTACGAAATGGGAAAATCACGAAACAATCTGAACAACTTAAAAACCAAACCTTTTGACTGCCCCCAACAGCGCTGAAATACGTTAACAACTATTTAACACGTTTGAATTAAACTAAATAAGGAATAAACGGTCATAATATAGTAAAAACAGACAAAAAGGAAACAATTTAAACAGCAATGAAGTACTTGAAGAACATAATTTTAATCGTCCTTTTATTTATAGGGGTGAATTCTTATGCATTAATTGAAGACCCGGAAAAAGAGAACGACCTAAACGATGATGGTAAGGGTAAGATCGTTGGTACGATCGTAGAAAAGGAAACGGAAACTCCCATGGAATTTGCCAATATAGCCGTTTATAAAGAGACCGATTCAACCCTCGTAACCGGAGGTATAACCAACGAAAAGGGCGTATTTGAAATAACAAATTTAGATTATGGTGATTATTACCTCGTGGCCAACTTTATAGGTTTTGATGAGGAAAATGTGGTGGATATAAAGCTCGATCGCAGCAACCGTGTGTACGACCTGGGCGAGATCAACCTTGCTTCTTCAACCGTTGCCATTGGCGAAATTAACGTGGTAGCCGACAAAGCTGCAGTAGAATACAAACTCGACAAAAAAGTAGTAAATGTAAGCCAGGTAATCAGCGCCATTGGTGGTACAGCAGTTGATGTCTTGGAGAATACACCTTCGGTTCAGGTTGATATTGAAGGAAATGTATCGTTACGCGGTTCTGGAAATTTTACCGTATTAATCGATGGTCGTCCGAGTGTTTTAAGCGGTAGCGATGCATTGCGTCAGATTCCGTCTTCAGCAATCGAAAATATTGAGATTATTACCAACCCATCGGCAAAATATGAGCCCGATGGGGCGGCAGGTATAATTAACCTGGTAATGAAAAAGAACTCGATGAACGGACTGAACGGAATTGTTAACGCAAGTGTTGGAACGGGCGAAAAATACCGCGGCGATTTTATGCTTAACTATCGTTTTGAAAACATGAACCTGTTTTTTGGAGCCGACTGGCGCGATGAAATCAACAACGGGGAAATGGGCTCGGAGCGCGAAACTTATTACAACGATACTACCGAATTTTTGAATATGCATGGCGATCGTAAATGGATTCGTGGCGGACACAGCCTTAAAGGAGGTGCTGATTTTTACCTGGGCACTAACACTACCTTAACTCTCTCGGGAGAAACAGGAACCTCGGAACGTGGAAACGAAGGTGGTGGCCGAACAGAAAACTTTACGATTCCGGCTTCGGAACAAATTTTTTCAATCAGCGAAGAAACCTCGGAGCGCAACAACGACTTTTACACGCTGAACATGAATTTCCAGCATAAATTCGATGACAAAGGACACCGCATTGAAGCCACAGCTTTTTATTCAGACGAGACCGGAACCGACAGCGAAATAGAAGCAGAATTGCTTGCCGACGAGAATTGGAATCCTACCGACGAGTATTTGTCGAATGTTTCGACATTTGAGACCGAGGATGAACAAGACATTCGTTTAAAGCTCGATTACACCTATCCGTTTAGCGATGATGGCCGTTTTGAGGCCGGTTATCAGGGACGTTTGGAAAGCGAAAAAGAAACGCTTGAATTTCGCGATTATGATCAGGCAACCGACATGTGGATTATAAACGAAAACTATTCGAGTGCTACCGATTTTCAGCGCGATATTCATGCTGCTTATTCTACCTACAGCAATAAGGTGGGCAAGCTGGCATACATGGCCGGTTTGCGTGGAGAGCTGACCGTTCGTGAGATAATAAACACAAGTGCCGAAAATGTTTCGTCGCTAAATCGCTTTGACTTGTTCCCGACTGCACACTTTTCGTATCCAATAACACAAACTGCCGATTTTACAACAAGTTACAGCCGAAGGATCAATCGTCCGAGTGGTCGCGACCTTGACCCTACACCGAATTATTACAACCGTTATACCATTCGTTACGGAAATCCCGATTTGGAGCCGGAATATACAAATTCGTACGAACTGGGTTTTATGAAGCGTTTTGGAGAAACACGTTCGTTTTTATCGGCCGACTTGTTCCGCAGGGTAACCAACAATAAAATCGACCGTAGACAGGAATTGGGCGAGGACGGTATCTTCTATATGTACACCGACAATTTTGATAAAGACTACAGCACCGGTTTTGAAGTGACGGGAAACCTGAGTTACAAGAAATGGCTTATCGTTAATGCCAGTGTGAATGTTTACGATTATAAAATTACCGGCGAGCTGAATGGTGAATCCATCGACCGGCAAAGTACCAACTGGGGTGGGCGAATGAATACCACCTTTAAATTTACTGAAAATTCGCGTCTGCAGGTAAATGCATTCTTCCGCGGTAAATCGGTTTCGGCACAGGGCGAAAGTGGTGCCATGTTCTTCACCAATATCTCGTACCGTCAGGAGTTTATGAATAAAAAACTTTCAGCAACTGTTAGTGTTCGCGATCCTTTGGGAACCGGTCGTTTTGAACGTACAAGCTATGGCGACGACTTTAAAAACTGGTTTCGTTTTGAACGAGAACCACGTGTAGTAATGCTTACATTAAGCTACAAGATTAACAACTTTAAAGAAGATCGTGGCGGTGATCGTGGCGGCGATAGCGGAATGGATATGGGAGGCGGAGAATTTTAACGATAATACGCAAAGACAATACTATTGAATGCCGTTCTTTTTAAAAGAATGGCATTTTTTTTATCTGCTGATAAGTACTTATTCCATGCGGGTTTTGAATGTGCTTAGTACGAATAGAACTGAAAAATTCGTTTAATAACTGAAAAATCAGTTGCGAAACTGAAAAATCAGTTGTATGTTTGTCGATGTAAAATTATAACTGTCATTTCGAGTGAGAGAAGCGAGTGAGAAATCTGTTTCAGATTCCTCTCCGTCAGCCGACGGATCGGAATGACAATAAATTCTGTAACGACAGTACAATGAAAAAACTAACAAAAAAGGAAGAGGAATTAATGAAGATCCTCTGGAAACTGGAAAAAGCATTTGTAAAAGATATTGTTGAGTTGTATCCAGATCCAAAACCGCATTACAACACGATTTCTTCGTTGGTGCGTTTGTTGCAGGACAAAGGTGTTATCGGCTTTAAACAATACGGCAATACCTACCAGTATTTCCCGCTTATTTCGAAAGAAGAGTACCGCCGTTCGTTCATGAACCAGGTGGTAAGTGACTATTTCGACAACTCGTACAAAAGTGCGGTGGCCTTTTTTGTAAAAGAGAAAAACCTGTCGGAAGAAGAGATCAATGAGCTCGTTAACCTCATTAAAAACAAAAAGTAATGGAAGAATTTTTGCTTTATATCGGAAAAGCAGCGTTAGCACTCGGGGCTTTTTTCCTGGCCTATCTGGCGCTTTTCCAACACCAGAAACAGTTTCTGTTTAACCGTATTTATTTACCTGTTTCGTTTTTTATTAGCTTTTTAATTCCACTGGTAACATTTACCAAAGTGAATTACATTAAGGAAATTCCGGCAGCAGCAGCAAACAGTTTTGCCTACCTGCCTGAAACAACTACAGCTTCCGAAACGCAATTTATCTTTGAATGGTATCATTACCTGTTAGCGATTTATGCACTCGGGATCATCGTATTTTTTCTGAACCTACTGATCGGGCATCTCAAAGCCATAAATATTATCCGTTTTAGCCGACTTAAGGAATTGTTTGGAGCACAAGTGAACCTGACTAAAAAAGATGTTCATCCATTCTCGTTCTTCTCGCGGATAGTGCTGTCGGAAAAAACATTAAAGAATCCCAATCTGAAAATGATTGTCGATCACGAAATGATTCACGTAAGAGAACGTCATACCCTCGATATTCTTGTTGCAGAATTATTATTCCTGCTCCAGTGGTTTAATCCCTTTGCCTGGTTAATCCGCGATGCGATGCGAAATAACCTGGAATACCTGACAGATCATCAGGTAGCCCAAAATCATAATGCCGAAGCTTATCAATTGGCCATGGTAGGATTGGCGCATAAAAAAGGAGTGGCTCCCTTTTTGACCGCGCTTAACGGCTCACAATTAAAAAACCGTATTATCATGATGAAGAAGAAAACAGAAAACCGTTACGGCCTGCTAAAACAGCTGGTTGTACTGCCCCTGCTGGCCATTTTAATTATGGGTTTGTCGAACAAAGAAGTACGAACCGAAGTGCTGCACGATGCCGGACAACTAAAAGTAGTTGTTGATGGTGTTGAGCTTCCGGTCGATCACCCCGACCTGATGAAACTTGATTTTACCAATGGATTTAATGGAGGCGAAATAATAGAAGCACTGGGTTTGGAAGACAAAGTGGTTGCCAATGCAATGTCGTTTGATAAAAACCCGAATGAGGATGGAGTTTACTGCATCCAAACCAGCGATTATGAGGTAGGCACCGTTCCTGAATTTGATAAAATGCTGGGGAAGCCTGTAGTTCTGGTACGAAGTGGGAATTTTTCCGTAAAAGGTACAGTCGAAAATGCTTGGGGTGAGGTGATACCGAATGCCAAAATTGTTAACAACGAATCTTCGGAAGAATTTGTGGCAGATGGAAATGGTAATTTCGAACTTGCCTTTAACGGGATAGAAAAACCGGTGGTTTTAAGTTTCTCGGCACCCGGTTATTATAAAAATGACGTTGTTTATTATGGCAACAAAAAGGAATTGAGTATAGCTCTTGCTGAGAATGACTCGGAAAAGGAATTTACCGTTACCGGAAAGATTACCAATGAAGATGGTGATGGTATCCCAGCCGCAATGGTTCTGGTAAAAGGAACCACAGTTGGTACTGTATCTGATTTCTCGGGGGACTATAAAATTGAAACCGACGAAACAAACACACTGGTTTTTAAAATGATTGGCTACGCCGAGAAGGAAGTTGCAATTGATGGAAAATCGAAGCTTGATATTCAGCTAAAAAGCAATGGACACAAAACTCCTGTTGTTGGTGTTCCCTTTCCAAACCAAGATCTTTCAACGATGGATTTGTTTGGGAATGCTAAAAATCCGCCGTTATACATTGTTGATGATAACGAGCCGCTGTATATTGTTGATGGGGTGCCGGTAACCGACATTAATTCCATTCCTCCGGAAAAGATCGAGAGCGTTTCGGTATTAAAAGGTGAGCAGGCTACGGCTTTATACGGTTCGGTTGGTGGCAAAAACGGGGTGGTAGTTGTTACCACCAAAGACGCAACAGCAAAAAATTCGGCAAACGTAAAACTGATTGGTTTAGGAGAACAAACCAGCAAAAGCTTTTCGAATGTACAAATTGAAAAGCTGGGCTTTGAAACCACCACCGGCGAGGCTCCTTTATATTTTGTTGATGGAAAGGAAATGGGCAATATCGCAAATATTTCTGCAGAAGATATTGAGTCGATCTCAGTTTTAAAAGATGAATCGGCCACTGCTTTATATGGCGAAAAAGGCAAAAACGGTGTAATTGTTATATCCACAAAAGCCGCTGCCAAAGCAAAGATGGATGATGCTATTGTTATTGTTGAAGGTGTTCCTTACAATGGCGATATTAATGATATCGACCCGAGTACCATCGAATCAATGGAAGTGCTGAAAGACGAAAGTGCTACCAGTATATACGGACCAATAGCAAAAAACGGAGCCATATCGATTAAACTGAAAGGTTCCGCGGACCTGAATGGAAAATCGCCGCTAATTTTTCTCGATGGTGAAAAATACACAGGCGATATGGGTGATATTGATCCTGAAAATATTCAATCAATCGACGTTCTGAAAGATGCATCGGCTATAAAAACTTATGGTGATGAAGGGAAAGATGGCGTGATACTTATTACCTCAAAAACAGAAGAAATAACTTCGGAATTGGACTTGCGAAAGTTTATTGCAAAACGGATGAAATATCCAACTGAATTACGAGAAGCCAATATAACGGGTGAAAGTAATATGTTTGTAAAAGTGAATAAGCATGGAACTGTAGTCTCGGTTAAAGAGACCGGAAGTAAAAATGCCATTCCGGTTGACGAGGTGGTAGCAGTTGGTTATAAACCGAAAGAAGTGTCGGGAACTACAGTTGAAGATGCACAGGAAAAACTTGATCGTGCAGCCAAAAGCTTGTTATTGCAACTCCCAACAATAAATATTCCGGAATATAAGGGAGAGACCCTTGTTTTTACACTAAAATACGTACTGCAAGAAAAGTAATTAGCAGGCTTTTGCCTAATAAAAAATAATTCAGCGGGCGACTATCGTTTATTAGTCGCCCGCTGTTTTTGTATGGTTGCAGAGTACTGCTGAGTTACATTGATCTCATCCTCCTTTATTTAAAGGAGGTGTCCCGATCACAGCATCGGGACGGAGGATTACTGTGATGTACAAATTTTTGTGTAACCGAATTTCAATCCCCCTTATTCCCTCCCGATACCGAGATCGGGACAGGCACTTCGCCAAGGGGGACAAAAAAAGTCGCCTACAGGGAATTTCGGGGTAAGAAACCAAGCAGTTACTTACAAAATAGAAGTAGTAGAAGTCTGCGTATACAGCCACAAAAAAGGATGCCATCCCTGTTTGAGCTAACTCATAGGGATGGCATCCTTGTATACTCGAAACTCGCGTCTCGCTACTCGTAGCTATTTCTTCTCAATAATAGCCACCCAGCCACCACCGGGAGCCATTTTAACTTTTACCGTTGATCCTGCAGTAACTTCAACAGTTTCCTGAGCAAAATCGGCCGCATGTTTATCGGCGTTCAGTCCGTCTTTCCACACTTTCATGGTGTACGATCCATTGCCAAGGAAATCGAGTTTTAGTTCCATTTCACGCGCATCCCAGTCTGTTAAAGCACCCACAAACCATTTGTCGCTTGAGCGGCGAGCAACGGCAATATAGTCACTCACTTTAGCTTCCAATACCTGGGTTTCGTCCCAAACCGATGGAACTGCCGCAAGGAATTCCATACATTCCGGCTCGCGGTAATAGTTTGATGGATTATCGGCAAGCATCTGCAGCGGGCTTTCAAAAACAGGGTACAACGCCAACTGGTGACAGCGTGTTCCCTGGCTCATGGGCTCGGTAAATACCGGCGTAAAATTCTCTTTTGTTTTGTTGATCATAGCACCCGGTGTATAATCCATTGGGCCGGCAACCATACGAATAAAAGGCAAGGTTACATCGTGCTCCGGATCGGGTAAGTTCGACCACTTGGCATTTTCCATTCCTTTAACTCCTTCGTAAGAAATTACGTTCGGGTAAGCGCGGTCGAGCCCGCTTGGTTTGTAAGCTCCGTGGAAATCAACCAACAATTCGTGCTCGGCACATTTGCGGGCAATTTTCTCGTAAAAGTTTACCATCCACTGGTCGTCGCGCTGCATAAAGTCCATTTTAATTCCTTTTGCACCCCATGCCTGAAACTGATCGAGTGATTCTTCCAGCTTGTCGTCCATAGCTTTCCAAACCACCCAAAGAATAACGTCCACATTTTTTTCTTTTCCGTAGTCAACCAGCTCTTTTACATCTATATCTTTTTCCTGCTGCATAATATCCGAAAGTACATACCAGCCTTCGTCCAGAATGATGTATTTCAAACCGTATTTCGATGCAAAATCGATGTAATATTTGTACGTTTCGGTATTTACACCAGCCACAAAATCAACACCGTAAATGTTATTGGCATTCCACCAGTCCCAGGCTACTTTACCGGGTTTAATCCAGTCGGTATTTTCAAGTTTGCACGCAGGAGCCAGTTTGTAAATCATTTCTGTTTCTATCAACTGACCATCGTTTTCGGTAATAACCATGGCACGCCACGGGAAATCGCGAGGGCCATTACATTCAGCAATATAATCGGCATATTTTGTGGGTTTTACATCGCGATCGCTCAACTGTGTGGTTTCCAGTACAACACCCGGATATTTACCCACCAATGCATATTCGTTATCGTCGCAACCCCGCAAGTACATTCCCGGGTAATCCATTAGGTTCGATTCCGAAATGTAGGTTTTAACGCCGTTTCCGCAGTCAACCAATAAACCGGTCGAAGCAAACCGGTCGCTTCCGATATTCGATAGCGTTTCGCGCAGGTATTCACGCTCCTGATGGGTCATCATACTTTCTTCTTCCGGAAACCAAAGTTTGTTGTCGGCCGGAAACGCGAAAGTGGCCAACTCGCTTTTCACTTTGTATTCGCCATCTTTACCCGACACCCAACGGTAAGCAGCGCCATCGTCGTATGCTCTGAATAGCAAGGCATAACCTTTAAACGTCAAAGTGAGTTCTTTGTATTCGTCTTTTATCGTTGCACTTTTACGTCGCACAACCGGAGTAAGCACCTGCGATACGCTGCTGGTTTTTGCTTTGCGTACTTTGGCGTCAACTCCCCAAACTGTTCCATCGTACAATTCCATCGAAATCTGCGACGGCGCAACAATTGTACTTCCGTTTAGCAACACCGAGTAGGTAAGGGTTTCGTCAACATTTACCTTAAGCTGTATTTTCCCCGATGGAGATTCAAGCGAATACTCTTTGGCCGAAAGGGAGAATACAAGGGCTACAAGGGTAGTCAATAGTGTTAATCTTTTCATATCAGATAGTTTTTGAATTTTGTTCTGAAAGTACAAATTTAATGATGTCAGAAACATACACATATGTTCTGTTTTTTATTAAAGAAGATGCAAAAAAATCATTTTATGCCTATCTTTCAGTAAATTTAAAAGTCTAGGTTATGAAGAATATAGTTACACTGATAACAATGATGGTTTTTGTTGTTTTTGTGCAAGCTCAACAATTTGATAAGGATGTGTTTCCCACTTCGGGAGGCGATTTGGAAATTACGTTTATTGCTCACGGAACACTGATGATGCAATTTAACGGGAAAGTAATTCATATCGATCCGGTGTCGTGGTATGCCGATTACGCGACTCTGCCAAAAGCCGATCTGATTCTGATAACGCACGAGCATGGCGACCATTTGGATGCCAAAGCAATTGATGCGGTTAAGAAAGAGGGAACTCAGGTGGTACTCACAACAACCTGCAACGAAAAATACGCCGGTACTAAAGTGCTTAGCAATGGCGATTCGGGAGTTTTTGCCGGAATTGAAGTGGATGCAGTGCCCGCTTACAATATTAAACACGAACGTGAAGCCGGACAGCCTTTTCACCCAAAAGGAGTGGGTAATGGTTATGTGCTGCACTTTGGCGATAAAAAAGTTTACGTTGCCGGCGATACCGAAAATATTCCTGAGATGGCCGAACTGAAAGACATAGATGTGGCTTTTCTGCCGATGAACTTACCTTATACAATGACTCCGGAAATGGTGGCCGACGCTACTAAAATGTTTCAACCAAAAATTCTTTATCCGTATCATTTTGGAGAGACAAATACCGACGAGTTGGCTGAATTATTAAAAAATCAAAACAAAACTGAATTAAGGATTCGAAACTTAAAATAAGGTAGAAATTCTTTATACCTTCAATGTTCGAAATTGTTTTTGAGCAAACACAATTTACGTTTCTGAATAGAAGGAGCGCAAGTGGTGATTGTTCGTATCGGTTAATGTTTTAAAATCTTTGATATTATGAAGAGAACAGGAATTATCATCGTATTGATGATGGGGATGTTTACTGTGCTTTCGGCTCAGGAAAATAAGGTTTACAACGGATATAAAGAATTGGTGGCTGCGGTAAAGCAGGAAATTGACGCAATTGATACCGAAGGATTTCATGAAAAATATGTGGAAGGACTGAAGAGCCGTAAGTCCGACTATATTTTAATCGACGTGCGCACAAAAGATGAATACCGGGCTGGCCATATTCCCGGTGCTTATTTGGTACAGCGCGGTGTGCTTGAATCGCATATTGAAAAAGAAGCTGTTTGGGAAGGTTTTCGTCATGCAGTGCCTAAAAAGACAGATACTATAATATTGTATTGCCGAAGTGGAAGCCGCTCAGCACTGGCAACAAAATCGCTAATGATGTTGGGCTACGAGCACGTTTATTCGCTTGATGGTGGATGGAACGCTTGGCACGAAAATTATCCGAAACTGGAAAGGTTTTAAGGGACAATAAGCTTCCTGGCTAAAGAATAGCAAGGGGCAAAAGTAGCTTATCGTTCAGACCGGGTAGTAATCATACTTTTTTGCATCCGCGTACAACACAAATTGTTGTGGTGATTATGCCTATTGCTGCAAATGAAATCAGGCTGATATAAAATACCTGACTGGATAAATTAGCACAGCATGACAGAAAGCCAAGGATTATGGTTGCGAAGAATCCTAATATTCCCCAAAGTCCTAAATTGTAGCAGATTAATGTCACTATTTTATTCATGGTATAAAGTTTTTACAATTATACGGTGAATAAAGAGCATTAGTTCAATTAACTTTGTGGGAAAAATCTCGTATACTTGTGATATTTATTACACCAAAGTCTATCTTATGAACTTGTCGACCAATAGCTGTGTTAATTGTACTCTAAAGTCAAAGCCTGTTTCGGTGTTGAATAGTAGTGAGTTAACTGCGCTTGGTCAAGGTTGTTCAATGATTCAGTACGATAAAGGAGAGCTTATTTTTAAAGAAGGAGGACCGGTACAATATATCATCTATTTACGCGAAGGATTTGTAAAATTGGTTAAAAAGGGTGCAGGCGGGAAAGATTTTATTTTAAGTGTTTCTACAAAAGGGGCTTATCTTGGTCTTCAGAATCTCGATAAGGAAACAAAATCGAATTATTATTCGGCTATTGCACTTACCAAATCGGAGGTTTGTTTTATTGATCGGAATCATTTTACGGATTTGCTAAAAAGTAACGGCGACTTTGCTGTTAAAGTTTTATCTACCGTTTTTAAAGATGAAATGAACTATTTTGATCGGTTAGTTAAGAATGTGCAGCAGCAATTACCGGGGCGCCTGGCCAACACCATGAGTTATTTGGCCAACGAGGTGTATGGCGAAAATCCCTTTACTTTAAATCTTACACAAACTGAAATTGCTGCGCTTATTGGCACTTCACGCGAAAGTGTTTCACGGATATTAAAGGAATTTCAGGAAATGGGGATTATCGATTTAAAGAAAAATTTACTTACCATTTTGAACGAAAAACGGCTTGAGGAGATTAAAAACAAAGGCTAATTATTCAGAGATAATTACACCGTTAAAGCATAAAAAAACGCTAACCAAAAACTGGTTAGCGGTTTTTATATCGTGTTATTTATAATTATTTGATTTCAATATTTGTATCAATAACAGATCCCGGTTCAATTGTACCTAACGAGTTAAATTGAATATTCGATGAATTCATAATTGAACTCAAATCGTTGGCATCCACCTCAGCCAGACTCATAAAATCAGACGGAACAACGACTATCCTGAAAGTTTGATCCAAAGTGTAATCTGTCGATAAGCTTGCTAAGTCTACATCCCCTCCTAAAAATACCGACATGTCTACAATCTCATCGTTTTCATAATCTGTTGTATAATCGAAATTATACTGTAAAATAGCACCCGATAGGAAATATTCGGTTTGTGGCAGTGGGCGCCAGAATTCCAATCCTTCTTCGTTAGTCCACAAAACATAGGCTAGGATTACGTCTGAATAATAGGGAATGAATCCATTATCATTAAAATTAAAAACCAGTTGGTAATCGTTTGCAGGGGTAAAATCTCCCGTAAATTCAAAAGTGGTACCTACAAAATTGTAACCATCTTCTCCCGGGATTCCTGGAGGTCCAACCGGTCCTTCGCACGAGGCGAAAATACCAGCTACAACTATTAATAAAAATGCTGAAATTTTTCTGAAGGTAAATGTTTGTTTGTTTTCAATTGTTTTCATAGCAATAGACTTTTATAATTAAACTTCATTTTTTAGTGTTAAAACAAGTATAGTGCCAAAAAAACCTTCGGCCACGGCCGAAGGTTTTTTTTGAATTGATTGATCAATCTTAAAAATACTTGCTATGTTGTTAACCTTCAAGTGTTCCCGGTACAGGTACGCTAGCCGTTTCCATGTAGCCAATATCGCCCATAATGAAAGTGTCAGGACCCAGTTTCATGTCCGAGTTCATCATTTCATCCCAGGTAACTTCTTTTCCGGTATATGCCGAAACGCGGCCCATAATTGCCGTCATTACCGAATTGGCAGTTTCTTCAGCCTCGTTAAACGGAATATCCTGACGAATACAGGTAATCAGGTCCTTGTGCTCCTGAACGTATGGGCTTGTTGCATGATCTTCGTCCGAGAATAGAGTATTTCCCTGCAAGTCGGTAATTGTTGCTGTTCCTCCCTGCGAGGTAAATGCTTTTCCTTTGGTACCGTGCATTACTTCGTTTACGGCATTTGTACAGCCATTAATCTGACGGCATGTACTTAAAACCTGGCGTCCGTCATCCAACTCATATCGAATGGCAAAATTATCATACTGATCGCCAGTTGGGCGACGCTGACGTGAACCAAAACCTAAAGCTTTTATCGGGTGTTTGCCAAAAAACCAGTTAGCTACATCGATATTGTGCACGTGTTGCTCCACAATATGATCGCCCGAAAGCCAGCACCAGTTTACCCAGTCGCGAATCATCCATTCCATTTCGCTCCATTCGGGCTTGCTGTTTCTGTACCACAATTGTCCACCATTCCAATATACTTCGGCTGTGGTGAGTTTGCCAATAGCATTATTGCTGAGTTCTTTATATACATTTAAATATTTATGCTGGTGGCGGCGTTGAGTACCTGTAACCACTTTTAATCCGGCAGCATCGGCCATTTTGGCTGCGGCCAAAACCTGGCGAATTCCTACAGGATCAACAGCAATTGGTTTTTCCATAAATACGTGCTTACGCGCTTTTACAGCCGCTTCAAATTGTTCTGGGCGGAATTTTGGAGGTGTTGCCAGAATTACAACATCTACACCCGAATCAAGAACTTTTTCATAAGCATCAAAACCAATAAAACAGTTTTCAGCAGGTACTTCCTGTCCGGTTTCTGTTTTAATTTTTTCTGCACAGCTATCCAATCGGTCCTTAAAAACATCAGCCAAGGCAGTTACCTGAACGGTTGAACCACCGGCTTCCAAAAAGTTAAGGGCTGCACCGGTTCCTCGTCCGCCACAACCAACAATACCGGCTTTTAAAACGGTTCCGGCAGGCACTTCATCCAGCAACGGTGGATATTTGTACTCGCGTTGTAGCCAGTCGTATTCGCCACTTGCAGAAGAGCCTCCGCCAGAGCACGATGACAAAGTTCCGATTCCCATAGCTCCTGCTGCTCCGACTGTTGCAGCTCCTGCTAAAAATTTCCTTCTTGAAAAATTGTTGTTACTCATTTCATTAATGTTTTAGTTGAATTTAGGATTCAAAGTTTATAAGTTATTTTCCGGTATTATCATCAAATTCGCACACTACTCTGAAACTAATATAATTACAATCCGATAACCACCAGATACTCTTCGGCATTTGTGGATCGGTTTTCATCCATGCTTTGCTGCGCGTGTAATCGCGTGCCGCACTTCTGACTTCGCCAACCGGGCTTTTAAATGTTCCGCCACGAATAACGTGTTCTTCACCGGAAGCTGGTCCTTTTGGGTCGGTAGTGCCATCGCTTAATTTCGAATAGGCATCTTCGGCATACCAGTCGGCACAATATTCTGCGGCATTGCCAAGCATATTTTTCAACCCATACGGATTGGCTTCAACAACATCAGGTTTGGCCGTTTTCAGGCTACTGTTTTTCTCGTAAATAACGTAGTTATTAATAATGTCGCTCCCTTTCCCGAATAGTTTTCCAATAAAGTTTTTGCCTTTAAAATCTTTAGGCTGACCTTCAAAGAAGAACGGAGTTTCAGTGCCTCCGCGGGCTGCATATTCCCACTCTGCTTCAGTTGGCAAGCGGTAGGTTTTTCCGGTAACCTGCGATAACCATTTGCAGTAGGTTTCGGCTGAATGGTAACTCATAGTAATAGCCGGCCGGCTGCCCATTCCCCAGTTTTGGTCGGGCTGTCCGTAAGGTGGTGTTGGGCCTGAAATCGCATCAACATCGGCTTCGGTGCGTGAGCCTTCGGTGTCGGTGGTTCTGCCTTCGGCGGCAGTGGCGCTGTAAAAGGCCAGATATTCATCCCAGCTCACTTCTATTTCGGCCATAAAGAACGAACTTACATTGACTGTTTTTTGCGGGCCTTCATCACTTTCTCGAAGTTGTTCCGATTCAGGACTTCCAATTTTGAAACTTCCGCCCGGAATTGCTTTCATATTAAATGCAATGGTTGTTCCCGGGATAGTTTCGGTATAATCTTCATGAGCCGTGACTTCGGCTGCAGTTGTATAATTTTCCTTTGCCTCGGCACCGGAACTTCCAAACTCAACATTTTTAGCATGCAGCGCATTCGGATCGTAATGGCCAACATTTAGGTGGCAGTTGATACAGCGCAGTTCCTCTTCGTTTTGCGAATAATAAAGGTGCGCTTGCTGACCTTCGGAAGTAAGTGTTAGCGGAAATAAATTATTGTGGCAGCTGATGCACGATTCTTCAAAAACAAAATGTTGTGCCTGCTCAAGCGAAGACTTGGCTTCCCAGTTAAAATCGGCACTGTCTTTAAAGAAATAACCATACGCATCGCGGGCTCCGGCTTTTACTTTTTCTTTCAGGTAGCCTTGTCCTTTTGGTGGAAGGTGGCATTCTACACAGCCAATATGCATTCCTGTTCTGTTCTCGTGATGAACAGAGAGTTTCCACGAATCAAAAACATGTGGGTGTACGTGACACACTTCGCACGATTCGTTTGTTGAGGTTGCTTCAATAACTTTAAGAGAAGATATGGTAACAGCGATACCAATTATAAATCCGATAAAAATGATCAGTAACAGTTTTTTTCGAAGGTAGTTACCAAAACGTTGAAATAAGGCCATTGGTTATTTTAGGTTTCTTGATTTAACAATGCAGGTAAAAATAATATTTATATGGCCAAAATCCTGACTTTTGTATGTTTAAAAATATTCAACTGAATTTTATTTATCAAAAGTCGCAGATAATTAAGCTATTTATTTGTAGTAAAGATGCAGGCTTTTCTAAAAATACCTATTAATAAACAAAAAGGTTGTCTCGAACGCGACAACCTTTGGAGATGAATTCTTGAGAGGAATACAAGAGATAGGAAAATATTTTTTATACACCTGCAAGTTATGGATGTTTTATTCAATTCGGATTATGTGAAAATTACCAGTGGGTTAATGAATTATTAATCATTGGGAAGCAACTTTTAACTAAACATTAAATGGTTAAATAGAGATTTTTGTAACTTTCAGCGATGAACCTTCTCAAGCAAAGTATTTCAGATGTGTTGGGCTTGTTTTTTCCCGAGCTGTGTGTAACCTGCGGGAAACGCCTGGTTTCGCAGGAAACCTTCGTTTGTTTAAATTGCTGGCACGATCTTCCTGCAACCAATTTTCATTTAAAGCAGGATAATAAAGTGGCTCAGTTATTCTGGGGGCGGGTTGATATTTCGGCTGCAACAGCTTTTTTTAGCTACAAAAAAGGCAGTAAATACCAGCAACTTATTCATTTTGTGAAATACAAAGGATTAAAAGAGCTGGGTTATGAAACCGGGCGAAAATTCGGCTTGCAGTTATTGAAGTCACCACTCTTTGCCGAAATTGATGTTTTAATGCCGGTGCCACTGCATCCGCTAAAAGAAAAGAAGCGCGGTTTTAACCAAAGTGAGTGGATAGCTCGTGGAATTGCCGAAGTTTTAAAAAAGCCACTTGATACAAAAACGCTGTACCGTAAGGAATACACATCGACCCAAACAAAAAGAAATCGTTACGAACGCTGGCAAAACGTTGAAAGTGTTTTTGGGTTGAATGGTTCGGAAGTAATTGAAAACAAGCATGTTCTGCTTATTGATGATGTAGTTACTACTGGGGCGACGCTTGAGGCTTGTGCTATTCACTTATTAAAACAGCCCCGAACAAAAGTCAGTATTGCCACGCTGGCTTATGCCGATATTTAAGCGTTGGTCTTATTCCCTAAAAATGTCAATACTACTTGTGAGAATCCTTTTTAAACAATGTTTCCCTCCAATCTGTTAAACCAACAGATTGACTGCATTTTATCATCAAAAAAAAATAGAACAAAATGAAAATTACAAAATTGTTTTTGCTCGCCCTTGTGGTTATGGGCTTTATGGCTTGTAACCAGAAGCCGACAACCACCGAAGATGCTAACGTAAAGTATTACCGACAGTTGCTGTTTAGCGAAACGCCCTGGGATTTGGAGCGCGGATCGTATGAAATTTCAGCTAAAGAAGCTGAAGAAGTAAATAACTACAAATTCACCTGGGATGAAGACGGAAAACTGGCATCGGTAGAATACAACCGCAACGGATTGTTACTGGGATATTCAAACCTGCGAGCTGCAAAAATTACCTATACCTACGAGGGTAACAAGCAGATCAAACATTTTTTTAACGAAAAAGGTGAACCCATTGAAAGCGCAGGTGCGTTTACACAGGAATATACGCTCGATGATTCGGGAATGCGCGTTGCAATGCGTTTCCTCGATAAAGAGGGAAATCCGGTAGAGAACCGCAATAACATTCATCATTACGTGTGGTCGAAACTTGACAATGGAATGATTCGTGAATTGCGTTATAATCTGGCAAAGGAAGAAACCATAATGAATCCGTTTTGTCCGTTTTATGAGTTGCGTTTTTCGTATGATGCAAATGGCTACGTAATCCGAATGGCCAACTACATTGAAGATACCATGTACAATTGTACCGCCGAAAATTGTGGTGATGTTGGTGTTTCGTATTTCTTATTCGAAAACAACGACAAAGGAGATGTGCTGAGCTTTTCGGTACACAGTACAACCGGGCAGCTTTCGAATTTATATTGGGGCTGGGCCAAGCGTCAAAATGTTGTTGATGAATATGGCAATGCGGTAAAAACGGTTGTCTACGATCAGGACGATGAATTACTTGGCGGAAAAGGAATTCCCGTTACCGAGAATGAATACAACGAATATGGCGAGCTGGTAAAAAGTATTTCGAAAGATGCAGACGGAAATGTGGTGAACAACCCGAATAACGGAGTGGCTATTGTGGAATACAAATACGATGAGCAGGGCCGAAGAGTAGAAACCCTTCGCTACGACAAAGAAATGGAACCTGTTGAAAGTCAGAGCTAATACTTATTGATTTATGATCAAGATAAAACCGATTTTAAGTTTTCTTACACTGGTAGCTTTTGTTGTTTTGCTTTCCTGTTCGGGTGGGCAGAAAAAGACAGAGCAGACACAAACCAGTGTAAAAGAAACCACCCCCAACGTTGAGGTAAATGCCGAGGCAAAATTACTTCTGAAAACGCTGAATGAAATGGGCGATTACGCCAATAGCCGTAATTTTCCGTCGCTTATAAAACCATCTTCAGTTTATGAAGAGCTGGATGGAAACATTTACATCATCGACCTTCGCAATGAAGAAGCATATAATGATGGACACATAAAAGGTGCTGTTCGTGTCGATTTTAGCGAACTACCTGCGTATCTCACCAGCGATATCAAACCGTTTGAATACGACAAAATTGTAGTAGTATGTTATTCCGGTCAGATTTCAAGTTATGCCACTTCGTTGCTGCGACTGGCAGGCTACGGCAATGTTTATGCCATGCGCTGGGGAATGAGTGGCTGGAATAACCACTTTGCTGAGGATGCGTGGCTGGCTAATGTATCTTCTGATTATGAGGATAAGCTTGAGACGGAAGATCACGATAAAGCATCGATAGCGGACCTCCCAAAACTGAACACCGGGAGTACGGATGGCGACGAATTGCTGCAACAACGCATCGAGGCACTGTTTGCAGCCGGTTATCGCGATGCTTTGGTGAAAGCTGGTGATGTGTTTGAGAATCCCGGACAGTATTATACGATTAACTACGACCGGAAAGATAAATACGATTCGGGTCATATTCCGGGTGCTGTTCGATACAAACCCGGCGGAACGCTTGGAATTGTTTCTGAAATGCAAACTATTCCGGTAGATAAGGAAGTGGTGTTGTACTGCAATACCGGGCACAATTCGGGATTTGCAACGGCTTACCTGCGTTTGTTTGGTTACGATGCCAAAACGCTCACCTTTGGTAACAATGCCTTTATGTACGATAAAATGAAACAGGAAGAAAGTACACTTTCGTGGCTACCGTTTACGGAAGCCGAAATTCATGATTATCCGTACGTTCAAAATTAAATTGAGATAGTTCAAAAAGATATTATTCCAGCCTGGTCGTCGTATCGGGCTGGAATTTATATTTTAACACCTCCGGATTTTCTTCATCCGAGAGAATATAAACTCCATCAAATCCCAATTGATTCAGAATAACCCAGGCCTTTGAACTTGTGGAAATATCGGAAGAATAAAGCAGGATTTTTCCATCAAACGAAGCCAGTTTTTCCTTATTTTCTTTTTCAAGAAGTTGGTTAAAAGGCATCACCAATGAATTTGGAAAGCGTTGGTTTTCGGCGTCCAGTTCAACAATATTGTAGTTGTCTTTTAATGCGCTCAATTCCTGCACCGAAACCGTCATTTCGGTTGTTAATGCTTCGCTTACATTTCTTTTAAACAGGTTCGAATTAAATGTTCGCACCAAAACCAGTACAAGAAGTAAGATTAGAACACCTAAAATCCATGTTATATTTTTCTTCATTTTGTAGCTGTTTTATTCGCAACCTCCGTCTAGCTGCGATTCTTCCAATCGTTTCGCTTCGAGGTATTGCATTTTTAAACTGTCGGGCAAACTATTAATTTGTGTAAAAGTTCTTCGTGCTTTGTAGCGGTTTTCGAACAGCGCATTTTCGCGTGGTGTAATTCGTTCACCTTCAAACTTGCTATACATAACCATAAGGTACCATTCATTCATTCCGCCTTTCATCACAAATGAATTCGCGTAGCCCAAGCCGCCCACTATGGTCCAGGCCAGGTTTGCTGTTTTATCGCCGTTTGCGTAATAAACATTTCTTACTTTATCCTGATTCAGGTAACCTTCCCAGTTCGGGTTGAGCAAATCGTTAAACGGAATATTGATCGACCCCGGGATGTTGCTTTCCATAAACTCTGAAACGCTACGCAAATCGATCAGCTGGATGGTGGTATCTTCGTTATTTACAAAACGGGCCACCTCGTCAACCGAAAAATAGATGTCAGGATTCATCGATATTTCCAGTAATTCGGTGGGTTTTAGTTGAAAAGATTTAGCTGCATTAAAAGGCAGAAAGGCCAGAATCAATCCAACTCCTACAAGTAAAACAGATATTTTAAGTCGTGCATTCATTTCTGATTAAATTTCTGAGGTGATATCATTTCGTGCATATTTCTTTTCAGCCAGTTCGGCTAACCAGAATAGGACAATGGCAGCCACGATCAACAGAAAAGTAAAAACTCCGGGAGATACGCCCAACCATTCATCAACGCGAACCGGGCCTTTATAATTTGCTCCGGCAAGTGTTTGGATCATCGGGAAAGTTTCGGCAAAAAGAAACGCACCACTTAATCCGCCAATGAGGAAAAACAAGGCATCTATTTTCCCGATCGATAGTGCGCTTATTCCGGTACCCGGACAAAAACCGCCCATTATAAATCCGGCTCCCATAATGACTCCGCCAACGAGTGTTGCGGTTACGTAGTATGGATTTACATACACCAGGTTTAAATCGAGCAAGCCAAAATAGCTGAGCAATTGCGAACCTGCCAGCGCCACGATTGCAGCCGTAAAAAATACTTTCAAAACGGTGGTGTCGTAACCGTAAAACATGCCGGCCAGTTTACGGCTCGATGAAAAACCGGCCTGCTCCAGCGCAAAGCCAAAGCCAATTCCGATAAAAAATCCGATGCCGAGGTTAAGCCATTCCGGAAGGTTGTTAAGTATTGTAATTGGTCCCATAATTTTTGAATTACTGAGTTACTGGAGGATTGAGTTTAAATCCAGAGTTTTCTGAAAAACCATGCAAATAAGAAGGCAGAGCCAAAAATGCCGATCATGGTCATAAATCCGGCTACCGAAAGTACGGCCATTCCGGAGAGCGCTGCGCCGCTGGTACATCCACGAGCGAGTTGTGCACCATACACAAAAAACACACCACCAAGAAAGGCAAACAAGAGTCGTTTCCCATTCGATATTTTTGGAGACTTCTCAATTTTGAATTTTAAACGGCCCGAGATGGCTCCCGAAATAAATCCTCCTAAAAACATGCCGAGCACTTCAAGTGCCAGCCAGCTTTTTAAGGGATTTTTACCGTCTTCGAAATATTTACTGTAATAAGGCGATTCCATGGCGTGCTGATGGTCAACGGTTTCAACTGCAGCTACAACGGCATATTTTAATCCGCCGCTGGCTCCCAGTCCGCGCCCCGAAAAAAACATGGCACTTAAAAGTACAAGGCCAAGCAACACTCCCGCCAGGTATGGATTCATGTATTTCTTTCTCATCGTAGTAAAAGGTTTTGGTTAAACTAACCGGTAACTCTAAAGACAAATCAAAGGAGTTGATTGTTTTAAGAAAGTGGAAATAATTGTGTATAAAGTCCACGAAACCGGTGCCACCTAATTTCAAATATTAACCGATGGATCGCTTTTAGGTCCTTACGATTTCCCGATTGCAATTATAGTATTTTGTTGGCTTTGGTTGGTTTTTGAAAAGTAAACTCAACAACTTTTGTTTTTGGTTGTTTCAACACAAAAAGCAAAGATGGAATTGGAGATCAGTAAATATTTCAAGGGAGTTCGCCCCGGCATAACACTTCCTTCGCCCTTAATGTTGGAAATTCTGAAAGAGGAGGGAATGCGAAAAATGGTGAGTGATCATTACGATCTGATTGTACAGAGTCCGATCAAAGATCTTTTTCCTAAAAACCCGATTGCACTTGAAAAGGCGAAAGAACACTCGGCTGATTTTTTTATTCAGATTTGTGGTGGCCCCGATTATTTTAACCAGCACCGTGGAAAACCACAATTAAACAGAAGACACTTACCGTTTAAAATTACTGCTGAAGCGCGCATCGAATGGTTAAATTGTTACAAGCAGGTTTTAGGAAAACTGGATTTGCCCGACGAAGTGTTAAAATCGTTTTGGACCTACCTTGATGATTTTTCGAAGTGGATGGTGAATAGCTATTGAAAGGATTAAGGATTAAGTGAAAAAGGTGTTGTCGGTAGATTGGTTATTAGTGAATGAGTAATAGTTTAGGGACATTGAATTTCGATTGATGATCAACGATTTTTGATTGCAGGAGGTGGAGGAAAGTTTTCAGTCGCAGTTTTCAGGTTTACAATTTAACTATAGAACAATTTGGCTGTTGATAAAAGCCGTGATGGGGCGAAAAGTAACAGTCCGGTGTGTTAGCGCCGTGGATAAATGCCCCGGAAAGAAACAATACAATTTAACAGTCGGAAACAAAACCTAATGATTCCTATGCGCCTATTGTGGTTCAATTCTTTGCGTCTCAGCGCCTTTGCGAGAGAAATAACTTAGCGGCCCAGCCTGTAATACAAAGCCAGCGAAATTACGTTGTTGAATAAGCCGTTGTGGAAATAGTAATTGGTTTCCGATTTGTCGCTACACGGAAGAACGGATAATGCAAAACGCAAATCGACAGACGCATGCTCCAGAAAATCAAACTGAAATCCAACAAAAGGCTGCAAATCGAAAGTATTAAAATCCTGTCGGTCGGGCTCCGGTATTTCGCCATCGCTGTTCACTTCTTTCGAGTGAATTAACACACCCGGCGCAATACCACCGATAATCATACTTCGGTCGTTGGTTCTGAATGCCATAAAAATTGGAATGTCGATATATCCCAGGCGCATAACGTATTTGTCAATATCGGGTTGTTTGGGGTCGAATGCTCTTCGTGAGCCTTTTTGCGAATATTTTATTTCCATTCCGGCCACAATTGCCGGTGCAATATCGGTTTGCACAAAAAGTCCGGCTAAAATACCGGCTTTGTGATAGCCTTTCAGATTATCTCCTTCAACCTGTGTCCCGTTAAATCCTGCAATTATTCCGGCGTCAAAACGCTGGGCTAGAACAAAATTTGCAATTAAAAGAAATCCAAAGGCAACTACTATCCGCTTCATTTAGTTCAGTTTTTCCAGTTCCTCTTTTAAAATCTCAACCCCAATTTCAGCTTTTTTTTCGATATATGTAACATTTTCGTGGTAAACTTCCGGTCGGTTAGGGTCGATTACAAAAATCGGTGTTCCTTTTTGCACGTAGTTCACAAGGCTTGCAGCAGGATAAACTGCCAACGATGTGCCAATTACTACCAGAATATCGGTTTGCTGTACAATGCCAATTGCATTCGGTATTTCGGGTACAGCCTCGCCAAACCAAACAATATGAGGGCGTAGCTGGCTTCCTTTTTCACAACAATCGCCCAACTTAAGCTCCCAGTTGTCGAGTTCGTATATCAAATACGAATCGATGGTGCTTCGGGCTTTCATTAGTTCACCATGTAAATGCGTAACTTTTGTACTTCCGGCCCGTTCGTGCAGGTTGTCTACATTTTGGGTTACTACCTGCACATCAAACCATTTTTCCAGCTCAGCAATTCCGCGATGTCCGCTGTTGGGCTGTGCATCAAAAAGTTGTTTTCGCCGTTCGTTATAAAAACGCAAAACCAGCTCCGGATCGCGCGCCCACGCTTCTGGAGTGGCAACTTCGGTAACATCATACTGCTCCCAAATTCCACCCATGTCGCGAAATGTTTTTAAGCCACTTTCCTGGCTCATGCCGGCTCCCGAAAGAACTACTAGTTTCTTCATCATTAAAATTTGCTAAGGCATATAAATGTACAATTAATAATAATCGCATTCAAATCGGAGCTGATAATCTGGTGCTTATTTGAAGCGGCTTTTAATTGTGGATATTATTCGGCTTAAAAGATGTTCGTTTCATGCTATTTCTGATATTTTTGTACTGATGATTGATCATGCGACGATAGACCGGATTATTGATGCTGCAGAAATTTCAGACGTAGTAGGCGATTTTGTTACACTCAGAAAACGAGGCGTAAACATGCTTGGTTTGTGCCCGTTTCACAACGAGAAAACACCATCGTTTACCGTGTCGCCGGCCAAAGGAATTTTTAAATGTTTCGGATGCGGAAAGGGAGGAAACTCGGTGAACTTTATTATGGAGCACGAGAATCTTACTTATCCCGAGGCGCTGAAATGGCTGGCAAAGAAATACAATATCGAGGTCAGTGAGGAGGAGGAAACAGAAGAGCAAAAACAGCTAAAAGATTCGCGCGAAAGTTTGATGATCGTTTCCGGCTTTGCCCAGAAATTTTTTACCCGCTATTTGTGGGAAGAAAACGAAGGTAGAACCATTGGACTGGGCTATTTTCGCGAGCGTAGTTTTCGCGACGATATTCTGAAAAAATTCGAAGTGGGTTTTGCTCCTGATGGCAAAACACCTTTTACCGAAGCGGCACAAAGACAGGGATATAAACTCGATTTTCTGGAGAAAACGGGATTAACTATAAAACGCGATGATTGGTTGCGCGACCGTTTTGCCGGGCGTGTAATGTTTCCAATTCATAATCTGGCGGGGCGCGTAATTGCTTTTGGTGGGCGTATTCTAAAAGACGATAAAAAAACGGCCAAATATCTGAACTCGCCTGAATCGGATATTTACCACAAAAGCCGGGTGTTGTACGGCATTTATCAGGCCAAACGTGAGATGACCCGTACCGATAAATGTTACCTGGTTGAGGGGTATACTGATGTCATGTCGTTGCACCAGGTGGGCATCGAAAATGTTGTTGCTTCGTCGGGAACTTCGCTAACGCCTGATCAAATCAGGATGGTGCGCCGTTTTACGCCCAATATCACCATTATTTACGATGGCGATGCAGCGGGAATAAAAGCTTCATTGCGTGGAATTGATATGGTGCTGGAAGAAGGCATGAACGTAAAAGTTCTTCCATTGCCTGATGGCGAGGACCCTGATTCGTTTGCTAAAAAAATGGGGGCTTCCGGTTTTCAGGAATATATGGATCAGAACGAGACTGACTTCATTCAGTTTAAAACCCGATTACTTTTAAAAAGTACAGAGAATGATCCTGTTGCCAAAGCGCGTCTGATCTCTGATGTTATCCGGTCGGTTTCTGTAATACCTGATTCCATTACCCGTTCGGTGTATATTAAAGAATGCAGCCGCTTGCTTGGTGTTGCCGAAGAAGTGTTATACACCGAGGTAAGAAAACAAAAACATCAACAAACTGAGGAGTTCCGAAAAAGGGAATTTCGCGAGCAAAGCCGTCGGCAAGCAGCACCTCCGCAACCTGCGCAGGAAGAGTCGGTTGTTCGGCCTGTAAGACTTTTTGTAGAAGAACTGGAGTTTTTGCGTTTTCTGCTCAAATATTGTACAGCCGATCTTTGGGAGGAGGAGGATGATGAAACGCACGAAACCCGAACTTTGTTGGTTGGAGAGTATATGATTGATGAACTGGAGGCCGATGAGTTGGTGTCGGAAAACGAACTGTTTAAAATGGTGTTTTATGAGGTGCGGGAGAATTTGTATAAAGAAAAATTCGATCCGTGGAAACACTTTGTTTATCATCCCGATGCTTCGATGAGCAAATTTGCAACCGATCTGCTTTCCGAAAAATATACCGAAAGTAAACGCTGGACCAAAGCCGGTGCTTTTACCGAAAAAGAGGAAGACATTCTTGATGTTCTAATTCCCAGGATTGTGAATGAATACAAACTGCGGAAAATTAAGCTGATAATGGCCGATATTGAAAAGGCTATTGATAAAGCGTCGGCAGACAACGATTTTGATAAAGTGATTGAGGAACAATCGACATATATGAACCTAAAACGGGCTGAAAAAGAGTTAGCTAAAAGCCTCGGAAGCCGAACCATAAATTAACGATATGCGAACAAATTTTATCGACGACCGCAAAGAAATCGACGAAGTAATCCGCGCCTGCAAAACCTGTTATTTTGCTATGTCGGTGAATGATAAACCTTATGTTTTGCCGCTCAATTTTGCTTTGGAGGGCGACACTATTATTCTTCATTCGGCAATGGAAGGACGCATGTGGGAAACCATAAAAACCAATCCGCAGGTATGCATAAACTGGACCCTGGGCGAAGAACTGGCCTGGCAGGACGTGCGTGTTGGCTGTAGTTATCGGGTAAAGTCGAAGACAGTAAATGTGGAAGGAAAAGTGGAGTTTATCGAGGATTTTGATGAAAAATACCGTTGCCTTGGATTGATAATGAAGCAATACAGTGACAAGGAATTTAAGTTCGGAACGCCGGCGGTAAAAAATGTCGGGGTTTTTAAAGTGCTTATTGAAAATATTACAGGGAAAGAGTTTGGCGCAAAAGCTCCAACACCTTGGAAATCATAAACCAGATCAATGATTTTTGTAACAGGAGGTACCGGGTTGGTTGGAGCTCATTTGTTGTATGAGCTTTGTAAAACAGGTAAAAAAGTTCGGGCTTTAAAACGCGAATCAAGCAATCTGAAGCAGGTTAAAAAAACTTTTGCCTACTACACCGATGAGGCTCAGCAACTGTTCGAAACGATTGAATGGGTTGATGGCGATATTCTGGATTATTTCTCTCTTGAAAAGTTATTGAAAGGCGTAACGGAGATTTACCATTGTGCAGCCATTGTTTCATTCGAAAGTAAAGAACGGCAACGAATGATCTCAAATAATGTGCAAGGAACAGCCAATCTTGTTGATGCTGCCATCGAAAATGGTGTGAAAAAGATTTGCCATGTAAGCTCCATTGCTGCACTGGGGAAAATGCAAAACGGCGATTCGGTTACGGAAGAAACGAACTGGGTGCCATCGAAAAAGAATTCGGCTTATTCCGAAAGTAAATTTTATTCAGAAACCGAAATATGGCGCGGAATAGAAGAAGGGTTGGATGCCATTATCGTAAATCCGTCGATTATTTTTGGCCCGGCTAACTGGGAGAACGGAAGTGCAAAAATCTTCAAAACCATTTGGGATGGAATGAAATTCTACACCAAAGGCGTTACCGGGTTTGTTGATGTTTTTGATGTTGTAAGACCCATGATTAATTTGATGGACGCGGAAAACTTTGAAAACTGCAAAAACCAGCGTTATATTTTAAGTGCGGAGAATTTGAGTTATCAGCAGGTATTCACTCAAATTGCTGAAGCGTTACAAAAGCCAAAACCTACTATTTGGGCAAGCGATTTTTTGATGGGCTTTGTTTGGCGGGCAGCTACTTTTGCCAGCTGGGTTACACAAAAACCATCGATGATAACCCGCGAAGCTGCAACAGGCCGTAATGCCGCTAATAATTTCGATGGTTCGAAAATTACACGTATGACCGGTTACGAGTATCTCCCAATTGCGGAGTCGATCAAAAAAACGGCCGGTTTTCTGCAGGCAGATATGAAATAACTTTCTGAAAAAAGAAAAGGCAGGTGAACCCTGCCTTTCAAAAACTCTAATTTTTTATCATTCCTAATGAATGCCCGGTAACTATAGAAGTCTTCCCAAACTTTTATAGTGATACAATGGTATAGTTATCTACTCCTTCAATAAGTAGTATTTTAATTCATTTTCGGCCCTGTAACCTCACAAAAGGGCACAAATGGGCAACTCTTCGTCCAAAAAAGCTGCCCATAATAAAAACAAAAAGATAAAAAATAAGGGTTTGTAGCTACCAAAGTATAGTGTTGTTTATTAATTTCCAAATAATTCAACAAAAAAGTGGAAGAAAACAGGTTAAAGAGAATGATTTTAGTCCATATTTATCATAAAATATTGAAAACATAAAAATGTTCATATCGGCTGGCAGGATGAATAACGAAGAGTATAAAATTAACAAAAGGTTATTTGAAGCCTTTCTTATTTAACTTAATTTGAAGAGTTGGCAGTTCATTTTTCGATTATTTAAAGGCTAATAATAAGATGATTTGGGGGAGTTTTTATAATTTTAAAAGAACTATTTTGAGCTCAGTAATGTTTCGAAAATTATGTGTTACGATATAAAAACCAAGGTTGAAGCAGCATTAAAACGGGCCCGGCATTATGGCAACGAAGAGGCCATACAAATGCTGATCGAACAGTTTCGTCCCTTTCTGGAAGAGGAATATTTTCACGTTTCGGGTTTTCAACACCCTAAATTGCTGATTTATACCAGCGAGAATTTTGAAGTACCTGCCATTGCCAGTTGGGGGCTCATCCCGTTCTGGGTGAAAAACGAACAGCAACAACTCGATATCTGGAATAAAACGATTAATGCGCGGGGCGAAAGTATTTTTGAGAAACCTTCATTTCGAACTTCAGCAAAATCAAAACGTTGCCTGGTTTATATCGATGGATTTTTTGAGCATCACCATTTTGGCGGGAAAAAGTATCCGTTTTATATTCAGCGGGTAGACGGTGAGCCGATCGTTCTGGGTGGCTTGTGGGACGAATGGACAACCAAAGCTACGGGTGAAGTAGTAAACTCGTTTACCATTATTACCACCAAAGCCAATGCATTGATGAAAAAGATCCACAACAATCCGAAACTTAACGAAGCACGAATGCCATTGATTCTCAATGACGAGGAGGCAGATAAATGGCTGAATGGCACTACAGCCGTGGCAAAGGCTATGATTAAACCTGCTACCGATGGACTATTGAAAGCACATACAGTTAGGCGACTGCGAGGCAAAGAAGCCGTTGGCAATTCTCCGGAAGCAATTGAGGAATTTATTTATCCAGAGCTTAAATTCAGAGCTTGATTTTTACTGGAGCTGATAAACGACTTTCGTTGCTTAAACGGTCGAGCACCGAAATGCGCAGTTCGTATTTTTTCTTTTTGCGGTTTATTCGGTCAAATTTTATTTCCTGATCTTTTATAATGCTGTATATAAATTTGCAATTGTCCGGATCAAACTTTTCACCTTCTTCGTTTAGGTAGAGCACATAACTCCAGGCTTTATCCATTTCATTCTGCGTTTCGGCAGGTATCCATTTAATTTTTCTGCCGTGCTTATTAATTTTTACCAGCGGCTGTGGTGCCTGATTATCGAGCCAGGACATTGGCGGAACAATAGCCGGAGATTTGTAGTAATCCAGTTTTAAACTGTCCTGCAATCCAAGCAAATCACCATTAAACCATTTGCTACTGTAAAACGACGAGCCCTGGATTTCGGGGATTGAACGCAGTAGTCGGATCTGCTTTGTTAGCTGGTCGGGCTCGGTCCATTCTTTGGTTTGTGAACTACTGCTTACCTTGTATGGTGCCTGCCCAATATACATTGCGCGGCCGTAAGCATGATCCTTCCACCAATTGGCCAGCAGCTGAAAATCAACAGTGGGATGCCCGATTTGCCAATACAACTGAGGTAGTGTATAATCGATCCAGCCTTCTTTTTGCCACTTTATAATGTTGGCATACAATTGGTCGTAGTTGGTCGTTCCGGCTTTTGTATCGGAGCCTAACGGATCGTCGGTTTTATTTCGCCACACACCAAACGGACTGATACCAAATTTAACCCATGGTTTGGTAGCTTTTATCGAGTCGTTGAGCATTTTAATGGTTATATCTACATTCTCGCGGCGCCAGTCGGCTTTGTTCTCAGCAGTAAATCCACGATTGTAGAATTTGAACGACGTTGTATCCGGAAATTCTTCTTTTAACGGGTAAGGGTAAAAATAATCGTCGAAATGAATAGCATCAACATCATAACGTTTAACAATGTCCTGCACCACATTTGTTACAAACTCTCGGGCTTGTGGTAATCCCGGGTCGAAGTATAATCGGGTGCCGTATTTTAAAATCCACTCGGGGTGCAGAAATGCAATGTGATTGATTGAAAGCGGGTCATCAAGATTTTGTGCCACCCGGTAGGGATTAAGCCAGGCATGTAGTTCCATTCCGCGTTTGTGGCATTCTTCGATCCAAAACTTTAACGGATCGTAAAAAGGCAGCGGTGCCTGCCCCTGAACACCGGTGAGGTAACGCGACCATGGCTCCAGATCCGATTGATAAAAAGCATCGGCAGCGGGGCGCACCTGCAAAATTATGGCATTCATGCCTAAACCTTTATGTAAATTTAAAATATCGATGATTTCACGTTTTTGAGCGTCGGTGCTTAACCCCGGTTTCGAAGGCCAGTCGATGTTAACAACAGTAGCTACCCAAACGGCTCTGAATTCGTATTTGGGTTGCGATTGAGCAATGAATGAAAGGAACAGGCACGCAGTAAGAAGGCATATTAGCTTTTTCATACGATTAAAATTTATTGTTTTTTAAGCATCGTATGTCACCCGCACCTGTATGTTGAATTTTGGAGTGTTGGATTTAGATGCTCGTTTCATAATAAGTACATTATTGGACACAAAAATAAGAGAATGTTATCTTGTTGGAAACGAAAAGGGGAGAATTTACTATGTGAGTCTTTCAACTAAAAAAAATTGATATCTTTGTGCCAGATATACGAAGTAAAAAAGTAAAAGATATTTAAGACAAACAACGGGCTTGTCGTTCTGGCAAGTTTGTGGTTTATTAGGTTTAGTTGGTTTAGGTTAAAAAGGCTGTCAGAAGGGCAGCCTTTTCTTTTTATAAATTTTTAGAACTACTAAACTTAAGCTGTGTAAATCAAATCGATTTGTGTTATCAGCGTTTCAATCTTCATCATGATACATTCATGCTTCATGGGAATCTCCAATGGAGATGAAAGTAAAAAATATTCTGCAAACTCTTCCTCACTCCTTCTCTACGAGTAGAGGGGACGATTGTGTCGCAGGCACAATCAGGGTGAGTCTATAATCTTTCATTCAGATTTTGCTATTAATTTTTATAGGACTTTCAAAATAAAAAAGGCTGCCGGATTACTCCAACAGCCTTTGTATAGTTGCTTTTTTTTATTGAGAACTACCTTTTCATTATTCCGTAACACATAATTTTAAGAATAATATCAACGCTGCGTTCCAGGTTAACATCGCTGTAGTTTCCTGCGGCAAGTGGCATTTCCAGTCCTTTAATCGCGGTAGTAATACCAATGGCAGCCAGGTTAAAATCGTAAATCTCAAATTCATTTTTCCGAACGCCTTCTATCAGTATCCGTTTAATCATCCGGATTTCGTCTTGCTCATATTTAAGTTTTACCTCGTCGATAAATCCAACAGCGGTAACATCGTTTTCAATGGCATGATAGAAATTTGCCAGGTTACGGAAAGTCGCCATTTTAGTTAAAATGTAATCGCGCAACTTGTCCACCGGATCGGTGTTCCTGTTAATCACAATTTCGAGTTCATACGCCAAAATATCAACCTCTTTCATAATTACAGCCTGAAAAAGGTCTTCTTTACTTTTAAAATAGTAGTAAAGCGAGCTTTTCCCTTTGCGAACTGCATTAGCGATGTCGTCGAGTGTGGTTTTTTTATAGCCGTATTTGCTGAAAATTTCACGGGCAATCTTTAGGATATTTTCCCTGTTTACATCCTTTTTATTCGCAGTTTCCGTTGAATTTTGCATGAATTGAAATGTTTTTGTCTGTGTTAAAACTTGGCCAAATATAACTATTTATTTTAGCCGTTATTATTTTTTAGAACATTTTACTCTTGCAGACGACATTTACTTTTACTGTTTGAATGCCCTGTGACTGGTTGAAATTTATTTTCATAATATTCGAATAGCTACTCTTTCTCTTGTTCAGCAAGTCTGAAGTCGAGCTGCTTCCTTTCAAGATTGGTGCGCCAAACACGGACATTTATTTTTTCGCCCAACTGAAAACTTTTACGTGAATGACGTCCAACCAGCGCATAATTTTTTTCATCGAAAATATAAAAATCGTCATCCATTTGCGCAATCGGAATCATGCCTTCAATTTTATTCTCCAGCTCCACGTAAATTCCCCAATCGGTTACACCCGAAATAGTTCCCGGGTAAGTTTTGCCAATATGATCCTGCATAAACTCCACTTGCTTATACTTTATCGAGGCCCGTTCGGCATTGGCTGCTTTGGCTTCCATGTCGGATGAGTGTTTGCAAAGCCCCTCATATTTTTGCTCGTTAACCGAGCGCGCACCGTCTAAATATTTTTCCAACAGGCGGTGCACCATCATATCGGGATAGCGCCTGATTGGCGAAGTAAAGTGTGTATAATAATCAAACGAAAGTCCGTAGTGCCCGATGTTTCGGGTTGAATATGCCGCTTTGGCCATTGTTCGGATGGCCAATGTTTCAACCACATTCTGCTCGTTTTTGCCTTTTACTTCAGTAAGTAATTTATTTAACGATGTTGAAATAGCACGCGGTGTTGTTAACTGAATGCCGTGCCCAAAACGTTTGATAAATGTGTTGAACGACGAAAGTTTGTCTGGATCGGGTTTGTCGTGAATACGGTAAACAAAGGTTTTTGGTGTTTTCTTTTCCGGAACTTTACCAATAAATTCGGCCACTTTTTTGTTGGCCAGCAACATAAATTCCTCAATCAGGTGGTTCGATTCTTTCGATTCTTTAAACGACACTGAAATTGGTTTTCCTTTCTCATCAATATCAAATTTCATTTCCACACGTTCAAATGCAATCGATCCGTTGCTGAAACGTTCATCGCGCAATTTTATTGCCAGTTCGTTGAGTTTTAGAACCTCTTCAGAAAAATCGCCCTGCCCGGTTTCAAGAATTTCCTGCGCTTCTTCGTAGGTAAATCGCCGGTCGGAATGGATGGCTGTTTTTCCAAACCACTGTTTTTTCAATTTTGCATCCTCGGTAATTTCAAAAACGGCCGAAAAGCACAATTTATCCTCGTTTGGACGAAGCGAACAAACACCGTTCGATAAGCGCTCGGGAAGCATCGGAACAACCCTGTCGACCAGGTAAACAGATGTTGCACGGTCTTGCGCCTCGTTTTCAATAATGGTATTTGGCCGCACGTAATGCGTAACATCGGCAATGTGCACACCAACTTCCCAGTTTCCGTTGTCCAGTTTTTTCAACGACAGTGCATCGTCAAAATCTTTTGCATCAGCCGGGTCGATAGTAAATGTGATTGTTTTGCGCATATCGCGCCGCTTATTAATCTCTTCTTTCGGAATTTCCAGCGGAATTTTTTCGGCAGCCTTATCTACATTTTGAGGGAATTTGTGTGGCAGTTCAAACTCGGCCAGAATAGCGTGCATTTCAGCATCGTTATCGCCGGTATCGCCCAGCACTTCAATAATTTCGCCAAACGGGCTACGCGCATTTTGTGGCCAGTCTTTAATTTCGGCAATGGCTTTTTGCCCGTCTTTTGCACCGTTAAGTTTTTCTTTCGGAATAAAAATATCGAAACCAACTTTCCCTGACGGAATCAAAAATGCGAAGTTTTTGGTGGTTTGTACTGTTCCTACAAATATTGTTTTTGCACGTTCCAGGATCTCGGTTACTTCGCCTTCCAAATCATGTTTCTTACGCCGTGCATAAACATGGATTCGTACTTTGTCGCCTTCCATGGCATGATTCAGGTTGCGCGATGAAATTACAGCCGGTTGTTCCAGCTCGTCGCTAATGACGTAGGCAAAACCTTGTGGCTGCATTTCAATAATACCTGTAACTTTTCCGGTGCGTGCTTTCAGTTTGAATTTTCCGCGCGATATCTGATCAACGTAACCATCGTCGGCCAATTCCTGAAGGGCAACGTTAATCAATTTGCGTGTTTCCGGGTCTTTTATGCTCAGCGATCCTGATATCTCGCGGTAATTAACTGTCTTCCCGGGGTTTTCGTAAAGTGTTGAAAGTATGGCGTTTTTTAGCTTTTTCTTGTTGTATGTGCCGCCGCGTTTCTTTTTGTGCAGCTTATTTTTTTTCTTTCTTCCCATATTGTTTTAATTATCACAAGCAAGTTAAAATAATTATTATTCATGTTTCAATAATAAATGCGGAAGTTGCGAACAATATCAGAACTACTCAGCTTATTTCGGAATATTTAACAACTTGGCACCTCCTATATTTACAGGAATTTGTATGTTTGTAAACCATTTTAAGGGTTCGGTATTTTGCCTGCGAACGCCTTGAAAACAGACATTTTAAGCCTATGAAGTTAAAGGGGAAACTACCGTTTTTTATTGTTGCAATGCTGGCCTGGGTTGTCATTATTTCATCATGTGCCAATATGGGGATGCCAGCCGGAGGGCCACGCGACTCGGTGCCACCGGTTTTGCTGGAGACCAGCCCGGAATACCGCGCATTGAACTTTGATAAAGACAATGTCAGATTTACATTCAACGAATATTTACAAACGGATAAAATATCAGAGCAACTGGTAATTTCGCCTCCGCTGGAGAAACGTCCGTTGATAAAAACCAAATCGAAGACCCTGATCATCGAATTCAACGAGGATTTAAAAGACAGCGTGACCTATTCGCTCGACTTTAAAAATGCGATTGTAGATAATAACGAGCAAAACCCGCTTAAAAACCTGCGTTTTTCGTTTAGCACCGGCCCTGAATATGACTCGTTGCGGGTGGCAGGGCGCGTAATAAATGCCTTTAATCTTGAGCCGAATAAAGATGGTTCGTTACTGGTATTGCATTCAAATCTGCACGATTCGGCCGTGTTTCGGGTACCTCCTGATTATATTGCAAAAACCGACGAGGAAGGTTTGTTTATGATCGATAATATAGCTACAGGAACCTATAATTTATTCGCCATTAACGACATGAACAACGACATGATGTATAACGAAGGCGCAGAGGAAATCGCTTTTCTGGATACACTGGTAATTCCTGAGGCGCATTTTCATGCCGAAGCCGACACAATGGTTAGTGGCGTTGATTCGATGCTGGTATTGGGGCATACACATTTTTCTCCAGAGCCGTTTTATATGCGCTATGTAATGGAAGATATTTTTGAGCAATATGTTGAATCAACCGAACGCCAGAGCCGGAATAAATGTTTGTTCGAGTTCAACGAATCGATTGCCGATACGTTCTCCGTAAATTTGATCGACCACGATGCAAGCGATTGGCAACTATTTGAATATGGCCGGGAAATGGACTCGGTACTGATGTGGATAACCGACACAATGGTTTCGAGATACGACTCGCTTTATATGGAGTTATGCTATACACAACTGGATTCAGCCGGGATGCCTTACGTGCAAAACGACACGATATTAATGCATTATGCCGACCCAAAGGTGGAGGAGGAAAAGAAAAGCCGGAAACGAGGTAAGGATGAGGAAGAAGAGGAAGAGAAGCCGGAACCAATTCCGCAGTTTACCTGGCAAACCGATGTCCCATCCACCATGGAGTTGAATGGAGTGATACGCTTTGTGTCGCCCGAGCCCGTTAAAAGTTTTAATACTTCGATGGTGAAGATGTATTATACGGCAGATTCATTAAAAAATGCCTTGCCGATAACTGTAAAAGAAGACACTACAAAATACCGGAGTTACTCGATTAATTACAATTGGGAGCCGCAAACTGAATACAGCCTCGAGATTGACTCAGCAGCTTGTGTAAATATTTTTGGAATTACCAGCAAGGCCTATACTAAAGGTTTTAAAACACGTGAAGAAGATTATTACGGAAGCCTGGAATTTGATTTCTCGAATGTTACGATGCCTATGGTTGTGCAGATTCTGAAAAATAACGAGGAAGAAGAGGTATTACGCCAAAAATCCTTTACCAAAAATGGTGAGGTGTTGTTTGAATATCTGGCACCTGAAAAGTACAAGGTAAAAGTAATTTATGATGCCAATGGAAATGGCAAATGGGATGCCGGCAGTTTTCAGGATAAAGTGCAGCCCGAGCGCGTGGCTTATGTGCAGGAAGTGATTAAACTACGCTCGAACTGGAGCGAAAGTCACATCTGGGATTTAACGCCCGATCCGCTTTTCAGCAAAAATATTCGCGATAAGGAAGAAGAAGAACGGAAGCGGGAAGAAGCACTGGAGAAACAACAAAAAGAAGAGGAAGAGCAACGAAATAATAGTATGATTCGACCGGGAAACAGCGGCTCTGGTGGTTTTCAGCGGAGATAAGCTGAACAGCTGCATTTTCGGTTAGATTTTCTAACTTTAATAAACTTTATTAATAAAATTATGGCAAGTGTAAAAGACCTTAAAAAAGACATTGATTTGATCATGTCGATGGCTTTAAGCGATTGTTTTTACGTGATGGAATATAACAATGAAGTAGACGAAAAAGCGGTGTACGAAATTGCCGGTGATATTGTAAAAAGTCATCGCGAATTGCGTTTACGTGCTATTCATCCTGATGGTAAAGATAATCCGAAGCTGATTAAAGCGTATTACAAAAAGGTCGTTCAGGATATGTTGGCTGCTGCCGATGCTGCCTTGGAAAGATTGTCGGCCGAGGTGAAAAAAGTAGCCAAATAGCTAGATCAGTATGAAAATTTTGTGAGCAACCACCTTGCCTTTATACCAGGTGGTTAGCTCCCATTTTCCCAGCTTGTCTTCAAGTGGTTCCCAAACACAATCGCCAAGATAAAACTCGTAATCGTTGGTGCGAATAAACTGTTCGCCGGTAAACGGAGGGCGTAAATTCCCCTGGTCGTCAGTAAACGGTGGATGATCGATCTGAAAATCGACTTTCTCTCCCTTCCCATTTTTAATGTGCAACACGTAGCCAAACTCAGTTCCTATTGCTGCTTTAATTTCGGTAGTGAAATCCAATATTTTAGGAATATCCCTGCTTTCCCGATCCCATTTCGAGTACTCGCCGTAACTGTACATTTTAAATGTTGGTCTGCGTTTTGCCATTGTTAAATAAAATGCAAAAATAGCAATTGTTCTGTTTTTTATTTAGAAAGGTTCTTAATTTAGCTCGCTCTAATTGATAACGTGAATTTAATAAGAAAACATACCAATTTACTTTTTGTACTGATTCTTCCGGTGTATTTGTACATCGTTCAAACTTCAATACAAAATAAGCATACCCACGTTTATGCAAATGGTATTGTTGTTACTCACTCGCATTCAACATCCGATTCGGACGGCCCCAATAACAATCACAAACACTCGCAACGGGAAATCAATCTTTATGCCTCGCTGCATTCCGATCTTTATGAAACTCCGGGACTTACCGCTTTCAATTTTGAAGTACCCGCAGATCTTGTCGTTTATATTATTTCCAATGATCAGGAAGTTACAATTCCTGTTTCGTTACACACCATTCCCCGGGCACCGCCTGCATAGTTTTCAAAATGCTTATTAGCGTTGCAAAATTGTAACCAATTAGCCTTCTGTGGTTGAATGGCTTGTCTTCCATTTAACCAATGTTTTGGATGGCTAAGGCGATGTATTATCGCTTCTCAAGAAAACAGATTTAGTAGTTTGAAAACAACACATTATAAAGATTATGAAACCCATATATGCAATTTTATTGCTATTTTTTTCGTGTCAGATTGCCTTGGCAGAAGAGCCTGAGGACGACAATAAAAATAAAACCGATGCCATGCTTTTTGGCGATGTAAAATCGGGCGAAGAACATATTCCGTTTGCAACTGTAACCATTAAAGGTACTACCATTGGTACAGCAGCCGATGCCACCGGGCATTTTAAAATGGCAAATTTGCCGCTTGGCAAACAAGTGGTTGTAATTTCGGCAATTGGTTTCCAAACATTCGAAAAAGAAGTGAAGATGGAAGCCAAAAAAAGTGTTACCATTCTGGCCGAACTCAAGCCGGATAATATCGGTATTGAACAGGTGGTGGTTTCGGCGGACAGAAATGCAAAAAGCCGGAAAGAAACGCCAACTATTGTAAACAGTATCAACCCAAAATTATTTGAACGAGTACAAAGTGTCACGCTAAGCGAAGGGCTGAATTTCTCACCCGGATTGCGGATGGAGAATAACTGCCAAAACTGTGGTTTTTCGCAGGTACGTATGAACGGGCTCGAAGGACCCTATTCGCAGATCCTGATTAACTCGCGCCCGGTTTTTAGCGGATTGGCCGGTGTTTATGGTCTCGAGTTGATTCCCGCAAATATGATTGAGCGGGTGGAGGTAATTCGTGGCGGCGGATCGTCGATGTACGGAAGTAACGCCATTGCCGGAACCATTAACCTGATTACAAAAGATCCGGTAACGAACAGTTTCGAAACCTCGGTAAACAATAGCTTTGTGGGCGCTGGAAATAACTACGATGCAGCCAGCGATTATAACATTAACATTAACGGTTCGTTTGTAACCGACGATTATAAAACAGGAATGAGCATTTTTGGATTTCACCGAAAACGCGATCCTTTTGATGCCAATGGCGACGGCTATTCGGAATTGGCGAGTATCAACAATACAACCATAGGAGCCCGTTTTTACCAGCGTGTGGCAAGCCGTGGAAAAATTACCATCGATTATTTTAATATAAACGAAGACCGTCGTGGTGGAAATAAATTCGAGCTTCCGCTGCACGAGTCTGATATTTCGGAAAGTGTACAGCACCAGATTAATTCAGGCGCTCTGAATTTCGATTTACTACTTCGCGATAACGATAAATTCTCCGCATTTGTATCAATGCAGGGGGTTGACCGCGGTTCGTATTACGGAGCCGAGCAGGATCCGTCGGCATACGGGCATACCGAGGATTTGACTTATGCGGCAGGTTTGCAATACATTCGAAATATTGATTATCTGTTGTTTTCTCCGGCAACAATTACTTCAGGAATAGAAACAAGCGGTAGTTCGTTGGAAGATAAAAAGCTGGGCTACTACGATGCTGCAGAAGATGTGCATTACGGAAATACTCAAATTGCCGATCAGGGGATGACCAATTATGGTGCGTTTGTGCAATCGGAGTGGAAAACCGATAAGGTGGTTTTTAGTGCCGGTTTGCGCTACGATCATTACAACATTGAGGAAAAAATAGAAAACAACGACGATGTGAATGGTAATGTACTAAGTCCGCGGGTAAGTTTGTTGTATAATATTGCTGAACACCTGCAGTTCAGAAGTAGTTTTGGCCGTGGTTTTCGTGCGCCGCAGATTTTTGATGAAGACCTTCATATTGAAACTTCTGGATCGAGAAAAGTGCTTCATGAGAATGATCTGAATCTGAAACAGGAGTCATCAAACAGTTTTACGGCATCGCTCGATTATTCAAACGAATTTGGCGATTGGCAATACCAGTTGTTGGTAGAAGGATTTTTCACTCAATTGGTTGATCCGTTTGCGAATGAATACGGTACGCCCGATGAAAACGGAACTGTAGTTTATACCCGAGTAAATGCTGAAGACGGTGCCCGTGTGCAGGGAATTAATATTGAATTGAATGCGTCGCCATCGCAAAAATTCCAGTTACAGTCCGGGTTTACCATTCAGAAAAGTGAGTTTGAAAACCAACAGGAATTTGGCGAAAAACGCTTTTTCAGAACGCCAAATACTTACGGTTACCTGAGTGCGAATATCAGTCCAACACCTGTTTTCGATATTGCGCTCACCGGCAACTACACCGGGAAAATGCTGGTGCCTTATTTTGGTCCCGAAATAGAAAATCCTGAAGTTGGTGAATTGCGCGAAAGCGATTCGTTTTTTGATACGGGAATAAAACTCTGTTACCATTTTCGCTTGTCGGATTACATGAAAGTGGAGCTGAACGGCGGTGTGAAAAACATTTTTAACAGTTATCAGGAAGATTTTGATACAGGCATCGATCGTGATCCGTCGTATGTGTACGGACCATTATCTCCAAGAACTATTTATTTTGGGATAAAGATCGGGAGTTTGTATTAGACTTTTAATATATATGCTTTAAAAGCTGCCCCGCGAATGTGTTGGGTAGCTTTTTTTATTTCTTCTAGTTAAACAACTTAATGCCAAAGAAAACCGATCGGGGTTTTGCCGGACCGTAAACATATCCACTGTCGCGGTTTTTTCCTTTGTCGAAATCATCCTGGTAATTATCGAACATGTTACTTACTCCGCCAAACAATTCAACCGATGAATCGATTCGTTTTAACTCGAAAGTGTATCCTACCTTTATGTTGTTTTCCATAAACGACGGCGAATCAAAAAGTTCGTCCTGCTCGATAGTACCTGCATCGCCGGCTAAACCGTAGTGCGGCACCAGCATTGTTCCGGTGTATACTCCTGACAGCGATGCGCTAAATCGATCCGTCGGAGTCCATGTTAGCGTATAGTAACCATAAGTTTCGGGGGTACGTAAATATTTTTTCTCACCCGGTAATTCCTCCGACCATTGAATTGCAGCGTCGTATTCACTACGTTGTATAGTTAGCCCTCCTTCAATTTGTAGTTTGCGGTCGAAATTGGCACGTGCTTCAAAAGTAGCTCCGTAAACCTGGCTATTCCCGCCGTTGCTTTTTTCCATCAAAGAATTTCCGGCGTTATCCGTTCCCACTTCCTCCAAAATGAAGGCATCTTTTAGCTGGGTGTAAAATCCTTCCAGCGTAAACCCTATAATGTGTTTTTCACTGGGTTTATCCCAGTTTAGCGATGCACTTACACTTTGCGAACGTTCTTCTTCCAAATCGTCGGCCAGTTTAATGGTTTGTATTCCTCCGCCGGCAAAAGCAATGTGCATATCGGCATCAAAAGCCTGTGGCGCACGAAATCCGGTCGACCACGACAGGCGTAACTGAGTGTACGAATCGGGTTTTAAAAGCAACGAAATGCGCGGGTTCAAAATCAGTTTGTCAACGAAATTATGTTTGTCGGCACGCACTCCGGCAAGCAGCGTTATTTTCTGGGTAATCGACCAGTCGCTTTGAATAAATGCACCAAAGTTTTTGGTTTGCTGATCGATCAAATAATCGTAAGCCGTAATTTCATCAAAAACATCATCGTAAATAAACTCGGTTCCAAAAGTTAGTATGTTGGTTCCGGCGCCTACAAAATCGTTTATAGCGTGGTTTAACTGAGCCCCAAACTGGAAGGTTGAGTTTTTTGAATCGCCGTAAGGTGGCGCGTTGTTATAATCTTGTAATTCCTGACCACCATCGGGTGCAATGCCGGTAAAATGGTCGCGTTGCGTGTATTGTCCGGCAGAATACAGTACAAAACTGGTGCGCATTGTTGGATTGTAGGTGTAATCAATTCCACCCATTAAAACATTGTGTGTCCGTTCTTCCGATTGTTTTGCCAGATATGCCGGCCCGTCAACCATTTCGCCACCATAACGGTACTCGTAAGTGCTCGAGAAATTGGCTTCAATTTTCTGGTCTTCATCAATTTGGAAGAAGGAATTAATGCCAAAAGAGTTATTCTTTATTTCCGGCAACTCCGAGAAATTATCGTTGTTAGCATCAAAAGCATCTCGTTGCCGGTGAAAAGCATACATCGACATTCCAGCGTTACGTTTCTGCGATAAAGCGGTTAAAGTAGCACTTACATTATAGTCGAGCGCATCGTTGCCGATAATTGAATTGTTGGAAGTAACCTCATACGAATTTCGCTGTGGCAATTTGGTAATGATATTTACTGTGCCGCCAATAGCACTCGATCCGTAAAGCGCAGAGGCTCCTCCTCGAACCACTTCAATACGTTCAACCATTTCGGTGGGGAGCTGTTCCAGTCCGTAAAGTCCGGTAAGCGGACTAAAAACAGAACGACCATTAATTAATATCTGACTGTAAGCGCCGCCCAACCCATTCATCCGTAACTGGGTGTAATTACAGGTTTGGCAGTCGGTTTCCATGCGCAATCCGGGTTGAAAACTCAAGGACTCGGAAATGGTTTGTGCCGCTACTTTTTCGATGGTTTTGGCATCCAGTACATTCACAATAACAGCACTTTCGGTTTGCCGTTTAAATGTTTTTGTGCCGGTAATTACCACTTCGTCCATGTGAATTACGTCTTCTTCCAGATCGAACTTAACTTCAACGGTTTCGCCGGCTTTTAAAACCACTTGTTTTTTGCTTTCCTTGTAACCAATCATTTTGGCGACAATGGTAAACTCTCCAATGGGAAGGTCAACCATCATATAGTGCCCGGTAACATCGGTTGTGGTTCCGTGGTTGGTATCTTCAAGATAAATATTTACGAATGGAATGTGCTGGCCTTTTGAAACTACATGCCCGATGATTACGGCATCGTAATGTTCGTTCTGCGCAAAAAGAAATGGCGAAAGAAAAAGCAAAAGTAGACTAAGGGAAAGTATTTTTTTATTCATAATAATCAATGTTTAGACTTTCAAACAAAATAATTGTCATCGTGTTCGCATTTGTTTATCTTAATTTTGTTTTTACCATATTTCTTAAAATTCAATAAAAAACACTGATTTGTTGAACGGATTTGCCACCGCATAAAAGATTGTTATTTTTGTTTCGTTTTAAAACAAAATTGAAAATGATTTAGTTGTTTTCTAATTATCTTCAATTTTGATAAATGCCGATATAAAAACAAAACTATTGGGAGTTCGCGAGCCGATAGCGCGATGTTTTTTATCATCGGGATTAATGGCAAAACCAAAAATTTAGAGTTTATGAGTAGCCAGATTGATGCGATGCAGAAAGATTCGAAAGACATGAGAAACAATATAATTGTTATTGTTCTTGCTGTGGTATTGGCGGTTGTATTGGTGTTGTTCTTTTTGCAACGACGCGATCATAAGGTGATAATGAACGAAATCACGGCTGAGAAGGACTCTATTCAATACCAGTTAACCGAAATTGCTGCCAGTTACGATTCCTTAAAAACCGAGAACGATACAATTAGCGAGCAGTTGTTTGTGGCTCAAACCAAGGTAAGAGATTTGCTGGTTGAGGTTGAGCAGACAAAAAAAGTAAGCTTCTCGAAAATTTCGGACTACCAGAAACAGGTAACTACTTTGCGTGGTATTATGCGCGATTTTGTGGTTCAGATAGATTCGCTGAACCGACGTAACGAAGAGCTGATGGCCGAAAACCGTGAAGTAAAACAACAATATAAAGAGGTTGAACAAACCAATCAACAATTGAATCAGGAAAAAGAACGCCTGCAACAAAACCTGAAACGGGCTGCCATGCTTGAAACACGTCAGTTGGTTGCAGAGCCCTTAAATACGCGAAGTAAGGAAACCAAATTTGCCAAACGTACAGCCAAGGTTCGCATTTATTTTGTGCTGGGGCAGAACGCTACTGCCAGGCGCGGGCCAAAGCAGATTTATGTACGAATTATGCGCCCTGATCAGTTGTTAATGGTGAAATCGGAGAACGATGTTTTTCAATTTGAAGATTTGAAAATTCAATATTCGGCAATGCGCGAGGTGGTTTACGAAGGCCAGGATTTACCGGTGGCTATTTTCTGGGACAATACCAACGAACCCGAAATGATGCCGGGAACTTATACCGTTAACCTGTTTGCCGACGGAAATGAAATTGGCGAAACAACTTTTGATATTCAGTAATTGGTAGAAATCGCGATTTATTCGCGCAGGCAATACCTGACTTTCCTTTAAAAATCAAACCTTTTCAGTGATTCAATAACTGTAAAGATCTATTCTATGGCAACATTTTTATTCGATAAAATAATATTTGGGCCGGTAAAAAGCCGCCGTTTGGGTGTTTCGCTGGGTATAAACTTACTGCCTACTGAAGCCAAAGTCTGTTCATTCGACTGTATATACTGCGAGTGTGGTTTTACACCCGGCGAGTATCGGGAAAAAGTATCGTTTCCGTCGCGTGCCGATGTAAAAATGCGGCTGGAGGTAAAACTACACGAAATGGTAGCTGATAACGAACTGCCCGATGTAATTACCTTTGCCGGAAATGGTGAACCAACATTACATCCCGAGTTTGCCGGAATTATTGACGACACCATTGCCTTGCGCGATGAGATCACTCCGGATGCCCGTATTGCTGTGCTTTCCAATGCAACAATGATTCACCGTAAATCGGTTTTTGATGCTTTGCTGAAAATAAAAGACAACATTCAGAAACTGGACTCCGCTTTTGAAGAAACGGTAAAATTACTGGATTGCCCAAAAGGGAATTTTAACCTGGACAACACCGTTGAGCAATTGATAGCCTTTAACGGGAAAGTGATTATTCAGACCATGTTTGTACGTGGAAGTTACAAAGGAAAAACCATTGATAACACTACTGAGGAAGAGATTTCGGCATGGATTGATTTGCTGAAAAAAATAAAGCCCCTGCAGGTAATGATTTATACGATTGCCCGCGATACGCCAATTGATACTTTGGTAAAAGTTCCGCTTGAAGATTTGAATCTGATTGCCGAAAGAGTTCGTACATCAGGATTTGATGTTCAGGTTTCGGGGTAACCAAGAGAGATTGCAAAAGATACCATTTGCAGGCTCAGTATAGTTATTCAAAAAATGCATTCTGCTGTCATTTCGACGAAGAATGAGGAGAATTGAAAATCAGCGTAGCTAAATCTGTTCATTGCTGCAAGAGATTTCTCAGTTGTTCCTCCCTGCCTACCGGCAGGCAGGCTTCGAAATGACAACAAGACTGACTGACTTAAAGCGTTGTTCGATACCACTCCGAGCTGCGTCCCAACATACGTATTCCGGCAACAAAACCTTTAAGTTTTAACACATCATCGCTTTCCAGCCAACTGTAGCAATCGTAGGTTTTTCCCGATTTAGGGTCGTAAATTTTCCCGTTTATCCATTCTTCTTTTTTGGCATCGTATTCAAAACCATTCAATATCTGAATGCCCACCACCGATCTGTCGCGTAATGCCGGATCCGGATTTTCATCGTCTTTTGGAGGTTGTCCGTTTTCGAATTTCTCCGGAATCATATAAACAATGGTACCAATGTACTTTCCATCCTGCTTTTCAACTTCAATTTTACTGGTTTTTTCATCGTTCCACCAAACGCCAACAATTTGATCGGCCTCTTGTGCCTTACCTGCCAAAGCATAAACTCCAAGGAAAAAAAGAATTACAAGCTTCTTCATAATGTCTGATTTTGAATTATTTTTAAGGATTAAATATAGAAAATTCGGAGAGTAATCCATCCGTTCCCAAAATCAATTTCAAAATGAATACCTTAAAACGTGTATTGTTAGGAGTGCTTGGTTTCCTTGTTCTTGCTGTAGTTGTTGGCTTTGTGGTGCTGCAGAATATTAAAACTTCGGCATTGCCCGATTATAATGAAGACCTGAAACTGAAAGGCCTCACTCATCCGGTTTCCATATATCGTGATGAGCATGCCATCCCGCATATTTACGCCGAAAACGAAACTGATTTGAACCGTGCTGTGGGTTTTGTTATGGCACAGGACCGGCTGTGGCAAATGGATTTACTGCGTAGGGTAACACAAGGTCGTTTATCTGAAATTTTAGGAAAAGATCAGCTGGAAACCGACCTGATGATGCGCGCTCTTCGTATTCAGGAAAAATCGGAAAAGATACTGGCAACTTCATCGCCTGAAATCGTTGCTGCACTTGAAGCGTATTCTGATGGTATAAATCAATACATCAGAAAATATCCGCTGCCACCCGAGTTTAAAGTGTTGCAGTATAAACCTGAAATGTGGGAGCCGGTGCATTGTATTAACCTGATTGGCTACATGTCGTGGGATTTATCCATGGGCTGGGGAACCGAGTACTTTCTGCACCAGTTGCGTGCCGAGGTTTCTGATGAGAAGATTGCTGAGCTGATTCCCGATCTGAAAAACCATAAAACAGCTATTTATCCCGAATTTGGGGAAATTGAAATTGAAGCATCGAAGACGCTGTTATCCGCTACCGAAAATTTAACGGAACTGGGTGCCGAGATTTTTAACGGAAGTAACAACTGGGCGGTTGCAGGCAAAAAAAGCCAAACCGGAATGCCGCTTTTGGCCAACGACATGCATCTGGGTTTGTTTGCTCCGGGAATCTGGTACCAGATGCACCAGATTGTTGAGGGGAAAATGAGTGTAACAGGCCTTGTAGTGCCCGGTCAGCCTTTTGTGATTTGCGGACACAACGACAGCATTGCCTGGGGAATGACCAACGTAATGGTGGACGACCTCGATTTTTATGCGGAGAAATTAAACGAAGATTCAACAAAATACTGGTTCGATGGTGCCTGGCATGATTTACGGATTAAAAAGGAAATCATTAAAACGAAGGAAGGAGAGGAGTTTGAAGAGGAACTGAAGTTCACGCACCGTGGGCCGATAGTGAATCGGATGAAGAAAGAAAAAGAAACGCCCTTGTCAATTCGTTGGCTGGGCAATGAAATGAGTAACGAGATACGCACTGTTTTCCTGTTGAACCGCGCCAATAACTGGAGCGACTTTCGCGATGCAATGAGTACTTTTATATCGGTGAGCCAGAATGTGGTTTACGCCGATGCGAAAGGAAATATCGGGTTGCAATGCAGCGCCGGAGTACCCATTCGCGAAGGTTCGGGGATTCAGATCTATCCGGGCGACAGCAGTAAATACGACTGGCAGGGTATGGTGCCGTTTGAAGAACTGCCTTACGAGTTTAATCCGGGAAGAGGCTATGTATCGTCGGCCAACAATAAAACCGTACCCGATGATTATCCCTATTACATTAGTCACTGGTTTTCAATGCCAGGCCGCATCAACAGGATAAGGGAAATGCTGGAAGCAAAAGAAAAGTTGGGTATCGAGGACTTTAAGGCCATGCAAAGCGACTGGAAATCGAAAACGGCAGAGCAGGTGACACCGGTTTTTGTTGAGTCGTTACAAAAGCAACCGGATTTAAATGAAACGGAACAAGCGGCTTTCAACAAATTAAAAAGCTGGGATTATAATCTTACACGCGAAAGTCAGGCAGCCTCCATTTTCGAAGTACTTTACCGGAAATCGATGGAGAACCTGGTTAAAGATGAGCTATCGCCTGAATTATTCGAGGGAATGTTAGGGCAGAAAATGTTGCTTGAAAACCTGATGATAAACTTGTTGGCTGAAGGAGAATCGCAATGGACTGATAATGTTATGACTGATAAAACAGAAACTTTTGATGATATTATTGCACAATCATTCAAAGAAACCGTTGCTGATCTTACCAACAAATTTGGGACTGAAGTGGAACAGTGGACGTGGGGCAGCATTCATACATTTACTTTAAAGCATCCGCTTGGCGTTGTTTCGTTTTTGGATAAAGCTCTAAAACTTAACCGTGGGCCTTTTGAGGTCCCCGGAAGTTTTCATACCGTATGCCCGTATTCGTATTCGTACAAAAATTTGTATAAAACCTTACACGGTGCATCGCACCGACACATTTTTAGTACAGCAAACTGGGACGATTCAAAAACCGTTATCCCAACCGGAACTAGTGGTATTCCGGCCAGCGATTTTTATCTCGATCAAACAGAGAAGTATCTCGATAACGACTATCATCCGGATCTGTTTACCAAACAAAATGTGGAAAGTAAGGCCCGGTTTGAAATGCAATTGAATCCCGAGTAGCCTTGGAAATACAGGCTCTTTAGATATTTTGCATTTAAAGTCGTTTAGTTTTGATAATCCAAAATTCAATTCACGCCTAATTCCTCTGAAGGGTACCGGTACCTACTCCCTTTTAGGGATTGGGGGTAAAACAACGAGAATACTTAACTAAACGACATCAAATTTGCTTTTTGTGATAAACTAAATTCTTGTACTGTTTGTTTCCCTTAAAAGATAAGTACAGCGTTATGAGCAAAAAATCACCGGCACCAATTTATGTAGTATCAGGCGGAACGGGAATTGCCGGGAATAACCTGGTACAGGCATTATTAATTCAATATCCTGAAAATAAAACACCCGTAGAGATTGTTGGAAGGGTGACAAGCGAGGATGAGGTTTTTGATGTGATTATGAAAGCCAAAGCCGATGATGGATTGATTGCTCATACAATGGTTAACCCTGAATTGCGCCAAAAGATAAACGAACTGGGAAAGGAATTTAAAGTCCGTGTAATTGATTTGATGGGCGAATTGGCAAATTATTTGGATGAGACACTTGATGTGGAGCCGCTGGTGCATCCGGGATTATACCGCGAAATTAATCATCAGTATTTCGATCGCATCGATTCCATTGAATTTACCCTATCGCACGACGATGGTATGAGTCCCGAACGACTGCGCAATGCCGAAATTATTTTAACCGGTGTTTCGCGGGCAGGAAAGACTCCGCTTAGCGTTTACCTGGCAATGTACGGATGGAAGGTGGCAAATGTGCCGCTGGTACCCGGCGTTCAGCCTCCTGATGAACTATTTAAGGCAGACCCAAATCGTGTGTTCGGATTACATATTGGTGCCACTCAGTTAATTGCGCATCGCCAGAAAAGAATCGCGAGTTGGGAAAATCACCGTGCTGAATCATATATCGATCAGCGCGCAGTGCGTGAGGAGATCCGGAAAGCTATGTTTGTTTTCGATCGGGGTGGGTTTACGGTTATCAATGTTTCCAATAAACCGATTGAGAGCACGGCCAACGAAATTCTTTCTTATATGTCGAAACGTTTTTCCTACCGCGGGCGAAAGTTGGAGTCGCCGTATCATGGGCCGGAAGAATTGCCACCGAAATAGAATATGATGCGGGTTGAGATTCAGCAGGTGACTTCAAGTCACCTGCTGAATTGCGTATAAAAACAAAAAACGTTGATTTAACGTTTTTCAGCCTTCAGGCTGAGGCGAATCCGCGGTTCCCAGATTTTCAAGCATTTCGAGGAATTTCGATTTCCCAATCTTTCCAACAGCGTAATCAAGTACTTTTCCCTGGGAATCAGTAAAAATTGTTATTGGGGTACCACCAATTTTATATTGGTTTACGAGCTCTTCCGCCTTGGGATCATCAACATTAATCATTACCGGTATTAGCTGCGAATTGATGGCTTTCATGACTTCCTTATCCGCAAAAACTTCACGCTTCATAATTCGACATGGCACGCACCACTCCCCGGTGAAAAACAAAAGCATATTTTTATCGGAATCGTTGGCAAGTTTCCGAGCCGATACCGCATTGTCGGCCCACACCACATCATTGGAAGGTACATAAAATGAATACCAGGCATAAGCAAGAGAAACCAAAAGGAAAGTGAGCCAAAACCACCGCCAAAACGGATGAGACTTTGTTTTCTTAATCGTTGGGGAGTTCAATGAATTCGCGTGTGGATTAGCTGTTTTTTTCATAGCGCCTTTTAATTTTAACGATTTGCAGGTTTTGTTTTGCTTTGGCACTGCCTTAACGGTCACTTGTATGTGGTCGGGCGGTCCCGATGCAATCGGGAGTGTCAGACCCGCAGGAAAGTGGGCGAAAGGTATGACTTGTCAGACCGCTAAAACCCCCGCCTGTCATATTACAATTTGTTAGCTGCCGTATTTTATTATTATTTCCATCTCCATGCGAAGTCAACATTTCGCTTAATTCCATACCTTTTAGTTATTTCATTTAACCAAAGCTCAAATTCACCCAAGTCTGTGATTTTCGACTTTGGTATTATTAAACCAAGACCTGGATTAAGTCGAATAAAGAAGTATTTTTCAATTTCGTCAATCTCCTTAATTGTTTCAATTTTAATTGATGAGTTTCCTTTTTCATCAGTTGTATTTATAACTGTCTCGGTAAATTCGATAATTACTTTTGGGTCTAATTCTGTCTTGAAATTTTCCTCAACGTACGAACGATAGTGTTTTTCATATCTTTTCAATTCGTATTTCGGATAAAATAAATACCACAGAATTCCTACTAGAATGAAAACGATACTTAGTCCAAGCTCTCCAACAAAGAATATTATTGACGCAAGTACCAAGTATACTATTGGTACTCTATATTTTGTAGTTCTCCTTTTCTTTTTTATTCGTTCGGACTTAGAAGCTATATAAAGTTGAAAAGTTACATGGTCTTCTCTTTCAAGTTGAAACTCAAGATTTATCATTTTATTGATTTATGTTTTTAGTAGTTTTTAATATGGCAGCTAACGGTTGTGTATATGGCACCTGCGTTATATATTTTATTATCTTTCAGTCCTGCAAGCAGCTGATTATATGTGTATTAAGGTTCGTTTTTTGCAATTTTGTTGTTTACTATTTGCAAGAGAAATTCTCAATGTATCGGGCATAATGTTATTTAGTGCACTAAATGTAAACAATTATTAAGCAAACCCACAGCCTTGTATTAAAAAATACTTTCCGCCACCACCAGCTGCTTTTCTGCGATATCATCCATCTGAATAAACGTTACTCTTTATTTGTCTGCAGAACAATCACATCTAAAAAAATATTTTAATCTGAAACGCCAGTTTTTTCCATCGAATGTGTCAAATGTTTATAATAACGATTATAGTTATTTACTATGGGTCATAAATATTTTTTCAGCTTTTCGTACAAACAATACGAGCAACTGTTTGTAACTTAGGCATACATAACTTGATTGTAAATTTTTAAAAACCATGTTAAGACTAACAAAATTCAGTTTGGTTTTCCTGTTATTTGTGGCTGGCAACGTTTACGGACAAGACGAGTTGTTAACCATTCAGCAGGCTGTAGAACAAGCTATTGGTAACAACGCCGGGCTCAATCAAATGCGCTCACGTCTGGTTCAAAAAGAAAACGAGTGGCGAACCAATACCGGTATTTCGGCTCCCGAAATCAGTTATTTTAAAGAAGGTATCAGCGATGATCCAACGGCACCGTTTGCCGAAAAACGTTTTGCTATAACACAGGAAGTGGATTTCCCGTTAACGTCGGTTTATCGGGTAAAAGCGTTAAAGCAGGAGGCTGAAGCGCAACAAAATGTTATTGTGGCAAAAGAAAAAGAGATCAGTTCGCAGGTAAAAAGTAAATACATTGAAGTGGTGTATGCCCTTTATCTGCAGCGCTCGCGCGAAAATCAATTAAATCTTGCACAAGACCTGTATAATGCAGTATACACCAAGTTTGAAACAGGATTAGGAAACGGCATCGATTTGGCCAATGCCGAAATTCAGTTGGATGAGGCTCGAAATGATCTTGATCAGAGTGAGTGGATTTTACACCAGGCGCGTTACGGACTTTTTAATGTTATGGGATTGCCCATTGAACAGCAGAAGTACAGTATCCAGTTTGCCGATACCTTGTATGCAACCGATATCGATATTTCGCAAATTCAGGCGCTTGCCGTTCAGGAAGAACAGCCCGCTTACCGTGCTTCGATGAATATGTTGAATGCCTCTGATTATTTTTTGAAAGAAGCAAAAAGTAACATATTGCCCGATGTTCGATTTAGTTTATACAAACAGGATTATGGAACCGGATACGATTTTAACGGATTCGAAGTTGGTTTAAGCATTCCAATTTGGTATCCGTTCGATCAAAAAGGAAAAATACAAATGGCCACCGCCCGAAAGGAGGAGCTGCTTTGGAGCCAAAAGGAAATTCAGTTAAACATGAAAAAGGAAATTGAATATGCCTGGCACAATTATTCGGTGAGCCGGTCGATTGTGAATCGTTATCATGATTCGATGCAAGAGCGTTCATCGAAATTACAGAGTATGTCTTTAAGAGCCTACCAACTGGGCGAAATTGACCTCCTTGAATTGTTGAATGCACAACAGATATACTTAAAAAGTGAGCAGCGTTATTTAACTGCCCTGCGCGATTATTATATGCAACTGGCCGCCCTGGAGCAGTACCTTAATCAGGAATTAATCTATTAGAAATACACAAGTAAAACAATATTAATCACATGAAATCCAAATTTATTCACCTCGGAATTGTAATGATCCTTTTCTCATTTGCAGCCTGCAATTCAGGAAATGAGCCGAAAGAAGAAAAAGCAGTGATTGAAACTGATGTTCCGCCATCGTTAAAGGATGGCACGGAAAAAGTGGTTACGATCAAGTTGTCGGATAAAGAACGCGACGAACTTTCGATAAAAACGGAAGTCATAAAAAGCGAATTTGTCGATCACCAGATTTTGGCACCGGGAGTTGTTTTTCCATCGCCTGGCCATTCCAGTATTATCAGTACGCCAATTAACGGACAGGTAACTGCCATTAAAGTTTACGAAGGCAGTTGGGTGAATAAAGGGCAGGAATTGTTTCGTATTCAAAGTCTGGAATATGGGAACCTGATTTCGGAATATTTGCAGGCTTATGCACAGGAATCGTTTCAGAAAAGCCGACTGGCTCGTCTGGAGCAATTGGTAGAAGAACGAATTAGTTCCACCAGTGAACTGGAGCAGGCAACAGCAGAATATAAACGGGCTTCGGCGTCGTTAAAATCGGCCTACGCCAAGTTACGGGCCGTTGGTGTTCCTGATTCGGAGATTGCACAACTTTCAAACTCAGGAAATTTTGAACCGACACTAAAAATAGTAGCGCCAATAAATGGTGTAATTGAGAAGAATTTTGTGGAGCTGGGGCAATCGGTAAATGCATTGGAAAACCTTTCGAGGGTGCTCGATACCCGACAGGTTTTGATACGCGGTTATGTTTCTCCCGGAGATGCTGTGTTGGTAGAACCCGGCAATTTGGTTGATATTTCAAAACGCGAGCAGGAAGACATAACGATTAAAGGGAAGATAACTTCCATTAATCCCGGATTGGATGAAAATAGCCGCTCGGTAGTGGTAAATATTATCATTCCGTCGGAAGATGGCTGGCCAAAACCGGGTGAGAATCTGAGGCTGGCAATAACTTCCGAATCGCAAAAGGAAACAGTAGCTATTCAGTTGCAGGCGCTTACCTACGATGGCGACCAGGCAATTGTTTTTGTGAAAAAAGATGCCAATACCTTTGAACGCCGTCCTATTGAGATTGATCAGATTAAAGGCGACCTTGTTTTTGTGACCTCGGGGCTCAATGCCGGTGAAGAGATTGCCGTTACAAAAGTTTTTAGTTTAAAAGCACTTTCGCGTTTCGATATTATTTCTGAAGAATAAACCCAAAATCCTCAGCTGATGCTTCAAAGTATAATTTCATTTAGTGTTCGTCAAAAATATGTAGCCTTATCATTGGTGGCATTAATGGCTATTGCCGGTTATTTTTCGTTAATAAATCTGCCCATTAACTCACAACCGGATGTAACACCGGTGCAGGTTTTGGTGATTACAAAAGCCGGCCGCTATTCTCCCTTCGATGTGGAGAAGCTGGTAAGTTATCCCATTGAAACGGCTATGAACGGTTTGCCTGATGTGGCGGAGGTTCGATCGATTTCGCAATTCGGACTTTCGGCGGTTACCGTTGAGTTTGATGAGGGAACAGATATTTATTTTGCCCGGCAAATTGTTAGTCAGCGGCTGCAATCCATTGTTGATGAGTTGCCGCCGGGAGTTTCAAGTCCTTCGTTGGGGCCGATTTCAACAGCTCTTGGTGAGATCTATCAATATGTGGTAAAAGGAGAAAACTATTCGCTTACCGAATTGCGCGAGATCCAGGATTGGTTGATTGCTCCGCAATTAAAAATTGTACGAGGAGTAACGGAAATCAATTCGTTTGGTGGATTTGTGAAACAGTACAATGTCATTATTCAACCGGGTTTGTTGCGCACTTATAGCATCGGTATTTCTGAAGTAATGGATGCCATTGCACAAAACAACAGCGTGTCGGGCGGAAACTATATTCAGCACAATGGCGAACAGTACATAATTCGGGGTGTTGGACAGATTACCAGCATGGACGATGTGCGGAATATCATCGTAAAAAACATTAATAACAAACCCATTTTTATAAAAGACATTGCAAATGTTGTTGAAGGAAAACAGATCAGGCAGGGCGGTGTTACCAAAGATGGAAAAGGCGAGGTAATTACCGGAATTGTGATGATGTTGCGTGGAGGAAATGGCCGTGAAGTAATTTCGGAGATCGAAGATAAAATTGATGAAATAAACCGGAGTCTGCCGGAAGGTGTAAGCGTTGAAAAATTTTACGATCAGTCGGATTTGATAAAAAGAACGACGTCAACGATTTCTACCAACCTAATGGAAGGTGGATTTTTGGTAATTGTAGTATTGCTTTTATTGCTTGGCGAGATTTCCGGAGCACTGATTGTAGCCATGGTAATCCCGTTCTCGATGTTGTTTGCTTTTATCGGAATGCGCGAGTTTGGGCTGGCCGCCAACCTGATGAGTTTGGGAGCAATCGACTTTGGAATGGTAGTAGACGGTTCGGTGGTAATGGTGGAAAACATTGTTCACGATCTGCAAAAGAACAAGAAAGAGTCGAAAGACGAGATTATTCGTAAAGCCGCAAATCATGTAGTGCGCCCGATCTTTTTCGGGGTGCTTATTATTCTGATGGTTTATGTACCGATTATGACATTTAGTGGCATGGAAGGTATTCTGTTCCGTCCGATGGCAATAACCGTTGCTGCTGCAGTGTTTGGTTCGTTGTTACTGGCACTTATTTTTGTTCCGGCCATGTCGGCCGTTGTATTTCGGAAAAAGGTAAAAGTACGCCGAAACTATGTGATTGAATGGATGCGGCCGCGTTATCAAAAGGGGCTGGAAAAGAACATGAACAAGATATGGTTCATTGGGTCTTCCGCTTTGGCAATCTTTGTGGTCTCGATATTTTTAATGACACGTTTGGGGACGGAATTCTTGCCGGAGCTCGACGAAGGTTCTATTCTGATCGAGCAGGTTCGAATGCCCTCGGTAACGCTTGAAGAATCGATGGAAAATGCCGATTGGCTGGCCGGAAAGATCATGGAGAATATTCCCGAAGTTGAAACAGTGGTGCCCAAAACCGGTCGGTCGGATTTGGCCAACGACTGGATGGGAGTGCACCAAACGGATGTGTGGGTGGTACTAAAACCCATTGAAGAATGGACGAAAGGCGTAACAAAAGAAGATATTATAAGAAGGATAGAGCCTTATTTGCAAACCGAACCCGGTTTGGCCTATAACTTTACCCAGCCAATTGCCATGCGTGTTGACGAGTTAACCAGTGGTGTAAAATCCGACCTGGCGGTAAAAATTTATGGCGAAGATTTGGATGTGCTAGACCAAATCGGTGAGAATATTTCCGCATTGCTTTCCGGCTTGCCGGGTACCGATAATTACTATGTGGAACAATCAGCCGGACAGCCCTACTTAACCGTAAATATCGATCGGGAAGCGGTGGCGTCGTTTGGTTTGAATGTGGACGATGTGCAGAAAGTAGTGGAGGCCGGTATTGGTGGACAGGAAGCCGGTCAGTTGTACGAAGGGCAACGACATTTTGGAATTGTGGTACGCTATCCCGAAAATATACGTGACCAGTTACCTAAAATTGCAGAGGCTCCGGTGCATCTGCCGGGTGGTGGTTATATTCCCTTAAAGCGTGTGGCAAATATTGAATTGCAGGAAGGGCCGCGCGAGATTCAGCGGGAAAATGGCTGGCGAAGATTAATCGTTGGGATCAACATAAAAGACGTTGACCTGGGAACCTACGTTTCGCAACTGCAGGAGCAGATAGATAAAAGTGCCAGTATCCCGTCAGGCTATTTTATTGATTACGGCGGAACGTTCGAAAATCAGCGCCGTGCCATGCGTCATTTAATGCTGGTAGTGCCGCTATCAATCTTTATTATTATTGGTTTAATGTACCTGAACTTCGGAAAAATGCGATACGCATTGCTGATCTTACTGAACTTACCTTTTGCCTTGTCAGGAGGTGTTTTCTTGCTGTGGGTGCGAGGTATGTATCTATCGGTAACGGCAAGTATTGGATTTGTAGCCCTGTTTGGAGTTGCGGTGCTCAATGGTATAGTGCTGGTCGATCATATAAACATGCTGAGGAAAGAGAAAAAAGGCGACCTTAAAAAGCTGGTCATCGAAGGATCGGTCGATCGTTTGCGCCCGGTGTTAATGACTGCCCTGGTAGCGAGTTTGGGTTTTATTCCAATGGCGTTTAATACCGGTCCGGGTTCGGAGGTGCAACGCCCGCTGGCAACAGTGGTAATTGGCGGTTTGGTAACCTCTACATTTTTAACATTGATGGTTTTACCCATCGCTTATTATTGGATTGAACGAAAAAAGACTCCGGCTAAAGAAGCTTAGCCGATCGTTAAAAGCACCTGGCGGATAATAAAGTCCGGGGCCGTATTGATAAGTTTATACAGCCCTGGACTTTTACTCTTTTTTAGAAGGTTTAATGGTTACTTGTACAAAATGTTGTGGCGGATTTTTAGAGTTCTATTTGTGCGGATTTGCTATAAAGCAGGGATTTGTATTCTTCTTTCAATGATTCACTTAAGAAACTTCCTTCAATGAATTTGTGCCATTTTGGGATCATCTTTTTATACTTTTTAAAGATGTTTTCTATCACCTTTTGATTCAAACCAGCACCTTCCATAGCCATCTCAAAATCGTTCTTTATAATTTTCTTCTTCTTGCCATTTAAGTTTAAAGCAAGATCTTCATCATCTCCTTCAACTACTAGTTCAGAGGCGACCAGATCATAGGCAGGACATAAATCATATTCGGAATTTTCTTTCAATAAAGAGAAGTTTTTAAGGTGCATATCATTATTTCCAGTCAAAAAACTAAACAGTACTAATTCAAAAAAGTCGGTTACATTCAAACCTGGATTAGCGCTATGTTTTTTTATCGCCCTGGCTATTTGTTCATACGATCCTTTGTACTTGTGTTCTGTCAATCGTTCAGTTATTTGACACATATCTTCCATATGGAGTTTACCTCCTTTTTTTCTGTCAATTCGTTTTGTTATGTAAGCTAATTCTCCGGATTTCAATCGAATAAGTGAATGTTCGACTGATTTTAACTTGCTCAGCTCGGCTAAGTGCATTGTCAAATCTTCAATTTCTGGTAAGCTTGGATAGATTTTGGTTTGAGGTTTTAATATGTATTCGCCCCAAAGGCCAACAATTGTGAATTTTTCAGGGTCTGATGAGTTTTCTGAAAGACCAAGAGATAGTTTTGGCTGAACTCCTGTAACTGTTTTTTGACTTTTGATTACTTGTTCAGCTAGCTCTATAATTTGATCTTCTGTAAAATTCAATTCTGGTGGTATAATTTTTCCAAAGAATTTTTTACTGCATTTCTCATGATATCCTTTTGAACCAGCTTCAGTAGTCAACTCATCAGAATCAATTTTCTTATAACAATAAAGACATTTATTTTGCATTTTCTTCTAGTGGTTGAATTGTTACTGCTCCTACGCAATCATGGCAAGTTTTTAATAGTATACTCATTCTGTCTCTTGGATCTAATTTCCAGTTTCTTTGTACAATGTCTAACAACCATCCCTCTGGAATTAATCCATCAAAAAACGGGAATAGAACTTTACTATCATATTGATTGTCGGTAAGTGGAAGCGTTAGACTTATTGGTTCTGAATCTGGTTGTTGCAGGTATGATTCTTCATATTGGAAATGATAGCCATCCTCATCTTCCGTCAATAATCCCGCCCATTTGTCATGCATGTAAACTTTAGCTATTTTCATCTCTTTCTGTTGGTATCGGGCCCATTTCATGCCCGAATAATGATAATACCTGGTTGACCTTGTCAATCATTAATGATTCTTTTCCTTGTTCCAGATCGCGAACAAATCGTAACCCAACTCCAGCTTTAAACGAAAGGTCTTGTTGCGTTAATCCAAGGCTTTTTCGCCTTTCTTTTACAAATTGACTTAATTTTTTCATAGTAATATTATACCTGGTCGGGTATAAATATAGTGAAAAAGTCTCAAATATACCCGTTCGGGTATAAAAATGTTGCAAACATCATGGGCTATACCCGATCGGGTATAGAAATGTGGTATTAGGAAAGGATTGTACCCATTCGGGTATAATTTAATTGGCAACAACATGGCTGCAATACCTTTTTCTCATTATATTTTAATAGTGTGAATAAAATTCGCATTACAATTTTTAAAAATACCCGCGCAAGTTTTTCAAAGCTTCGGTGTCATACTTTAAAATTCTACAAAAACATAAATTTGAAAGAAATGAAAACAAAGTTTAGCTGGCGTGCCTTTATCAGTTTTGGTTTAACCTGGGGAATTTTAGTGATTCTGGTTTCGGGAGTAATTTTGTATGTAGCTCCTCCGGGACGTTACGCTCATTGGGTAAACTGGGAGCTGGCAGGTTTATCAAAAGAAGGCTGGCAGGCCATACATACCCTGTTTTCGCTGGCGTTTATTGTGCTTTCCATCTTTCACCTGTTTTCGGTGAACTGGAAATCTTTTGTCTCCTATCTAAAAGCGAAAAGCACAAAAGGCTTCAACAAGAAAAAGGAACTCATTTTTTCTATTGTAGTGGTGCTGGTATTCTTTTTCGGTACTGTTTTTTCCATTCCGCCTTTTCGAACTGTTATGGATTTAGGCGAATCGGCTACCAACTCGTGGGAGAAAACCGAAGAGCGGGCACCCGTTCCTCATGCCGAGTTATTAACACTAACCGAACTGGCTCACCAGTTGGATATGGAGACGGTTGAAGAAGTAACCCGAAAACTTGACAGTCATAAAATCGTTTACAACGATATTCATACCCAAAGTTTGCAACAAATTGCCGGGGCAAATAATTCAACTCCACTTGAGATTTATGAGATCATCGTAAAGAAGCCGGCAAATGAAGGCCAGGGAATGGGTGTTGGACGAAAAACCATCGAGGATTTCTCGAAAGAACTGAATAAGAGTACCGATGAGTTGATGCAAATTCTGGAAAAGAACAACATTGAGGCGAAACCGACCGAAACTTTGCGCACAATAGGGGAGAATAATAACCTTCCACCGCGCGATGTTTACAAAATCCTTTCTGAATAATTACCAGTACTTTTAAAAAGTGGTATTTTTCTAAACAGAATGTCTGACACCGAAATTATAGAACAACTAAAACAGGGAAGCGAAGCGGCTTTTAAAAGGCTGGTCGACACGCATCAGAAACTGGTGGTGAATACCTGCTATGGTTTGGTGCAGAACCGCGAAGATGCGGAAGATATTGCGCAGGATGTTTTTATTGAGGTTTATCGGAACATTGAAAAGTTCAGGGCCGATGCAAAACTCTCGACCTGGTTGTACCGAATTGCGGTTAATCGTTCGCTAAACCACATTCGCGATAACAAAAAACGCAAATGGTTTCATTCGTTCGAGGATGAGGTGGCGGCAAAAAACAAGGAAGTAATGCAGGTGAGTACATCAAATACTGACGAGCCGGAATACGACCTGGAGAACAAACAACGGGCAATTATTTTAAAAGAGGCAATTAACAGTTTGCCGCAGAATCAGAAAGTGGCTTTTACCTTAAGCAAATACGAAGAATTGTCGTACCAGGAAATTGCAGAGGTTATGGATCTCTCGGTTTCGTCGGTTGAGTCGCTTTTGTTTAGGGCAAAAAAAGGGCTGCAGAAAAAGTTATACAAGTGCTACAAAAAAAAGTGCATGTAAAGCGCAAGTTTTTAAAAATGAACGTGTCATACTAATAACTGTAAAAAATGATGAAGTGTAATACCGTGCATAATAAGTTGATTTTTTTCCTGGAAAAGGAACTGCCGGTTTCAGAAATGAAACAGGTGCAGCAACACCTGAATGAATGTTCGGAGTGTGCTCTTTTTGCAGCGGAAATGAGAAATACACTCAGTATTTTGGATAGCGATAAAGTAACAGATGAAAATCCATTCTTTTATACCCGGGTAAAAGCACGACTTGAAAAACAGGATGAGAAACAACCTTCTGTACGTCCGGTTTTGATTCGTGTTCTGCAGCCGGTGGCATTTTCAATAATCTTGTTATTGGGTATTTACGGTGGATTTAAACTGGGGCAGGCACCTAGAACAGATTTTGCCGATAACAGTTTAAGCGAACAGGAAATGGTGCCTTACTGGAACGAACTGGAAAACGAGCCAATCGAATCATTTTTAATGGAATAACAAATGACAACAAAAAATACATATCGCATATTAATTTGGGTAGTTGTAATTCTGGCAGCCACAAACCTGTCGATGGGAATTTCGTTTTGGTACCACAAACAACAGGATAAAAAAGCTGCAGAAAAACAACAGCATCAGGTTCATATGCCTTCGGAACAACGGACGCGTTTTTTTCGCGAGCAGTTGGACTTGCAACCCGATCAGGTAGAGTCGTTTAGGGAGCTGAATAGAAACTATAACCGGAGTGCACGCCGGATATCAGAGCAGCTTGCTTTACTTCGAATTGAAATGGTGGAGGAAATGGGAAAAGCCGAGGCCGACACCACAAAACTTCATTCGATTTCAAGCGAAATAGGAGAAAAGCACAAAACCTTAAAGGATTTAACTGTAGATTATTATCTCGGTATGAAAGCTGTTTGTGACGAGAATCAACAGGAAAAACTAAAAGAGGTTTTTCTATCGATGACAAAATCTAAAGAAGACATTTCGTTGCCTCAACGTGGCGGTCGACGCTACGGGCGACAAAACAGAGAGTAAATAACAATTTAAAATTTTAATAAAATGAAAACTAGCAAGTTAATTAACGTTGCCTGGGTGTTCTTTGCCCTGGTGTTAACAACAACAAGCGTTTTTGCACAACGCGGAAGACGAGCAAATGCAGTACAAAACAATCAGAATCTTCCTTGTCTGGTTCAGATTTCCGACCTGAGCGAAGACCAAAAAGAAAGTATTAAGGAGCTCGAAGTCGATCATCAGAAAAAGATGGCTGAGCTACGCATAGATCGCCGTTCAACAGTAAACGCTGTTGAGAAAAGCGAAATCAGAACCGAAATGCTAAAAAATGTGGAGGCACATCGTAATGAGGTGAAATCGCTTTTAACTAAAGAGCAGCAAGCTCAATATGATCAGCTTCAGGCTTCTGTGGGTTACGGACGAAATCAAGGTTTCAGACAAGGTCGTGGGAATGCCAACTTGAACCGTCAGGGGCGTGGGAACGGTAATGCAGGCTTTCGTGGACAAGGTAACGGATGTGGAAATCGGGTTTATGCCCGAGGTCAGGGTCAGGGCCGAGGCAATAAGAACGGGAACCAGGGACGACGTGGGAATTGTATCAGATTGAATAACTAAAGTCATTCTGCCGAATGGATGATGATTAATAAACTTTAAAAATTTTGAAAGATGAAAACAATCAGAGTATTTGGATTAGTGGCAGTAATGGCAATGCTTTTTAATGCCTGTTCAGAGTCGGCAACCGATGTGGCAGATGAAGAAATTATGGCCAGCGAAGAAGTAAAAAGTTCAGAAATAACAGCTTTGTTGGGCGACAGCTGTAATTTCTCAGTGGTCTTAAACGATGAAGAAATTGAAGGACTATTGCTGATGCGCGAAGAGGAGAAGTTTGCGCACGATGTTTATGTAACGCTCTATGCAACTCATGGTCTTCCGGTATTTAATAATATCTCGAAAAGCGAAACAGCACATACATCAGCGATTTTGTACTTAATTAATGGTTTCGGACTGGAGGATCCTTACATAGAAGGTGTAGGAAATTATACGAACGAAACATTTAAATCGCTTTTTGCACAACTAACCGGCCAGGGAAATGGAAGCGTGGCAGAGGCACTGAAAGTCGGTGCGTTTATCGAAGAATACGATATTGCCGATTTGGCGGAATTAATTGAATCAACAGAAAATGAAACGCTAAAGCGGGTTTATGGTAACCTGTTGCGTGGATCTACATTTCACCTGAGAGCTTTTTCCGCTGTTTTAAACGGAATGGGCGAGAGCTATACACCAACAGTTATCTCGCAGGAAGAATATGGAGAAATTCTAAGTGGTAATTCGGACGACGACAATAGCGACAACAGCAGCACATTTGTTCCCGGAACCGGTGTTTGCGACGGAATCGGGCCTAATTTCTGACACAGGGACGATGAAAACTTCATAAAAAAGATTTATGAAATTGGGAGAGCTCCGGATTTTAATCCGGGGCTTTTTTTTTGCACAAGTTTTTCGTCTTCCCGGTGTCAAAACAGTAACTAAAAATACTTAAAGATGAAGACATTAAAGTTTAATTCAGCACTAATGTTGCTTACGCTTTTTATAGGCCTTAACTATTCATTTGCAAATCCTTTAACCGAAAACGAAAAGGCAGGATTACAGTTAATGCGAGAGGAAGAAAAGCTTGCACACGATGTTTACACAGTACTTTTCGAGAAATGGCAATTAAGGCCGTTCAGTAATATCGCCCGCAGCGAATCCCGTCATTTCGAGGCAATAGGTTTTCTGCTGGAATCTTATGACCTGGAAGATCCGGCTTATGAAGAACCCGGAAAATTCAGAAATAAAGAATTAGCAGAGATTTATGATTCTCTGGTTGCAAAAGGATCAGAGTCGTTGGTGGCAGCACTCGAGGTTGGTGCTTTTATCGAAGAAGTGGATATTAAAGATCTGCAGGAGTTACTTGAAGAAAAACCTGAAGCCCAAATTGCAACAGTTTACGAAAACCTGCTGTGGGGTTCGGAAAACCATATCCGTGCATTTACCCGAAACTTATCGTTTCGCGATAAAGAGTATACGCCTAAAGTTATATCGCCTGAAACTTACTTTGAGATTGTTGAGATTAAGCAACAACCCGGTTGCAACGGAAACCAAATGAGACAAAGAGTTTGTGGCGCGCGTAACAAAGGCGGTGCCAATTGCAGAAATAGGTAAACAGCAAACCTAAAACAAGTAGCTGTTGGTTTCACCTTATTACCGGTTTCTGAGCTGTAGAATTTTGTAATTCAATATAGTAATCATTAAAAAAGCTGTGTATTTCTGAATAGATACACAGCTTTTTTATGCTAATTGGGCAGATAACTAACTGTAATAGATTACATCTTTTACTTGATTAGCATTAAACCCTCGTTTGCCGAAGCATCGTTGGGACTGTATAGTTTAACTTTGTTGAACAGTACTTTTGCCTGGTTGTAGTTTCCAAGGAAATAAGAGGTCCAGCCCAGCATCAATAATCCGTCGTAGCCAAATGGATAGAGGTCGACCACCTTTTTAAACAGAGGATAAGCCTTTTTGTAATCTTTTCTTCCGTAGTAAACCAAACCTAGTCGATACATGGCTACTGTATTATTTGGACTAATCTCCAGTATTTTATTGTAAAGATCGATAACCTCATTCCATCTCCCCAGCGCAGCCAGCGGAAGGATCACTCCAAAACGTGGCTCTTCTGCATAGGGTTTCAGTTTTTGTGCGTTGGCATAAAAAATAATCGATTCGTCAAAAAGCCCGGCGTTGTAGTTGAGCCAACCCAAACGCAGGTTAATCTCATACGACGACTCATCGAATATTTTTTTTAAAGGATCCATTGCAGCAGAAAAATCGCCCTTGTTTTCAAATTCATAACTTTTTTTGAAAGCGGTTTCCAGAGCTTCCTGATTTGCCTGTGCAAAAACGTTAGTTGCCGTTGCCGCAAAAAGCAAAAAGGCAAATAATTTATTTCTTAAAATTTCCATGATATTCCTGCTGTAATTGTATGTTTTATGTAACTGTATTCTCTCTCATTAAAAAGGTTGGCATCCTGGTACACCCGGTATCTCTCGGTTACATCTTGATTCAGATAGCGCACTACAAACTGGTACCTTTTAGCAAAAGGGAAATAAATACTTCCCATATATTTTCGGGATGAACGACCCGGGAAGTTGGCAATAACATAACCCCCCGACTCAATTAAGTTTTTCATTTCTCCGTTCAGGTAATTTCCATAAAAATGAAGCTGCCCCAATTGAAATCCCCCGGAAATTTCAAAAGTGTTGTATCCAAAACTGTTTTCATCATCACTTTTGAAGTAAATACGCGGAGTTAAATAAAGCTTATTGTTCGATAGCGGATACCAGGTTAGCCATGTGGAGGCTTGCGTTAGTCTCACGTCGGCAATGGTGGCAAAGTTGATTTCGGCACCCGGCGAAAAATTTCCCCAGTTGGTCCAGGTCGAAGTGGTAAAAATAAAATCGGAAAACTTGTAGCTTGAGGTATAAAAGGTATTTGGATCATAATTGCCCAGAGTTAATCCTGATTTACCCCAGACAACATTTGCGGAAGGCGAAACATACCATTTCCCCAGTGTAAATATCGGATTCAGAAAGTATTGATTCTGTTTTACATCGATCTGGGAATTATAACGTGCCCCCCAATAAAGTTGCTCCATTTTGTCAATTCCAATATGCGTGAGATTATGATTTAGTATTACTCCCGGTGCAATTTGATGACTGTAATCCACCGATTCAAAATGGTAGTTCTTTAAAAAGAAAGCCTCTCCGTAATTCTTGCCAACTTCTAAATCAACATCCATATTGCTTCCTAAAAGCTGGTCAAAATCAGGATTCCAGCTGTAACCTACTTCTGCAGCTATCCGCAGAGGTTTCATTTTCTGAAAATTGATTTTTTGTTGCAGTCCATTGGTAAAATCCACTGCCATTTTGCTGGCTTCTGTATATCTTCCCGAATACACCAAACTATAATACAGGTACTCCTGCAGCCACTCCAAATGCTGGTCGTTTTCCCAGGCTTTAAAGAACCAGTTGCTGGCTTTTCGGTATTTCCCAAGATTGAACCATGCGATACCTGTCCGGGCCTGCAGGTTAAAATATTCGATTCCTTTTTCGCAGGCTTTATCGTTAAATTCAATCAGTTCTTTCCACTTTTTTTGTTGAAAAAGCTCGTACGACTTTTTATCTACTTCTGCAAAATTCCATTTTTGCTGTGCATTCAACACAGAAAAAACGGCCATAAAAATTATCGCGATTCCAATTCGTTTTGACATGTTATGTTGATCTTTGCTTCGTTAAAATTCACTGAAACTTGTATTATATTTTCCTGCGAAATTTTGATATCTATTTCGTAGGTGTTTACTGTTTTGCCGAGAATCTTTTTGCTGATTTCTGCCTTCATCTCTAAATCTCCCGACGAAAGAATATCGCCGGCATCTTTCATTACAAGTTGGTAATCGATGTTCAGGAAGAGATAAAGCGGCGCTACAAAATCCTGTAGGAACTTTAATACTCCTGAAAACATAAGATTAATAGGGATGGAGTCATTGATTCTGCTATTGGGCAGAAATCCTGTTGGAACTTTAAACAGGGCCACAAAAAACCAATAAAGCGGCGAATATTTCGTCCCCGTAAAATTGGTGAAATAATGCAGTTCGTCGTTGTTGTGGAGGTAAGCCAAACCATTATCTTTTTCGCATTTAATAAAAGTGTTGTTGTACACATCAGTCTGCACCAGCCACGAGAAATCGCCGGACATTTTTAGCCATTTTTCTTTGGGTGAATCAACTTCAACGTTAATATTCATGCGCTGTCCGGGAATAAAATGCAGTGCTTTTGAAAGCAACTCATTTTTCGCCGGATTGACCACTATATTTTCTTTCTTCGGGAACTCGAAATTCTTCTGTACATATCCTTTGTTTTCTTTCAACAGAAAGTTGCCAAAAGGATAATCGAGCGTTACCGAGCCGATATATGGCGTAACCTGAAATTGAAAATGTAGATGCGGATAAGGCGATCGCCCTGAATTTCCACAACGGCCCAGCAATTGACCCTTTTTTACCTGGTCGCCTGCTTTTACTTCCACCGAGTGATATTTTAAGTGACTGAGTTTGGCATACAGGTAATCGTTGTGTTTAATGATTACGGTATTTCCCCAGTTTTCCTTGGTGTTTACATCGCCGATGATGTTGTCTTCAATGTGGTTAACAGCTTCAATCACGGTCCCATCGAAAGGAGCCAGCACGGCCTTCCCAAAACAGAAATAGTCTTCATGAAAATCGCCTGAACCTTTATATTGTTCTCCGTTTCGATCGGTGATCACAAAATCCCAGGCATGGCGCCAGGCAGCTTTGTGTGTGTATTCGCCACTGTGTCCCTGGCTGACAGTCCACTCGCCTAAAAACGGTAAAGTAGCCGAAACCGGGTAAGCAGCCGGAAATCGTTTTAAGTTGCCCGTATACAGATAAAGGTTTTTTTCGGGTTTGCCTAACTGCACCGGAGTCTCAAGTAATTTTCGTGGTCGTTTTTCGCGTAGCTTCAGTGCATATAAAAACATTAAAACCACAATATTAAAAGGTAGCGAATAGGCCGATATTTTCAGTAAAATAAATATTTGTTGCGTGCTCGTAGTTACCAGAACCACTGCGGGAAGCATCAAAATAATCCATCCAAAACTTACGCGTCCCGGAACAAGATAATAGCCGCCCAACGCAATGGCAGTTAATATGTAATTAAAGCCAATAAAGGTGTAGCTCAGCGAACTGAATTCGATGCCAACCAACTGATAGAAGAGAAAGGCAACCGAAAAGCCAAGAATGGAAAGCACAAAAGTTATTCGCGAATAAATCAGCAATCCAACTGCAATGACAATACCAGCGAGCAAGTGACTTTGAAAGAAAATAGCTCCCAGCGAGTGTAAATAAATCCGGACAAATGAATTAGAAATATGTTTTTCCAGAAAGTCGTAAAAATCTACAAAATTTTGTCCGCCCAAAGCATACAGTTCGTTGTAGGTAAAAATTCCACGCTCACTAATATTCAGTGCCGTCAGGTCACCTCCCGATAAGGCCACTATCCAAATTCCAAACAGAAAAGGAATACTAAGAAAAGGCAATCCGTATTTTCCGAGTACTCCCTGAAAAACAATGGTAATAAAAAAGGTCAGAATTGCTGCAATAACGATCAGCGCATAAACTTCTACTGAGGGTTGATAGAAAAGTCCAACTCCAAGACCGACCAATAGAGCATTGTATCCATAAAGCCCGGAACTGATCAGGTATTTGTTATAGCCCAGCCCCCAGGCCAGCAGGTTGGCAACCATTACTGCCAAAAGCCCTCCAATTCCGGCACCGTAATCAAAAAAGCTGATGATGATCAATAGCACTGCCAGCAAGTTTGAAGTCGAGAAAAATACCTGCGAGTAGCTGTTGAGTACCGACTGAACAATTTCTTTTCTGTTTATGGACGAAAAGGCAATCATTTATCTTTTTGGATTTTGTTCAAAGCTTTGAAGCGATTCTAAGGTTTCCTTTTTACGTACAATATGCATCTTCCCGTCCAGATCGATCATCACCACATTTGGCCTGTAAGTGATGAACTGCATCCATTGTGTCATGTTGTAGGCGCCAACCCGTTCGATAACAAGCTTCTCACCGGTTTTTACCTGTGGGAAGTTAATGGCATCGCGGATAACATCGATGTTCATACAAAGTGGTCCGTAAATGGTACTTTCTTCCAGGTGGTTAGACAACTGTCGAGTTGGATAGACTCCCAGATTGTACCAGAAAGAGGTAAAAAGCAGGTTTACTCCGGCATCGATTACCATAGTTCGTCGACCCTGGGTTGATCGTTTGTTGGCCAAAACAGTGGTCAGCAGATAACCGGCATCGTCGATCATAGCGCGCCCGGTTTCCAGAAATAGCACCGGAAGATTTTCGTGTGGGATTTCGGAGGAGATCAACGCATTTGAAATGGCTTCGGCATATTCGTCGAACGACGGACAGGTTTCCGATCCCGGCATATAAGCACCTTTTAGTGTATTTTTCGAGGCAAATCCTCCGCCCAAATCGATATATTTTAGCCAGTGATCGAACTTGCGATGTGTTGCCATATACAGGTTAGCCAGTTTTGTTGCTGCAACTGCATAGGCATTTGCCGACATAATGTAAGTGCCGATATGAGTGTGCAAGCCAATCAAATCAAGCGACTCGGCCAGCATTATGCGGTTGATGGCGTTCCAGGCTTCTCCGTTTTCGTAGTTAAATCCAAAGCGGTCCCAAATGGGGTAAATTCCTGCATCGAGGTTGATGCGAATGGCTACACGTGCTTTTTTGTTCAGTTCGCGGGTAACTTTTATCAGCAAATACAGCTCATCAAAATGATCGATATGGATGCAGGCATTGTGCTCGATGGCCAGTTTCAAATCTTCTTCTGATTTTTCGGGGCCGTTAAATAGGATATTCGACCCGTTCACACCCAGAGAAAGAGCTTTCTCAAATTCGAACGCGGAAACCACCTCAGCCCACGCACCTTCGTCGTGGAAAATGCTGCAAACGGCATCGAGGTAATTGGTTTTATACGACCACGCAAACTGAACTTTTGGATAACGGGTTTCAAAAGCTTGTTTGGCTTCAGTGATGGTATTACGTATTGTTTCTTCTGAAAGAACGAATACAGGAGAACCGTATTCTTCCATGATCTTCTCAACCGGAATCCCGTCGATTTCCGGGATGATCTTTTGCTTTGTAGGCAATCCGAATTTAGTGGGTACACCCGCTGTAATTTTACTGATTACAGGTTTCTCGTATGCTAATTTTGTCATGATTTCTGAATTTTATATTTCCTTATTCATAGAAATGGCCGCAAATTTCTCAAGGTCGACAATGGCATCGTATGAGTAGCGGACAAACATTTTCCCGATTTTATATTCTGTCATGGGCTGTACTTCTATTCCGAGTGCCAATTTTACAAGCGCCTCGGGAATGTTTTGCCCGGCACCAACGGCCAGGTAAACCCATGCGGGGATTCGAGGATTGATCTCGATGAGGTAATATTCTCCTCCGTTGGTTTTAATTAACTCGAGCTCCATCCCGCCTTTCCATTTTGTTTTTGAGATAATGGAGCGGGTAAGTTCCATCATTTTTTCGTCGGCAAGCGTTATGCCTCCCCAGGCTTTCCCTTTATCGGTGATGTACTGTTTTCGCATGGGGACGGCGGCAATGGTATTTCCTTTTCCGTCGCCCAGCGCAATTACATTTACCTCAGTTCCTTTTACGAATTCCTGTGCAATTACCGGAAATCCCCATTTCGACGCGATCTTATGAAAAGCCTGTTTTACCTGTTCTTCATTGTCGGCTACATAAGCGTCGTAGAACTGGCCTTTTATCATCACCGGGTAATCATATTTGTCTTCTATATCGTTGATCTGCCCCAATGTACTCATGTTGATACTTCCCGGCACCTTAATCCCGTATTTCCTGCCAAACTCCTGTAGTTTGTCTTTTTCGCGTTCCTGAAATTGTTTCAGGTTGGGCAAAAAAGTGTGTATGCCGATATTGAGCAAACCGGCTTCATTTTTCATAAACGAAAAAAGCTCGGCATCCAGGTTTGGTATCAAAACGTCGATGTGTTCATGATGATGAATATTTTCAATTCGCTCAATCAATTCATCTGAACCGGATGAGGGATAAGGGATTTGGAAAATACGATCGCACAAATCTTCCATGTAAATTCCCGGTTCCAGATTTTCGTATACCAGACCGATTATGCGGGCATCAAATTCTTCCGATTCCTTGATACCACGAATAAATGGTACACCGGGTCCCGGATTGTCGGTATTGTTCAACCCTGTTACCGCGAGTGTGATTTTCTGTTTGTTCATGGATGTTATTTAAAATCGAGTGGATTGTCTTGTGAAATGATTTGATGATGCTTCAGTAGAGCGCAGAATTCGTAAAAATCCTTTTCAAATGAAAGATCGTCGATGTCGTACTTTTCCAGAATTTCTGTTTTAATCTGATCGAAATCGTTGTCGGCTTCAATATATTTCAAGAGTTCGAGGCCAAATGGATTAAGATTAAAAGAATCGCCGGTTCTCGAATTAAATACAAAGCCATTATCACTGACCTTAATTTCTTCTGTAATTTTCATTTTACTGTCTGTTTTAATATTCCGATATACGTTTGACACTACTATATTTAAAAACTTGCGTTGGCAATAAAATTTTATTCGAAAGGATATTTTATAGGAATTTAAGGGCTTTCCTGTTGATTAACTATAAAGAAGTTGATTCGTATTGGATGTTTATTTCACGTAAGTATTAAAAATCAGATGAAAATGTTTCTTACCGCTACATTATTGCTAATAAAGTATAAATTTGTAAGCTCAAAATTCGAAAAGTTAAAAGGCTGTAAAAGCCAAACAGACAAATTAAAGGCAGAAAAAATAAACATCATGGCACGTTTAAAAATCAAAGAGATTCTGAAGAATGGAGAAACTGGCAGCGAAGTAGTTGCCAAAGGTTGGGTAAGGACAAAGCGCGGAAGTAAAAATGTAAACTTTATTGCGCTGAATGACGGATCTACCATTCATAATCTTCAGGTGGTGGTTGATGTTGAAAGTTTCGACGAAGCACTATTACGCGATATAACAACCGGAGCTGCCATTGCAGTTACCGGCGAATTGGTAGAATCGGCCGGAAGTGGTCAGAATGTTGAGCTGAACGCAAAATCAATTGATTTGCTCGGGAAAGCTGATCCGGAAAAATATCCGATCCAGCCGAAGAAACATTCGTTGGAGTTCTTGCGCGAAAATGCGCACCTGCGTTTCCGTACAAATACCTTTAGTGCAGTTTTTCGTATCCGACACGCTATGGCATTTGCCATTCATAAATATTTTAACGAAAAAGGATTTAACTATCTGCACACTCCAATTGTAACGGCCAGTGATGCCGAGGGAGCCGGACAGATGTTCCGCGTTTCAACATTGGATGCAAAAAATCCACCACTAACCGAAGATGGCGAGGTTGATTACAGCCAGGACTTTTTCGGAAAAGCTACCAACTTAACGGTTTCCGGGCAGTTGGAAGGTGAGTTGGGTGCATTAGCGCTTGGCGAAATTTATACTTTCGGCCCAACATTCCGTGCCGAGAACTCGAATACAACACGTCACTTGGCAGAGTTCTGGATGATTGAACCAGAAATGGCTTTTTATGATCTGAAAGACAATATGGATCTGGCCGAAGAATTCCTGAAATACTGTATTCAGTATGCTTTGGATAACTGTATGGATGATCTGAAGTTTTTAGCAGATCGTTTGAAGCAGGAAGAGAAGAATAAACCACAGGATCAACGATCGATGGATTTGATTGAAAAGCTGGAGTTTGTTCTGAAAAGCGATTTTGTGCGTTTGCCATACACCGAGGCAATCAATGTACTTAAAAACTCGAAACCTTATAAAAAGAAAAAATTCCAGTTTCCGGTTGACTGGGGCGTTGACCTGCAAAGTGAGCACGAACGCTACCTGGTAGAGAAGCACTTTAAGTGTCCGGTAATTCTGACTGATTACCCAAAAGATATTAAAGCGTTCTATATGAAACAGAACGACGACGGTAAAACAGTTGGTGCAATGGACGTTCTGTTCCCGGGCATTGGCGAAATTATCGGTGGTTCACAGCGAGAGGAGGATCTTGAAAAACTTACAACCCGAATGGAAGAGATGGATATTCCGGCTGATGAAATGTGGTGGTATTTGGATACCCGCCGTTTTGGTTCGGTAGTACACAGTGGCTTTGGCCTTGGCTTCGAGCGTCTTATGCTTTTTGTTACCGGAATGGGGAACATCCGCGATGTAATTGCCTTTCCGCGTGCACCTAAAAATGCCGAATTTTGATGGTGTAATTTAAAGATGCTACTCGGAAAAAAATGTTATTTTTACGAGGTTAACAATTGGGATTATGGAGCAAAAACTATCATTACAACAGAAGCTGCTCCAAAAGTTATCACCTCAGCAAATTCAGGTGATCAAACTTTTGGAAATCCCAACTATGCAACTCGAGCAGCGGATCAAAAAGGAGCTGGAAGAAAATCCGGTTTTGGAATTGGAATCGGATAATCCCTCGTCGGCTGACGAACAACTGGATGACAGCCGTGATAATAATTCGGACGTTGACAACGAAGAGTTTTCAATGGACGATTATTACGAGGACGAGGAAATTCCAACCTACAAGTTAAACATAAATAATTATTCCAAAGACGATAAATACATCGATGTTCCGTTTTCGGTAGGTACAAGTTTTCACGAGTCTTTGAATGAACAACTGGGGTTGGCCGATTTGGATGATGAGGAGCAGCAACTGGCCGAATATATTATCGGAAACATTGATGATGACGGATACCTCCGCCGCGATTTAATGGCTATCAGCGACGATTTGGCCTTTAATATGAACCTCGATGTTCCGGAGGAAAAACTGGAGAAGATTTTATTGGTTATTCAGGAGTTTGATCCTCCCGGAATAGCAGCCCGCGATTTACGCGAATGTTTATTGTTACAGCTCGACCGGAAAGAGGGCAAGGAATTTAATTTGGCAAAAAACATTGTAAAAGACTATTTCGCAGAGTTTACAAAAAAGCACTACGATAAAATCAAAACAAAACTGGAGCTTTCGGATGAGGAATTAAAAAAAGGTATCGACGAGGTACTTAAGTTAAATCCAAAACCAGGCAGCTCTTACAGTAATCCTTTAAATAAATCGAATCAGCATATTGTTCCCGATTTTATGCTGGAGTTGGTTGACGGGGAGTTAAGCCTTTCGTTGAATCAACGAAATGTTCCGGAGCTAAAAATCAACGACACCTATTCCGAGATGCTTAGAACCATGAGCCAAAACCAGAAAGCACAAAAAACCGACAAAGAAGCGGTAAGTTTTGTGAAACAAAAGCTGGATTCGGCAAAATGGTTTATCGATGCGATACATCAGCGACAAACAACTTTGTTGCTTACCATGTCGGAAATCATCAGCTTTCAGAAAGAGTATTTTCAGGAAGGCGACGAAACTAAACTTCGCCCGATGATTTTAAAAGATATTGCCGAGAGAACGGGGCTCGATATTTCAACCATATCGAGGGTTTCGAACAGTAAATACATTCAAACGCATTTTGGAATTTACCCACTGAAATATTTCTTTTCCGAAGGTTTGGCAAAAGACGACGGCGAAGAGGTATCAACACGCGAGATCAAAAAAATTCTGCAGGAATGTATTGAAGGCGAGGATAAACGCAAGCCTTTAACCGATGAGAAACTGGCGAAGATCCTCAAAGAAAAATCGTATAATATTGCGCGAAGAACTGTTGCAAAATACCGCGAGCAGCTGGGTATATCGGTAGCTCGTTTACGAAAAGAGTTATAAGATGTCGGAGAAAATAGCCCGAATTATATCCATAATATTTCACCCTGTATTGATTCCTACGATTGGCATGTTTCTGCTCATGCATTCCGGATTTTATTTCGAATTACTTTTATGGGAAGCCAAACGTTTTGTGCTTCTGGTGGTGTTTTTTACTACGTGTATTTTGCCTATGCTTTCGGTGGCAGTACTCTCGCTAAATCCGCGTTTTGATATTAATATGCCCGGCAAACGCGACCGTTTAATTCCTTTGATAAGTGCATCGGTATTTTACTACCTCGGTTTTATTTTATTGCGAAAGGTACAGGCTGTTCCCGAGTTTAAACTGTTTATGCTTGCTTCGGTGCTGGTGATTGTTCTGTTGCTTATTGTTTCGCTAAAATGGAAGATCAGCAACCACATGGCAGCTATTGGAGGTTTAAGTGGAACTTTGTTTGCACTGTCTTTCCGAAATGGGGTTAACCCGGTTTATTCGGTTTTAATTGTTGTATTGCTTACGGGATTAATCGGAACTGCACGGCTTATTCTCGGTAAACACGATCTGAAACAATTGATAGCTGGCTACGGACTTGGCTTTATTGTACTTTATCTTGTACTTTATTTTGTGTAACCGCTGCCAATAAAAAAAGGGACTTCAAAAAGCCCCTTCCATTTTATTATATCTTATACTTTGTTAATCAACAAATTTATAGCCAATTCCTTTGAGCGTTTTAATGTGCTCGTTGCCAATTTTTTCGCGTAGTTTACGTATATGAACATCGATTGTTCTGTCGCCAACCACAACGTTTTCGCCCCAAACCGAATGGTAAATCTCCTCGCGGGTAAATACTTTTCCAGGTTTCGAAACCAGAAGCGAAAGCAATTCAAATTCTTTTCTTGGCAATATCATTTCGTTATCGCCAATACGAATGAGGTAGCGTTCTTTATCAATAAGCAGGTCGCCAATTGTTACGGTGTTGGTGTCAACCACTTCAACAGGTTGAGTAGCTTCGCCGGTACGTTTTAACAAGGCTTTTACGCGGCTAATCAATACTTTTGGTCGAACCGGTTTGGTGATGTAATCATCAGCTCCAGCTTCAAAACCTGCAATTTGCGAATAGTCTTCGCCGCGGGCAGTTAAAAAGGCAATAACGGTGCTGCTCAATGCAGGAATTTTTCGAAGCTCCTCACATGCAGCAATTCCATCCATTTCCGGCATCATTACGTCGAGTATAATGAGATGGGGTACCTGTTTTTCTGCAACCTTTATAGCTTCTACACCATTTCTGGCTGTAAATACTTCGTATCCTTCTTTTTCAAGGTTGTAACTCAGAAACTCGAGGATATCCAACTCGTCATCAACTAATAAAACTTTAAATTGATTTTCACTCATAACATAAAATTCTTGAACAAAAGTAAGTGCTACTAATTAAAGAACAATTAACTTTCCTTTAAACAAAAAATAAACACGTAACTAAAATAGTGCTTAATTGAGCCAAAATACAAATTAATAGCCACTCTTGCGGCTTTTTTTACGGAAAGTTTTGATTGGACTACTTTTGCTTTTCGAGTGTAAAATTGAATGTAGTTCCCTGATCAAGTAAGCTTCGGACGTTAATGGATTGATTATGAGCTTCGATAATGTGTTTTACAATCGAAAGACCAAGCCCGGTGCCACCTTGTTCGCGCGAACGCGATTTATCGACACGGAAGAAACGCTCAAAAATACGGCGAAGGTCCTTTTTTTCGATACCAATTCCGTTATCGGCAACTTCAACAATTATATTGTCCTCTAAATCGTGAAATGAAATGTTTACATATCCGTTTTGCTTGCCATATTTTACCCCGTTAACAATAAGGTTGGTAACCACTTCGAGAATACGTTTTTTGTCGGCACGTACAAAAATGGGCCGATCGGGTTTATTAATGATCTGAACCGATATCTGGCTTTCTGATGCTTGCCAGTGTTCCATTTCAATTACTTCCTCAACGGTTTTTACAATATCAAAACGGGTCATGTTTAGCTGTAACTCCCCCGACTCCAGTTTGGTGATCGATTCCAGGTCTTCAACGATGGATACCATCCGGTCGATACTTTTTTCTGTGCGTTTCAGGTATAGCTTGTTGATCTTGGGATCTTCCAATCCTCCTTCCAAAAGCGTTAGAACATAACCCTGGATATTAAAGATTGGTGTTTTTAGTTCGTGCGATACGTTTCCAACAAAATCTTTGCGGTATTTTTCCAACTCTTTAAGTCGTTCAATTTCTTTTAATTGCGACTTGGCCCATTCTTCAACCTCGTACTTTACGTTTAGCAGCAAACTGTTCGAGTCGATTTTTTCCTCCATCTTTTTCCCGCTCAGCGGCAAATCGCGAATGGTGTTGTACAAGGGCCGTATACGATCGATAATGTATTTCTTGATAATATATAAAATGGAAAAGTAGGCGGCTACAAAAAAGGCCAATGTAGAAATGGTAATAACCAAAATATTCTCGCCAAAGTAGTGTGCAAGCAGTGCAATACCGAAAGCCAGCAGGGTTAAAATAATAGCAACCAGTATGGCAAGGAATTTCGAAGAATATGTTCTCATTTAATGGTTTTATGTTATTTACTATCTGTTATTCGAAAATCAAACTTTGCAAATTAAGGTTTCAAATGTCGTATAAAAAAGTGGTTATTAATTGGTTAATGGTAATTTCATGGTTAGTTAATATTTTATTAATATTACAAAACGAATAAACTTTTTAGTTGCTTTATATTTGCCGACCTTTATTTTATAAATCTAACATAAATGGAAAACTTTTACCTGATTCTTGTAGTTGTACTTTTTGCTCTGGCTATTTCAGACCTGATTGTAGGAGTTAGCAATGATGCTGTAAATTTTCTTAATTCTGCAGTCGGTTCTAAAGCAGCTCCCAAATGGGTAATCTTTTTAATGGCGAGTTTAGGGGTACTTATTGGAGCTACTTTTTCGAGCGGAATGATGGAAGTAGCGCGAAAAGGAATTTTTCACCCCGAAATGTTTGTCTTTTCCGAAATCATGATCATTTTTCTTGCAGTAATGATAACTGATGTTATCCTGCTTGATATGTTTAACACCTTCGGGATGCCCACATCTACAACGGTTTCTATTGTTTTTGAATTACTTGGAGCAGCTGTTGCCGTATCAGCAGTTAAGATAAAAGCTGCTGGTGGATCAGTGTTAATGGAATTGTCGCAATACATCAATTCGAGTAAGGCACTTGCTATTATTACCGGAATACTGCTCTCGGTGTTTATTGCCTTTACCGTTGGTGCAATTGTGCAGTATTTAACCCGGCTGGTATTCACCTTTAAATATCGCGGGCCAATGAAATATTTTGGGGCGATTTTTGGCGGTTTGGCCATTACAGTCATCACCTATTTTATTGTTATAAAAGGGATGAAAGGCTCAACTTATGCAGGTATTGAGTTGAGTAGCGGTGAAACCATTCAAGAGTGGTTGAAACACCATACCGGATTAATGTTGTTGTACAGTTTCGGATTTTGGGTGGTTTTAATTCAGTTGCTAAAATGGATTTTCAATATAAAAATATTAAAGGTTGTTGTATTGGCCGGAACTTTTGCGCTTGCAATGGCTTTTGCCGGAAACGACCTGGTGAACTTTATAGGTGTGCCGCTGGCGGGTTACAACTCTTTCCAGGCGTGGGTTGCAGAAGGCGCCACTAATCCTGACACGTTCTCGATGGCAATGCTTGCCGGGAAAGTAGGTACGCCAACATATATGTTGCTTATTGCCGGGTTGGTAATGATTGTAACCCTGATCATGTCGAAAAAGGCAAAATCGGTAATTGCAACTTCGCTCGATTTGTCGCGACAAAGTGCAGGTGATGAACGTTTTGGATCGTCGTTTGCCGCACGTGTTATTGTTCGTGGAGCCACAAAATTTAATAAACGGTTGACCAATGTATTACCATCTACAGTTAGCGAAGGAGTTGGCTCGCGTTTTGAACCACATTCATACGTAAGTGAAGAAGACCAGGATCCGCCATCGTTTGATAAGGTTAGGGCGTCGGTAAACCTGGTGGTTGCAAGTATATTAATTGCTATAGGTACTTCGCTTAAACTGCCATTGTCAACTACATATGTAACCTTTATGGTTGCAATGGGTACATCGTTATCCGATCGTGCCTGGGATCGAGAAAGTGCAGTTTACCGTATTTCAGGCGTGTTTGCAGTAATTGGCGGATGGTTTTTAACCGCATTGATTGCGTTTACCGTTTCAGGTATTGTGGCACTTTTAATCGCTGTTAGTGGCAAGTTTATGATTTTTGTATTTGTTATAGTTGCCCTTGTTATGGTTATTCGTACGCACAGCATGATGAAAAAACGTGAACAGCAAATTGCTGAAGAAGATGAAGATATTGAAGAGGCCGATGCTCACGAAGAGATACTGGAGAAAAGTTCTAAACAGATGATAAAAGCTGTAAAATCGAGTGACGAGATTGTTACCGAAGGTATTGAAAGCTTTTTGAAAGAAGACAGAGCCGGATTGAAGAATGTAGAGGAGTCGTGTAAGAAGTTTTCGAAAAAGGCAAAGAAGAACCGCGACAAGGTTTATTCAACGGTTACAAAATTCACCGAAGGAGCATTGGATACCAGTCATTTTTATGTACAAATGATGGAGCATAAACGCGAGATGGCACATGCTGTGCATTTTATGCTCGAGCCAATGATTAAACATGTTGAAAACAATCATAAACCATTTATTGAAGAACAACATGTTGAATTGCGGGATGTAACAGAACGTATTGATATGTTCTTTAAATCGGTGCTGAAGGATATGGAAGGTAAAACATTTGAAGACCTCGAACAGCTGATTGAAGAACGCGACGATATTCTGGAACAGATTCATAGGATGGAGAAAAACCAGATAAAACGTATTAAAAATAAGATGGTTAATACACGAAACTCTCAGTTGTTCTTTAAGTTGATTTCTGAGATGGAATACCTGTTATTACACACTGTAAATCTGGTAAAAGCATACCGCGATTTTATTACAAATACGCCGCAGAAGAACAATTAAGGGTTTTTCAGGTTTTTCGATTGTAATTCGAAACAGTAAAAAGCATATACAATTATAAGGAGGCTATTGGCCTCCTTTTTTTATGCACATAGCGGTTTTGAAACCGTTAAGCGCGTTTACCTGCCGCAAAACAAGATATCCCATCCATAATTTCTGTCCCCCAAAGTAAAAAAGCGTGTTACAGTTTTGTAATTTTATTGCAACGAAAAGAGTTGTATTGGAAAACAGTGACTTACTGTATGTACTACGAAATAAATTAATCGTTTTGTAATAAAATTGTAATTCACGTGTAATAGCGTTGCTACACTTTTGCCTTTGTAAAATAACAGACAAAATTCAATCTTAAGTTATAAAATGAAAAAAATGTCATTGCTGTTATTGTTGATTCCAGGAATCGTAATAACAGGATTTAGTCAGGAAAAAACCGAAGATTTTAAACCAAATGGGAAACCACTAGCGTTGATTTTTACCAACTTTCATACCGCGCTTTCTGACGGGGAAACAGCCTCCGAATTTGAAAACACCCGTGCTTATTTAGGTTATGAGTACAACTTTAGCGAAGATTTTTATGCGAAAGTTGTTTTTGATGTAGGAGATCCGAAGGATGGCGGCGCCCACCAGTTGTCGGCATTTCTTAAAAATGCTTACGTGCAATATTCAAAAGACAATTTGAAAGCTTATTTCGGAATGATTTCAACCACACAGTTCAAAGTGTCTGAAAAATTATGGGGAAACCGTTACATGATGAAATCATATCAGGATGAGTATAAATTCAACTCAAGTGCCGACCTTGGTTTTAACATCGATTACAAATTTGCTGATTTTATAAGTGCCGATTTTTCGGTGATCAACGGCGAAGGTTACAAAAAAGTTCAGGGCGACGACTTGTTGCGCTACGGACTGGGTACAACCATTAAGCCGGTTAAAAATGTAGTGGCAAGAGTATTTGTCGATCAAACCGGCGACGAGGTAAAACAAAAGTCGCTGGCTACACTGTTGGCTTACACCAACGGAAAATTCACATTGGCCGGAGAGTATAACTACCAGTCTGACTACAAAATGGTAGACGGTCAGAATCATTACGGAACATCTTTCTACAGCTGGTACAAACCAAACAGCAACTGGAAACTTTTTGCACGTTACGATGATCTGAACTCGGACGAACTTGACGGTGAGTCGGAGCCATGGAACATCAATAAAGATGGTCAATTAATGATTGCAGGTGTGGAGTACGCTCCTGTTAAAGGCCTAAAATTTACGCCAAACGTTCGCTTCTTTAATCCTGACAAGGTAGATGCAGAGAATATTACTTTCCTGTATTTAAGTGCTGAGTTTAAATTTTAATCAGCCACAGAAAAACAGAAAACAGAAAATTATAAATAAATAGAAATGAAAAATTTAGCCCTACTGGTTTTAACAGTATTTGTTCTGGGAGCTTGCTCTAACTCATCAAATAAACAAGGTGGAGAAAAAGCCGGAACTTCAAAAGTGACTTTAACAGCTGCGGGAGCAACTTTCCCGATGCCCTATTACAATATGGTTTTTAAGAACTATACCTCTGAGTTTGGTACACTGCTTACTTATGGCGGAATCGGTTCAGGCGGTGGGATTCGCAGTTTAACCGATAAAGTGGTTGATTTTGGTGCAACCGATGCCTATTTGAGCGACACTAAACTGGCCGAAATGCCTGCAGAAGTAGTTCACATTCCAACGGTATTAGGTGCTGTTGTTATTGCTTATAACCTTCCTGGTGTTGATGGCCTTAAGCTTTCAGACCAATTGCTGGAGAAAATTTTTATGGGTGAAATTACCAACTGGAACGACCCTGCAATTAAAGCTAACAACGAAGGGTTGGCACTTCCTGATATGGAAATTACTTTCGTGCATCGTTCTGATGGTAGTGGAACAACTTATATTTTCAGCGACTATATGACTAAAATTAGTTCGAAATGGGCTGATGTTGTAGGAACAGGAAAATCGTTGCAATGGCCGGTTGGTATGGGCGCCAAAGGAAATCCGGGAGTAGCAGGTACCATTAGCCAAACCGAAGGAGCCATTGGTTACATCGGTTCGGAATATGCTTTTGCGCAGAAAATCCAGACTGCATTGGTACAAAACAGCGCAGGAAACTATATCGAGCCTTCAATTGCTTCGGTTAGTGCTGCTGCAAAAGGAGAAATTCCTGCCGATACACGTATCATGTTGACCAATTCTGCCGACCCTGAATCATACCCGATCAGCGGATTTACCTGGATCATCCTTTACAAAGAGCAAAACTACGATGGTCGCTCAAAAGATCAGGCGCTGGCAACAGTTACTTTCCTTGATTGGTTGGTAAGTGCCGATGCACAAGGTCAGGCCGAAAAGGTACATTATGCACCGCTTCCTGATGCTGCTGCCGAAAAAGCCAAAGCGATTTTACGTTCGGTTACCTTCGATGGAGCGCCGTTGCTGAAATAAATAAAATTGCCTCAAGTATGCAATTGCTACGTCATGAAACTTTATGGAGAAGAGAATCTGGTTCAAATTATCAGATTCTTCTCCATACTATGTTAGAGCTCAAAACAATACAGTTTATTTTCTTTTAACAGTTTAGATGAACAGCGATAAAATAACAAAAGTAGTTCTCCTGCTTTCTTCTTTCGTAATACTTTTTGTAGCCGGAGGAATGATCTTTTCGTTGGTTGAAGGTGCCATTCCGGCATTGAAAAGTTTTGGGCTGAGTTTTATTTGGTCGAACAACTGGAACCCAACCGAAGGGAAAGAGAACTACGGAGCATTGCCGTTTATTGCCGGAACAATTATAACATCGGTAGCGGCACTGCTAATCAGTTTACCCTTATCGTTTTCGGTTTCATTGTTTCTGGGCGAGTATTACCGCGGGACCCGAATTGCAAAAATACTGGGAACCATGGTTGATTTACTTGCCGGAGTTCCTTCAATTGTATACGGATTGTGGGGATTTTATGTGCTTCGTCCGCTGCTTATCGATTTGGGATTACCCAACCAGGGATTTGGAATTTTCACCGCCAGCATTATTCTGGCTATTATGATTATTCCTTACGCCACATCGCTAAGTAACGAAATTATTACCATGGTACCGAACGAGCTGAAAGAAGCAGCTTATTCATTGGGAGCTACCCGTTCGGAAGTAATTTTTAATGTGGTTGTACCATCGGCACGATCGGGAATAATTGCCGGTTATATTTTGTCTTTCGGGCGTGCATTGGGCGAAACGATGGCAGTAACCATGCTGATCGGTAACGCCAATATTGTCCCTGATGGATTTTTCAGCACCGGAAATACAATGGCCTCAGTAATTGCCAACCAGTTTGGTGAAGCCGACGGGTTGAAGCTCAGCTCTTTGATTGCGATAGGTTTGTTGTTATTCCTGCTAACGGGTATAATCAATGCCATTGGTAAGTTCATTATAAAACGAATGGGATAACATGATTTCTGCAGCTAAAATAACAGCGGCAAACCTCAGCCGAAGAACTTTGAAAGACAAGCTGTTCAAAGGACTTGTGCTTTTTTTGTCGCTCATAACCATTTCGCCGATTGTACTTATTATCTACAAGTTGGTGGCAAAGGGTTATCGTCAGATCAGTTTGGAATTTATAACAAAAACACCTCCCAACACTTTCGAGGCAATGACTGCTTTGAGCAATGGCGAGTTAATTCCCGGAGGAATTGCAAACGGAATTACCGGAACTTTGTTAATGGTGGTTCTGGCTTCGCTTATTGCCATACCTGTTGGAGTGGTTACCGGAATTTACCTTTACGAGAATCCCGGGAAACTATTGGCAAATCTTACCCGAAATATTTCGGATATTTTGCAGGGTGTTCCTTCTATCGTATTAGGACTTATTGCTTACATGTGGATTGTAAAACCCATAACCAGCGGCTTTTCGGCACTGGCAGGTAGTGTGTCCTTGTCGATAATGATGTTGCCAATGATAGTACGCTCAACGGAGGAAACGCTGAAAATGATTCCTCAGTCGATTAAAGAGGCAGCCGTTGCATTGGGTGTGCCGTATTACAAAGTAATTCTGCGCGTGCTAATTCCTACCGGATTTAGCGGTTTGCTAACAGGTATTCTGCTTGGTATTTCGCGTATTCTTGGAGAAACAGCACCATTAATGCTTACAGCACTGGGTAGCTCGGTAATTAATTTGGATATTACCAAACCAACAAGTGCAATACCACTGTTAATCTGGGAGTTTTACAACGACCCGAATATGGTGGATCTGATTTGGAGCTCATCGTTATTACTGATGGGAATGGTACTGACCTTAAACCTCGTATCGAAACGAATAGCTGCCCGAACGAAATAGTTATAAAACAGATGAAAGAAGATAATGTAAATATTAAAGATCCTGTACTTTCTATTCGCAATCTATCGGTTGCGTACGATAAGGGGAGTTATGCTGTAAAGGATGTTTCGGCCGATATAAAACGAAACGCGGTAACAGCAATAATGGGCCCGTCGGGATGTGGAAAAAGTACCATGTTGCGTGCCATTAACCGCATGCACGAATTGTACGAAAACATCGAAACCAAAGGATCGCTCATTTTAAACGGGAAGGATATTTCCGATATGCCAACCATACAATTACGTCGTATGGCCGGTATGGTATTTCAACGTCCGAATCCGTTTCCAACACTGAGCATTTACGACAACGTAATTGCCGGCTATAAATTAAACGGCATTCGTTTAAAGAAAAAGGAACGTGATGATGTTGTTGAACGCTCGTTGCGCGATGTTACACTTTGGGATGAGGTAAAAGATACCTTACATAAAAAAGGTACATTTCTTTCAGGTGGTCAGCAGCAACGACTTTGTATTGCACGTGCGCTGGCTTTCGATCCGGAAGTGATTTTGCTCGACGAACCCACCTCGGCACTCGATCCTGTGGCAACTTCAAAAATTGAAGACTTGCTGGTAAAGTTAAAAGAGAATTATTCGATTCTGATGGTGACACACAACATGTCGCAGGCAGCCCGAATCTCTGATTATTCAATGTTTATGTACCTCGGCGAATTGGTTGAATATGGTAAAACAAAAGATATGTTTACCAACCCAAAAGACCGTCGTACAGAAGAATACCTGACCGGGAAGTTCGGTTAAATTTTTAATTTCATTAAAATTCTACAGTTATGACTTTAAAGAAGGATGATGCCATAAAAGCGATAATGAGCGATTTTGAAGTGTTTGCCAACCTGGTGCTTCACCAGCTCGATTTGTTGGAGACGCTCATTTCATCAGGCGAAACAAAATTTCCGAAGGAGCAAAGCAAAGAGTTGTACGACAACGAGAAGACGCTGGATAAGATGGAAGTGAAAATAAGCGATAAGATTATTAATACCATTACTTTATACCAGCCGGTTGCTTCCGATATCCGAAAAATAATGGCTTGTTATCGTATTATTATGAGCCTCGAGCGGGTAGGGGATATGGTAATTAATGTACTGAATTTTGTTGAAAACATTAAAACCCCCGAAGTGTATACCAAACTTTCTGAAGTGGTTTCAAACATGCTTATTCAAAGTTCCAATATGGTTAACAAATCGTTGCTGGCATTTACCAACGATGATAAGGATTATGCAATCTGGACCATTAAAAACGATGCAGTTGTTGATGAGCTCAATAAAAAAATGTTGAAAAAGGCCATTAAAAAAAGTGTGTCCTCGACCGAAGACAAAGAACTACTGATGAGTTTTATTAATATGAACAGTATGGTTAGCACCATCGAACGTATTGCCGATCAGGCCACAAACATTGCCGAGGCGGCTATTTATTCCATCGAAGGCAAGGATATACGACATAAAGACCTGAAGTAAGCTTGTTTTTATAAAGGATAATGTATTTTTAGTATCCTGAATGTTAGAGTGAAAATTATTTATCATGGGATCAAATCCGAAAATATTAGTAGTTGACGACGAAAAAGATTTATGTGAAATTTTAGAGTTCAACTTGTCAAGCGAAGGTTTCGACACGTCAGTGGCACATTCGGCCGAGCAGGCACTAAAGCTGCCGCTGGAAGAATACGACCTGATTTTGCTTGATGTGATGATGGGCGAAATGTCGGGGTATAAAATGGCTGATAAAATTAGAAGGGAAATACAGCTTACCGTACCCATAATTTTTATGACCGCCAAAACGGCCGAGAACGATATCCTCACCGGGTTTAATGTTGGTGGCGACGATTACATTTCAAAACCATTTTCGATTAAAGAAATGGTAGCGCGTATTAAAGCAGTGCTGAAACGTGGCCGACAAAACATTAAGCAAAGCAAGGTTTATAAGGTGGAAAACCTAGAGGTGGATGCAAACAGTAAAACCGTGCAGATTGATGACGAACCTGTTAATCTTACCCGAAAAGAATTTGAAATAATTACACTCTTGCTAAAACACCAGGGACAATACATTGGCCGAAATGAAATACTCGACCGGGTTTGGAACGACGATGTAATTGTTACCGAGCGAAATGTGGATGTAAACATTGCACGACTCCGGAAAAAGATTGGCAAATACGGTCAATACATAAAAGGAAAGTCAGGTTATGGTTATGCGTTTAAGCAACCATAAATTCGATAGAAAACAGATCAGAGTAAAAATAATTAAAACAATACAAGGTGCCGATTCAGCAGACATTCAGACGGAAAATCTTTTACTACTTTATAGCAGTATTTTTACTATTTACAGTAGCCATAATGTTGTTTCAGTTGCAGCGCGAGAAAAACTACAAAACGTCGCAACTGGAGAATACATTGCGTAATGTTACCGAGGTAGCCCATAACTACATCGAGCATTACAACTTGATGAAAACGCAAAACTTTAGCAGTGCAGATACCTTAAAAGTTCTGATACCGCAAGACAATATTCGCTTGACTATTATCGACAAGAGAGGAATTGTTTTGTACGACAGTTTTGTGTACGAATACAAAAACATGGAGAACCATTTCGAACGTCCTGAAGTGCAAAAAGCATTATTCGGCGGCGAGGGAGCCAATATTCGTCACTCGGCAACTACCGAAACTGACTTTTACTACTATGCCCGAAGTTACGACGACTATTTTGTGCGGGCTGCCATGGTGTACGATGTAAACGTGGAGAATTTCCTGAAAGCCGAGCGTTTGTTCATCTTTTTTATCATCGCTATTTTCCTGGTAATCTGGCTGGTGATTAATGAGCTTACCAAACGCCTTTCCATATCAATTACCAAATTGAAGGATTTTGCGATAAAAGCAGGAAAGAATGAGCCGATCAACGAAGAAGAAGGCAAGTTTCCCGACAATGAACTGGGCGAGATCGGTTCGCAGATTGTAAAAATTTACAATAACCTGCACGAGGCCAACAATTCTATTGCTCTCGAAAAAGACCGCCTGGCCAACCACATGAATATTCTGAATGAAGGTATCGGGTTTTTTACGCCACAAAAGGAGAAAATGCTGGTGAACAGTAACTTTATTCAGTTTGTAAGTATCATCTCTGATACGATGACCATTTCTGCAGAAAACTTTTTTACCATTCCGGAGTTTGAAAAGATCAACAAATTTTTGGAAAAAAATCTGCACAAGGACACTGAGTTCCAAAGTAACGAGTTGCCACAAATCGAGTTCACGATTCACAAAGACGACAGTTACTTTAAACTGATGTGTATTGTGTTTGCCGATAAGAGTTTCGAGATTTTGATTACAGATATTACAAAACCGGAAAAACGTCGTCTGTTAAAACAGCAATTAACTTCGAACATTGCACACGAGTTAAAAACGCCGCTTGCATCAATAAAAGGATACATCGAAACACTGATGTCGAATCCGAATATCGACAAGGAGAAACAGCAGTACTTTATCGAAAGAGCCAGTAAACAAACCGAAAGGTTAAATCTGCTGTTAAACGATATCTCGTTGTTGAACAATATTGAGGATGCCGGCGAATTGTTTGAGATTAAAGCGGTTCATGTAAAGGGCATCGTTTCGGATGTAGTAGAGAACCTGGAGAGCAGAATGGCTGCCAAAAATATTAAGTGTAAGATGGATATTGACAATGAGGTGGTTGTAAACGGAAACGATTCGCTGCTTTCATCGGTATTCCAAAACCTGTTGGAAAACTCCATCAATTATGCCGGAGAGAATGTGAAAATTGAAATCCGGAATTACCTGGAAGATACCAAATTCCATTATTTCAGTTATTCTGATACCGGAGTTGGGATTCCGGAAGAACACCTGAACCGTATTTTTGAACGCTTCTACCGGATTGATTCAGGCCGTACCCGCGAACTGGGTGGAACAGGTTTGGGGCTGTCGATCGTGAAAAATGCGATTCAGCTTCACAAAGGAAATATCTCGGCCCGCAATAAACCCGAGGGTGGTGTTGAGTTCCTCTTCTCGCTGGCAAAACAGTAAATTCCGAGCGAATAGTTAAACACCAACATTGATAGATAAAAGGCTTCCGGTAATTCCGGAGGCCTTTTTTGTGAATGCTATTTGAAGATACGATATTGACCCCTCCTGGCCTCCCCGGAGGGGAGGAAATATCCCCCTTTGGGGGATTATAGGGGGTGTGAGCTAGCTAAGTATTTTTATTTCAGGTGTTATTATGTCTTGGATTGCATAATTATAATTTGTTCTTAATACCAGAAAATGGCCTTTGTTAAGATTCGAAATCACTTGTTGCAATAACATTTCACCATTCCGCCGATAATTACAAAACCGTTAAACGAATGTAATACAAGTTTAAATAGTCTTTAATTCGCCTGTAACATATATCGGGTTGCTTTGCCTGTATAAATTCTATGAGTTTATAAATAAACACTGCAACTTTTAAAATATATGAAACGTTTTTTCATTAGCATTCTGTTGCTAATTCAGGTAATGGTAGTTACAGCTCAAACAGGAACAATTAAAGGAACTGTAATCGACGCCAAAACAAAGGAGGCCCTGATCGGGACCACTGTATTAATCAAAGGAACAACACAAGGGAGTATTACCGATTTCGATGGGAATTACGTAATCCCCAACGTAAAAGTGGGTAGCCATACCATCGCTGTTTCGTTTATTTCGTATGATCCACAAGAATTTCAGGTAGAAGTAAAACCGGACAATAACGTTGAATTAAATGTAGCGTTATTACCGGCCACACTCGAAATTGAAGGTGTTCAGGTAGTGGCAAAAGCCAGGCGCGAATCGGAAGCGATGCTGCTGATCGATCAGAAAAATGCTTCGGGAATTAAAGAAAGTATCGGAGCAAAACGTATGTCGAGTATGGGAGTCTCTGATGCGGGAACGGCAACATCAAAAATAACCGGTGTTACCAAAAACGAAGGCAGCGGCGATATATACATCCGTGGTTTGGGCGATCGGTATTTAACCACAACCATGAACGGACTGCCAATTCCTTCGGATGATGTGGAAAAGAAAAACATCGATCTAAACCTATTCTCTACGGATATAATCGGCAATGTGGGAATCAACAAAACCTTTGCGGTTGAAACCTATGGCGACCAGGCTTCGGGAGCTGTAAATATCGGGTCGAAAACCTACTCTGAAGATATTGAACTGGAAGTTTCGACCGGAACATCAACCAACATTATTAAAGATGGAACTTTTGGTGATTTTAAAGCCACTCAGAACATCAACGATGTAAACTTAATTGGCGGTTATAGCCGAACTTACGCAACTGGTGATGCTCTAAAATATCAAAGCTGGAACACCGAGGAGCAGAAATTTCCATTAAACCGTGGTTTGTCGTTAATGGGTGGTAAAAAATTCGAGTTATTTGATAACGATTTCTCGGTATTTGCTACGCTTTCTCATTCAAACGATTTTGAATACCGTAACGGTACCTACAAAAAATACAGATCGAATGTATTGGATAATTCGTTTACCGATACCGAAACCTTTCAGACAGAATACAATACCACCGGTTTACTGAACCTGTCCTACAATTTTAATACTGATCATACTTTGAATTTCAATAGTATGGTCATATTTAAAACGGTTGATGAGTTATACGAACAAGGTAGAAACGGAGAAGGTTACGCTTACGACCAATTGCCTCAGCAGGAAGCTGCATTTACACGCGACCAAAACTTAAAAGAGACACACCTAATTATTAACCAGTTACTCGGCACGCATAAAATCACTGAGAAAAACAGATTGGAGTGGGCTGTTGGCTACAACATGGTTGATGCCGACGAGCCAAACCGTATTCATAATGAAGTAAATATGCTTGACGATAATTCGGTAGGTTTTGCTTATGTAGGCGATTTCCAACAAAAAAAGTCGATGCAGACTATTAGCGACGACGAACTGAATGCTTACCTAAAGGATAACATCACTTTTATCGATGAAGATGATAAGATCCTTAAGTTGAATTTGGGTGGTAACTTCAGGATGAAAGGGAGAGACTTTTATTCACTTCCTTATGGGATTCGGGCTAAGAATGTAACTGTACAGTCGATCGATAATATGGACGAAGCATTTCTGAATCTTGATTTGTACGAGAGCGGAGATTTGAGAATTCGCGAAGTAGATCCCGATTTTTACGATGCTACATTGAATGTATACGCCGGATATCTTAATGTTGATTTCGGAAAAGAAAAGTTCAGTGGTAATGTTGGAGTACGTTACGAACGCGATGAATTAGAGGTGAACTGGAACGTAACCAACTATGTAGGAAGAGTTGGAAGCCTTGATAAATCGTACGATAATATTTTGCCGGCCTTAATGTTAAAATACCAGGCTACCGAAAAACAGTCGTTGCGCTTTGTAGCGAGTAAAACCATTACGCTTCCTGAGTTTAAGGAATTGGCGCCCTTTGAATATGTTTCCCCTACCGGGCGTGTAACCAAAGGTAACCCCGACCTGGTAAAATCCGACAACTCCAACTTCGACCTGAAATGGGAATTCTTCCCTTCACGCGGAGAGTTGTTCTCGGTTACAGGTTTCTACAAAATGATTAACGACCCGATAAATAGGACACAAACGCGAGGTTCGTCAGGTAATTTTTATTTTGCGAACACTGGTGAGCGTGCCGACGTGTACGGAGTGGAAGCTGAAGCCCGCTTTGGTATCATTAAAGCAGAAACTTCCGAAACCTCTGATTTGAATATGACACTGAATGCTACAAAGATGTGGCACAACCAGGATCTGTTCGAAATTTTCCAATACAACAGTAAAACGGAAACCGAATTACAGGGAGCTGCCGGATTTATTTTTAATGGAGCTTTAAGTTATTCGAGCAATACCGATAATGAGTTTCAGGCCAGTTTAACTGCTAACTATTCATCGGATAAAATTCTGGCATTGGGTGCACCCGAAGACTTTGTAAACAGTGCAACTCTATTCAATAACGAAATTATTGAAAAAGGATTTACAACGGTTGACCTGGTAATGAGTAAGGTTATCAATAAAACTTTTGCAGTAAAATTTTCTGCAAAAAACCTGCTAAATCCTGAAATCGAGCAAACACAGGAAATCAAACCTTTATCGGATGAGGCCTTCACCGATGTGGTTAACTCCTACAAAAAAGGTATCAACCTAAGTCTAAGTCTCAAAATAAATCTGCATTAAAAAATTAGTGGAACGTATAATTTAAACGATTTTAAAATGAAAAAATTAACAATCAAATTTTTAGGTCTTGCTTTATTAGCAACAGCGGTTTTTATAAGCTGCGATGACGATGATCCTATTACACCAACGCTTACTGTTGTTGAAAAACTCGACAATGGTATTATGGAAGGAACTCTTGAAGAGAATTACACGCTTAGCGCAGGAATGTCGTACAACCTGAGCGGTTCTTTTATTGTAGCCGATGGTGCAAAGCTCACCATTCCTGCCGGAACCAACATTATTGCCGATGCGGGTGGTACAGGTGTTTACCTGGCCGTACTGATGGGAGGTAAAATCGAAATCAACGGTTCTGAAAGTAGTCCTGTTGTAATGTCTTCACCAAATGCTAATCCTGGTGACTGGGGTGGTTTAACCATTTGTGGTAAAGCAACAACAACTGCCGGAGCAAATTCGGAAGCCGAAGTAGGTGGTTTCATCTATGGTGGCGATGATGATACCGATAATTCAGGATCAGTTACTTACCTGGTCATTAAAGGAACTGGTGCACAAATCAACGAAGAATCGCAATACAATGGTGTTTCTTGTTATGCACTGGGTTCAGGAACAACATTGGAGAACATTGCTGTAATCAACGGATCAGATGATGGTATCGAGTTTTTTGGAGGTACCGTTTCGGTTACTAACATCTTTTTGCAGAATAACGAAGACGATGCTATCGACTGGACTGAAGGTTGGAGCGGAACAGTTAACAACGCCTATGTTGAGCATACTATCGAAGGTTTTTCAACTGTAATTGAAGGCGATAAAGACAATAACAATCCTAAAATTAACAACCTGACAGCGGTTTCTACAACCGGTGGTACTGCATTGCAGTTTAAAAAAGAATCAGGAATGACTATCACCGGCTTGTCGTTGAGCGGTTATTCAGTATCTATCGATATGAAAGACGATGGCCCCTTGGCTAACGTAATTATCGATGGCGAAGAGGCAGACCCGACAAAAAGTTACAATGCTCCTGCAACTGTTGATCCAAGTGAGTGGACATGGATTGACGCAGAACTGGCAGAGGTGGTAGAATTGAGTGGAAATGTTGACTCGGATGTAACTCTTGATGCAAGCAAAACTTACCGTTTAACTGGTTCATATATTGTTCAGGATGGTGCTTCCCTGACGATTCCTGCAGGAACTAAAATTCACGCTGATAACGGTGGTACTGATGTTTACATCGCAGTATTGATGGGTGGTCAGATCTTCATTAACGGTGAAAATGATAATCCCGTTGTAATTGCATCGGACTTAAGCCAGCCGGGCGACTGGGGAGGTTTAACAATTTGTGGTAAAGCAACAACTACTGCCGGCGAAAATGCAGAAGCTGAAGTTGGTGGATTTATTTACGGTGGTACTGACGATGCTGATAATTCAGGATCAGTTACTAACCTTGTAATTCGCGGGACAGGTGCACAAATCAACGAAGAATCACAATATAACGGTGTTTCATTGTATTCTGTTGGATCAGGAACAACTTTGGAAAACCTTGCAATTTTCGACGGATCTGACGACGGAATCGAATTTTTTGGAGGCACTGCATCAGTTACAAATATTTATGTTGAAAACTGCGAAGACGACGCTATCGACTGGACTGAAGGTTGGAGCGGTGGAATTACCAATACTTATGTATCGCACACTATTGCAGGTTTCTCTACTGTTTTCGAAGGCGATAAAGTAAATAACAATCCAACGTTTACCAATGTAACGGCTATATCAACGGTTGGCGGAACTGGATTGCAGTTCAAAAAACAGTCAGGGGCTACCATTACAAGCCTGCACCTGGAAGGTTATGATGTTGATCTTGACCTGAAAGCTGATGGTGCACTTTCTGATGTACAAATCGACGGAGCTGATGCCGATGGTACTGTAATTGATGCTGACGCCAAAACGTATACGCTGAATTCAGGTAAAGATTCAGATGCCATTGATATCTCAGGATGGACATGGATCAGCGCTGAATTATAAGATCTTGATAATGTATTTAAATGATAATCAAAAGAGGTTATAAAGCATTGATAATGCAGTGTTTATTAAAGTCGGCCTAACAACCGATTTTAAAAGCTCCGGATTTTTCCGGGGCTTTCCTCTTATTGAGTTTACTCAAATTGAAATGAAGAAATTATTGGTTTTAGTTGGATTTTTGGCTTTGATAACCACTGCATCGAAAGCACAAAAAATTGAAGAAATCGACGGGATTTATTACAAGAATTCCAAAAAGTACACCGGAACTTACCAGGGGTATTACGACGATAATACGCTGCAAAGTGAAGTGAAAATAAAGAATGGCAAAAAACACGGAAAAGCAACCATTTACTTTAAAAACGGGCATGTTAACGAGATACGTTCGTACAAACATAACCAGATGCATGGCAAATGGGTGATGTATAACGAGCACGGAATTAAGGTGTCGGTTGCACGCTACAAAAACGGCAAAAAAAATGGTAAATGGGTGATTTGGAACGACTACGGAAATTTATTGTATGAACTGGAATATGATAATGGCGAAAAAACCGGAGTCTGGAAGAAATACGACGAGAAGGGAAACCTGATAAGCGAACGAAAATACTAGTCGTTTTACAGTGCAAATAAAAAACGGATTTAATTAAACTGTAATAGTTGTGTAACCACGACGTAATCGTCATCCTGTATTTTTGTAGTACAAGATCGACAAAACAAAAAATGAATATTATGAAAAAGGTACTAATTGCAGCATTACTTGTTATTACAGTTTTAGCAGTAAATGCGAAAGAAGACGATAATAAATCGAAAAGTACTGATACCGAAAGTCAGGCAACAATGGTAGTTTCAGGTTCTATTGCCGACGAATTATCAGGGGAGTCGCTTGTAGGTGTTGAAGTAAAGTTGGAGGGAACTGATAGGAAAGCTTACACCGATTTCGATGGAAATTTCTCGTTTGAAGGTGTAAAACCCGGAGAATACAAAGTCGTTACAACTTATATTTCTTACGAGAAAAAATCGGAAGTTGTAAATGTACATGCGAACAAAAACGATATTAAAATAAAGCTGCAATCATCTAATTAAGAGGTTGTGGTCACTTAAGATTGAATCCGCCTCTGAGAGCAGAGGCGGTTTTTTCATTTTATTTTTCGAGATAGAATGTTATGTTAAAGCCCGTGAATTAGCAATATGCTATATATAAACCATTCGTCGGTTGACGGGTGGTTTTTTTATGACTTGAATTTACTTTCGTTAGTTGGTCATTTCACAGGCATTCAAAGATTGAGAATCTCTTTTCTGGACTTCACTTTAAGCTTTGAAAATATGCTGTTAACATGTGATTTCACGGTACTAAGGCTAATGTTTAATTCATCGGATATCTCTTTGTTCGTTTTCCCTTTTTGTAATAAAGTGAAAATGTTTCTTTCCTGAACGGTTAGCATGTGTATCGGATTTGGAGACCTCATATTCTGCCTTTTTCCCAATATGTACATTAAAGCAATGCCAAGAAGTAAGCCAATAATTCCGTAAATAAATGCAAAGTTTCGATCAGCCTCTACAGGAATTTTTTTTCTGAATTCTTCAAAATAGGTCGACTCCTCTTTCTCCCATTTTTTAAGAAAGCGAATATAAAACTCTGGGTTAGTTGTAAAATGAGTCTCAAAGTTACTTTTATAGATGGCATAGAGCGCTACCAGAGGATAAGAACAGGTATCGGCAAATTGTCGAAGCTTTTCGTCAAGCGCAGTTTCCATGAGTTCCCTTTTTAAAGGAGAACCGTTAAAGTTAGCTGTGTCTAGATAAAATACCATCTGATTGACTTCATTTAACAATTTCGTTTGAGGCGAGTTTTGTATCTGAGCGTTCCCGAATATGGTTCCCGAATCACTGTTTATGATTGATATATTCGACTGTTTGTTTGCAATCAGGTACATATGGTTCTCATCTTTGCCGCCAATGATTAATGATGCCGGAGGGTCGCCTTTTTTTGAAATGTGGAGGCGGTACAAACGATGTTTTGTGGGAAAATAACTCGTCTCAAACGAAAAATGACCATTATTGTCTATCTCGGCGTGATCGATAATCATTTGGTTCGACATCGCATATAATTGGTCGAATCCGGGAATTAATGAGAGGTAAACAACCTGGTTCCAGGTAGAATCAGCAATTAATTTTCCTTTGATGCTACTTGCGCTCGATTCAAGAGTTACAAAAAACAAAATTATAATGATCGGATAAAAATACTTTCCCGGGTTATTTTTATTAGTCATTCGAAATACCTTGATCTTTAGTTTTTGGTGTTTGAAATTTGCTGGTTGTTAAACGCTAACCTTCCATGTGCATTTTTAGGCTGAATTTTTATAAGCCACACCCCGCTTGACGCATTTTGTTGCATTATTCGGCCATTGACACGTTCTATGCAATTGCTCCTTTTAGTGTCTTTCCCCTCTGTTTTAGCCGAAATTAGAACTTCGTTACCGGCTGTTGTTCCCGTTAAGAAAACACCTTTCTTTTTACCCTTCGGATCGTATATTTCAATTTTTATACTTCCCTTTTCAATTTCGGCGTCAATGTCCAGGCTAAATTGGCAATTATCTTCTGCAATCTCAACCTGAAGTTCTCTTGTTTCAGAACTACCGATTAGTTCTATCGAGTTTCTTGCTCTGATTAGTGTGCTCTCCTGATTTGTTCCCTCCTTATTTTGAATTGTTTGTGCATTTACTGTACCTACAAACAAAAGGGAAATGATAAATACGAAAAATACTTGTGTTGTTTTCATCTTAATTAATTTTATGATTTGACGAAACAAATCTATTGGAAGCAAGTTGTTTAGTTAAATTCATTTGGTTTGAAATAAGAACGAAGAAAGTTGGAAAAAGTGTTGACGAACCTTAAAAAACAAGCACTTTAACTAAATACAAATGTTTTCTGAAAATATTTCGCAAATTGTGAATCGCATTTTGCGATATTTGTGCTTATGATTTGTATAAACCTTAAAAATACTGATCCTTTCTATTGTCTGGCTACCGAAGAGTACCTGCTAAAAAATTTCGATGATGATATTTTTATGCTGTGGCAAAGCGATAAAACGGTGGTTGTTGGCAAACACCAGAACGCGCTGGGCGAAGTAAATTACCGCTATGTGCGCAAGAATGACATTACTGTTGCACGCCGTATTTCGGGAGGGGGAACAGTTTACCACGATGCAGGAAATGTAAATTTTGCCTTTATTAAAAATGTGAAGAGTCCGGCTGAGATTTCGTTTAAACAGTTTACCGAACCCGTAGTGGAAGCATTGGCCCAACTGGATATTGAAGCCACAACATCAGGGAGAAACGATTTGCTGATTGAAGGGTTAAAGATATCGGGAAATGCCGAGCATGTTTTTAAAAACCGGGTCTTGCATCACGGTACCTTGTTGTTTAACTCCGATCTGGGTAATCTGGGAAACAGTATAAAAGTCATCCCCGGAAAATATACGAGTAAAGCGGTGCAGTCGAACCGAAGCAAAGTGGCTAATATTTCTCCGTTCCTGAAAAAGGAAATGTCGATCGAGGCGTTTATCGATTTCCTGATTGGAGTGCAGCTAAAAAAAGAAGGAGCTGAAAGTTATACGATTACAGCTGATGATGAGGAAGCGATTACAAAATTGGTTGATGAAAAATTCACTACCTTGGACTGGCGTTGGGGCTATTCGCCAAAATACACTTTTACCAATAAGGCGGAAATCGACGGCCGGACACTGGAAATCTATTTAGAAGTTAAGAAGGGCCGGATTGAAAACGCCAACCTGCAAGGCAATTATTTTGTTGAACCTTACGCTACTGAATTATCTGCCTTATTGCTTGGTAAACCACACTTCTACGAGGATATTCGCGATTTATTGGGAACTGATAACGAGGAGTTGATTTACGCGTTCTTCTGAAATCAATTGCGGTGGATGATTGAAGGGTAGAATCTGAACTGAACTAAAAGTGACTACTCGCTTTGGTGTGTCTGACTTGAGAACTGTGCGGCCATGCTTCTTAACTAAAAATATAACTAGTAACTAGTAACTCGCAGCTCGTTTCTAAAAAAAAGCGCACCACAAAACTGCAGTGCGCCATTCCAATATTCTAATCTTCCAATCTTCCTATTTTGGTAATGGGTATCCTTCCAGTTTTTTCAGGTTAGCCGCAATTTCCGATTCCGGATATTCGTAATCGTGCAGTTCTCCACCTAAGTATTTATTGTAACCAACAAGGTCCATCAAACCATGACCGCTGAAGTTGAACAGAATCGTTTTCTCTTTTCCTTCTTCTTTGGCTTTTTTAGCTTCGCGGATGGTAGCAGCAATGGCGTGTGTTGTTTCCGGAGCAGGAATAATACCTTCTGTTTTGGCAAACAATAACCCGGCCTCGAAACATTCGCTTTGGTGAACAGCTACCGCATCCATTAAACCATCCCGCAAGGCAGCACTTACCAGCGGAGCCATTCCGTGGTAACGCAAACCTCCGGCGTGAATCGGTGCAGGAACAAAGTTGTGACCCAGGCTGTTCATCGCCAAAAGCGGTGTCATTTGTGCCACATCGCCGTTATCGTAAATGAACGGTGCTTTTGTTAAAGTTGGGCAGCTCGATGGCTCTGCTCCGATAATCTGAATATCGGCACCATGAATTTTGTCGTACATAAACGGGAACGAAAGACCAGCGAAGTTACTACCGCCACCACAGCAGCCAATAACTACATCAGGGTTTTTAATACCCACTTTTGCCAGCTGTTTTTTCGCTTCCAAGCCAATTATAGTCTGGTGCAACATTACGTGATTTAACACCGATCCCAATGAATAACGAGTTCCGCCGGTAGGATCTGTAACTGCTGCTTCAACGGCTTCTGAAATAGCAATTCCCAAACTTCCCGGTGTATCAGGAAACTGTGCTAAAATATCGCGACCGGCTTGTGTTTCGGTACTTGGACTTGCAATACACTTGCCGCCCCATGTCTCCATCATCATTTTACGGAAAGGTTTCTGATCGAAACTTACACGCACCATAAAAACTTTACATTCAATCCCGCCCAATTGTGCACAGGCATACGATAATGCTGATCCCCACTGTCCGGCACCGGTTTCAGTGGTTAGTTTTTTAATACCAAACTCTTTGTTGTACCAGGCTTGCGCCACGGCTGTATTGGGTTTATGACTACCGGCGGGCGAAACGCCTTCGTTTTTGTAATAGATCTTTGCCGGCGTTCCCAATGCCTCCTCCAGTTCGTAAGCACGAATTAAGGGACTTGGCCGCCACTGTACCAGAATTTCACGAATTCCTTCAGGAATATCAATCCAGCGCTCCTGGCTAACTTCCTGCTCAATCAGGTTCATCGGGAAAACCGGAGCCAACATCTCAGGCCCCACAGGATTTCCGTCCGGTCCAAGTGGTGGGTTCAACGGCGATGGAAGATCGGGAGCCAGGTTGTACCATTGTTTGGGCATTTCCGATTCTTCGAGAAAAATCTTTTTTTGTCTAGTCATGATCTATTTTTTAGGTTGATAATTAATTGTCTGTCAGTAACACAAAAAGGGACTTGCCCTACGAATACGACAAATCCCTTTTCAGTTTATAACAGAAAAAATACGCAGCATTCCGTGTTTCCATTTTCACGTTACGCCAGTGCCATTCTTTTCCGTATATGTTATTCTTATACATCTCTTTAAATCTACAGTACGTAAAGCTAATTAATATTTTTTTTTGAAAAAATATTTCAGATGCTTTAACGCTTGCTGTTAGCCGAACTTGTCGTTTTTGATAATCGGATCGACAAGCAAATCTAATCAGCTTGAAGGACTGCTCCTATACGATGAACAATTTGCATTGCAAGTTACAAACCAGACTTTATTGTATCTTTTGTCTTCATGCCAGACGGGCAGTTCCTTTTGCATTCGATCAAAAGGAACCAAAAATCTTGTCAAAAAATAAACTTTGCGTTTTTTCAATGTAACGAATTAGCCCGACTGACGGATTTTTGACGAGCCCGCACAAAATTTGCCCTATAGGCCGCCTTCGAGAAAAAATGTTAAGAAAATCAATGGATAGAACGTTAAAAAATCAAGTCTGTTTGACGCTCGTTAGACCTGAGGAACGAAGGTTTAAAAGGAGGAGTTTCTTGATTTTAGTGGAAGGAATTTATTTTTAGCTTTTTATCGTCAGCGGTGGCTTTTTTGAATACTTTTTCAGCTAAAGGAAAAAGTATTTCCTGTCTGGAAAGACAATTCAACTTGTTCAATCAAACAAAAATTTCAATTTTTGTGCTCAAATTATTCTACCATGAAGAAGACAAATGCTGCCCGTTTACTCGACAGCAAAAAGATAGCGTACGAGCTGGTTGAATACCACGTTGATGAGGCGGACCTAAGCGCTACTCATGTTGCCGAATCGCTGGGGCAGAATGTTGAGCAGGTTTTTAAAACCCTTGTTTTAAGGGGTAAGAACACGGGGGTGTTTGTAGCTGTTATCCCCGGAGCAGCCGAACTAAATTTGAAAAAGGCGGCAAAAATATCGGGGAATAAAAGCGTGGAAATGGTGCTGATGAAAGAACTGCTGGGACTCACCGGATACATCCGTGGAGCATGTTCGCCAATGGGAATGAAAAAACCATACCCAATCTTTATTCACGAAACCTGCCTGAATTTCGATTACATTTTTGTGAGTGCCGGAAAAAGGGGGATGCAGATAAAAATCGATCCCAAAGATCTGGTTGTCTGCACCGGGGCCCAGGTTGCCGACCTGATTGATTAATGTCTTTCGTAAAGACAGATACTCTTTTTTCTACCCCTCATTCGTCAGCCGACGAAAGCTCCCCTCAAGCGGGGAACAAGCAGTGAATATTCTTTATGCTTTCCATTAAAGCTTCTTACTTTACCTTGCAGATGTTTCCCCTCATGAGGGGAAATGGCGACAGCCAAAGGGGTAACGATAACCATATCAGTAAACGCAATAGTGCATTTTTTACTTAATAATGGAGATTTAAAGCCAATACAGCCCCTTCTGTATTAATTTTTTAACCGCAACGAATTTTATTTTTTTACTTTCCATACGAATCTCTATTTTTGCACTCACTTAAAAATCAGATGGCTTTGCGTTTTGCGCACATTACCATTCAAAAATTAGATAATGAATAAACCGACAGTTGTTAGTGGTATACGCCCGACAGGATATTTGCACCTCGGAAACTATTTTGGAGCCGTGCAAAACTTCTTAAAAATGCAGGACGATTTTAACTGCTACTTTTTTATTGCTGATATTCACTCGTTAACCACGCATCCAACGCCTGAGAATTTGCAGTCGGGTGTGCGCCAGGTACTTGCCGAATATTTGGCTTGCGGTATCGATCCTGAAAAATCAACGATATTCATTCAGAGTGATGTTCCTGAGGTTTCGGAATTGTATGCTTTATTAAATATGAATGCCTATTTGGGCGAACTGGAGCGTACAACTTCGTTTAAAGATAAAGCCCGTCAGAATCCGGATAATGTAAATGCCGGACTGCTGACTTACCCCGTTTTAATGGCTTCGGATATTATTATTCATAAAGCACATTTTGTACCGGTTGGAAAAGACCAGGAGCAAAACCTGGAGATGGCGCGCAAATTTGCCAAACGCTTTAACCGCATGTACAAAACCGATGTGTTCCCTATTCCTCGTCCGTATACTTTTGGTGGCGGCGATATGATAAAGGTTCCGGGATTGGATGGCAGCGGGAAAATGGGAAAATCGGAAGGTAATGCAATCAACTTATACGAAGATCCAAAATCGATCCGCAAAAAAGTAATGCGTGCCGTTACCGACTCAGGACCAACAGAAATGAACCAGGAAAAACCTGAAGCTATTCAGAACCTGTTTACGCTGATGGACATCGTTTCAACACCCGATACTGTTGCGCATTTCGATGAGTTGTACAACAAATGCGAAATCCGTTACGGCGATCTGAAAAAACAACTGGCCGAAGATATTATCGCCTACACATCGCCAATTCGCGAACGTATTATCGAAATTCTGAAAGATGATGCTTACCTGGCAAAAGTGGCGAAAATGGGTGCCGAAAAAGCGCAGGAGTCAGCTGTAAAAACATTGCAAGAAGTAAAAGATGTAATCGGATTCAAGAAACTGTTTTAGGAAGAACATTAAATAAATTGTCATTTCGACGACGAAGGAGGAGAAATCTGTTTATTAATGTAAAAGATTTCTCTCCGTCAATCGACGGATCGAAATGACAAGAACAATCAACATGAGTATAGAAAGAGAATTGCAAAAACGCACTTCGGTTTGTGAATTGTGCGGATCGGAAGATAACCTGGGTGTATTTACCGTGTCGCCGGCAACACAGGAAAGCGAAAAAGACAGTATTTATATTTGTGCAACCTGCTCGGGTCAGATCAACGAGCCAGAGACGATGGATGCCAACCACTGGCGCTGTTTGAATGACAGTATGTGGAGCACAGTACCAGCTGTTCAGGTGGTGGCCTGGAGAATGTTGAACCGTTTAAAAGCTGAAGGCTGGCCACAAGACTTACTCGATATGCTTTACCTCGACGAAGAAACGCAGGAGTGGGCAGAGGCAACCGGCGAAGGAATTGATCCGGATGATGTGGTAAAACACCTCGACAGTAACGGCGCTGTTTTACAGGCCGGCGATACAGTTGTATTGATAAAAGACCTGAATGTTAAAGGTGGTGGATTTACAGCGAAACGTGGTACTGCCGTTCGTAATATATCACTGGTACACGATAATCCCGAACAAATTGAAGGGAAAGTAAATGGTCAGCATATCGTTATTCTTACTCAATATGTGAAGAAGAATTAGAAAGAATTTATTCCAATACGAAAAGATGCCATCTTTATTTACGTTTTGTAGAAAGATGGCATCTTTGTTTTAGAGGCGTGATAGTCAAAACTGATAATGATGAACGTATTTGTAAATGAAGAAATAGCGGGCGACTACGATGCCTACTATCAAACTCCGGCAGGAAAAGAAATAGATGCAATAGAAGAAAAGCTTATTGCCAATGCGCTGAAAAAATTGCCAAATGGGAGAATGCTGGAACTGGGTTGCGGAACCGGTCACTGGACAAAGCTGTTTGTAAACACGGGGTTTGATGTTATTGCCACTGATATTTCGGATGCGATGTTGCGTCAGGCTATTGAGAAAAATCTGGATGCCGATATTTTAAAGGCCGATGCCGAAGAACTGCCATTTAAAAACGAAAGTTTTGATGTAGTGGCTTCGATAACAATGATGGAGTTTGTAAATAGCAAAGAAGTGGTGTTGAACGAAATCTATCGTGTTTTAAAACCGGGAGGATATTTATTACTTGGTTGCCTGAATGGAAACTCGCATCTGGCAAAAAATGCGGCTAACGATCCGGTATTTAAAAATGCAGCATTCTATATTCCTGAAAGTTTAGAAAATGATTTAATGAAGTTCGGAACGCCGGAGCTTACTTCAGGAGTGCATTTTGCTCCCGATTTCAAAGTTATGGACCGAACTGCTGAGAAAGATAATCACGAACCGGCTTTTATGGTTACGCTGGTTCAGAAAAACAAATAATCATGCAAGTTGCTGTTGAAATAAGTCTTTACCCACTGAGTGACGATTTTGAAAAACCGGTCGATACTTTTTTATCACTTTTGGCAAACAACCAAACCATTGAAGTGGAGCCCGGCAAAATGAGCAGTATAATTACCGGCGAGTTAGCTGAGATTATGAAAGCCTTAACTCAAGCTATGGATCAGGTTTTCGCAGAAAGTCCGGCTGTTTTTAACCTGAAGATTTCGAATTGCTGCCCGGTGTAGCTCCGTATATTGAGCAGGTGACTATAGGTTCACCTGCTCAATAATTAGAAAGCCGAGTGATAGCCTCACTCGAAGTGAGCCAATCACCAATTATATTGTTTTGAATCGCTTATTCGCTTAAATCCTTAATCCGGATATTTCGGAACCACAATTCGGAGCCGTGGCCCAGAAATCCGATGTAGCCTTTATCGCGTTGTAGTCCCGGATGATCTTTTCCATCCGGCGTACCGTTTTTACGGGCATCGGAAATATCGCCATCAAGAATCACTTCGCCATTCAAGGTGATTTTTATTTTAGTTCCTTTCACCACCACTTCCTGCGTATTCCAATCACCAACCGGATTTAAAAAGCCGCGCTTAGCCGGAATTGTTCCGTAAACCGATCCATGATATTGATATTCGTGCAGGTTGGCATAAATAGGTGCCGTGTTGTCCAGAATTTGCAATTCCATTCCCACATAAGCCGCATCGCCTTCAAGCGGAGTACGAATTCCCAGTCCGTTGTTGGCGCCCGGAGTGAGTTTAAACTCAAAACGGAAGACAAAGTCGCTGTATTCATTTTCGGTGTACAGGTTGCCATGACCACCCGCTTTCGGATTTACAACCAGCTCGCCGTTCTCGGCATAATAATCGGTAAGATTTCCCTGCCAGCCATCAAGGTTTTTACCGTTAAAGAGCGAAACAAATCCTTCGTCAATTTCTTCCTGTGTTAAGCCAATTTCATCGGTATTAATTTCACGCACATACACATCTCGGAAAGCCAGTTCGTTGCCATGTGCCTGCAGTTCGATGGTTCCTTCGCTAAAAATCGGAATGCTGCGGTCCCAGTAGTTATCCATTTTTACATTGTCAACCACCAGTTCGCCATTCAGGTAAACCGTTACATTCTCGCCAACCATGGTAATACGGAAGGTGTTCCACTCATCAATCGGATTGTCGGCAACCAGCAGAGGATCGCGCACATTGTCGGGATTGTTGTTGTACAAACCTCCGGAACCTACCTGTGCACCTACTTCAACACGCGAAGTATCCCAAACCTGTACTTGTGGAGCTCCACGCAGATAGATGCCACTGTCGCCTTTTTTACTTATGCGCCAGTCAACGATCATGTCAAAATCCTTGTATATCTTTTTAGAAACCAGGTTGGCTCCTTTCCCGTTAAAAATGATCATTCCATCTTTAACGCTCCAGTTTTCGCGCATTTTAATGTTAGCTGCTTCCTGTTCTTTCGCACGTTCCGTTTCACTGAGTTTGGCAATTTTTATCGGGTTGCCATCTAAAAGCATACCTTGCCATCCATCCAGGTTTTTACCGTTAAATAGCGAAACATAACCTTTGTCTTTTGGCATGTCGTTCAGGTAATTCCGAATGTTTATTTTGTCGTAAGCACTGTCTTCGCCCGATAATGCCTGTTCTGCTTTGCCCAGAATCCGACGAACAATGTCGCCCGTTAAACCGTCTTCACCATTACTGTCCGGCATGGCGATATTCATAATGGCGCGCGAAGTGGTCGCTGTAAGTGCTTCTTCTTCCAGATATTGCTCCAGGTAAACCAACGAAAGGAATGTTCTTAAACGTCCAATGGCAGCGATCACATTCTTCTGATCATCGGCTGCATAGTTCATGACCTTTCGGTATTGCAGCAGTTTCTGATCGTCTGGAAGATTTGCGCTTGCCACCATTCGTACAAAACTGTTAAATGCCGGCTGACTGAATGTTGCGTTATCCGATTGGCAAATTTCGTACAAAGGTTTCGAGGCGGCATAATCCTGCCAGTTAGTTAAGGCGGTAAACGCAGCTTGCCTCTGTTCGCCACTCGATGAATTAAAATACCTGGTAACGGTTTCCAATGCTGTTTCGCCGCCAATTGTTGGCAGAATAGGGAACAGGCGGGCTTTTTTATTGGATTGTTCCAAGGTGCTCAACACTTTTCCGTTTGAATCTTGCTCTTCGGCAATACCGTCAACAACAGCCATCAGTGCTAGTTGTGTTTCAGTAATTTCTGAAGGATCAGACAGCGAAAGCAACAGCTTTAATAATGCGTTGGTATTTTCGTATGACGAAACTTGTTTCAACGCGGCAAACGCAGCTGCTTTTTCATCGGCATCAGCAGATGAAGCAGCGGTCAGTATTTCATCAAAATACTGCGATCCGGCTTTTGCTCCGATTAGGTCGATAAAAGCTGCTTTGGTTTTTCCGGTCGATTCATTCAGATTTCCGGCAATCAGGTATAAATGGTCTTTATCAAGCAGGGTGCCCAATACTTCTGTTGTTGCTTCAATATCCTTTCCCTGCGCCAGGTGTGCAATTAACGCAGAAGTGGCTTCGATTCCCTGAAGTTTTGCCAAAGCGGTTATCGCTTCAGTGCGAACAACTTCAGCCGACGATTTAAGGCTGGCCAAAACAAAATCGTTTGCCTGTTCGCAACCACGTCTTCCCAGCATGTCAATGATTTCTGCTTTTACTTCGGGGTCTGCTGCCTCAGCTTTAGTAATCCATTTTCGTGTATCGGCAACTCCGCCCAGGTTTTCGGCAATATTTAATGCTGAGTAGCGAAACGCTTTATTCGGCGAATCAAGTACTTCCAATAAAAGCGGGGTGGCTTCGTAACCAAGGTTTTCGGCATAAATACGAAGCGCGGCAGAATAATTATGCAGGTGGTCGTTTGCCGAATTGGCTTTAAAAATAGCTTTACATGCTTTTTCCATCAATTCCATTTCATTTTGCTCTCCCAAACGTTTGGTGTAAGTCAGAAATGCTTCAGCTGCGTTGGTGGCATCGTAATTAAAATTCACATCAGAAGCCGCATTTAGCAAAGTGTTATAGGAATCAGCTGACCCGATATTTGCCAGTGTTGCCAGTGCTGTTTTTTGCATCGACTCAATATCGGCACTTACCAATGGCGTAATCAGCAGTACGGCGCGTTTACATTTTAACCGGCCCAAAGCGCGAACAATAGTCATTTGTGTTTCTCCTTCAACTTTTGGGAAAGCGGCCAGAAATACTTCTGCTGTTTTTGGATCTTCAGTTGACAGAATGGTTTGTGTTGCCGGTTCGGCCAGTTGCTCATCAGTTAAGTAACTTTTTACCTGTTCAACTGTCTTTTCGCCGGCAACCAGGTTTAATTGATTGAGAAGAAAAGTTTTTACCTCGACATCGTTAGCAGTATTGAGCGCTTTTAAAAGATTTACCTCTGCAAAAGCGCGTTCTTCGTTTTTGCCAAATTGACTGGCATAACGCGAAAAACTGTTCATTGCAAAACGTACAGCTGTGTCGTCGCCGGTACCCAGCGGAACAAGTTGTGCGGCCAGTTTTTGGTAGCCTTCGTCGCCCATCAAAAAGATTTCGTTCATCGCTTTGTCGCGGTGAGTGAGGTTCTTTGTTGGCATTTGTGCCAGCACATCGGCAACTTTGGTGTCGAGCGTTCGCTTATCCTGCGCAAAACCGGCTAAACTAAAACACGCCAGCAACAAGATCGTAGTTATTTGAATTCTATATTTTTTCATTGTATTTGTCCTTAATCCTATGTGTTATCCTTACTAATTCATCCTTCATCCTTTAAATCGTCCACGGTGCACGCATTGGCTGATTGATCAGTCGGTTTGCTCCTTCATCATCAATAAACTCCAGTTTTTCAGGATCGAAATGTAATGTACGTCCCAGTCGAACTGCTGTAATACCAAGGTTTACAAGCGTTGCCGACCGGAATCCGTTAGTCTCGTTCAGCGCAAACTTCTTGCGTGTTTTCACCGATTCGGAGAAAATTCCGATCTGAGATTCAGGATCAGGTAAGGTTTTAATAAAGCTTTGCAGGTTAGGAATATCCGAGCGGAATCCCTGGTAGATTTTGCCGTTAGGACCTTCAATATAGGCCGCATCTTTGTCGCGGTTCTCGCCATCGAGAATAATCTGGCAACCATCGGCATAGGTATAAGTTACACGTCGCCAGGTGCCCACGGCATCGTAATGTTGTTGTGGTGCGTCAACCTCAATTTTTACCGGGCTGGTATCGTCTTTTCCCAGCATGTATTGAACCGGGTCGAGGTAGTGTTGGCCCATGTCGCCAAGGCCGCCGCCGTCGTAATCCCAGTAACCACGGAAATTGGCATGAACACGCGCTTCGTTGTATGGTTTGTACGGCGCAGGCCCTAACCACATATCGTAATTAAGGTTTTTCGGAACCGGTTGCGGAGCTAGGTTGTGTTTGCCCTGCCAGTAGAATTTCCAGTTGTAGCCGGTAATTCCGCTAACCGTAACTTTTAGGGGCCATCCTAAAATGCCACTGTCAATTACTTTTTTCAGTGGTTTTACATCAGTTCCCAGTCCGTAAAACTGATCTTTAAAACGGAACCAGGTGTTTAGCCTGAACATACGGCCATGCGCATTAACTGCCTCAACCACTCTTTTGCCTTCGCCAATGGTGCGTGTCATTGGTTTTTCGCACCAAATGTCTTTCCCGGCTTTGGCGGCTTCAACAGCCATAATGCCGTGCCAGTGTGGCGGCGTGGCAATGTGTACAATGTCAACCTCGGGCAGCTGGCACACTTCTCTAAAATCAGTGAATTGTTTTACGTCGTAATCGATCAGGTTTTTGGCCAGTTTCAGGTGTTCGGTATCCACATCGCAAATGGCAACAACACGCGTGCCCTCGTATGGAATATGCCCGCGGCCCATTGAGCCAACACCAATAATAGCTTTTGTTAACTGGTCGGATGGTGCGAGGTATCCGTTACCGCCCAACACGTGGCGCGGAACGATAACCAGGCCGGCTCCTGCAGCCAGCGCACCTTTTAAGAAACTTCTTCTCGAAGTTGATTTAGTACTCATGGTTAATTGGTTATAGATTAAAATTTAAAATCTTTTAGTTGGATAAAAGTATAAAAGTTTTGAAAATAAATTCCTAAGAAATTAAAGACTTATTAAAAAAATGCAAAACTATAAACTATAGCTTGTTACAATCAGTTGTTAACACCAATTAGCTTTTTATTGCATTTGTTAGCTTATGTTTAGTTTACTTAATGTTTGTTATAATTTCTGAATATAATATTCGTATAGTTTTGGAGTTATAATATAAATCAATCTTCAATGAAACCATTTTACCTCTGTTTCGCACTATTGTGCAGTACTGTATTTGTGCGCGCCCAGGAAGTTACCATTAGTGGATATATTACCGATGTGGCTTCCGGCGAATCGCTTATTAATGCAAATATTTATGAGACCTTAAAAAAGAAAGGTACAGTTAGCAATGTTTATGGATTTTACAGCCTTACGCTTCCGCCTGGGCAACAAAATTTGCTTTTTTCTTTTGTTGGCTACAGCAAACAATCTCTCGATTTTAATTTACAGAAGGATACGGTAATTAATATCAGACTAAAACAAATGGCTGATCTTGACGAGATTACTGTACATGCCTCCAAGTCGAATGTTGAACGTACTCAAATGAGTTTATTACAGCTTCCGGTTGAGCGTATTGAAAAATTGCCCGTAATACTTGGCGAACCTGATGTGTTGAAAGTTATTCAATTGTTGCCGGGAGTGCAGGCGGGCACCGAAGGTACCAGTGGAATTTATGTTCGGGGAGGCGGTGCCGATCAGAATTTGTTCTTGCTCGATGGAGTTCCCGTTTACAACGCCAGCCATTTGTTCGGATTCTTTTCGGTGTTTAATTCCAACGCAGTAAAAACAGTAAATCTTTACAAAGGAGGTTTTCCGGCACGTTTTGGCGGGCGCCTGTCGTCGGTGGTTGATATTCGTATGAAAGAGGGAAACGATCAGGAATACAAAGGCGAGTTTTCTGTCGGCCTTATTTCCTCTCGCTTTTCGTTTGAAGGGCCAATAAATAAAGGAAAAACAGCATTTATTGTCTCGGGTAGGAGAACTTACATCGACGTATTGGCACAACCGTTTATTCAATTGGCCAATAAAAAAGCCGATAATGAAGATATAAACGCCGGGTATTATTTCTACGATCTGAATGCAAAAATAAACCACAGGTTTTCCGATCGCGATCGTTTGTTCCTGTCGATGTACAGTGGCAAAGATAAAGCCTATGATAAATCAGAATTTACCTCGGGGGAATCAAACTATTACGATAAGTACAATGATAATCTTGGCTGGGGAAACATTACCTCTGCTTTACGGTGGAACCATGTTTTTGGTCCTAAATTATTTAGTAATGCTACTTTAACCTATAGTAAATATAACTTTGATGTGGAGAGTGATTATGAATATACAGGACAAGAATATTACGACAGAGATTATTTTCGTTATATGTCGGGGATAAATGATGTTACTGCGAAAATGGATTTTGATTATTATCCGGGAGTAAATCATTCGTTAAAATTTGGGGCCTCAAATACCTGGCATACTTTTAAGCCGGGGGTAAATCATGAAAAAACAACCGTTGATGATGATGGGTATAAACTGGATCAGGATACAACTTATGGTAACCAAAATATAGCAGCAACCGAATTTGATGCCTATTTGGAAGACAGCTGGAATATCACTTCGCGCTTGAATGCCAATATTGGGCTGTACTTTTCGTGGTTTAATGTTCAAAATACCAATTATACTTCGTTTCAACCTCGCCTGGCTTTTCGCTACCTGGTTTCTGATAATTTGTCGATAAAAGCGTCGTACGCCAAAATGAGTCAGTACATTCATTTGCTGAGCTCCTCAACAATAAGTCTTCCTACCGATTTGTGGTTACCTACAACCCAAAATGTAAAGCCTCAGAATTCGGAGCAATGGGCGCTGGGCGCAGCTTATAAACACAGAAAAGGATACGAATTTTCCGTTGAAGCATTTTATAAAGAAATGGATAACCTGATTGAGTATAAACCCGGGGCAACGTTTTCTGGGGTTAGCGAAGGTTGGGAAAGTAAAATTGAAACTGGAAAAGGCTGGTCGTACGGAGCAGAATTTATGGTGGAAAAGAAAACCGGAAAAACTACGGGGTGGCTGGGTTACACATTGTCATGGTCAAACCGCAAATTCGACAACCTGAACTTTGGCAAAACCTTCCCGGCAAAATACGACCGCAGACACGATATAAACCTTGTTTTGAACCACGAAGTCAGTAAAAAATTCGATATCGGTTTAGCCTGGGTTTACGGCACTGGAAATGCCACTACTTTGGGCGCGCAGGATTATTCGGCCATGCTCCCCGGAATGGATAATTATTATTCCGGAGGTGCTATAACCTATTATGGAGGCAGAAACAGTTACCGGATGCCGGCGTATCACCGCCTCGATTTAAGTATGAATTTCCATAAGCAAAAAAAACGTGGGGTTCGCACCTGGACAGTTGGTGTTTATAACGCCTATAGCCGTCAGAATCCGTTTTACCTCTACTGGGGAAGTAAAAGAGAAGACGCAATAACACCTGAAGGAGAACATTATACTACCTCAAAACCCGCTTTAAAACAAGTTAGTTTGTTCCCTTTCATTCCTTCAGTTAGTTACACTTTTAAGTTTTAATAGCTAAACAAAAATCGAATACCATGAAGATGAAAAATATAATCCAAGCACTTTTGTCAATTGTTTTCCTATTTCTTATTTCCTGCGAAAAGGAAATCGTGTTTAAAGGAGATGAAATAGAACCAATGCTGGTAGTTAACGGTCTTGTAGTATCGGGCGATACTGTTACCGTTAAATTGTCGAAAAGCAGAAGTAAGTTGCAGGATCGTTATGCTTCCTCCGTAATAACAAATGCCAAAGTAGATTTATATGTTGATGACGTTTTTGCTGAAACTTTAACGCCCGTAAAGGAGATGGTTTATGGCTCAGATGTCCCTCTTGCGCTGGGCAAATACCAGGCTACCGTTTTAGGAGAAGCTGGGAAAAGCTATCGCCTCGAAATTTTGGCGGATGGTTTTAGCCCAGTGCGTTGCGAAACTACCGTCCCCGATCCCATTGAAATACTGGACTGGGATACAACCAATGTTATTAATACAGGTAGTTACGGATACTCGGGAAGGCCGGAATTTAGTCTTGAGTTTGATGATAACGGACAGCATCACAGTTATTATCAGTTGCAATCGAAATCAATCGAAGGTCAAGAGATGGTTGGTTATATGCCTGATGGAACAATCATACATTCTGATACTATTATTATTCGGGCACAACAGTATGAACGGATTAAAATCTTAAATGCCCAACTCAACGATGCTGTAAATGAAGCGGATGAATTGATTACAGGTACACCCGATAACCGGTTTGCCATTTTTAACGACGATAGCTTTAATGGGGAAAAAATGAAAATGAGGTTTGAGCTTGGGTATAGTTCTTATGCGTATGGCTACAGCAGCTATGATAATAGTGCTAATTTCAGAATCCGGGACATCTACCTGTATTCGCTTTCCGAAGAATATTACGAATATTTAAATACAGCTAACCTGCATTTTTGGTTTGATGAAGATTTCTTTTCCGAACCTGTTCAGGTTTATTCAAACATTAGTGGCGGCATTGGTATTTGGGGATCGGCAAGCTATGCTTCATTTTCTGTTCAGGAAGGTGATTATCCGCTGGATGATAAGGTTTATATAGAGGACGATTATGGTTATGGTTACGGGTATTGATTCCGATCACCATGGCATTTTTTTGCCAATATTTATTTTACCGAATACATATTTTCTATCTTTAAATCCGATCGATCAATTGTATAGCTTAAACTTACAAAAATGAAAAACATTCCGGTGATATCGGTAACAGGAAAGTCCTTGGCCGAAGCTTACGAAACAGCACTTATTTATTTGTATGGAAAAGGAACCCGTTTTAAAACGCAGTACGACCGGCCGGGCGATCCACTGAGTATTGACTGTACGATGAATTTAACGATTCTGGAACCGGAGATCGATCCGATGATTCACATGGCTTTTCCCGGTGGTGTTGACGATCTACGGGAATATGTGCTGGAGCTGGAAGGTTTGAAAGACCACCTGGTAAAAAACATGAACGATCCTGAAGATAAAAATCCGGAGTACACTTATCACGGGCGTTTGCAAAACTACGGCGTTTGGAAAGAACTGGTTGACGGAGAATCGAAAGAAGTGGGTGCTTTTAAGGTTGATCAGATAAAAAATGTAATCGACAAACTGGCCGAACAGCCGTTTACGCGGCAGGCGCAAATGATAACCTGGATGCCTAACATTGATTTTACCTGCGATGATCCGCCAAGTTTACAATCGTTGTGGTACCGGATTCTGGAAGACGAAGACGGAACGTGGTGGCTAAACAGCAATATCCGCTACCGAAGTAACGATGCCTGGAATGCCGGATTTCTGAATATGTTCGGATTTATTCAATTCAGTAAAGATGTTGTTGCTGCCGGAATTGCAGAAAAAACAGGCAAAACAGTTAAGCTTGGGCGAATGAATTGGCAGGCCGATTCGTACCACATTTATGGAAAAGATATTCGCAGCGCGAAAGAACGCCTGTTTGAGCGTATAAACGATATGGCTTTTGAAGAGCGCACCATGAATTTTAACGATCCGCTAATTCGTAAAGTGTACGATAATGCCGAGGCTGAAATTGTTAAGAAGATTAAGGGAGCAGATGATTTGAAAACTCAGAATTGAGTGTTAATTGCCCAGAGAAATCTGTTCCGGGAAAGCATCGCGAAAGATTAACGAAGGATAACAGCCTGTAATTATTGACAGGCAAATTACGAGATAAAGTATACCTTAATATGTAAAGCAGGTTTAATGTCAATAACCCACATTAAAAACTATTCGAATAACTTCAATGTGGCAATCTGCACTTAAATTGATTTTAAGTGCAAAATTTCATCTGGACCGACGGACTTCTTTTTTTTATAAAACAGAAAGCAAACATAATGTAAAGGAGATGCAAGGTTGTAGAGGAAACCTCAATATAGCAATGAATTGATATTCTTATGTTCGGTTGCGAGGCGCTGTTCTCTATCGTTTTTTTTATAATACAATAAAATGTAAGCCACAAGGTGCCGCTAAATTTATTTGACATATTACCGCATAGTGATAAAAAAAATTCTATCTTAGATTAACCAAATAATTTTAAAAGCAATAATATGAAGAAAGTTAGCCTTGCTATTTGTTTGCTGCTCGCAGTATTCTTTGTGAAAAGCGCAAATGCATCTTCTTACTCAATCGACATGAAATCGATTGACAAGATGTTCTCGGAAGCGGTTGAAACCAGTATGGTTTCAATGAATGCCGGAGCGTTAAGCACGCTGCCGTCAAACGCTCCAGCAACCGCAGTTGTGAAAGAGAAATCTTTCGTAGCGGCAGTTCTGCTCGATTTCTTTTTAGGGGGATTCGGAGTTCACCGTTTTTACCTGGGAACAAAAACCATGACTGGTGTAGGTTATATTTTAACCTGTGGTGGTATTTTTGGAATTGTGCCTTTTGTGGATTTGATTGTACTGATTGTTGACAACGACGATATCAGTCCATACATCGACAATCCGAAGTTTTTTATGTGGTAACATGGTTTTTATTTACGAATAAAGAGATGCCTGTTTTTAGGAAAACAGGCATCTTTTTAATATCTGCTGTACAGTGATTCGAAAAATCGTTATTTTATTAATAGCCTTCGTTTTTAGTATTTCGGTGAAAGCTCAGAATGGCAATTACATTTCGCTAAAACAAAAAACTGAAGTACTCGATAACCGAAAGAAAGCAACAAAGAAAGTTGACTTGTATTTTGACAAGGAAAAGCAGGTGATTACTAAGTACTATTACTCGTCGCCCGACTTTGTGACCGTTGTAAATCCTTTTGGAGAAGTTAAAACCTATTACCCCGAAAGAAACGAAGTGGCTTACGAACAGCTTCCTGAACTTTCTTCAAAACGAACCCTCATTTACTACTTTACGAATAATTTTATTGAAGATTTGGGGCTGGTTGATGAAGGATTTCGTTTGGTTTCAAATGAATTTGAAGGGCAGTACTATGTTACTACCTGGCAGCCTCCTTCTACATTAAGAGGAATTATAACAGTAAAAATGGTTTTCGAAAACGGGCTACCGGTTTATTCTGAATATCAGGCCTCAAAAGAAAATATTCTGAAAAAAATTTATTACACCAATTACAAGGATTTCAAGCAATTCAGGCTGCCAATGAACATTGTGGAGATCAGCTATATTCCTTCAAAAGATTCCATTATCAGTCGTACTACTTTTTCTGATGTAAAGGTTTCCTGGTCGGATGACAGCCCTTACTTTAATTTCAAAATTCCTGAAGATGCAAAACCAATATCAAAAAGCAAATAGAACGTTTTTTTTGTTGCTGGTTTTTGTGTTGGTTTCTTTGGGAGCATACAGCCAGCAAATCGATTTAAAAAGCGACCTGTTGCTTATAGATTCGGTTGTTAAGCAACAAATGCCCGTGACAGGACACCGACCTTATATTTATAAGAATCAACCAAAAACGTTTAGAAACACTAATCCTGTCAGCCTCATATACGGGGGATCGTTGTTTGTATATCAAAATATGTTCTCGCAACACCTTTCGGCCAGTTGTTTGTTTAATCCAACCTGCTCCGATTTTAGTAAACAGGCTGTTGAAAATTATGGTTTAATAAAAGGCACGCTTTTGTCGTTTGACAGACTTAGCCGCTGTAACCGAATAGCAGCAACCGATCTTGATCCAGGCAACATTGATTCCCATGTTCACCGGTTTCATGATTCAATAAAAAAATATAAATGAGGTATATTTTTCTGTTAGTGATCACTCTTTTGTTAACGTTCGCTCAAAGCCAGGGGCAGATTCCTTTTATCCGGCATTTGGTAAACAGCGGATTCTACGAGGAAGCCATCTTTGTAATCGGGAATGACCAAACGGATTATTCCGCTCAACAAAAGGACTCAATCAATTACTATAAAGGATGGGCGCACTATTCGCTTAAAAACCTGCAGGAATCTTCATCGTCGTTCCTCAAAGTAAGCGACTCATCACCGTTTTATAATAAATCATTCTTTTTTGCCGGGTACAATCAAACTTATCTGGGAAATTACAACGAAGCTAGAAATATTCTGGATAGGGTGAATAAACGAGTAGAGCCGATTTTGTGGTTGTATAATTTTGAACTAAGCGGTATTGAAATGCTAGATGGAAACTGGCCAAGAGCTAAGCAGTTTCTGGAGCTTGTTCCCGAAGATAATGCAGTGTTAAACAGGCAGGTGCTTGCATTAAATGAGATATGGAAAGAGCACGAACAGCACCGGAAAAAGTCGCCGGTTACAGCGGGAATTATGTCGGCGATTATTCCTGGATCTGGGAAAATATATGCCGGAAACACCGGAGCCGGAATAGCCTCAATGATTGGCAATATTGGCTTTGGTTTAATAACATGGGAAAACTACCGAAAATCGGGATTAATGGATGTCAAAACAATATTGTTCGGTAGTATTTTTGCCGTAAATTATGTCTCAAATATTTACGGATCAATTGTTTCTGTAAAAGTTATTGAAAATGAATACGAGAATGCAATACATAATCAGATTCTTTTTCAGCTTCATATTCCTCTGCGGAATTTCTTTGATTAGTAATTCGGCAGAGTTAAAAGCTGACAGTTTGTTTGATTCGGGAAATTATTTCGAAGCCTCGATTGAATACGAACGTCTGGTGTTTCAGGGAGATGCTGAAACCGACCTGAATTGGCTGCGTTATAAAAAAGCATTGTGCTATCGGAAAATGAACGATTTTGGGCGTGCAATAAGCGCTCTTCAAACCACTTATTTTTCAAACCCCGACGACTCGTTGTATCGTTTTGTTTGTTACGAACAATCACTTTGTTATTACCTGAACAATGAACCCGCCCGTGCTTTGTGGAAAATCGACGAATATTTTCATCGCAGTTCCGATAGTGTAAATTTTGGTGTTTTTCTTCCTGTAAAAATTCTTTCGTTACACGAAACATATAAATGGGAAGAAGCGGAACAGAATTTTGTTGAGTTTATAGAACTACAGCATTTTACGCCTGAAAAAGAAATAACACTAAAACGATTGACGGAAGAACTTTACAGCAAAAAGAACCGCCCCCGCATAAAATCGCTTAAAGCTGCCAGAAACTGGTCGCGTTTTATTCCCGGATCAGGGCAAATGTATGCAGGTAAATCAGGCGAAGGAATCATCAATTTTTTGATCAATGCATCGGTGCTTACTTTTGCCGGAGTTCAGGTTTACAATGGCTTCTACATTACCGGTTACCTGGTTGGCCTTGGTTTTTTTAACAAAACTTACCACGGAGGAATGAAACGTGCAGAAGTAATCGCTTCACAAACAAATAAGCAACACATGGTGGAATTTAACCGGGAAGTAAACCAGGAACTTATTTCAATAATTGCTTCGGAGTAAGTTTTTAACTGATTTTAGTATATCTGATTAAACTTCTCCTTCAAAAGCTCAACTCCCACTCGTTTGTAACGATAAAACACAACGTATTTTTCTTCCTATTCTTATTTGTGTAGCACTGGTTGTTGCCGTTCTGTATTTCATTTTTAAATGGGTAAATACGTTTATCCAACTAAAACAATAGCATAGCCAGCTGCTAAAAGAAATAATTCAAAAAATGGATTCGAAATAATCGACGCCGGTAATGGGCAATCAGCATGCAGCTCACAAAACTTAAAGCATAAAAAGAAACCGGAAGATTCAACAGCCTTCTTCCGGTTTCCTGTTATGATGTCCGTTATTCCCTTGAGTGCAGTGCAACCCTGTTTCCTTCGGTGTCGAGAATAACAGCCAGATATCCGTGTTCATCGGAGATCTTGTTTTTGTGCTGCAGTATTTTTCCACCTGCATCTACCACCCGTTCCAGTTCTACGTTTACATCATCCGCCTGCGAAGCCAGGTAAACAACCACTCCGTTCGACGAAGGTTGGTAAAACTCTTTGTGGTGAACCAGTGCCGCCCCCGATCCATAACGACCCTCGGAATAGGGGAACCAGGCCATGTCGAATTCCCTGCTACGATTTTTTTCCAATCCTACGCTAAAAACTGTTTCGTAAAAGTTAATGGCACGTGCCATTTGTTTTACCGGAATTTCAACCCAGCTAACGATGTTGATTCGCATAATTTAGTATTAAGGTTAGTATCAATTTTATTGGTCTTCTGTTCCTGGCTCTTCAATTTTTACGGTTTAAAAGTTAATTCATTTTCTGAGAAAAACTACTCCCCCTCAACCTGTTTTAAATCATCACTTAAATCCTTGTCGAGCGTGGTATTCAGGAAGTGTTCATCTTCAGGAAGATTTAGTTTGAAATTATTGATTTGGTCCAAATGAAGAGTACCACTCTCCAATTCAAAAGCCAGCAAATGGCCGCCAAAATCTTTTTCACCCGACAAAAAATGAAGGTGATAACCCGGCACATTTAGTCCGGTAACATAAGGCGGACAATAAAATCCCACTAAGGTTCCGGAAACATTTGTTGCTTCAAACTCAGGCTGATTAGCCGTAACTTCAACCAGTGGTGGATAAGGTTGCTGCTGCTTTGGCACGCTTCGTGTTTTAACGCTCGTAAAGTTGCCGCTAAGTTTTATCCCGAAAAACAAATTACTCCCGGGCATCAGGCTGTTAATTTTTGTTTTTAATCCGATAAAGGAAAGCGCTTCAACTTGTAATTCTTTTTCAGGATTGAAATAAGTTACAGAAGCAAACGGGCTGCATGCACTTAATTCGGGTTGATAAATTTTCCCATCGTCCCGAACCTGGTAGAAATTGCCGTCAAGTAGAATTAGCTCACCATCGAGGCCGTTAAGTGTACCGATACCAAAATTGCCGTTTTCGGAAAGCGTTTGCAGGCTTGTATTTCCATCGTAAACTCCCTGTAATAAAGCGTCGATTGTAGAAATCTGAACAAGCTCTTGTGTTTTTGTACCGCTACATCCCAGCAATATTAGCAGCAAAGCCGGGAAAATTAATTTTTTCATTTGTTTGGTTTGTTTGATCTGCCTTAAATATAAAGTAATTAATTAAAACCGTCGCTACCCGGCAGGCACGCACAAAAGATTAGAGAAACTTTTACCCAAAAGATGAAACTGTGTAATTTCGTTTTATTTTTGAGGCCGGAAGTTTACAAAAAGAAGCATGAATAATTCACTAGTTCAAAGTCTGCGTTTGCCAGCTGAGTGGGAACCGCAGTCGTTTTTACAACTTACGTTTCCGCATCCCGACAGCGATTGGGCTTATCTTTTAGAGGAAGCCAGTGTCTGTTTTGTGGATATAATTGAAGCCGCTGCCCGCTTTCAAAAAGTGCTGGTGGTTTGCGACGATGTGAAACGTGTTCGTGCTTATTTCAGCAATACTTCGAATATTTATTTTGCCGAAGCTCCGTCGAACGACACCTGGGCACGCGATCATAGCGGAATTACTGTTGTCGGGAATGGAAAAGCCATTGTTCAGGATTATATTTTTAATGGCTGGGGGAAAAAATTCGAAGCCGCACGGGACAATCAAATCACAAAAAGTTTGTTCGATCAGGGAATTCTTCAGCATTGCGAACTAAAAAGCTTCGACTTCGTATTGGAAGGCGGCTCCATTGAAAGCGATGGCTTAGGTACGATTATTACCACCACCGAATGTTTGCTGGAAGAGAACCGCAATCCGCAGTATACGCAAAAAGAAATTGAGGCTATCCTGAAACAGAATTTTGGTGCAAAACGTGTTTTGTGGCTCAACAGTGGTTACCTGGCCGGCGACGATACCGATTCGCATATCGATACAATTGCCCGTTTATGTAACGAAAATACCATTGCCTATGTGGGGTGTAACAATCCGGAAGACGAGCATTTTGAAGCGTTGCAAAAAATGAAAACGGAACTGGAACAGTTTACTACCGAAAACGGAATGCGCTACAATCTGGTTGAACTTCCGTTTCCCGATCCTTGTTTTGATGACGAAGGAAACCGCTTGCCGGCAACTTATGCAAATTTCACCATTATCAACGGTGCTGTTCTGCTTCCGGTATACGGGTTAAAACAAGATGCCGAAGCCGTAGATATTTTGCAGCAAATTTTTCCCGAAAAAGAAATAATTCCAATAAATTGCAGGGTATTGGTCGAGCAACATGGGTCGCTGCACTGTGTAACCATGCAGTATCCGGAAGCGGTTGGGTTAAACATCGAAAATTAAAGATCATGAGCAAATTGAAAGTAGGTATCATTCAGCAGAAACGTTCGGGGAACAAAGAAGAAAACACACAAAACAGTATAATGGCCATTAAAAAATGTGCCGAAATGGGAGCTGAATTGGTGGTGTTGCAGGAGCTGCATGCCAGTCTTTATTTTTGTCAGGTTGAAGATGTTGACCTTTTTGATCTGGCAGAACCGATTCCCGGAAAAGATACCGAAATATTTGCTGCAGCGGCTAAAGAGAATAACGTTGTGTTGGTCACTTCGCTTTTCGAGAAACGTGCTGCCGGCCTGTACCACAATACTGCCGTGGTTTTTGAAAAAGACGGATCGATAGCAGGGAAATACCGCAAAATGCACATTCCTGACGATCCCGGGTTTTACGAAAAATTCTACTTCACTCCCGGCGATATGGGTTTTGAACCCATCAACACTTCTGTTGGGCGGCTTGGTTTGCTGGTTTGCTGGGATCAGTGGTATCCCGAAGGAGCGCGTTTAATGGCATTGGCCGGAGCAGAAATGCTTATCTATCCTACGGCTATTGGCTGGGACCCTGCAGATGACGACGATGAAAAAGCCCGCCAGCTGGATGCGTGGATCATTTCGCAACGCGGACATGCTGTGGCCAACGGCCTGCCCGTAATAAGTGTTAACCGTACCGGATTTGAACCCGATGCTACCGGAATGGGAAATGGTATTGAGTTTTGGGGGAATTCGTTTGTTGCAGGTCCGCAAGGCGAATTTATTAAACAGCTGTCGGCACACGACGAGGAAATAGAAGTGGTAGAAATAGATCGGAAACGCACCGAAGATGTGCGCCGTATCTGGCCTTTCCTCCGCGATCGACGCATAGATGCCTACAACGATCTTTTGAAACGTTACCGCGATTAAGGAGCTTTATCCAAAGGATTCAATAGTTGGATATTTCCTCTTTAAACATTGGATATTTGTACCAGCCACTAGCCACTAGCCACTAGTATCCAGCATCCAGTATCGAGCATCCAGCATCCAGTATTCAGTTAAGCGAAGTGCAATCCCGATCGCAGCGTCGGGGCATCCAGCCCAAAGCAAAATACCCAAACCATTTCAATTATTAAATAATTATTGTTAAGTTAGCTACCCCAATCGGTGACACCCAGAATGATTAGCAGAGAGAGATTTTGCCACCCCAGGGATTGAGTAGATTATCTGTTTGTAAACGAATAGGTGTTTGTGAATAGGAATCGTTCAGTGAATTCAATTTATAAGCTAGTGGCGATATACATGCCACAGATAACTAAGTTAGTGGCAAGCCTGACAAAATAGACACATAATAATACATACATAACTTCAAATTATAATGTCATGAAAACTTCCAACTTTATTTTACTGATTCTCATTTCAATGATTATAATGTCATGTGAAAAAGAAAACCCAGATGTAACTTCTTTACAATGGACAAAGTATTCAACCAATGATGGACTTCCAAATATCAATATTCATGCTATTGCTGTTGGTTCTTCAGATGATATTTGGATAGGTACTGATTATGGAGCATCAAAATTTGATGGAGATACATGGACTAATTATTCCGATTTCAATGGTAGTTTAAAAGTTTTGGCTATTGCAATTGATAAAAATGGAGTTAAATGGTTTGGAACTTATGGAGGAGGTGTTGCGAGTTTAGATGGAACAAACTGGACATATTATAAAAATGATGAAAATTCATCGAATAGTATTGTAAACAATTATATCTATTCAATTGCGATAGATTCAGAAGGCAATAAATGGTTTGGAACAATTAGAGGTGTTTCAAAATTTGATGGAGAGAATTGGACATCTTACAATACGAACAATGGGTTGGCAGAAAATAATGTTTTTTCAATTGCGATAGATTCAGAAGGCAATAAATGGTTTGGAACGAACGGAGGTGTTTCAAAGTTTGATAATAATAACTGGACTACCTATAGTTATAATGCAGATAATCCCGGTGAAGGAATAGCAGGTAACGGTGTAATGTCAATAGTTATAGATAATAATGGAAACAAGTGGTTTGGAACCTGGGGCGGTTTATCGGAGTTTGATGACTCAAATTGGACAAAACATGATACGGAGACAGAATGGTTGGTTGCGGGCTCACCAATTTTTTCGACAAATATTGATACCGAAGGAAACCTTTGGTTGGGTTCAAACGGATGGGGTATTTCAATTTTTGATGGAACAAACTGGACTACTTATGAAAAGGCTGATGAATTAAAAATTGACCCTGTTAATGCAATTGCTATCGATTCAAAGGGGAATAAATGGTTTGGAACTAATACTGGCTTGCTTAAATTGACAGGTAATAATTAGTTATACACTGTTGCCGCGCCCCCGAATTATTGGGGCTTTCGCGTGGTAAAAAATCAGCGAAAATCAGCAAAATCATCGTCATCAGCGTTCCAATTCTTCAAACTCCAGCCAACATAAACTGCCAACTGCGACTGAATACTGCGAACTAAACCCCGCCTTCGAGCCAACTCTTAAAGCTTTTTACTTTTTCGCGGGCCACGAGGAAATCACCATCATTCGCATGTTGCACCTTTAGTTTTAAACGCGAATTACTGTAGGCAATCACATCGCTGATACTTTTTAAAGCCACCAGGTATTTGCGGTTAATACGGAAAAACAGGTTCGGATCAACCATCGCTTCCACCAGCTCCAGGCTCTGGTCGAGCAGATAATCTTTACCGTCCGAAAGTTTGGCGTAAGTACCTTTCTCAAAACTGTAGAAATACAGCACATCGGCAGTCTCAATTACCCGAAGATGCGTACCCACTCTTACCAAAAAACGCTCTTTATAGTTTTTCTTTTTCAGCGAAGCCACCATTTCGTGTAGCACATCAGGAGTAAAAGAAGAAGTTGCCGGTTTAGCCAGTTGCTCAAACTTATCGAGTGCCTTTTTTAGCTCTTCGCGTTCAATGGGTTTTAATAAATAATCCACACTGTTCACTTTAAAAGCACGAATGGCATAATCGTCGTAAGCAGTGGTAAAAATTACGGGATGGTTAAAGTTAGTCTGCTCAAATATTTCAAAACTCAGTCCGTCGCCCAGCTGAATATCAAAAAATGCCAGCTCAGGCGCTTCGTTGTTTTGCAACCATTCAACCGTAGCTTTTACTGTGTCGCAAACAGCCACAATATTTGCTTCCGGTTTTAAGGCAGAAATATGAGCAGCCAGCTGTGCCGCTGCCAATGGTTCGTCTTCTACTATCAGTATTTTCATTTTTTTTTCAAGTTTCGAGTCACGAACTTCGAGCTTCGAGTTTTAAATTAAAGCATTTCTGCATTAAAGTATTCATACATTCAAAACTCCGCTCAGGATGACAATCTGTAAACTGAGACTGAGATCGTGACTGAATACTTTTTCCTTTTAATTCTCTAATTAAAGCATTGAAGCATTTCTGCATTAAAGCATTTCTTTAGTCAATCGCTCTCCTCCATACCCTCAACTTCGTCCTTAAGTTCCTCAATAACGCAATCACTCATTCACTCAACTTCTTCCTCAACCTTTATCAACGGAACGCTCACCCGAAAGTAACCACCGTTCTTCGATATCATCATTTGCTTTCCGGTAAGGTATTCATATCGTCCGGCCATGTTTTTAAGGCCTGTTTTACTCGAATCGTCCGTCTGCGTTTTTGGCTGAAGATTATTCTCCACCACCAATTCGTAATCGTCGGAAATAGCCACCACAATCTTTAACGGATTCGCCTTCGATATTTCGTTGTGTTTAATTGCATTCTCTACCAGTGCCTGCACCGACAGCGGAATTACTTTCCCTTCTACCTTTTCGTTGGCAATAATATCAACTTGCAGCGCTTCGCCAAAACGAATTTGCTGCAGATAAATGTATTTGGTCACAAAATCGATCTCTTCTTTTAACGAAATAATGTCGAGGTCTTTAAACTGAAGCACATCGCGGTAAAATTTCGAAAGTTCACGCGTAAACTTTTTTGCTTTTTCCACATCAATATCGATGAGGCTCCCCAACACATTCAAACTGTTAAAAAGAAAATGTGGATTGATCTGATCCTGCAGCACTTTATACTTCAAGGCCAGCGATTCACGTTTCACCTCTTCACGTTGTCGCACTGCATATCGCCAGGCTTTAAAAAACGAAATGGCATAAATAATTGATGCTATGATGATAAAAATAATATACTCCGAAATAATGGTGCCCCGGTTGTATTGCAGAAATGAGTCCCACTCACTATCCATAATATAAATAAACCAAAACCAGTTGACGGTCCAGATAACTGCACTCGAATACACAATATGCATCAGCAAAGCACGTACAACACTGGTGCCCGGACGATTTACCCAATCGATATAACGCTTTTCGAACCATCCGAACAAATATCCGTTGGCAAACAAAGGAAGTCCGAGACTCAAAGAATAACCGGCACTCCATATAAACTGCATAAAGGAAACTTTTAAAGAACCACCCATTAAAACGGTTGTAACCATGCCAATAAGAATGGAAACAACAACGGCTACCAGCCAGTTTATAGCAATGCGCTTTCGCATATAGATTGTTTTATTCGAATTTTGAGTTTTCAAGATAGTGAATTTAAGAATGAGCTAAAGATAAAACGGATTATTGATAAAATTATACAGTACCCCCCGGCTTTCTCCAGAACTTCTTCGTTGTGAAAAGGATGTCATCTTTTTAAAAGATGACATCCTTTGCGATCAGGCAAAGCGAGGAATCTCTTTTTTTTACTCCTCACACTGACTTAGCAACTGCTCGTTATGAACGTTTCCCCAGGTTGGTAGTAAAGGATCGGTTACTTTGTTATTTTCAAACATTTTGGCAGCTTTTTGTAAATCAGGTTTAGCTTTTTCGGCACCGCCACCAAAGAATTTAGGCGTATGGAACGTATTGCTTCCGCGCAGGTAATATACACGTGGATTCTCCGGATTTAAACGTTCGGCTTGTTTAATGGCATCGGCAGCTTTCATCGAATATTGGGCGCCTTTGCTCATGTCGGTTATCCTGATTTGATACAACAAAGCCTGCAAAGCATAGATCTCTGATTCATCGTCGTTTGTTTTCATCAACTGGTCCACTAAAGCCTGCGCTTTATCCAATTGGGCCTGTTTGCTGTCGTTATCCATTTCATCAAAAAAGGTAGAGCGGATAAAACAATACGCTGCATAATAGTTAGGCAGCCATTTGTCTTGTTCGGCATTGCCAATACGTTCAAACTGATTGGCTAAAGCCTGCAGTTCGGCCGAGGTGTGCAACTGATACAATTTGTCGATGTTCGTTTTCATGGTTTCTTCGTACTTCGAAGAAAAAACTGGGATTGAAATTGCTACTAGTAAGATGGTGATAATTGTTTTCATGACTTTTAGTATTAATGATTATTACTGTTTGATTTATTTGCTGATTCAAATTTCCGCTGAAAAGGGCGCTTTTAAAATTCTTCCTTACCGAACTGTTGATTTTGTGAGATGAGTTGTAGATTTCTTTTATTGTCATTTCGAATGCCGGGGCTCGAGGTGTGAGAAATCTGTTTCAATTCTGAGATTTAGCTCTGCTTAATAATTAATTTTGTATTCTTTGTGATAGAGTGGAACTCGAGACTCCATTAAAGTTGTCGTTTTTTCAGATTAATACTTATACCACCCCACCGCTGTAAACGCGGTACCCCCCTCCTGGAAGGAGGGGAAGTTTTCGTGCTGCACACTTGGTTGTTATTTTAGATTGGAATACGAAATTTCTCCTCCTTTGAGGAGGAGTACATCCCAACTAGTCGGGATGGGAGGTGGTTAATAAAACCAAATTAGAACTTTCTTTAGAAATTCAGGAAAAGACCAATAAACACAAAACGTTTCATATCGCGTTTTACCGGAACAAGCGAGTAGTTGCCCTGGGCATCGGCAATGTTTGTTGGGCGGTAGCTAAGTACATTGTCATTTCCCAAAACATTGTTTACCGAGCAGTACAACACCGAATACTGATTGCCAATGTAAAACACATGACTCATGTTCAGGCTCAGATCGGAATACATTTTGGTGCGTTCGCCGTTAAATTGTGGTGAATTCGGGTCATTGAACGGACGTCCGCTGGCAGCGGTAAACGAAGCGCCAAACTGTGTGTTTATTTTATTAACCCAATATTTTCCAACTACCGAAAAATTGTGGTCAGAAATAAAGTAAGGCGTGGCTTTTTCCGGATAGTACTGGTATTTTCGTTTGGTATCGATATAGGAATAGGTAATCCAGTAGTCGAATCCCTTAATACTTTGCTGATCGCGCCAAAAGATATCCAAACCTGCGGCATAACCGCTTCCATCGTTCTGCAGGTTTTCGGGTAATCCGTTTTCACCAACAGAATAAGTGATAAGCTTATCGTATTTTTTGTAATAAGCTTCTGCACGAAACAAACGTTCCGAGTTATCGCCAAACTGGTAGCTGAGAATATAGTGCATGGCCTGTTCAAAATCCAGATCGGTATTTATTTTCAGGTAGTCGGCTTGCGGCGTTTGAAAATACAATCCCCAGGCTCCGGCCAGTTGTGCTTTTTCTCCGGTTTTTAAAGCCAAAGCAAAGCGTGGTGCCAGGCTCACTTTGTTAATCACCGACGAATATTCGGTACGCAATCCCGGGCGGATGCCAAAGTTTTTTGTGAATTTGATCTCCGGTTCGATAAAAGCACCAATTAAGTGGTCGTTAAACGAACCGTTGTAAATTGTTCCTTCATCCTCAATATAATCCTGTGTGTATTTGTTGTAAGTTTCGTTCGCTCCCCATGTTAGTTTCACTCCCTCTGAAAGATCGTGCACAACGGCAAAGCGCGATTCGATATTGAGTTCACGGGTATTTACATCGTCGGCACCTAATCCAATTCGGTTATCCTGGTAGGTGGAAGAAACACCGATACGATAGCACGATTTTTCTGAAAAACAGTCGCGGTACGAAAGGTTGGAATAAACGGTTCCGCCTTTGCTACTGATCTTCATTTTCTCTCCGTCGTTGCCGGCCGGAACAAGGTAAGCCAGATCGCCATAATCAGCAGTAACGTAGGCTTTAAACATACCGCTTGAGCTTGTTTTATGACGAAAAACTGTAGTTCCGTTCACCGACTCCACCGGTTTCTCCCAGTCAACATTACTTTTAAATACCTTATCGTATAAACTCAGATTGGTATAGCCACCCGATACATTCAGCGAGGTGTTTTCCCAACGTTCGGTGCGGTTGGCCTCAGCGCCAATGGTCATTAACGAAATGCCGGTGTTATCTCCTTCAGGAAGGTCGGTAGATTTCAGCACTAGAACAGAAGAGAGCGCCTGTCCGTACTCGGCAGAGTAACCTCCTGTATTAAATTGAACACCGTTAAATAATGATGGCGCAAAACGCCCGCGTGTTGCTACATCGGGAGTTTTAGAATAGTACGGTTTTGATGCAACCAACCCGTCGATGTAGGTGGAAGTCTCATAGGCATCGCCACCACGTACCAATAAACGTCCATCGTCGGCAGAGGCTTGTGTGCCGGGCATAGTGCGAATGGCAGCCATTACATCGCCGTTGGCACTTGGGGTAGTGTACACATCCAGCGACTTCATTACCGAAGCCCGCGACTCATCATCGGCAGCAAAACTTCCTGCAGTAATGGTAACTGCATCAATGCTGTTTACGCTTTCCTGCATTTCTATCTGCAAAACCACGTTGTTTTGTAAATCAATTGTTTTACTCCAGGTTTTGTAGCCAATAAAAGACGCTACCAGAGTTTGTTCTCCGGTTTCGCTTGTTTCGAAACTAAAATTTCCTTCACCATCCGAACTGGCTCCGTCATAAGTGTTTTCTAGGTAAATATTAACTCCCGGAATGGGCTCGCCGGTTTTGGTTAATACTTTTCCGGAGATGCTTACCTGCCCAAAAGAAAGAACAGAAGTGAAAAGAAATAGAAATGTAATAAATGTTTTCATCGCTTGTTGTTTTTGTTTTCTGTTTCAAAATTGCGCCGAAAACACCAGCTCATGAAATTTGCTTTACCGAACTGTGGAATTTTGGGGATGAATTGTACGGACATGAAAAAGGGCTGTCCGAATTAACGAACAGCCCATACTTGAAAACCACTAAGCTTAACCAAACTGATTGATTACAGAATGGTCCTCACTCTTGCAACCATTTAAGGTTCAGGAGTCAACATAAAATCAATCTGGGTTGACTCTCCTTTTAATACATCCACATTCCAAATCGTATCGGTCAGGAAACTATCCTGTTCCGCAATCATATAATACGTTCCTTCCGGTATTCCAATTAGCTGATATGCACCCATTTCATCGGTAAAGGCAGTAGTAATTAAACTGTCTTCTTCAATGTCGTTAACTTCTGTCCAAAGGTTTACGGCTGTATTAGGTAAAACTACATTTGACGTATCACTGACAGTTCCCACAATTCTTCCGGCGCGGTCGAGCAATACGCAACGAACAACTGGTTTAAAGTTAAACCCATTAATCGTTCCGCCTTTCCAGTTTCCTTTGGCTACAAACGATTTGCTTACATCAAAGTCAAGCAATACGTCAGAAGTCTCGCCGCTGTTAATTGTTAATGCCGGCTCTATCTTAATTTTTAAACCACTGCTTGATCCACTTGGTATTTTCAGATCAAATACTGTTTCATCAGTCAGTATTACTTCGGCATCAACCACATGCAAACGCATCATGTCGTAAGTTCCTGCTTCCAGTTCAACAGATGCCAGTTGCTCAGTAATTCCGTTTGAAAGGCTGAGTAAGTCAATTTCAAAAGGTTCCTCCATAATGGTAATGAACGAAGCCTCTGTTGTGTCGTTTTCCTGTTTTCTAATTTCAACTCTGTCGATTGTTACAATGGTTTGAGACACCAAATCGATAGGGAAAGGAGCATCGGTAAGATATACGTTAACTTTTCCTTTTCCTTCTGGGAAATTGGTGGTTTGGCTGTCGTCGTTACAGGCCACCATAAGTAATATTCCAAATACAATCGTCGTAAGTGCTATTCCAATTTTCTTCATTTTCTCTTAGTTTATGTTTTCTTATAAATGATATTTGTTTATGCCTACCGCTTAGATAGTTTTTTAGTTAAAAACAAAAGCAGAAGGGAACAACCTCTGTTGCACGCGCTCCTGCTTTTAGCAAACCTATATTATTTAATTTCTATTACCGCGTATTTCGAGATCTTCCAGAATTCTTCAGGATTGTCAATGTTCAGGTAAGCAACTACACCGTCTTGCTCAACAAACGAGTATGAACTATCCGGGTGTTCTGATATAATTTTTGCTTCGTTCGAGAACAATGGAATACTTTTCGTTTCCTGAATGTTCAGCTCTGTGAAATAGTCCTGATCCAGGTTGCTCATCAGCTTAACCTGTTTCCCCAAGCCGAGGAAACCACCGTCTTTTGTCAAAACGTTATGTTCTTCCAGCTCTTTATAAGTTCCATAAGCAACAAAACCTTTGTTTAACTGGTAAATTTTTTCGTTTATCAGCTGTTGCTGTTGTGTTAAAGTATCTTGTTTTGCCTGAATAACGGTTTGCATCGTGTCAATTTTCTGCGACATATCGGCCAGCATAACATCGCGCTCCTGAATTTGCTCTTGCAGGGCCACAATTTGCGTGTTCTGCTCTTCAATGTTAGCATTTAATGCCGCAATTTTCTTTTTGAATGAACCGATCTGAATACCGGAGTTCTTCAATTTACGTTCCAGCTCCGCAATGTGCTCGCTGCTTTTCTCCAGCATGTCATTCATCAGGGCGATGTCTTCAACAATTGCTTGCTTTTTGTCGTAGTTTCCCTCTTTTTGCGACTCAACCGATAAAACCTGACGCTTTTCTTTAATAAATTTCAGGTTTTGCTCAATTTCGTCGAAAGCACCAACCAACTCATTCACCATTGAATCGCGTTCCTGCAACTCCTGGTTTATTCCGGCATTTTGAGTTTGTAATTCATTAATCTCGCTTGTTTTTTGCGTGTAGGTTGAAATACCAACCAAAGCAGCAACAACTATTATTGCCACTAAAACAATGCTTATTGCATTTTGTGTTTTTCTATTCATTGTCATAATTATGTCCTCCTTATTAGTTTTTTTTTGAATTATTTGTCATTCAATAGCCAATTGTTGTGCCATTAAAATTCGGAATGCGTAATGGGCTGAAAATGAATATGGAGGGAAAATGGTAAAGAATAGTATTCTATCAATATGATAGTGAAATTATCAAAATGATAATATTGAAGAAAGGCTACTGATCTTCTTTTAGCATACGATAAATGGTAGCAACACCAATATCCAGTTTGTCTGCAACCACTTTCGGTTTGTTATCGTATTTGTCGAGCATCCGTTTTACCAGTCGCAGATTATATTCGCGCAGGGTGAGCTCTTCGGTTAGCAGACCTTCAATGTTTTCGGCATCTTCGAGTAGTAAATGGTCGGCAGTAATTTCCTTTTCATCAACAAGAGTTGTTGCCAGTTCGATAACCGATTTTAACTCGCGCACATTACCCGGGAAGGGATAGGCCAGTAATTTTTTACTGGCAGAAGGAGACAGCTGTTTTTGCTCCAGTTTATTTTCTTTACAAAACTGTTGGATGAAACTTTTTGCCAACACGATAACATCATTTCCCCTGTCGCGCAAGGGGGGAAGATCGATTGGCAAACCATAAAACCGGTAATAAAGGTCTTGCCTGAAGTTGCCTTTTTTTACTTCTTCCAACAGGTTTTTGTTAGTGGCAATAATAATACGGCAATCAATTTTTACCGCTTTGTTGCTTCCAACCCGTATGATCTCTTTTTCCTGTAAAGCCCTTAACAGTTTTGCCTGTAACGAAATATCCATCTCCGCAATTTCATCCAGAAACAAGGTGCCCGAGTTTGCTTCTTCAAATTTGCCTATTCGTCGTGCAGCAGCACCGGTAAAAGCACCTTTCTCGTGACCAAAAAGTTCACTCTCGATCAATTCATTCGGAATGGCAGCCATGTTTACCGGAACAAAAGGCTGTTTGGCACGCGACGAATTGTAATGAATGGCTTTGGCAACCAGTTCTTTTCCGGTTCCGGTTTCTCCACTTATTGAAACGGTAACATTGGTACGGGTGGCTTTTTCAATCAGGTTGTATATTTTTTGTGTGGCCGGACTGTTACCCACAATCGTATTCTCGTAGCTGTATTTCTTTTTAACTTCCTGCCTTAGTGAACGGATCTCGTTTTTAAGTTTAAACTCCTTACTAATATTATTTACGGTGTTCAGCAGACGTTCCCGGATGTCTTTCGATTTTACGATGTAATCGTAAGCGCCATGTTTTAGCAGATCAACAACTACTTCAATATCGTCCTGTTCCGAAATGAGAATAACCTGAATATCGTCGTTTGTAGCTTTTATTTGCTTTAAAACTTCGAGTCCTTTCATGTCGGGCAGGCGGTAATCAAGCGTAACAACATCGGGTAGTTCGTGCAGGTTGTTCAAACATTCTTTGCCTGTACCGAAAGCTTTAACCACGTAATCCGGATTCATGGAAAGATTATGTACCAGTAAGCGACGGTACCATTCATCATCTTCAACAACAAATATTTTACTTGTTTTAACTTCCATATTTAGCTATTCTCTGCTACCGGATTTTCGTTATTCTAAACTACATTTTATACCTGGAATTGTTCTTGTCTACTGAATTAAATTAGTTTTTACTGCCGCTTGGCTCTTCAAGTCCATGTCCGTTTGGCCCTTTTTCTGCCCGGCGCAAGAGGAAACTGAATAATAAGCCCGCAATACCGAGTATACTAAATATCCACATTCCGGGAATATATCCTTCAGGATTACTCGCCGATGCTCCCGAAACATCGTTGGTAACACCAATTAACCAGGCCATCGCTGCTACTCCAATCTGCTGTAATAAAGTCATCAGGGCGTAAGCGGTTCCCAGTTTCTTTTCGTCAACAATGTAGGCAACCGAGGGCCACATTACCGCCGGGATAAGCGAGAATGATATTCCCATTAAGGTTACGGGGATGTACAACGACATGTTTCCATAGGCAAACATCAAATACACGGGGAGTATAATTATCGATCCGATAAGCATCATTAGTGCACGGCGCCCGATTTTGTCGATCAGTAGTCCGATTACGGGAGTGGCAAACATGGTTGCCATAATTAATACGCTATTGAGTTTGCCGGCCATTTGTTCTGTTACGCCATGTGCATCCTGGTAAAATGTGGGTGCAAAACCACGGAATGGGAATATGGCAGAATAAAATGTTAAACAAAGAATTACCACATACCAAAAGGATGGGCTGTATTTGAATAAGCCTTTAAAATCCAGTTTTTCGGTTTCATCAGCTTTGCCAAGCACATATCTTTTTTGTGTCCATCTTTCAATGAAATAATAGACAACACCGCCCAAAAAACAAAGTAAGCCAATTCCGGCGGCAAGGTATAGTACTGGCTGCCATCCCATGTCGTAAATCGAACTGGCCCAGGTATTCGATCGGTCTACAAAATAAGATCCGCCCCGGCCAATAAGCAGGTTGATACCTAGTGCGAAACCAAGTTCTTTACCTTTAAACCATTTTGCGAGCGCAACTGTTAGCGCAACAATTAATGGTTCGCTGCCAAAACCTAATATAAATCTGCCGATAAGTATTATGGTTAAATTGTCGCTAAAAGCGGTAACAAAACCGGCCAAACTACAAATGGCGCCAAACAATACCATGGAAACGCGTGTGCCGTATTTATCGATAAAAACACCGCTGAAGAACAGAACGATTACAGCTGCAATACTATACATGGTATAAAGTTGCCCAATGTTGGTCTGGCTGAATCCTAGTAATTCAATAAAATCTTTAGCAACGTAAGCAACGCTGTCGTACATATAATAGCTGCCAAACATGGTAAGGCTAACGGCTACCAGGGCTACCCATCTTAGCCATCCTGGTATTGTAACTTGTTTATTGTGCATATAATTCCGGATTTGGTTTTTAGTAAAAAACAAATGTATTGAATATGCCCGGATTCGGAAAACAATATTTATTAGTTATTCGAACTTTTCTCGGAGAAGTGTTTCCAGTTCTTTGTTGAGGGCCTCAATTTCGTGGTGCAGCTGGGCAACTTTTTCTTCTATAATCGTTGATTTATTGCCTTCTTTTGCAAGTTGCTCCAGCTCTTTTACAGTGTTGTAAACACCGGTTACATTCATATATTTTACCGGCGATGCCAGTTTGTGTGACAGCTCCGCAATGGCATCATAATTTTTACTTGCCAGATTTTCGTCGATCGACTGCATGCTGGCAGCGCTGGTTTTTAAAAACAGGTCGATCATTTCTTTCAGGAATTCAGGATCGCCGTTTCCCATTCGTTTTAGTTCGCTCAGATCAGGATGATATATGAACGATTTTTCCTGATTGGGATTTTCTTTTGTCGGCTTTTCTGCTGCTGTATTGCAAATGGTGTTGTATAATGCGGCTTCATCAAAAGGTTTTTTCAATGAGCTGTCAAACACATTATTATCTTTTTGTACGGCATCAGAATTTGCTGATAAGGCAACGATTCGAGCCTTATGCCCCGTCTGTTTTATTGTGCGCGCAGCTTCTGCTCCGTTCATTACCGGCATTCGGATGTCCATAAGAATAAGGGCGTAATTGTTTTGTGCAGCCAAAGCAACTGCTTCCTGTCCGTTTTCGGCTTCATCAAAATCAACCTTCCATTTGGTGAAAATACTTTTTAGCAAGTGGCGGTTAAATGCTTCGTCGTCAACAAGTAAAACCGCTTTGCCTTTTAATACTTCCGGAGTATCGAAACTTTTAAAAGTTTGCTGAAGTTTTTCGCTGTCACCTTTTTGTAGCGGAACTGAAACAAAAAAGCGGGTTCCTTTATTAACTTCACTCTCAACCGATATTTTACCGCCAAGGAGATCCACCAGTTTTTTAACGATGTAAAGTCCCAAACCGGTACCGCCAGCTTTTTTATTGATATCGGTATCTAGTTGCACAAAATCATCAAAAATTTTGTCCTGACTTTCTTTGGGTATGCCAATTCCGGTGTCCGTGATTTCGAAATCGAGGAGCAATTGATTTTTTTGCTCTATGCAATTAACGTTTAATTTGACTTCACCTTCGTCGGTGAATTTCAGTGCATTAGTGATGAGGTTATTTAGTATCTGTTTTAGCCGGCCTTCGTCGCCAAACAGTACCAACTCCTTTTCTACATTATTCTTAATATTGAAACTGATGTTTTTAGCTTGCGCACTCGGTTTGTTGTACAACTCGATTTTGTGTAGCAGATCTTCCAATGAAAAATGTACAGGTATCAGCTGGATGTTTTGTTTTTCAAGTCGTGAAAAATCAAAAGTATCATTTACCAGTTCGGCTAAGTGTTTGGTGGAGTCGAAAATCACTCTCAGGTCTTCTTGTGTTTGTTTGTTGTGTTGTTTTTGAAGTAGTTGCTCGCTCAACCCGTAAATGGCATTAACAGGAGTTCGCATTTCGTGGCTCACGGTGGCCACAAATAATTCTTTTGTGCGTGCCAGATTTTCGGCGTGTGTTTTGGCTTTTTTTAGCACTTTTTGGTACGAGCGTGATTTTCGAAGGTCGCGGAAAAACAGGATCAAAACCAAAATCAGCAAGAGAAATACCGACAATGCAAAGTATAACAGACGTTCGTAGGTTTCGTTTGCGAGCAGTTCCGCTTCCTGTGACTGCCGCAGAAAACTTTCTTCTTCCTGTCGTTCCAGTGCAGTTATAACATCAGCAAGATTTTCACTGATCTCAAAGTTTTTGCGCATATAAACTGCTTCCGCAGAGCTCATTCGTTGATTGCGTTGCTCTAGCTCTTTTTCAAGTGATTCTATTTCTTGTTGGAGACGCTGCTTTTCTAAAGTACGATCAACAATGACCGGGGTTGGGGGTTCCGGTTTCTTTAAGAGCCGTTTAAAAAAGCCTCGCTTTTCAGGTTCTTCAAAATGTATGGTATCCTGTACCGTTAATACGGTGTCAAGCGTTTCAGCATATTGGTTAAAAGCTTCGTGTTCGTTTCCGCGCGAGAAGTGTAGGTTTAGAATCTTCTCCCAAACAACGACTTTTTGCTGAGCCAGTATCAATACTGAATCAACCAGCATTTGTCGGGTGCTGTCGACGTTATAAATGGATCGTAACTCTTCAAATTTTGTTTCAAGCGACTGATTTACGTTTCTGTAATTTTCGAGGTAATCGTTGTCGTTACTGAGCGAGTAAAGTCTCACCATGTTTTCAGTCTCGTTCAAATCCATCGCCACATCTTTCACCAGGATAAGTGTATTGTCGGGTTTCGATTCGGAAAGCATGGAATTAACGATCTCGGATAAACTTTTGTACACAAAATTCCCCGACAATCCCAGCAATGAGATGATTACGATGGTAAGCAGAATAACCGGTATTTCTATTTTTATTCGTCTCATAAATAGTCTACTTCACAACTAAAACGGATACAGGCTCCGGAAGTTGCATGCCCAATGGAATTAGCAGTGAACAATGTTTCGCAAAGCGCACTGGACAAAATTAAATTATTAACCTCAATTAATTCCAAAAGATTGTTAAATCAACCTGAACATATCGGCTGTAATTTCCTTAATGATTTAAAAAAGGATATTTTTGTCCGTTCTAAAATTGATATTTAATAAAAACAGAATATAATGGCTGATAATCAGAAGACTTTATTGATGATTCTCGATGGATGGGGAATCGGTGATGGATCGAAAAGTGATATTGTAGCAACTGCTCCAACTCCTTTTATCGATTCGTTGATGGAAAAATATCCACACTCTCAATTGTTGGCAAGTGGCGAAAATGTTGGTTTGCCTGATGGACAAATGGGGAACTCGGAAGTGGGTCACCTTAACATTGGTGCCGGACGTGTTTTATATCAGGACATGGTGAAAATTACCAAAGCCATTCGCGACAAATCGTTGTGGAAAAACCCAAAATTGGTTGAGGCCTATAATTACGCCAAAGAAAATAATAAAAAAGTACACCTGATTGGTTTAATTGGCCCTGGTGGAGTTCATGCATTGAGTTCGCATATGGTAGCACTTTCGCAGATCGCTACCGATATGGGACTGGAAGATGTATTCATTCATGGTTTAACCGATGGTCGCGATACTGATCCGCGTTCGGGTTATGGTTTTCTTGAAAACGACCTGAAAGCGCTGGAAGGAACAAATGCAAAATTTGCTTCGTTAATCGGTCGCTACTACGGAATGGATCGCGACAACAACTTCGATCGTTTAAAATTGGCTTACGATTTATATACACAGGGTAAAGGTGAAAAATCAACCGATATTCTGGCTTCGATGAAAGCATCATACGACGCCGGTGTAACCGATGAATTCCTGAAACCAATCGTAATGGTTGACGGGGCTGGTGAGCCTTTGGCAAAAATCGAGGAGGAAGATGTGGTAATTTGCTTTAACTTCCGTACCGACCGTTTGCGCCAGACAACCATCGCATTTACACAGAAGGATCTTCCTGAATTTGGAATGCATACTATGAATTTGAAGTGGTACACCATGACTACTTACAAAGCCGATTTTAAAGGTATTAATGTGATCTTCGAGAAAGATAACGTTACCAACACGATGGGTGAGGTAGTTGCCAAGGCAGGAAAAAAACAAATCCGTATTGCTGAGACTGAAAAGTATGCTCACGTAACTTTCTTCTTTAGTGGTGGCCGCGAGGATGAATTTGATGGTGAGAGCCGCCTTTTGGTTCCTTCGCCTAAAGTGGCAACTTACGACCTTCAGCCTGAAATGTCGGCTCCGGCTGTGCGCGATGCTATTGTCCCGAAACTGGAAAATGGCGAAGCTGACTTTGTTTGTTTGAACTTTGCCAACGGCGATATGGTTGGTCATACCGGTGTTTATGAAGCGGTGTACAAAGCAGTGCAAGCGGTTGATGCCTGTGCAAAAGATGTAGTTACTGCGGCCCAAAAAGGAGGTTACGATATCATGATTATTGCCGACCACGGTAATGCTGACAATGCTGTAAATTCTGACGGATCAGAAAATACCGCTCACTCGTTGAATCCGGTTCCTTGTATTTTCGTGACAGAAAAAGAAGGTATTAAATTGGATAACGGTATTTTGGCCGATGTTGCTCCAACTTTATTGGCCGACATGGGGCTGGAAGTTCCGGCTGAGATGACAGGTAAAAATCTTATTAAGAAATAAGAAGATATTTTAGATATAATTTCAAACCTTGCTTGTTTTTCAAGTGAGGTTTGTTTTTTTAATATTTGCTGACAATTAATTTTTAAAGTTTAGAGTAGTGATAGAGATTGGTCGTGCCATAGTAAGTCGTGATGTTTTTGAGAAGCATTTCCTTTGTGATATATTAAAATGCAAAGGTGCCTGTTGTATAGAAGGGGATTCAGGGGCTCCGCTTACCGATGAAGAGGCTGTTCTTATTGAAGAAGATTATCACACTTTTGAAGACCTGCTTCCCGAAAAGCACAAGCGCGAGGTGGAGAAACAGGGATTTTCGGTTATCGATAGCGATGGCGATTTGGTAACGCCGCTTGTTGACGATCGTCAGTGTGTATACTCCTACTATAATAAACAGGGGATTTTAAAATGTGCCATCGAAAAGGCGCACTTTGACGGAAAGACCAAATTTCGTAAACCTTTGTCGTGTCATTTGTTCCCTATTCGTATTACCGAATATAAACGTTTTGATGCCGTAAACTACCAGGAACTTGATATTTGCAAGCCCGGTCGTAAATGTGGTGCATCAGAAAAACTTCCGCTTTACAAATTCCTAAAGGAGCCACTCACTGCAAAATATGGTGCCGAGTGGTATAAGGAGCTCGAAATCGCAGCCGACTATATTCTGTCCGGTAAATAGGCTCGTTCATCGTAAAATTCCCATTTATTTTTACCGTGTCTCCGCTGTCCCAAAATGCGCGAATGTCCCAATGGATCAAATAATGTCCCAATGGGGGACTTGGGCTTGTTTTGGCATGGAGATAAGTTGTTGATATTCAGTGCTTGGCATGTTTTGGCATTTTGATTGCTTATGTTGTGGCGTAGTTGGACGCTACAAATTGAAGAAAAAATTACAAACAAATAAACAACACAACATCATGAAAAAAGTAACATTAACATTAGCAGCAATTTTTTTAGTTTTCGGAACATTAACTGTCAACGCTAAAGACAGTAAAGGTAATAAAGACAAAGCGGAACATAACATTAAAGTTGGTATTCCATCTTATTCATTAGTTGGCATTTCTTCTGATGCAACCATTACGCTTGAACCAGCTGCTCCTGAAACTGCAGGGCAGGGTTTGAATTTTGATGTAGAAAGTGCAAGTGACAATTCTGTATGGTTAAACTACTCATCTATCATAAAAAGTTCGGCCAACAGCATTTCGGTATCTATGAAGGGCGATAATCTTCCAAATGGAGTAAGCATTGAGTTGGTAGCGGCAGAAGATGCAGGAAAAGGAAAAGGCGAGGTAGGTAAAACAGATACAAAAACAATTGAACTTTCGGGTGATGAAAAGCCGGTAGTTACCGGAATTAAGAATTGCTACACCGGAACAGGAAGTAGTTCAGGTCACCAGTTAACTTACAAGCTGAAAATGGAGGAGACAAGTGATAACTACAAAACTTTAACAGCTAAAGATTTTGAGACAACAATTACTTATACGATTACAAGCTTATAGTAGATTTTTTAGATAAGAGATAAGGGATAGTGTGAGGCAGACTTTAAAGTCTGCCTCTTTTTTTGCTTCTCAGTATTTTTAATCCTCCCCAAGACGGGCGATTGTCCTATTGGTATCTTAGAGCCGATGATCTGAAGCTATTTAAAGTACTAATCTTTCCAGTAAAAATATCTCCTTGCTTTGTGCTTCATAGTAAATATTATTAATAGTCTTGCTGTTGCTGATTTTTCATTTTTATTGTGAGTCAATTGATATGTCAATTGGTATGACTTGTCGTCATAGGACGGATATTTTAAAATGTGCCATCGAAAGGCGCACTTTGACGGAAAGGCCAGATTTCCTAAACCTTTGTCGTGTTATTTATTCCTCATTCGTATTGCCGAATACAAACGTTTTGATGTCGTAAACTACCAGGAGCTTGATATTTGCAAGCCAGGTCGTAAATGTGGTGCATCAGAAAAACTTCCGCTTTACAAATTCCTAAAGGAGCCACTCACTGCAAAATATGGTGCCGAGTGGTATAAGGAGCTCGAAATCGCAGCCGACTATATTCTGTCCGGTAAATAGGCTTGTTCATCGTAAAATTCCCATTTATTTTTACTGTGTTTCCGTTGTCCCAAAATGCGTGAATGTCCCAATAGGTTAAATGATGTCCCGTCAGGGGACTTGGTCTCGTTTTGGTATGGAGATAAAATGTTGATAATTAGGCCTTGGCATGTTTTGGCATTTTGATTGCTTGTGTTATGGCGTAGTTGGACGCTACAAATTGAAGAAAAAATTACAAATAAATAAACAACACAACATCATGAAAAAAGTAACACTTATTTTAATAGCGATTTTTGTTTTCGGGGTATTTAATTACGTAAGTGCCCAAAGAGATAGAGGTGGAGGTATAATGGGTGGAGCAGCAGTTGTAGGGCCTGCCGGTGGAGGAGGCTCAGACGGCGCGGAACATAACATTAAAGTTGGTATTCCATCTTATTCATTAGTTGGCATTTCTTCCGATGCAACCATTACGCTTGAACCAGCTGCTCCTGAAACTGCAGGGCAGGGTTTGAATTTTGATGTAGAAAGTGCAAGTGACAATTCTGTATGGTTAAACTACTCATCTATCATAAAAAGTTCGGCCAACAGCATTTCGGTATCTATGAAGGGTGATAATCTTCCAAATGGAGTAAGCATTGAGTTGGTAGCGGCAGAAGATGCAGGAAAAGGAAAAGGCGAGGTAGGAAAAACGGATACAAAAACAATTGAGCTTTCGGGTGATGAAAAGCCGGTAGTTACCGGAATTAAGAATTGCTACACTGGAACAGGAAGTAGTTCGGGTCACCAGTTAACTTACAAGCTGAAAATGGAGGAGGCAAGTGATAACTACAAAACTTTAACAGCTAAAGATTTTGAGACAACAATTACTTATACGATTACAAGCTTATAGTAGATTTTTTAAGATAAGAAATAAGGGATAGTGTGAGGCAGACTTCAGAGTCTGCCTTTTTTTTGCTTCTCAGTATTTTTAACCCTCCCCAAGACGGGCGATTGTCCTATTGGTATCTTAGAACTGATGATCTGAAGCTATTTAAAGTACTAATCTTTCCAGTAAAAATATCTCCTTGCTTTGTGCTTCGCAATAAATATTATTAATAGTCTTGCTGTTGCTGATTTTTCATTTTTATTGTGAGTTAATTGATATGTCAATTGGTGTGACTTGTCGTCATGGGGCGGATATTTTAAAATGTGCCATCGAAAGGCGCACTTTGACGGAAAGATCAGATTTCCTAAACCTTTGTCGTGTTATTTATTCCTCATTCGTATTACCGAATACAAGCGTTTTGATGTCGTAAACTGCCAGGAACTTGATATTTGCAAGCCAGGTCGTAGATGTGGTGCATCAGAAAAACTTCCGCTTTACAAATTCCTAAAGGAGTCACTCACTGCAAAATATGGTGTTGAGTGGTATGGGGAGCTCGAAATCGCAGCCGACTATATTCTGTCCGGTAAATAGGCTTGTTCATCGTGAAATTCCCATTTATTTTTACTGTGCTTCCGCTGTCCCAAAATGCGTGAATGTCCCAATAGGTTAAATAATGTCCCGTCAGGGGACTCGGTCTCGTTTTGGCATGGAGATAAGATGTTGATAATCAGGCCTTGGCGTGTTTTGGCATTTTGATTGCTTGTGTTATGGCGTAGTTGGACGCTACAAATTGAAGAAAAAATTACAAACAAATAAACAACACAACATCATGAAAAAAGTAACATTAACATTAGCAGCAATTTTTTTAGTTTTCGGAACATTAACTGTCAACGCTAAAGACAATAAAGGTAATAAAGACAAAGCGGAACATAACATTAAAGTTGGTATTCCATCTTATTCATTAGTTGGCATTTCTTCTGATGCAACCATTATGCTTGAACCAGCTGCTCCTGAAACTGCAGGGCAGGGTTTGAATTTTGATGTAGAAAGTGCAAGTGACAATTCTGTATGGTTAAACTACTCATCTATCATAAAAAGTTCGGCCAACAGCATTTCGGTATCTATGAAGGGTGATAATCTTCCAAATGGAGTAAGCATTGAGTTGGTAGCGGCAGAAGATGCAGGAAAAGGAAAAGGCGAGGTAGGAAAAACAGATACAAAAACAATTGAACTTTCAGGTGATGAAAAACCGGTAGTTACCGGAATTAAGAATTGCTACACCGGAACAGGAAGTAGTTCAGGTCACCAGTTAACTTACAAGCTGAAAATGGAGGAGACAAGTGATAACTACAAAACTTTAACAGCTAAAGATTTTGAGACAACAATTACTTATACGATTACAAGCTTATAGTAGATTTTTTAGATAAGAGATAAGGGATAGTGTGAGGCAGACTTTAAAGTCTGCCTCTTTTTTTGCTTCTCAGTATTTTTAATCCTCCCCAAGACGGGCGATTGTCCTATTGGTATCTTAGAGCCGATGATCTGAAGCTATTTAAAGTACTAATCTTTCCAGTAAAAATATCTCCTTGCTTTGTGCTTCATAGTAAATATTATTAATAGTCTTGCTGTTGCTGATTTTTCATTTTTATTGTGAGTCAATTGATATGTCAATTGGTATGACTTGTCGTCATAGGACGGATATTTTAAAATGTGCCATCGAAAGGCGCACTTTGACGGAAAGGCCAGATTTCCTAAACCTTTGTCGTGTTATTTATTCCTCATTCGTATTACCGAATACAAGCGTTTTGATGTCGTAAACTGCCAGGAACTTGATATTTGCAAGCCAGGTCGTAGATGTGGTGCATCAGAAAAACTTCCGCTTTACAAATTCCTAAAGGAGTCACTCACTGCAAAATATGGTGTTGAGTGGTATGAGGAGCTCGAAATCGCAGCCGACTATATTCTGTCCGGTAAATAGGCTCGTTCATCGTAAAATTCCCATTTATTTTTACTGTGTTTCCGTTGTCCCAAAATGCATGAATGTCCCAATAGGTCAAATAATGTCCCGTCAGGGGACTTGGTCTTGTTTTGGCATGTAGATAAGATGTTGATAGTCAGTCCTTGGCATGTTTTGGCATTTTGATTGCTTGTGTTATGGCGTAGTTGGACGCTACAAATTGAAGAAAAAATTACAAATAAATAAACAACACAACATCATGAAAAAAGTAACATTAACATTAGCAGCAATTTTTTTAGTTTTCGGAACATTAACTGTCAACGCTAAAGACAATAAAGGCAATAAAGACAAAGCGGAACATAACATTAAAGTTGGTATTCCATCTTATTCATTAGTTGGCATTTCTTCTGATGCAACCATTACGCTTGAACCAGCTGCTCCTGAAACTGCAGGGCAGGGTTTGAATTTTGATGTAGAAAGTGCAAGTGATAATTCTGTATGGTTAAACTACTCATCTATCATAAAAAGTTCGGCCAACAGCATTTCGGTATCTATGAAGGGTGATAATCTTCCAAATGGAGTAAGCATTGAGTTGGTAGCGGCAGAAGATGCAGGAAAAGGAAAAGGCGAGGTAGGAAAAACAGATACAAAAACAATTGAACTTTCAGGTGATGAAAAGCCGGTAGTTACCGGAATTAAGAATTGCTACACCGGAACAGGAAGTAGTTCAGGTCACCAGTTAACTTACAAGCTGAAAATGGAGGAGACAAGTGATAACTACAAAACTTTAACAGCTAAAGATTTTGAGACAACAATTACTTATACGATTACAAGCTTATAGTAGATTTTTTAGATAAGAGATAAGGGATAGTGTGAGGCAGACTTTAAAGTCTACCTCTTTTTTTTGCTTCTCAGTATTTTTAACCCCCCAGAACAGGCAATTGACCTATTGTTTTTTATGCATTGATAGTCTAATTTTGGATGCATGAAGTATAGGGACGCAGTTTTAATCTTCTTTATTCTGATTTCTTTTGCCAATTACAGTTTGGCATCTGACAAAGAAGCAGAACACAAGGCCAGTGTTGTTATTCCCGATGTGGCCTTATTGTCTCTAAAGTATGAAGGAAGTTCTAACGTTGAATTCCAATCAGTAGCACATACAACCGCCGGTGAAAAAATTGATTTTCAGTCAAAGCAAGAATCCAACATCTGGTTGAACTATTCTTCTATTATTACAAGCAATCAGAAAAGAAAAATAACAGCCACGGTGATTGGCGATATACCCGATGGAATTTCAATTAAACTAAAAGTTGGAGAAAACATTGGCGCTGGAATTGGTGAACTTGGACTATCCAATGGAAGTATCCTATTGTCAAATAGTCCGGTAGATATTGTTTCAGGAATAGGTAGTTGCTATACTGGAGTGGGCGTTCAGAACGGACATCTGCTTTCGTATAATCTGGAGATTGATGAAAATAGTTTTTACAGCAATTCAGAAAGAGGGGAAACTTCTGTTAGCGTTATATATACCCTTACCGACGATAATTAGAGTCATAAAATAATTGTTAAAAACAAGAAGATTGATAATTTTAGCATTTAAAATAACAAAGATGTTAAAATCAATTATTGTCAACTATCGCATTTGTGTCAAAATCTTTTTTTCTTTTTTTATCTTGTTCGCTATAGGCAGTTCTGCCGGTGCAAACATCCTTGTTTTAAATGGTCTGACTCATGAAAACACCAGTAACCAGGGGGAAACATACAGAGATAGAATTGAAATACAGAATAACGGAACGGATAAAAAAAGTGTAAGAATTTATTTGCGCGATTATTGGTTCTCATATACAGGAGAAAGCACGCATGATTCTCCCGGAACTTTGGAACGTTCAAATGCTGCCTGGATAAATTACAGCCCTCAATTGATTACTCTGGAAGCCAACGAAAAAGCATTCATCGACTTTGAAGTAAACGTACCACAAGACGATTCCTTAAAAGGCACTTACTGGAGTGTAATAATGGTGGAAGGAATTACTACGCCCGACACGACTCCATCCACTGGAGGAGTAAAAATAAATACTGCAATCAGATACGCCATTCAGGTTATAACAACTATAGGAGATACCGGAAAAAAAGACTTGCAATTTTTGGGATTGGAACTGGTTAAAGATAATGATCGAGGTGTTCTAAATGTTGCTGTGGAGAATACGGGAGAGTGCATTTTAAAACCAGAGATGAGTCTGGAGGTGTTTGACGCAAGCGGAAACTCGCTGGGGATTTTTAAAGCAGAACGCAGGAAAACATTTCCCGGAACTTCAATAACATCATCTCTTGTTCTTGAAGGTATAAAACCAGGGAATTATACTGGAATTTTAGTAGCCGACTGCGATGAAGACCATATTTATGGCACTAATATTTCGCTTGAAATTTGAAAATGCTCCAACGCTATTTTTTAATAATTGTATTACTCAGCTCACTGCATTTTGGTGTTTATGCTCAATCAGAGTGTAGTGTAAACGTACGTTTTGTTAAAAATGAAGTTGCAGTACTCCCAGGGAAAGTAGTAAATCTGGCATTTGTAACTCAGAACCAGTGTTCAGAAAGCATAGAAGTAACGCATGAATTCTCCATCCCTGATAAATGGGTTGTAATTACCCGGCCCGGAAAACTCAGTTTGCAACCCAATGAAAAGAAGCTAAGTATTGTCTCCATCAGAGCTCCTTCTGACTGTCCGGTGGGAAGCTATCCAATCCAGATAAATAAGATGGAAGCTGATGTTGGTGTAAAACTTTCATCAGAGGTTGTTCAGGTAAAAATATTGGAGATCGAAAATATTACGTTTCAACTTATTGAACAACAAAACCACATATTGGCAGGAGAAAATATTAGTGCTACTTATTTGATTCGGAATCTTGGAAATACCGATAAGAAGTTGTTTATAAATGCCAGTAACTGCGATTTGGTAGGTTCGCCATATGTGAAACTTGATCCCGGAGAATCAACTCAGATTCAAATTACAAAACCTACGTCAGAAGAACTTTTCGGAAGTAAAAGTGAATCATTTACGGTTCGCGCTCAAGTAGGAGAAAGAATTCTGGAAAGTGTGTATGCGTCAACAATGGTGCTGCCAACACGAAAAGCTAAAAAGGATTTATTTTACCGATTTCCGGTTAAAGCATCTGTAACCTATTTGTCTACAAACAGAGGGAGTAACTATGAGTCGGCTAAACAATTTCAGATTGATGGGAACGGAACCCTTGATCCGGAAGGAAAGCACCGGCTTGGTTTTATGGCGCGTTGGCCCAACAATACTGACCTTAGTTTTCTGGGGCTATACGACCAGTATTATCTTTCCTATTCAAATAAAAACATCGATTTATTTTTAGGCGAGAAATCATACACCGTAACGCCTCTTACTGAGGCGTCAAGATTTGGACATGGTATTGACGCAAAATTTCGATTGAACAATGGATTAAGAGCTGGATTTTTTTATGTAAAACCGCGGTTTTATGAAGACATCGAAAATGAGTTTTCAGTATTTGCGGGATTTGACTTTAATTCAAAAAATAATATCACGCTCTATTATTTAGGGAAAAAATATCAGGAGGCGAATGACCCTGTTCAAATGTTTAGTTTTGTTACCGAGCTAAGTCCATTTAAGCGCACAAAGGTTGATTTGGAATTGTCGCGAGGAATGGTGGGTGATGAAACTTCGAATGCCATACGATCAAGTATTAACAGCCAATTCTCTATATTTCAAATATCTGGAATATATTACAATGTCGGTAAAAATTACCCGGGTTACTATTCCAATTCCAAATTTTTTTCGACTAATATAAACGCCCGTATTTCGCAGAAGATGAGTGCTTCTTTTAATGCCAGGGAAGATTTTGGAAATGCTCAGCTCGATACATTTTTTGTTACAGCTCCCTACTCAAAATCCATTCAGGGATCGTTAAATTACAGAATCAGTCAGGGAGGCAATGTTAAAATTTACTGGCGGGAATTTGAGAGCAAAGATCGTTTGATTAAAGATAAGTTTCATTACAAAACCGATTCGTGGAACCTGGAATATGGCCATCGATATAAAAGAATTGACTACACTCTTCGCGGTGAAATTGGAGAAACAACCAACCTTTTGGCAGAAACGGATGAAAACATCCAAAATAGCTTCCGTGCATCTGCAAATCTGACTTACAGATTCAATTCACGAAATTCGGTTCGATTATTTGGGAACTGGTCCAACATCAATCAGTTTGTTTCCGGCGATCAACGTCGTTTAATGGCAGGACTTGCAGCCACAAGCAGGATTTCAAAGAATCTTCGTTTAAACTGCTATATTCAAAATGCATACGACATTAATGATTATTATAGAAACAGAAACCTGATGCAGCTTAATCTGGATTATAAATTTCTGAAAAAACATACCTTCTCCTTACGTAGTTTTTACACAATTTTTAAAAATGAGGTGGATAATCCTGAGTTTACCTTATCTGCAACTTATTCTTACAGTTTGGGTATTCCGATCAAGCAAATCGTAAAAGCCGGAAAAATAAGTGGGAGAATTACAAATCAGCTCGGAGAACCTGTTAGCGACGTATTCATACGTATATCGAGCGAAACAGCGGTTACAGACAGGAATGGCGAGTATGAGTTTAAATTATTGTCTCCGGGGCGCCAACTCCTTACCATTGATAGAGTTCGCTTAGACATCGGCGAAATTCCCAATATTCCTATGCCATTAGAAGTGGAAGTTGTTGAAAATGAAGAAACAGAAATAAATATACAGATTCAGAAAGGCGCGCGTTTGAGTGGTCAGATAAAACTGGGAGAAAGTGTTCTTTCTGTTTTAAATGATCAATCTGCACAACCGGATAATATTTTAATTGAACTAAAGTCGCATCTGGAAACATATAGAATTACAACGAATAACGAAGGGGAATTTACTTTTCCATTGGTAAGACCGGGAGAGGTATTATTGCGAATATATACTAATACTATTCCAGCAGGTTATTCTGCTGCGCAATCCACATATACTTTTCATTTGAAGCCTGGGGAACAGCGCAACGTGGATATTATTTTGGAATCAAAAAAGAAGAATATAATCTTCAAATCACAAAATACAACACTATCGGCAAATGGAGGATTTGCGCCTATGAAAGTGACGACTGTTTTAAAACCTCAGAAAAAAACGCCACAGCTTTATTATTCGGTACAAATAGGTGCATTCAGAAGGTTACTAGAAAAGAATTCAAAATTTCTGAGAGGCCAATCTTCTTATTTCGAAAAACAAATTGATAACTTACACAAATATTTTATTGGCAAGTTCGACACTGTTGAAGAAGCACAAAAGGAGCGAAAAAAATTAAGTTCGTTCTATACAAATCCATTTATTGTTGTATTTAAGGACGAAAAAATAATACCATACAATGAATTCAAAAGTGATAAATAATAAAATGAAACATTTAGCTGTAAAGGCAGTACTTGTTTTAGCTTTTGTTTGCATGCACACTTTGCCTCTTATGGCGCAATGGGGCAATGGCAACATAAACGTAAGGTTTTCGGTTCCTGAAATTGCGATATTGGATATTGAACCCGATATTGGAAACGTTGAGTTTAGCATTAATGCTGCTTCCGGCCCAGGGGGTGCGCCTGAAGTGGTGAATAAATCAAATGAATCCATTTGGATTAATTATTCTTCGGCTATTCGTAAAAATGGAAACACCCGGTCGATAAAAGCAGAAATATCAGAAGGAGTAATTCCAAAGGGAATTTCCTTTTTTATTGAAGCCTCTTCTGCATCGGCTTTTGGCAGTAAAAATCAGGGGAATTCTGCCGGAAAAGTAAAGGTAGAGAGTGCTCCCAAGCCAATAATTACCGGAATTGGAAGCTGTTTTACCGGCGACGGGGTAAACATGGGGCACGAGTTAAAGTACTTTATTGAAATCTCAGATTTCACACAAATAGAGGCAATGGGTGATTACGAATTTACTGTTTTGTATACAATAACTGATAATTAATTGTAAATGAGAATTTTATTAATAATAGGATTGCTGGGTTGTAGTTTTGTGCTTAAAGCGCAGGTGATGGAAGTTTTGGTTGACGGTACCATTAACTTCGACCAAAACAATTTTACAATTAGTAACGCAGGAACAGATTTTCCAAATTCAATACAAAGTGAATCATCGTTGTATTTATCAGTTTTGTCGGGAGACGAATGGGATAAAAAGTTAAATCCAAACAGAAAATGGAAGGTGGAAGTTCGAAAGGAAGATTTAATATGGGATGAGGAAATACAACTTGAAATTGTCAGAACAGGAGACGGTTATGGGAATAAAAATAGGCACAATAAAAGCAAAATATATGACGGAACGAATTATCAGATAATTGAGAGTATATCGAGTTATTTTTTTAGAGGGAAGGGGCAAATTACTGAAATTCCCATTGAAATTCGTCTGTCAGGATTATCAATTGTTCATGGAGCAAAGGATTATGAAACTAATGTGATTTTAACCGTTTACGATGACTGATAAATAGAACAAACTAGTAAATAAACAACGATGAAAAAAGTACTCCTTATTTTCTTTTTAGGACTTGCACTATTTTCGTGCGAAGATCGTGAGCCGGAGCCAATAATTGTGCCCAGCTGGCTAAAACCACGCCTCACCGAATTGGAGAGCTCGGGAGAATGTTACGGTTGCAGAGTGCAACGCTGGACATACAACGAGGAGTATTTTTATCACCTGTATTGTGATTACTGGTCATGTTCCAATTGCGAAGTTTATCACAATAATGGAACTCTTGTTGAGTGGGGAGTTACGGTTGATCCTGTTGATTTTGAAGCAAACAAGTACCGTCCAACTATTGTTTGGGAATGTGGTGATGAACTGTAAAACAGGTAAAACAGCATTAACCTGTTTTACGTTTTCGTTACCAGGCAAAGTCAATTTTATAATCGTCAGGGTTTAAGCCCCACTTTTCAATTAGCCATTTTGCTGCCCGCATATCGTATTTATTTCTGGTTTTCGAATCAGCATTTGAAATCATGTCAACCACTCCTTCCTGAATATCTTTACTACTTTCATCAATGCAATCGATTACGTTTAAGGCATGGCAGCGGGCAAATTCGTTAGGATTCTTCAAAACAGCAAGTAGAGCTTTTTTTGCCATTTCTTTTTCGCCTAAATTATATAGTGCTTCTGCAGCAACAGAAACTACATTGGCCGACTCATCGGTAGTAGCAGCTTTTAAATCCGGAATTGCAGCAACTGCTTTGTCTCCAAGAATCAACAATCCTGAAGCACCCCAGTATCGAACGGCACTTTCATTGCTTTTTAGGTAGCTTTTTAAGAGGTCGATATTCTCTACTTTTCCTAATGTAGCTATTTCTGCAGCTTCCATAATTTCTTCTAAATTCACCTGCCCCGATCGCATGTAATCGTACATCGGTGTTTCCCCGGCGCGGTCAACACGGTCGGCTTCAGGGATAAAACCTGTATCCTTAATCCGGGTTACCCACTCTTTATTGACAGCACGCATTTTTTCCAGTATATTTTTATATTCCGGATTGTTGGCCAGGTTGTTAATTTCCCAGGGATCATTTTCGGTATCGTACAATTCTTCAACGGGTTTTGTTTCCCAAAAGGCACTTTGTACTTCGTTGCATTCACCTTTTTCGTAGGCATCTTTCCACGACCGAATGGAAGAAGCCACAAATAAATAGTCGATACGCTGACCGTATATTCGGTTCGGCATGTAATTGCGGATGTAACGGAATTGCTGATTGCGCACGGCACGAGACATGTCGTAACGTTCATCCATTCTTCCGCGAAACATATAGGCATATTCAGGATCAGCAGTTTTTTGCATGCCCAGAAATGCATCGCCTTGCAAATAATCCGGAATTTCAATCCCAATAATACTAAGTAGTGTTGGTACTAAATCAACAAAACTTATTAATCGGTTTACTTTTGTTCCGACTTGTTTTTCAGGGAATAGATATTTGTATTTTTCAGGAATACGAACGATAAAAGGAATTTGTGTGCCGGTTTCGTACACATAACGTTTGCTGCGCGCCAAAACTCCACCATGATCGCCATAATAAAAAACAATTGTATTTTCAGCCAATCCTGCATCGTCCAACTCTTTTAACCACTTTCCAATTTGGGTGTCCATGTCTTCCACCTTGTCGTAGTATTGTGCCCAATCGTGCTTCATCTCTGGTGTTGCTGGATGATACGGGGGAATCGGTACTTCGTCGGGATTGTGCCGCAACTCATTATTTGGTGTAGATTTATGAATACTGCTTTCGTGCGAAATGGTAGTGTTAAATACGGCGAAAAATGGTTTCTCTGCCGGTCTGTTTTTCCAGTGTGCAGTTTTGCTGCATTCGTCCCAAATAGCTTGTTCATCAACATTATTCGTGTTGTAATCAGTTTTGCTGTTGTTGGTACAGTAGTAACCGGCCTGTCGCAAATAAACAGGGTAGGGCACCACCGTTTCCGAAAGCGGATAATAACTTCGCATGTGCTGGTTGCCATTTGAACAGGCATAAACACCGGTTAAAATGGTATTTCGGGTAGGAGCACAAACAGGGGCATTTGCATAAGCGTGAGTATATAAAAATCCTTCCGAGGCTAAATTGTCGAGGTTGGGTGTAGTTGCAAACTCATCGCCGTAACATCCTAAAAAAGGACTGTTGTCTTCGCTGGTTAACCATAAAATATTTGGTAATTCTTCAGGAACTTTTTCTTCGCAACCGGTAAAGGTTATACAAACGAATGCAATACAAAACAAGAAGCAAAATAGGCGTAGGTTTTTTAGTTTCATTATCGTTGATTTAGATTGAAATCTAAAAATACACATTGAAAGGGGAAATGAAAATCAATTGCTTAACTTTTATGCCATAATCTCCACCCTGTTGCCGTCTGGATCCAAAAAAACACTTTCGAAAAAGCCGTCGCCGGTGGTGCGTGGTTCGCTAATAATTTTGTAACCGTCTTTCCGGAGCGTTTCGGTTAGTTCGTTTACTTTACTTTTCGAGCCTAATTTAAGGGCAAAATGAATCAATCCGGTAAATTGTTTTAGTGGATTGTTTTTCGATTTTGGAATTCCCGGCATTTCCATTAGCTCAATGCGGCAATCGCCATCAAACGAAAGAAAATACGATCTGTATTCGCGGCTGTGGTTATGGTAAACCTCGCTCGATGATGCATCAAAATAATGCATGTAAAAACTTCGCATTCCTTCGAGATTATAGGTCCAAATGGCAAGATGTTCTACTTTCATAAATAATTGTTTTTAGGCTCTCTAAATTTACAAAAGCAAACGGTTAAAAAACAATAGCTGCGCTTATTTTTTACAGTCCCATTCTAAAAAAAACTGAACGAGGAAATTTTCCATAAAACGATGGCGTTCTTCTGCAATTTCCTGAGCGGCTTTTGTATTCATGCGGTCTTTTAGTAGCAGCAATTTTTCGTAGAAGTGATTGATGGTTGGAGCCGTGGTTTTTTTGTAATCCTCAAAACTATTGTGAAGTTGTGGTTCGATATCCGGATGATGGAGTAAACGTCCTTTGCTGCCTCCGTAGGCGAATGTTCTCGCGATACCGATGGCGCCAATGGCATCCAGCCGGTCGGCATCCTGAACGATTTGTGCTTCAAGGCTGTCAGCTTTTGTTTCAACACCGGCGCCCTTAAATGATACTTGCTCTATAATTTGCTCAATTCTTTCAGCATCTTTTTTGTCAATTTCAATATTGGTTAGCCAGCTTTTTGTTTTTGATGTGTTTTCTCCGTTGCCGAGTTTCCAATCGTCGAGGTCGTGCAGCAAAGCTGCCATTTCAATTAGGAAAAGATTACCACCTTCTTTTTCGGCCAGATGAATTGCCATATTTCTTACCCTATGGATATGCCACCAGTCATGTCCCGAACTATCGCTTGCAAAGTGTTGTTTTATAAAGTGTTCCGTGGCTGGAATCAGCTGTTTTTGTGGAATATTAGACCCCATAATTCGAATTTTAGCTGTTAAAACTACTATTTTAAACCATAAAAAACGTTAATATTTTATTTTGAATTTCGTAAAATCCAGACTGTAAAGGCATTGCGAAGCAGTGCGTTTTAATGCTCAGTTATCGAAGTCACATTGAAGAATTGTTTTTTTGCTATTTTTGCCGCGTTTATTTTTAGCAACGAACTTGCTTTAATAGGGACAGAAAAATATATGATTGACAAAACAAGATTGACTTTACCGGCATTGTTTTACAATTCGGTGGAGAAATTTGCGAATAGTACCTCGGTAAAATTTGCCGGTGAGGAGGATTTCACCTACAGGCAAATGGGTGAGGATGTGGAACTTTTGGCCGAACTTCTGGTAGAGCTTGGTATTGGAAAAGGAGATAAGGTTGCCATTTTGAGCGCCAACATGCCCAATTGGGGGAAAGCCTTTTTTGCTGTTTCGGTAATTGGAGCCGTTGCTGTTCCGATTTTACCCGATTTTCATTCGAACGAAATTGAAACCATTATAGAACATTCAGAATCGAAATTACTTTTTGTTTCCGAAGGTTTATATAAATCGGTGAGCCCGGGGGTTACAGCAATTGTTGAACAAATGATTTTGGTGGATAGTTTTGCTGTTATCCCAAAAGAAACTCCGGCCGGTCATTTAAAGAAGTTAACTTCTTCGGTGCCGCAAACAACCCGGAAATTTTTGCCCGTAAATGTGGAGGAAGAAGAACTGGCATCGATAATTTATACATCGGGTACCACGGGAAGTTCAAAAGGTGTAATGTTAACACACAAAAACCTGGCATGGACAGCACAGCAAAGCCGCACTTTGCAGAAAATAACACCTGCCGACAGGTTTATTTCGATTCTGCCATTATCGCATACATTGGAAAATACGGTTGGCTTTTTATTGCCAATTATGTATGGTGCATCGATTCACTACTTGCGCAAACCGCCTGTAGCATCGGTGTTAATGCCGGCACTACAGCAGGTTAAACCAACGGTAATGCTTTTGGTTCCTCTTATTATTGAAAAAGTTTACAAGTCAAAAATTCAGCCGACTTTCCAAAAAAGCGGGATGATGCGTTTTCTGACTTCGTTTGCGCCAACACGAAAATTGATGCATAAAATTGCAGCTAGAAAACTGCATAAAACTTTTGGCGGACACTTACACTTTTTCGGAATTGGAGGAGCAAAACTTGACGCAACAGTTGAACGCTTTCTGTTTGAAGGGGGATTTCCGTACGCTATTGGTTACGGTTTAACTGAAACGGCGCCACTTTTGGCCGGAGCAGTTGGCAAAAACCGCAAGGTTGGTTCAACCGGCATTGCCATGAAAGGTGTTTCGCTGCGAATTGCCAATCCCGATCCGGCAACCGGCGAGGGCGAAATTCAAGCTAAAGGCGAAAATGTAATGAAAGGTTATTACAAAGCACCGGACATTACAAAAGACGTTTTTACCGAAGATGGCTGGTTCCGAACAGGCGACCGCGGAATGTTTGATAAACACAATTTGCTGCACATTAAAGGCCGTATTAAAACAATGATTGTTGGAGCCAGCGGCGAAAATATTTACCCGGAAGAAATCGAATCAGTGATCAACAAAATGCGTTTTGTATTGGAATCGCTGGTAGTGGAGAAAAAAGGAAAGCTGGTTGCGATGATTCATTTAAACACCGAGGAAATCGAGGAGCATTTTAAACAATTGAAAGAAGATGCACAGCATTATATTGCTGAACGATCGGACGAGATTCTTGAGGAAATCATGAAAAAGGTGAACCAGGAAGTAAATAAATTTTCGAGGATCAACAAGGTAGTGTTGCAGCCCAATCCTTTTGAACGTACACCAACAAGAAAAATTAAGCGCTTTTTATACGCTTAGCAAACACGATATTTTAACAAAAGGGAAAGTCTCATGAAGTCTTTCCTTTTTTGTTGGTCTACTTTTGAATAATAACTGACAATCTATTAGAATTTGTTACTTTTGTAGCCACAAAAATCACTTAGTAAATGGTAACGGAATCAAGATATAGTGCAAGGGGTGTTTCGGCCTCGAAAGAAGATGTGCATGAAGCGATTAAGAATGTAGACAAAGGGCTTTTCCCAAAGGCATTCTGTAAAATCGTTCCCGATATTTTAGGGGGCGACGAAGAATGGTGCAATATTATGCATGCCGATGGTGCGGGAACAAAGTCGGCCCTGGCTTACATGTATTGGAAAGAAACCGGAGACGTTTCAGTGTGGAAAGGAATTGCACAGGACGCACTAATCATGAATGTTGACGACCTGCTTTGTGTGGGTGCCACCGATAATATTTTGGTGTCGTCGACTATTGGCCGTAACAAAAACAATATTCCGGGCGAAGTTATCGCAGCCATTATTAACGGAACCGAAGAGTTGCTTGCCAATCTTCGCGAAATGGGAGTTAGCATTTATTCAACAGGTGGCGAAACTGCCGATGTTGGCGACCTGGTTCGTACCATCATTGTTGACTCAACGGTTACCTGCCGAATGAAAAAAGCGGATGTGGTATCGGCTGATAAAATTGCTGCCGGCGATGTAATTGTTGGTTTGTCATCATCGGGCACAGCAACTTACGAAACAGAATACAACGGCGGAATGGGAAGTAACGGATTAACTTCGGCCCGCCACGATGTTTTTGCTAATTATCTGGCCGAGAAATATCCTGAGAGTTTTGATCCTGCAGTGCCTGCAGATTTGGTTTATTCAGGTGGAAAGCAATTAACCGAGGCTGTTGAAGGTTTAGATATTGATGCAGGGAAACTGGTCCTTTCACCAACGCGGACTTACGCACCGGTAATCAAAAAAGTGCTGGATAAGTACCGTTCACAAATTTCAGGAATGATTCATTGTTCGGGTGGAGCGCAAACAAAAGTGCTGCACTTTGTCGACAATGTTCACGTGATTAAAGACAATATGTTCCCTGTTCCTCCGCTGTTTAAATTAATTCAGGAGCAATCGGGAACCGACTGGAAAGAAATGTACAAGGTGTTCAACATGGGGCACCGTTACGAAATATACTGCAGTGCCGATGTGGCCGACGAGATCATTGAAATCTCAAAATCGTTTAACATTGATGCACAAATTATTGGAAAAGTTGAACCTTTCAACGGCAAGAAGCTTACAATTAAGTCGGAGAAAGGCGAGTTTATTTATTAAAAAAAACCATGGCAGAATACGCATTATTAGAAAAATTTGAATCGATAAAGCACCGCTTCGAGGAAGTAGAGCAGCAGATTACCGATCCTGAGGTGATTTCCGATATGAAGCGTTACGTAAAGCTGAACCAGGAATATAAACACCTGCAAAAGTTAGTTGCAAAATTTCAGGAGTATAAGAACATGGTCGATAATATTTTGACCGGAAAAGAAATGCTGGCCGAAGAAAGCGATGAAGAAATGCGTGAAATGGCGCGTGAGGAAATCGAAGAGTCGGAAAAACGCATCCCTGAGATTGAAAAAGAGGTTAAACTTTTGCTGGTTCCTGCTGATCCGGAAGATGCGAAAAACGCAATTCTTGAAATTCGTGCCGGAACCGGTGGCGACGAGGCAAGTATTTTTGCGGGCGATCTGTACCGTATGTACAGCAAGTTTTGCGAGCAAAAAGGTTGGCGCATGGAGGTAACCAATGCCAATGAAGGTACGGCGGGCGGTTTTAAAGAAATTGTAGCCAATATTACCGGCGAAGGTGTTTACGGCGTTATGAAATACGAATCGGGAGTGCACCGTGTGCAGCGTGTACCACAAACCGAAACCCAGGGGCGTGTACATACATCTGCAGCTACTGTGGCTGTTCTACCTGAGGCCGATGAGTTTGATGTGGAATTGAAAACCGAGGATATCCGTCGTGATGAATACTGTTCGTCGGGTCCGGGTGGACAGTCGGTGAACACGACATACTCGGCAATTCGTTTAACGCACATTCCTACCGGAATTGTGGTGACTTGTCAGGATCAGAAATCGAAGTTGAAAAACCTCGACAAAGCAATGGCAGAATTACGTACGCGTTTGTACAACATGGAGTATCAGAAATATATCGACGAAATTTCATCGAAACGTAAAACGATGGTTTCTACCGGCGACCGTTCGGCAAAAATCCGTACTTACAACTGGCCGCAAGGACGTGTAACCGATCACCGTATTAATCTTACAATGTACAACCTGCAGGCAATTATCAACGGCGAAATCGATGAAATCATCGAAAAACTGATGATCGAAGAAAACGCCGCGAAACTAAAAGAAGCAGAAATTTAAAAACAATAAAATGGGAGTCATCGGACTTCGGTCTTCCGGCTTCCGACTATTTTATCATGAATCAACAGCAACTATTTGAGCAGATCCAAAAAAAGCGCAGTTTCCTGTGTGTTGGTTTGGATACCGATATTCAAAAAATCCCGCAACACCTGAGAGATACATCAGATCCGATCTTTTCATTCAATAAAGAAATTATTGATGCTACTGCCGAATATTCGGTGGCATATAAACCTAACCTTGCGTTTTACGAAAGTTTGGGATCGAAAGGAGTGGAAAGCCTGGAAAAAACAGTGATGTATGTAAAATCGAAATACCCTGAAATTTTTGTGATTGCCGATGCCAAACGTGGTGATATCGGTAACACATCGAATTTATATGCACGGGCATTTTTCGATCAGCAGGATTTTGATGCAGTAACAGTTGCTCCATACATGGGTGAAGATTCGGTAAAGCCGTTTATGACTTACCTCGGCAAATGGGTGATTCTTTTGGCGCTGACTTCGAATAAAGGAGCTTACGATTTCCAGTTTATCGAAGACAAAGAAAGTGGCGACAAGTTGTTCGAATCGGTTTTAAAAACATCGCAAAACTGGGGAACCACAGAAAACCTGATGTATGTGGTTGGCGCTACAAAGGCGGAGAAACTGAAGGAAATTCGCACGATCGTTCCTGATCACTTTTTGCTGGTGCCCGGTGTGGGAGCGCAGGGTGGAAGCTTGCTGGAAGTAGCCAAAAACGGAATGAACAGTAAATGTGGTTTGCTGGTGAATTCATCACGTGGAATTATCTACGCTTCATCGGAAACTGATTTCGCAGCAAAAGCTGGAGCAGCAGCTGAAGAAGTTCAAAAAGAAATGGAAGTATTGCTGCAGGAAGCCGGATTGATTTAGATTGTAAAAATACAAGCATAGAAAAGGGATGTCGTTTATTCGGCATCCCTTTTTATTTAAATTGAAATCTTTTGTTCTAAATCTGCTCCCACCCTCTTCGATAGGTGTGTCTGATCCATTCTTCGGCCATTTTTTGAGCCGGTAAAGTTTCGTATTGTTTATCAAATGTAGGATCGCCATTGATCACTTCAAAATTGTCTTTTTTCAATACGCGGATGGTATCCGACGGGCTGATGTTTGTAAAGCGCATGTTTGGCCCGTCCCATTCCAGTTTGCGCTGGAGGCTTTGCAGTCGAACAGCCAGTACACCCATAACAACCATTTCGTTCAATGGTCCGGCATAAGAAAAGTTCGACGAAGCTTCAACCCGGGCATCTTTACTTTCTTTACACGCTCTTATCCAGTCTTGTTCGTGGCCACCTTCCATGGCATTTGAAATACGTCGGATGGTTTTTTCAGGTTCCTGAAAATGCGCCATCTCCGAAGTTGGCAATAAGGTTGGGTTTGCAGCGTAAGTACCACACATTATTTTCCCGCGGGTACCGTAAAAGATACAACCGCCACCATCATCGCCCATTTGTTCGCCGTCTTTTAACTCATCGGGGCGGGGAGGCATAAAACCACCGTCGTACCAATGCACTGTAACTTCGGGCATGGCTACTTTGGGCAGGTTGTCGCGACGATCGAATTCGTAACGGACAAACTCTGCATTGGGTGCCGAATCGTTGTTAAAAGGCGTTGAACTGCCTTCAACTGTTTTCGGATATTGTAAGTTTAATGCTTTAAAAACAGGATCGAGAATATGGCATCCCATATCGCCGAGTGCTCCGGTTCCAAAATCCCACCATCCACGCCAGTTCCATGGGTGATAAATGGGATTATATTCCGTAAACTTTGCTGGTCCGATAAATAAATCCCAATCGAGTGTTTTTGGGACTCTTTTACTTTTTTCGGGGCGTGTTAATCCTTGCGGCCAAATCGGGCGGTTGGTCCAGGTATCAACATGAGTGACCTCGCCAATTGTGCCGGCCCAAATCCATTCGCAAATTTGCCGGATACCATCAGCCGAATTTCCCTGGTTGCCCATTTGTGTGGCAACGCCGTAACGCTGGGCAGTTTCGGTCATTATACGCGATTCGTAAACCGAATGCGTCAATGGTTTTTGCAGAAAAACATGTTTGCCTTCGCGCATGACCATTAATGCCGGCAGGGCGTGCGTATGATCCGGAGTGGCAATCATCACTGCATCAATATCTTTCTGTTCCTCCAGCATCACCCTGAAATCCTTGTACTGCTTGGCCCGGTACCAGCGCTCAAATGCGTTTCTTCCGGCGTAGTCCCAGTCAACGTCGCATAAAGCAACGATGTTTTCGGTTTCCATAAATTTCAGGTTGGTGAAACCTTTTCCTCCAACACCGATTCCGGCAATGTTGAGTTTGTCGCTGGGAGCTTTATGCCCCAAACCTGCGATAACATTCGAGGGGAGAATTGTGGCACCGGCAATACCCGTTGCTGTTGTTCCAATAAATTTTCGGCGTGATAAATTGCTCATTTTCTTGTTTTCGAAAAAATACGCGGAAAAATAGAAAAAATAAAAGGCTTAACCTACTGTTTAAGGTTTTTGAAGAAAGATTAACACTAATTATCTGTAAACAAAAAAAAGAAGCGACTTGTAAAAGCCGCTTCTTTAAAGTTTCATGGCGTTGAAATTATTTTAGACTACTCAATTGGCAGAATAACTGCATCAATAACATGGATAATTCCGTTTGATGCTGAAATGTTAACGTATGGAGGAACCAAATTTGCGGTATTTCCAACAGCCCATATTTTCAGGTCTTTGTCAACGTTAAAGGTTGCACCTTCGAGCAAGGTTTCAATCGTTTTCGGATTCTTTTTAGGAACCACACTGTTTGCAGCTCTTCTTCCATCAGTAACATGGTACAATAGAACATTTAAAACTAAGTCGGCCGGAAGGTCGCTAATGCTTTCCACTCCCAGGGCGTCGTAAAGAGCCATAAATGCATCGTTGGTTGGTGCAAAAACCGTGTACTGGTCAGTACCGTTCAAAAACATGTCAACCAAACCTGTTTCTAATTCTTCGTCAACATAAAAGAGTGCTCCAACTAATTCTGAGAAACCAGCGTCGATTGCAATTGCTGCAATGGAAGCATCACCCGGAGGTAACGATTTTCCTGCTTTCAACATGGTATCATCACTAAGTTCACTTTGAGGGATGTAATCATCATTTTCTTTTTCACAGCTTACAAATGCCATACTTACAATTAATGCTGCTACTAATGCTAAATTTCTTAAGCTTACGATTCTTTTAAAATTTACTGTTTTCATTGTTTTAGATTTTAATGAGTTAAAAAATGTATTTACAAGAGAAACAGAAATAAACGCTAAAGTGTTTAATAAAAAAGCGAAAAGAATAAACAAAAAGTGTTATATTACGAATTAATATTTCTAAAAAGATTTATTGGTAGGCGTTTTGGTGTAAATGATAAAGAAAGTTAAAATAACAAGGTTGGTGTTTGTCACTGTTTTATAAGCACAAAAAAACCGAACTAAAAAGCCCGGTTTTTTAATGCTATATTTTAGGTACTATTAGCTTGCTTTCAATCGACGGATACCCGATTTGTCAATCTGACTTTCGGCGTATTCTCTGGTGATGCACAATTCTGAAATTTCATCTGAAGGAGCATCAAACATGGCATCGTTCATGATGTTCTCGCAAATCGAACGTAAACCACGTGCGCCGAGTTTAAATTCAATTGCCTTGTCAACGATGTATTCCAGGGCCTCTTCGTCAAATTTCAACTCTATTTCATCCAGTTTAAACAGCTTTTTGTACTGCTTGATAACCGCATTCTTTGGCTCGGTTAAAATGCTGCGCAGTGTTTCTTTGTCTAAAGGATTAAGGTAAGTAAGCACTGGCAAACGACCGATGATTTCCGGAATCAGCCCGAATGATTTTAAATCCTGTGGCGAAACATACTGAAGCAGGTTTTCGCGTTCGATGCGGTCGGCATCTTTTGCAGCGCTGTAACCAATAACTTTTGTATTTAGGCGGTTGGCAATTTTGCGCTCAATACCATCAAACGCGCCACCGCAAACAAACAATATATTTTTGGTATCAACAGGAATAAGCTTTTGTTCCGGGTGTTTACGTCCTCCTTGCGGCGGAACATTTACAATCGAACCTTCCAGAAGTTTTAACAAACCTTGCTGAACACCTTCGCCTGAAACATCGCGTGTAATCGATGGATTATCGCTTTTACGTGCGATCTTGTCAATTTCGTCTACAAATACAATTCCGCGCTCGGCAGCTTCAACGTTGTAGTCGGCAGCTTGTAACAGGCGTGTTAGCAAACTTTCAATGTCTTCGCCAACATAACCAGCTTCTGTAAGTACAGTTGCATCGACAATCGTAAACGGAACATGCAACATTTTTGCAATTGTACGTGCCAGTAAGGTTTTACCGGTACCGGTTTCGCCAACCAGAATAATATTCGACTTTTCAATCTCTGTTTCATCATCATCAACTTTCTGTGTCAGTCGTTTATAATGATTATAAACCGAAACCGAAAGCACACGTTTGGCGCGATCTTGTCCGATAACATATTGATCAAGAAAATCCTTGATCTCTTTTGGCTTAAGCAGTTTGATGTCATCCAAATCGAAAGAGCTTGAAGTTTTCACCTCCTCCTGGATAATCGAATGAGCCTGATCGGCGCAACGGTCGCAAATGTGTCCGTCAATCCCTGCAATCAAAAGATTTACCTCTTTCTTTTCCCGTCCGCAAAACGAACACTTGTCCATCTTTTCTTTATCTGACATTATTTGTTATTTCTAACTAAAATTTCATCAATCATACCATAGTCTACTGCTTCCTGTGCGGTCATCCAGTAGTCACGGTCTGAGTCTTTTTCGATTTGTTCTAACGTTTGTCCTGAGTGGTTGGCAATAATGGTGTACAATTCTTTTTTGATCTTCATGATCTCGCGGGCAGTGATTTCAATATCAGAAGCCTGCCCCTGAGCACCGCCCATTGGTTGGTGGATCATTATTCGTGAATGTGTTAACGCAGAACGTTTCCCTTTTTGTCCGGCTGTCATCAACACTGCGGCCATCGATGCGGCCATCCCTGTACAAATAGTAGCAACATCGGCCGAAATGTATTGCATGGTGTCGTAAATGCCTAATCCGGCATAAACAGAACCTCCCGGCGAGTTAAAATAGATCTGAATGTCTTTCGACGGATCTGTTGACTCGAGGAACAGCAATTGGGCCTGAATAATGTTAGCTACAGTATCGTCGATTGGTACGCCAAGAAAAATAATACGATCCATCATCAAACGTGAAAACACATCCATTGATGCTACGTTTAACTGACGCTCTTCGATAATTGTTGGCGAAATATAATTGCTGTAGGCCGATGTATACCTGTCCATTGTTAAGCTGCTGATACCTGCATGCTTAGTTGCGTATTTTCTAAATTCGTTGTTGTCCATTTTTTATAAGTGCTTGTAAAAAAATAACTTTGTAAATACGTTTATCACGATTTACAAAGTTATAAAAAAGATTCATGCTGAAACACTCAGCAAAATATTTTCAGATGATTGCAAGCTCTATTGAGCGTCTTGCATCATTTCGTTGAATTTTTCCTGCGATACTTCTTCTTCCTGAATCGTAACTTTTTCCTTTACAACTTCTACCACTTTGTCTTCCAACAATTTTTTGTAGATGCGTTCTTTTTCTTCAGGTTTTTCAAGCATCATTTTGGCAAACGACTCCAGCTGCTCCTCTGGTGCATCGTTGATTCCGTACTGCTGGAACTGTGCCATCGCCATTTTTTTGGCAAAGTCTTCAGCCTCTTCAGCTTCAACTTTCAATTCGTTTTCTTTTGCGATGGTATCTTTAATCAACTGCCATTTTAAATCAAGAATAAATGCAGGGAATTCGTTTTCGATTTGCTCCTGTGTTAATTCTTTGTTTACAGCCACCAACCAACGCTTTAAAAATTCCTCAGGCATTTCCAGCTCAGTCTTTTCAACCAGCGCATCGCGTGTGTCTAATGCAAATTTATGGTCTGATGAGAATACCAGGTTTTTCGCCAGGTCTTCTTTAATTTTTGCTTTGAAATCGTCAAGCGTTTTAATTTCTGTTTCTTCACCGTAAAGTTTTTTGAACAACTCTTCGTTCAATTCAGCTTTTTGGAATTGAAGAATTTCAGTAACTGTGTATCTGAAATCGCTTTCCAAAGTTTCGGCTTCTTCAGGCTTAATGTTAAGCATGTGCGCAACTTCGTGGTTATTTTCGAAAGCTTTTATCGGGTTGAAAACGATAATGTCGTCTTTTTTGCAACCAACAAATGCATTTTTAACTTCTTCGTCTTTAATTTTGTCAACCGCAAGAAGAACACCTTCAGGAGCAATTCCTCCTTCAACTTCGTTGCCTTCAGCATCAAGCTGAACAAAATTACCGCGAACAGTGCTGTCTTCTTTTGCTTCTTCGGCAGGAACATTTTCTCCTAGTTGAGAAGCTGCCATGTCAACCTGTTGCTGAATCATGTCGTCTGAAACGGCAATGTTGTAATAAGTGTATTTGTTGCGTTTGTCTAGTGAAACATTTACTTCTGGAGACAAAGCTACGTCGAAAACAAATTCAAACGACTCATCTTTTTCCCAGTCGATTGGTTTTTGCTTTTCCTCATTTGGCATTGGTTCGCCAAGTACAGGAAGTTTTTCATCAATCATGTATTTCGACAGGTTTTGAGAGATCAGTTTATTTATTTCTTCAACCAAAACCGCTGTTCCAAATCTTTTTTTGATAAGGCCTGCCGGAACTTTACCGGGGCGGAATCCTGGAATTGTAGCTTTTTGACGATAGTCTTTTAAAACATCGGCAACTTGTTTTTCATAGTCAGTCTTCTCGATGGTAAGATTGATAACCGCATTAACCTGGTCGATGTTCTCTAAATTAATATTCATGATGATAAATTTATTTATACCCCTAAAATGCAAAAAACGCCAACCCTTTTTAAAATTAAGGTCGGCGGTTTTTTGAGTGCGGATGAAGGGACTCGAACCCCCACGCCATAAGGCACTAGATCCTAAGTCTAGCGCGTCTACCAATTCCGCCACATCCGCGAATTGCGGCGCAAAGATATATAAAATATTTATTTTGCAATAAATTCCGAAAGAAAAATTCGGAAGTAAGTTTTATTTAACAATCAATAATTGATTCTGAACCTCCTTTTTTGAAAATATTGACCTTTCAATTACATCCTCCGGCTTCCTTCGTCAGCCACCTCCTTCAAAAGGAGGACGACCCAGATTCTGCTGCACTGGATTAGGGAGAATTCCCCTTTGAAGGGGAAAAGAAGGGGATGTAAGAAAACATTCATTCCTGTTCAGTATTCTCCGAATAATGAATTTTACTCTAGCGCCATTCTACAATAGTTCCCCGGTTTTCGTCTTGTAACTCTTCCGGAACCGAATCTTTAATTTCGCGCCAAAGCAGGTTGATCAACTTGTGTTTTGCATAGTGCCGCGAATATACCAGGCTAACTTCACGCAGTGGTTTTATGTTGGTGAAATTCTCCACGTTGTAAGCTCTTTTTTGCGACATGGTAGCTTTTGCCAACTCCGGAATAAGTGTTATTCCTCCTTCACGGTCAACTATGTTCATCAATGTTTCAAGCGATCCGGCTTCAAAGTGAAATGGCAACTGGCTATCGGTAGTTCCCAGGTACGAACACAGGTTGATTACCTGGTCGCGGAAACAATGTCCGTCGCTCAACAGCCAAATTTCCGGTGTTGCAATGTCTTCAACCGTAATTACTTTTTGCTTATGCAATTTGTGTCCGCTGTTGGCATAAATAAGCATTTCCTCGTAGAACAACGGCTTTTCAAGTATCTTTTCTTCATGAAGAGGAGTTACCAGAATACCAACGTCGATAAGGTCTTTGTGCAAAAGATTGATAATATTTTCGGTGGTTGCTTCCACCACTTTAATGAAAATATTTGGATATTTCTTTTTGTAATTTCCAACAAAAATAGGAAGTAAATAGGGTGCCAATGTTGGAATAATTCCAATGCGTAACATTCCTGAAACCAGGTTTTTATGGTCTTTTACGATGTTGTTAATTTCTTCAGACTGTTTTAAAACCACCCGCGCCTGTTCAATAATTCGAACCCCAACATCCGTTGGGATAAGCGGTTGTTTACTTCTGTCGAAAATAATAATCTCGAGGTCTTCTTCCAGCTTTTTAATTTGCATGGAAAGTGTTGGCTGAGTTATAAAACAAGACTCGGCAGCTTTGCCAAAATGACGATGGGTGTCAACGGCAACTATATACTCTAATTGGGTTAGGGTAATCATGGCGTAAGTTGATTTTTGATTTAAAGATAGAAAAAATCTATAATTATGAGCATTAAGTTAAGGTTAATTCAATTTTGTAAAATGCGAACCATTTAATCGGCAATAAGATCGCTTTTTTTATACAAAAGTCTGCTGGCGATACCACTCGAATGCCGCGACCGATAATGCATTAGAAATATTTAACGATTTGCATCCTCCCGGCATTGGGATATAAACACTTTTGTTGGCCATTTTAATAATGTTTTCAGGGAGGCCGTGCGATTCGCTACCGGCAAGTAGAATGGTTTTTTGTGGCAATTTTTCACGGTAAATATTTGTGGCTCCATCGCAGGTTTCCACAATGGTGAGTTGATAACCGGTACTCAATATTTCAATAAAATCGTTTTCTGAAATAAAGCGCCAATTCATCTGGTTGTACGAAAAACCAGCGGTCTTTTTAATCTTCGATTCCCGATGATTTTCCGATTCACGAACAAATAAAACTTCCTGAGCTCCCAGATTATGAGCCAGCCGAATGATCTTGCCGATATTTTCGGAATTCGACAAGCGCCAGGCTGCGATTATTATGGCACTGGTTTCAGGGAATTTCTCGTCGTCTTTTGCATTAAAAAACTCTACGGAGTTGGTGTTCATGATAATAAACCGGCTTTTCTTCGTTACTATTTAAAATACTACTTTTGTACAAAAGGTGAGTTGCCAAAAATAAACAATTATAACGAATGAAGATTTCTGTTCAATACCTGGTGTTTTTAGTGCTAATAATTTTTGTTTCATGTGGACCTTCGGATGAAGATAAGGCGCGTGTAAAGATCGATCTGGCTAAAAATCTGCTGGCTAAAAATGATACGGCTGAGGCGATTCTCCAGTTAGACAGTATTCCGAAACTGTACCCGGAGGCCATGTATTCGGCTAACGCGGCAAAAAACCTTTTACAAGAAGTTCGTTTTGAGGTGATGCAGCGGAAAGAGGCAGAACTTGATTCGGTTGAAGTGCAGGTTGCCGAGTTGGAAAAATCGTTTGTTAAAGAAAAGACGGAGTTTGACCGTTATACGCAGTATACGCACAAACGCCAAACATTTCAACGCGCATGGGATCGCTCGTATATACAGGTTCATTTGGATGAACGTGGCGAGCTTTATTTAAGCAGTAATTATCATGGCGAAAACTGGTTGAATCATACAGGGCTTCGTGTATACGACAGTGGCGACGATGCTAAAACCGAGGAAATTCCGATTGGTTCGGTTGACAACCACCGCAGCGATTTTATGGAAGCCAAATGGGAAAAAGTATCGTATCGAAACGGCAAAGACAATGGTGTGATTGAGTTTATTGCCAATCATGTCGACCGCAACCTGAAAGCTGTTTTTCTGGGGAAGGAGTACTATTATATAATCCTGGAAACCTACGACAAAGAAGCTGTGCGCGATGCGTTGGCCTTGTCGAAAGCCATAAAAAAGCGCAATAAACTGCAGCAGGAAATTAAAGCGCTTGGTGAAAAGATTAATATTCAGTGATTAACAATATGGTTTCGGGTTATATCGTTTATTTCTTTGCTTCAAGCAATACCTCTTTCAATAAATATCATGAAATGTTGGCCTTTTTATGACCCAAAATGGAAATAGTAAACAGGCACGTGCAATCAGAAGTGTGAGAAGGGTGCATCGCATAACCGGAATTGTTCTGTTTGTGGCTTTTGTTTTTATGTCGATTTCTGGCCTATTACTGGGGTGGAAAAAGAACAGTGGTGGTTTTATATTGGCAAAATCGGAAAAGGGCACTTCAACCGAACTCAGCGAATGGTTGCCGATCGACAGTTTGAATGCAATAGCTTTTCAGGTTTTTCGTGATTCTATTTCTACAGTGAAGATGCCCGAATTGAACCGAATAGATGTTCGTCAGAACAAAGGGATGATAAAATTTGTATTTGAGGAAGGTTATTGGGGCATTCAGCTTGACGGAGCAACTGGAGAACTTTTGCAGATTGAACGTCGTTGGTCGGATCTCATCGAGAATGTTCATGATGGCTCTATTCTCGACCACTGGTTTCATACCAATGGCGGGCTGAAACTAATCTACTCAAGCATCACCGGTTTGGCGCTGCTACTATTTAGTATTACCGGATTTTGGTTGTGGTATGGGCCAAAACGAATGCGAAAAAGGAAGCAAATCTCCAAATAGCGATAATTCGTGCTATCCTTTTCTTTTGATCTTTAATTTCTGACCGATATACAATCCACGATCGTTTTTCAGCTCATTCAAGCGCATAATTTCATCAGCCGATATTCCTGCATATTTCTGAGCAATGTCCCACAACGTATCGCCTTTGCGCACCGTGTAATATTCGAAATTCGGATCAAGTGGTTTTGTCTTGCGTGTTGTTGTTGAAGTTGACGATTTGCCAATGGAAGCTTGTTTTTGAGCAAAACTCATAGTTGTTACCTGCTGGTATTTTTCCTTGTCTTTTTCAGGAACGTAAATAGCCAGTTTCTGCCCCACACGAATTATGTCGCGATTAATGTTGTTCCAATACCGTAAATCGGAAGCCCGCACATGAAACCATGACGAGATAAAACCAACGTTATCGCCCGCTTTAACGGTGTACACAACCTTTGCTTTCCCTTTAATATCAACAGGCGTAAAATAGCTGCTGTTGCTGGTTGTAGGATCCATTAATGTATTGTTGGGGAAGTATTTGTTGCGCTCGAATGCAAAAATTGCTGTATCCAAATCAACAAAATCCAGAATCACATCATTCGGTAACACCAATGGATAGGACTTGCTTGCTTTGCCCGGAATTACATCGCGGCGGTACATGGGGTTAAGGGTGCGCAGCTGTTCCTTTTCGATATGTAGTTTTGCGCTTACCTGATCGAAGTGAAGGTAGTCGTTCACCATTACCGTATCAACTGAAAGTTCAATCTCCGGGAAACGTGGAACAAGGTTGTGCTCCTTATAATATTCGAAAGTGTAAGTTGCTGCAATAAATGCTGGTACGTAACCTCTGGTTTCGCGTGGCAGACGGTAGTATATTTCCCAGTAATTTCTTTTTCCACCCGAGCGGCGGATCGCACGGTTTACGTTTCCGGGGCCACAGTTATAGGCTGCAATGGCCAAATGCCAGTCGCCGTATATGTCGTGAAGTTTTGAAAGATAACGGGCAGCAGCATCGGTAGCTTTTATCGGGTCACGGCGCTCGTCAACAAACGAAGTAATCTCTAGTTTCATGTTGCGGGCAGTGCCGTACATAAATTGCCACAAACCATTTGCACCAACCCACGAACGTGCTGTTGGATTTAGTGCGGACTCAATAATGGCGAGGTATTTTATCTCCAGCGGCATATCATATTTGTCCAGCGTTTCCTCAAAAATTGGGAAGTAATAGGCCGATAAACCCAACATCACTTCAACCAGGTCGCGACGTTTTTCGGTATACATTTGTATGTAGTTTTTTACCACCGAATTGTACGACAGGTCAACAACCTGCTCAATTTCTTTTAAACGGTTAATGTATACTGAATCGGGCAGATTTTTTGGATAGTTTGCTGTTCTTACTTCCGGGTTGCTGAAATTGAAGCGGTTCTGTATATCCCACGAACTCATCATGCTGTCCATCTGAGCCGAGAAAATGGGATTCAGCATATCATCAACATCCAATGTGTTAAAACCGGTAGTATCTGCTTCCAGTTTTAAATCATCTAATGTAAGTGCTGTGTCAACTTTCTGTGCCAACACATTGGTAAAAAATAATAGCGAAAATATATAAATGATAATATGTCTCATCTTAAAAAGTAAAAGTGCAACTTACACCATAAACGTATTGAAAATCCTGGTATTGCATTGTAGGTTGCCAGTTAAATGTTAGGTCTTCGCTGATATCAAAATCATATAAGTGTGCATCTACACTGGCATCGATAATATTCAGACCGTAAAATCCAATAATACTGATAATTAGCAAGTCGCGATTACGCCGGTAGTAACTCTGTTGTTTGTCGAGTCCGGTTTTGAAATTGTTGTAATATGTAGGATTATTTAAGTCGTAATACTGCGTGGCTTCCAAATCCATATACGAATTTGTTGGATCCTCTGCCCCATATGGTCCATCGCTATCGGTTAAATCTGCATATGCCTGGCGCATAATTTTGTAATTGTCGTTGTTCCAGTGAATAAAATAACCGATAGTTCCGAAACCGGCATAAATCAACGGAATTTTCCAGTATTTTTTGTTGTAGGCTTGTCCAAGTCCCGGTAAGAATGTTGAATAGAGAGTGGCTTTTTTAGGCGAATGTTCAACCTTTTTTGGTACTTCATTTGCCTGTGCAATAAAAGCAGAATCTTGCGCAGTGGTTTGCCCCAACATATTAATGCTGAAAAACAATGGCAGGCTAAGAAGCAATATTTTAGTAAAAAAACCGCGTTTAATCACACTAATAATTTTGCGCAAAAATAGAAAATACCCTCAGTAATTGTGTGATTCTTAAGGTTTATTTTTGATTTTCAAATATTTTAACAATTCTTTCCAGGTCGGCTTCCGACTTAAAAGGGATGGTAATCTTTCCTTTTCCTTTCTCATTCATTGAGAAGTCGATGTGTCGGCTGAAAATCTTGTCAAGCTGTGTTTTTATAATCTTGAATTCTTTTGGGAACTTAGGTTTTTTAGTATCGCTTGTTTTGTCTTCCGTAGAGTTTAAATCACGAACAACTTCTTCCACTTTCCGAACCGAAAGCCCGTGTTTTATAATCTGCTCGAAGATCATGATCTGCGTATCAGCATCATCGATGTTAATGATGGCGCGTGCATGACCCATCGATATTTCTTTGTCGATTAATCCTTTCTGAACAATGGCCGGAAGCTTTAACAAACGTAGGTAGTTGGCAATGGTAGAACGTTTTTTTCCTACACGGCCACTCAATTCTTCCTGCGTGTATTCCAACTCATCAATCAGACGTTGGTAGCTCAGCGCAATTTCAACGGCATCAAGGTCTTCGCGCTGAATGTTTTCCACCAGCGCCATTTCCAGCATACCATCGTCTTTGGCTTTACGTACATAAGCCGGTATTTTATTCAACCCTGCCAGTTGCGATGCCCTGAAACGGCGCTCTCCGGCAATGATCTGGTATTTGTTGTCGCCAACTTTTCGTAAGGTAATGGGCTGTATCAATCCAATTTCTTTGATTGAGGCCGAAAGCTCTGCCAGTGCCTCTTCATCAAATTTCGTGCGGGGTTGAAAAGGATTTGCTTCAATCTTGCTTAATTCAATTTCATCCAGTCCGGCGCCTTGCTGCATTTTTTCAGCATCGTCGATAAGTGCGCCTAATCCTCTTCCAAGTGCATTCCTTTTTGCCATCATACTTACTTAAGAATGTTTAATTTATAACAACATTGTCTTTCGACATTTTAGTCATAGCATTGCGCTGTAATATTTCGCGCGCCAGGTTCATGTGGTTAATTGCTCCTTTCGAGCTTGCATCGTAAAGTACCACCGGTTTTCCGTAGCTGGGTGCTTCACTTAATTTTACGTTACGCTGAATTACGGTGTCGAATACCATTTCCTGGAAGTGGTGTTTTACTTCTTCTAAAACCTGGTTCGACAGGTTTAAACGGCCGTCGTACATGGTGAGCAGAAAACCTTCGATTTCCATTTCCGGATTCAAACGGTTCTGAATGATTTTGATTGTATTCAGCAGTTTTCCAAGTCCTTCCAATGCAAAATATTCGCATTGAACAGGAATGATAACAGAATCAGACGCAGTAAGGGCATTTACTGTAATTAATCCCAATGATGGTGAGCAGTCGATAAAAATAAAGTCGTACTTGTCTTTCACCGTTTCCAATGCCGATTTTAGCACTTTCTCGCGGTTGGGCAGGTTCAACATTTCAATTTCAGCACCAACCAAATCAATGTGAGAAGGAATTATATCCAGGTTATCGATGCCTGTGTGTAAAACGGCTTTGTCAGCTTCTACTTCATTTACAATGCATTCGTAAATACTCGATTGCACATTTCTCAGGTCGAATCCTAAACCCGATGTGGCATTTGCCTGCGGGTCGGCATCAATAATCAGAACCTTCTGTTCAAGTACTGCCAGACTTGCAGCCAGATTAATGGTAGTGGTTGTTTTACCAACTCCTCCCTTCTGGTTTGCTAACGAAATTATTTTTCCCATTTATAGCGTCTTTTTTATTCTTGAGCGGTTTCAAAGTTAACAATTTACCATTAACCAAAGTGAAATTTTAGTGGCAGGCCGGGGGATATTTTGGTAAGGGCTTGGATTTGAACAGAAAAGCGTTCAAATTTTTTGAGATTTCATCTCTTTCTTCAGCTGTGTTTGATCCACCGGAACAACCCCGACTTTCTCGCAAACCAAGCCGCCTGCCAGGTTCGACATCTGCGCCATTATTTTTGGCTGAAGCCCTGCCGCCATTGCCAAACTGGCCACTCCGATTACCGTATCGCCAGCTCCCGAAACATCAGCAATATCGCGAATTGCAACCGGATAATATTGCTCTTCATCACCATTGATTATTAATATTCCCAGTTCTGAAAGCGTTATTAATATCAACTTTAATTGTTGCTCGGTTTTAAAGGTTTCAGCTGCTTTTTTCAGACTTTCAAGGTCACCTTTCATAAGTGGGAATCTTGTGCCTTCAACAAACTCTTTAAAGTTGGGCTTAAAGAGCGATACATTTTTATAGTTACTAAAGTTTCGCTTCTTTGGATCAACAGAAGTTGGGATGCCTTTTTCCTGTGCCAGTTCGTTAATGGTATTAAATAATTTTGGAGTTACCACTCCTTTATCGTAATCAACAAAAACGATCACATCAACCGGATGTGTTTCCATTTCTGTTTTTATGGCATTGATCAATTTGCTTTCCATTTCTTCTGAAATGTAATCAATTGATTCCTCGTCGATACGAACAATTTGTTTACCAGAACTAATAACCCGGTTTTTTACCGTTGTATTTCGCGACGGATCTACAAATATCCCCTCAGAAGAAACGTTACGTTTTTCCAATAGATTTAGAAATTCTTTTCCGTTGTCGTCGTCGCCAACCACGGCAAAAAGTATTGGAGTAGCTTCCAATTCCTGAATGTTGCGTGATACGTTCGCCGCACCGCCAAGACGGTTTTCGCGAGTTGTTACAGATACAATTGGTACTGGAGCTTCAGGTGACAAGCGGTCAACTTTTCCCCAAAGGTAGGTGTCAACCATAGCGTCACCAATTACGATGGCGCGTATTTTTGAAAACCGGTTAAATATTTCGTCTACTTCTGCTTTGTTCACAAAACGATGTTATGGGCACAAAATTAAGAAAAAACAATGGTAGGAAATATAAAAACGCAAAACTTATTAAGTTTTTACGATATTGTTGAAAGCAAAATGTTTTGAGGAAGTACTGGATACTAGATACTGGTTACTCGATTCTAGAGTCTGGATGTTTGATTGCTAGGACGGATCGACATCGATATTAAAGACGCAACTGCTGTTGGAAGGAAGATGTCTAACTGCTTTTACTGCAGTGGTGATTTCTTTTTTTACCAGGTCGAGATTGAGCTTTCGATCTATTTTTATCCAAATCTCTTTGTGATGCCACAGTTGAATACGGCTAATCAATGGATATTCCGGCCCCATTACAATCAGCTGTTTGTGTTTTTTCAGTTGTTGTGCCAATTGGTTGGCAGCCCGGTCGACGCTTTGAACATTTTTGTGTTTTATCACAATTTTCACCAATCGGAAGAATGGAGGATATTTAAATAGTTGGCGTTCTTCAAACTGCTCTTTTAGTGTGGCCTGGTAGTTCTGTTCGCGAATTAATTCAATTAGCGGATGATCGGGCTGCGAAGTTTGAATAACCACTTTCCCCTGTTTGTGTTTTCGTCCGGCACGGCCAGCTACCTGCGAAATAAGCTGGTAAGCACGCTCGTGTGCTCTGAAATCGGGAAAGTTTATCAGGTTGTCGGCATTTAAAATTCCCACAACACTCACATGTTCAAAATCCAGTCCTTTGGTCACCATTTGTGTCCCGATCAGGATATCTGTTTTTCTCTCCTCCAGGTTTTTAACGATTTTGGCAAATGCATTTTTCGACTGCGTGGTATCCAAATCCATACGTGCAATCCGTGCATTTCGGAACAATGGTTTCAGCTCGTCCTCAATTTTCTCGGTTCCGTAACCTCGTGTTTTTAATTCGGGGGAACCACAATTCTCGCATTTATCGGGCAGTTGGTAACTAAAACCACAGTAATGACAGCTTAATCGCCGTTTGTATTTGTGATAAGTGAGACTAACGTCGCAATTACGGCATTTGGGGATGTCGCCGCAGGAGAAACATTCAACGTACGGCGAATAACCACGCCGGTTTTGGAAAAGTATGATCTGCTCGTTTTTCTCCAGCGCTGCCTCCATCATTTCGAACAGCTCCGGCGTTAAAAACGAGCGCATTTGTTTGCGTTTATACGCACGTTTTATGTCGGCAACCATAATCTCAGGAAGTTCCATTTCCGAGTGGCGCTTCATCAGGTTTACCAGTCCGTATTTGTTTTTTAGAGCGTTGTAGTACGATTCGAACGAAGGTGTTGCCGAACCCAGCAAAACTTTTGCATCGTTCTGGTAGCCCAAAACTACTGCCATGTCGCGGGCATTGTAGCGAGGCGCCGGATCAAACTGCTTAAACGAGTTTTCGTGCTCTTCATCAACAATTACAATTCCTAATTTTGAAAACGGTAAAAACACGGCTGAGCGCGCACCCAGTACCACCTGGTAACCTTCTTTGGGATTATCGTTGAATTGCAATACTTTTTCCCAGATTTCAACCCGCTCCTGGCTGTTTAGTTTCGAGTGGTAAATGCCCACTTTGTTGCCAAATACGTTTTTCAGTCGCTTTTCAATTTGCGTGGTAAGTGCTATTTCCGGAACAAGGTATAAGGCCTGTCTTCCGGTTTTAATAATTTCATCAATAAGATGAATGTAAATCTCCGTTTTGCCGCTGGCCGTAATTCCATGAATCAGTGTAACCTGTTGGTTTTCGAAAGTGGTTTTAATTTCCTCGTAAGCTTTTGCCTGGTATTTATTCAGCAGGTTTATGCTTACCTGTTCGATTTTTTCCTCTTCCAGACGCGAGACCTGTTTCTGGTGTTCAGTAAGTATTTTCTTTTTTACCAGCTCTTTTACCAGTGTGCCCGAATAAGCCGTGCCCGACAGTAATTCTTTTTTGGGTATTTCATTAATCTGGTCATCAGAAAAAGCATTGGCAACCGTGCAAAAATGAAAAAGCAGTTCCTGTTGTTTTTTTGCGCGCTTTAACGAGTCGGCCTTCTCCTGCAGCACTCTCTCGGAAGATATACTGCTGTGTAGTTTTATGAAAGCCTCGGTTTTGGGTTTATATTTACTGCTGATCTTTTCCTCGGCATAAACCACTTTCTTATCCATTAGCGAGCGCAATGCCTGGAACGAAAATTCAGTTCCCAGTTTGTGCTCCATATCCGAAAGTTGCGAAACATCTTCCTGTAATTGCCGGATGATCAATTCTTCTTTTGGACTCAGGTTCACCGGTTCGTCAATGCCGGTTAAGAAAAGTTTCGATTTACTTTCGAGTTTTAACCCGGTTGGCAGCGCAGCCCGAAATACATCGCCCAGCGTGCAGCAATAGTATTGCGCAAGCCATTGCCACAACTTAAAATTTACCGGAAAAATAATCGGGTGTTCATCAAGTATTTCCTGAACCTCTTTCACCTCCATATCCTCCGGCTTTTTATCCGAGAGCGAGATGACCAGAGCCGCATAAAGTTTCTTTTTGCCAAACTGCACAATAGCCCTTTTCCCGGGAGCAATCTCGCTCTCCAGCGATGCAGGTACTTTGTAAGTAAAGCTATCGTGCAACGACAGGGGTAATATAACTTGTGCAAAAAGTTCAGGCATAAAAAATATTTGCCTAAAAGTACGGGATTTTATGGAATGCGCTTAACCTAATTAATTCAAAGAAATGAATTAATTACCCACAGGGCTGACGAAATAATTGAAATACAATTATTTGTCAGGGTTAACCTTGACATTGAAAATCAAGAAACAAACTAAATACGAACACGAATCGTGAAGATTTTCAATCGTCAACAATTCGTGTGAAAAATTTTATGAATTTTTCAGGTATAAATCTTAACTGAAGTTGGTGTGGATCCATTTTTCCACATCTTCCATCAGCCAGTTAGGTGTTGAGGTAGCCCCGCAGATTCCCACCGACTTAACGCCTTCGAACCATTCTTTTTTGATTTCGTCGATTCTGGTGATGAAATACGAATCATCATTCACCTCTTTGCAAATGGTGTAAAGGTATTGTCCGTTCGAGCTTTTTCGCCCCGCAACAAACAGGATCATATCAAAACGCTCGGCAAATTTTTTGAGGTTGGGAACGCGGTTCGATACCTGTCGGCAAATCGTATCTTTTATTTCAACCGGAACGCCCGGTTCGGTAGTTTCTTTTACCTTTTGGGCAATGGCATGAAAATCTTCAATACGTTTTGTAGTTTGCGAATACAGTGAAACCGGTCGGCTTTTGTCGATCTTGTCGACATCGGCAATGCTTTCGATAACGATTGCATTGTGATTTGTTTGACCGTTCAGCCCTTCAATTTCGGCGTGCCCTTTTTTACCGTAAATTACTACCTGTCCTTCAATTTGCGAATGTTTGGAATACGAGCTTTTAACTTTCTCCTGTAGAGTTAGTACAACCGGGCAGGTTGCATCAATAAGTTCCACGTTATTGGCTTTGGCATACTCGTAGGTTTCCGGCGGTTCGCCATGGGCACGGATTAATACTTTACAATTGCTGAGGGTAAAAAACTCCTCTTTCGAGATCGATTTTAATCCCATTTTCTCAAGACGTTCCACTTCCATTCCATTGTGAACGATATCGCCCAAACAATATAGTTGGTTCGAATCCTTCAACTCATCCTCCGCTGCTTTGATCGCGTTGATCACTCCAAAACAAAATCCCGATCTTCTATCTATCTCAACAATCATTTTCCTTCAGTAATTTCTTTTACTTTGTTAACGGCCCAATCCAATTGTTGTTCGCGCGTTAGCTCACTATTATCAAGAATAAGTGCATCGTCGGCTTGTTTTAAGGGACTTGCAGCGCGTGTTGAATCAATTTTATCGCGCCCTTCAACATTTGCCAGAATCTCTGCATAGTTTACTTTGTCGCCTTTGTCAGTGAGTTCAAGGTAGCGACGCTGCGCACGAATTTCGGGCGAGGCTGTCATAAATATTTTTAATTCCGCATTGGGAAAAACCACTGTGCCAATATCGCGACCATCCATTACAATACCTTTGTTTTTTCCGTTTTCGCGTTGCTGACGAACCATTTCGTGGCGCACTTCGGCAATGGTACTTATGGGGCTCACATTCTCTGATACTTCCATCTGTCGGATTTCATCTTCCACGTTCTCACCATTAAGAAAAGTGGTGTTTTTCCCGGCCTTTTCATCCCATTTAAAAGTTATTTTTATGTCTTTCAACCCATCGATAATTTTTTGTGTGTCGGGAGTCTTATTCTCGATCCATCCATTACGCAGGGCAACCAGGGTTACCACACGATACATAGCTCCGGTGTCGATATAAACGTATCCAAGTCGTTGTGCAAGTGACTTGGCCATGGTGCTTTTGCCGCAAGACGAATGGCCATCGATGGCGATGATAATCTTTTTGTCGTTCATGTTTCTTTAGGAATTTGAAGCAAAGATGGGGAAATTTTAATTAAGATTCAATTGTCTGTTTTAGGTGATTCTAAATAAATTTTGGAGAATCAAAATTCATGGGAAGAATCATTTTTTTACCGTTTGCTTGTTTATTATACGTCAGTTGTTGCGACTTGCTGTAAATCAATAATGTAATTTTTGTCCTCATGCCGGACGGGCAGTTCCTTTTGCATTCGATCAAAAGGAACCAAACCTGCCGGCCGGTAAGCGGGAATCTTGTCAAAAAATAACCTTTGCATTTTTTCAATGTGGCGGGTTAGCCCGACTGACGGCCCCGAAGCTTCGGGGTGACGAGCCCGCACAGAATTTGCCATCAAGTCCGCCTTCGAGAAAAAGCGTTAAGAAAATAAATGGAGGGAACGTTAAAAAATCAAGTCTGTTTGACGCTCGTTGGGCCTAAAGTATGAAGGGCCAAAAGGAGAGCCTGTCCCGATCGTTAGCATCGGGAAGTTTCTTGATTTTAGTGAATGGAATTTATTTTTAGCTTTTTATCGTCAGCGGTGGCTTTTTTGAATCCTTTTTCATGTGATTAGGATTGTCCAAGTTTGGCATCACATGTAATTCGCAAGCTCATTTCAGCTATAGGAAAAAGGATTTCCTGTCTGGAAAGACGATTGGTTGATGAATCGAATTATAATCGATTTTAAAAAATGGGAGGCTGTTTTAGAAATATCAGATTATTTCAATTAGAAATTATTGTTCAGGTTAACCGACACTGAAAACAGGTTCGACGAGCCGGCCAAATGAAACCTGGAAATGGCATAATCAAAATGAAAACGTTTGATTTTTAATCCAAATCCGGCAGAAAATCCAACCGTTGAAGCTTTATTGTCGAATTTTAGCTCTTGGCGTCGCTGGTAGTTGTAACCGACTCGTAGCGTAAAATTCTCAGAAGGGAGAATCTCTGCTCCCAGCACCAGGTGACGCATGGTTTGTTTGGCAAAACTCTCTTCGCGCTGGTGAATGGTTTCGCCGTTAAAGTCTTTTTCTTCATCGCCTGATGCCAGATCCCAGTGGTTAAGGTGCTGCAAAGTAGCCGAAAACACAAGCGGTGCGTGTTGTAAACGTTTGCTAAATCCTGCCTGAATGTTCAGCGGAATGCGCTCGCCATCGGCTCCATCGTAGTACTTAGAAATTTGTGTGCCGAAGTTGCGGACCACAAAAGCCACGTTTGTATAACCGTCTTTGCTGGCGAAACTTGCTCCCAGGTCGGCAGCAATTCCAAACGATTGATAGGTTTCGAACGACGATAAAATAGGTTTCAGATTGATCCCGTAATTCACCCGTTTGTAGCGGTTCGAATAAATAAGGTTAAGTGCGTATTCAGCCGCTTTAAAAGTTATTCCGGTAAGTTCGCCGGCTTCTGTAGCTTCGTCGAACTGCCCGTAATTAATGTAGTGCATTCCCATCGCAAAATTGCCAATTCCTTCGTAAGTTTTGGCGTACGAGGCATAGCCGTAATTTACATCGGCAAGGTAATTAACGTAATTCACCAAAACGCGATGATCCATGTCTTCGTGCAATAGTGCCGGATTGGCGTAGGGAAGATTAAGGTCACTTGAATCCATGATCGCAACCTGTGTTCCTCCCAGGGCAGCAATACGCGCCGAGTTGGTCAGCTCCAGAAACTGGTAGGTATATTCACCTCCAATTTGAGCCTTTCCCGCAACTACTGAAAAACAAAAGAATATGAAAAGGTAAATTTTTCGCTTCATGCGCGATCATCATTTTTTCTAAAACGCCAAAGGTATTTAATTATTATTAGAGGGGAAGCACATTGGGAGAATTATCGGTGTTGGAACGCTGAAGAGGAAGATTGTACTGATATACGCGGTATCACCACGATCGAACAAACCTGAGTGAATGGTTTGTAGAAATTTAATAGAAAATAAATGAATATTTAATTGCCGTTAATAAGCATATTCTTTTTCATTGAAGCATTTTCCAGCACAACTCCTCTGATTTCAACTTTTTTACGAAGTATAGTTTTGAAACCGAACTTTTTGAAGAATGGCTGAGCTGCCAAACTAACATCGGAACTTAATTCTGTTATTTCATTTTCATTTGCTTTTTGGAGAAGAAAATTCATTAGCTGCTTTCCAATTCCCCTGCCTGAATATCCTCCGCGCACAAAAAAATGATCGATATATCCTGAAAGTTGCAAATCGGCGTATCCAACAATTATGTCATTATCGAGTATTACAAATGGATTGATTCGATTCATTTTATTTTCCCATTCTTCATGATCAATAGAATTGGGAGCCCATGCTTTTAATTGTTCCTGACTGTAATAATTTGCTGCGTTTTCTCTTACCGATGAAATAAAAACCTCCATCAATTGAATTTCTTCACCGGGTTTGTATCTTCTAATCTTCATTGGAGTGGGTATATTATTTCGGTATTTGAATGCTGATGATACGTGGTGTGTTGATTTTCGGTGTTTCTGTGTTGTATTGATAACCTCACTTTGTGTTATCAGAAGTTAATTACCTGGAAGCTTTTCCGGCCAGATATTAGGCAACTCACCGCTAAAACCAATTTCCGGGAGATTGTCAATTATGTGCATTTCTTCCGGAGTGAGCTCAAAGTCAAATAAGTTCAGATTGTCCAGGATACGCTCATGGGTAGTTGATTTTGGTAAAACAACAACATCGTGCTGCGTAATCCAGCGCAGACAAACTTTAGCAACCGATTGATTATGGTTTTGTGCAATTTGCTGCAAGGTTTCGTTGTCGAAAACGCGTCCGCGTGCCAGTGGCGACCAGGCTTCAAGCACAATATCCTGTTTTTTGCAAAACGCTGTTAATTCCGGCTGCCAGTATCCGGGGTGAAACTCGATTTGGTTGACCGCCGGTTTTAAATTGGCAGTTTTAAACAAGGCTTCAAAATGTTCCTGCCAGAAATTGCTCACACCAATCGATTTTATTTTTCCTTCAGCCTGCAGTTCTTCCATGGCGCGCCAGGTGTCGGCATTGGCTTTTTGCCAGTTGTTGTAGTTTTTTGCATTGGCCGGCCAGTGTATCAGGTAGAGGTCGATGTAATCCAGATCGAGCTTTTTCAATGATTTTTCCAGCTCTCTTTTGGTTGATTCATACCCCAGGTAATCGCGCCACAATTTAGTGGTTACAATAACTTCTTCGCGAGGAATACCACTGGCTTTTATTCCTTTGCCAACGGCTTCTTCATTAAAGTAAAATGCTGCCGTATCAATTAAACGGTACCCGTTTTGCAGGGCAAAACTTACTGCATCAATTCCTTCTTGCTCGTTTGATTTATAAGTGCCAAAACCAATAATTGGTAGTTTGTTCCCGTCGTTTAAAAGTAGGTTTTTCATCATCTGTATATTGTAAGCAGTGTTGCTGTTTGGGTTAAAGTTAGAAATTTTCCTTTTTCAATTCGTCAAAAACCTCGAGTACCACCGGACAGGTTTCGCAGTTTTTGTGCGATAAATCGAGGATTTGGAAAAACCGTTTCCGGTCGGTATGCGGGTATTCGCGGCAGGCTTTCGGGCGGCTTTCGTATACCATACAATAATTGTCGGGCAGCAGAAAAGGGCAGGGGTGTGCGTTAAAAACAAAGTCGCCGTCTTCGTCGGTTTTTATGTATTGCTCCATAAAATCGGCCACTTTCATTTTCAGGTGTTTGGCCAGTCGCTCAATGTCTTTGTCGAACAGCCGCGGTCCAATTGTTTTGCAACAGTTGGCACAATCCAGGCAGTCGAAATTATCAAAGGCTTCGTAATGCAGCGCATGCACCACATCATCAAGCCGCTTTGGTTTTTTCTTTTTCAGCTTTTTCAGAAAAGCATTGGTTTCGGGTCTGCTTTTATCGGTAAGCTGTTTTAATTCTTCAGGTGTTTTGTAATTGATGTTCATTTTGCTGCAATTTTAGTAAAATTATTTTTCTATACCCCTCGGGACCTGTCGTTGGTATATTTCTTCGCTTTAGATCAAAGCTGTTTTCCCTTTGCAAGGGAAAATGTCGACAGACAAAAGGGTAGAGGAATAATAACAGAAACAGTAAAATTATTTCCGGTGTACCTCAACCGCTTTTAGGCGTCCGTTTGTATCCTTTTTCTTTATTTGCGAGAGGAACAGCCCGGAGACAACTACAATAATACCAACGATTTTTTGAAGACCCAGTTCGTCTTTCAGAATAAAAAAGGCCAGGATGGCTACAAACACGGGTATAAGATTTATAAAAGTGTTTGACCGGGTTACACCAAGTTGTCGAACGCTTTGAGTAAAAAACACAAATGCGAGAGTTGATGAAAATACTGCCAGCAATAGAATCGCTCTGAATGCCTGCGGGTGAAACGGTGTTTGAAGGAAGTCTTTTAAATCGATGGTAAGCCAGATGGGTAAAAAAAGGATTACTCCAATAATATTCTGATAAGCGAGTATAGTAAGCGTATTGTAACGCGAAGCCAGGCTTTTTAAAACGAGGGAGTATCCAATGGCCGATAAAACTGCCATGAACTCCAGACCAACCCCCAGTGGCGAAGCATCGAAGCGGAAGTTGCCATTTAAAACAACCAAAGCCACACCGGCAAACGACAATATTAGGCCGGTTGTATTCATTAAACTTAGTTTCTCTTTATAAAAATACCAGGCAGCAATTGGCGTAAACAGTGGAATGGTGGCAACAATAACCGCTGCCACTGTCGACGAAACATACTGTAAACCATAGCTTTCGCCTAAAAAATAAAGAAAGGGTTCGAAAAATGCGATAAGGAAAAAAAGTTTGTAGTCCTGTTTCTGAGGTTTTTGCAGTCGTTTTAAAAAACGAGCAATTATAACGATCAGAAATGCAGAAATCAGAAGCCGGAACAAAACAACAGTAATCGGTTTGTAAGCTAAAAAAGCAATTTTAAACCATACAAATGAAAAGCTCCAAAAGAATATTGCTCCGAGAGCAGAAAGTATTGCCAATAGTTCTTTGTTTTTCATGTTTCAGAAAGTGAAAGCACAAAAGTAATGATTAATGAATTACGAAATTTGGGAATAATAACTGAAAAAAGCCATCTTTGTAGGAAAGTCACTTTTTCGTGACAAGATTTAAATACCTAAAACCAAGTAAAAATGATTTCAAGAAGAATTAGTTTAAAATTAGTGGCAGTGATTGCCGTTGCTGTACTCTTTATGCAGGGATTTACAGCTTGTAACTCAGCACCCAAAAAAGCGGAAGAAAAAAGCACTGAAGTTGAAAAAGAACTTTTTATCGGTCTACAACTTTGGTCGGTTAGAGAGGCTATGAACGAAGATGTAGCCGCTACCCTGAAGGCTGTTGGCGAAAGTGGTTACAAGTTTGTGGAAACTGCCGGTTACGGCGATGGTAAAATGTATGGCATCGATCCGGTGGAGTTTAAAAATTTGTGTGAAAGCAACGGACTGCAGTTTTTGGGAGCACACACCGGACAGTCGGTCCCAACAGAAGAAACCTGGGATGAAACCATGGCCTGGTGGGATACCTGTATTGCCGCACACAAAGCAGCGGGTGTAAAATGGATCGTTCAGCCATCGATGGGTGGTTCGGCCTACGAAAGCCTCGACGGAATAAAAGCATATTGCGAGTATTTTAATGCAGTTGGTGAAAAATGTAATGCCGCCGGTATTCGTTTTGGCTACCATAACCACGATAAAGAGTTTACTACAGAATACGAAGGCAAACCGCTTTACGACTGGATGCTGGAACTGACAGATCCTGAAAAAGTGATGTTCCAACTCGATTTATACTGGATTACCGAAGGAGGAAAAAGTGCCGTTGATTATTTCGAAAAATATCCCGGACGTTTTGAGCTTTGGCATATAAAAGACGAAAAGGAACTGGGCGAAAGCGGAAAAATGGATTTTGCCTCCATGTTTGCTGAGCGCGAAAAAGCAGGTGCTAAATACGGTATTGTGGAAGTTGAACGCTACAATTTCGAGCCACTTGTTAGCTGCGCGAAAAGTCTGGATTATTTAAAATCGCAGGATTACGTTGATTTTTACGAATAAAAAGAATTACAAACGATAAAAAAAGCGGTTGTCCGGAATTGTATCGGGCAACCGCTTTTTGTTTCTGAAGAGAAAATTTAAAACTTCCCAAACTTAAAGGTCATTCCCACATTAAAACCCCGCAGAACATCCGGATTGGTATCGTACAGTTTAATGTCGGAAGTCAGTCTGTAACTTCCGTAGGCTGCCATGCGGAAAAAGCGGGTGAGGTTGAATTCCAGCTCTACACCCGGTTCGAAAACAAAATACAAGTCCGTGTCGTATTCCTGGTAGTCGTGGTAATAATCGCTGTTCCGGTCCCAGCCGGTGTGTTCTACCAGCGAGACTCCTCCCATTCCCACTACAATTGGAAAAGAAACATGTACAGGTTTTGTTCCTCCAACGATTGGCTCAAAAAATACACCACCGTAACCTCCGGCTAAAAAGAAGCGGTCTTCGGGATTTGCCTGGTAGTTATGGTATTCCATATCGTTTACAAAACCGTATCCGGCCAATCCAATGGCAAACGAGTGGTCGAAAATAAAAGCACCGCGTGCTCCGGCTACCATTGCATCGCGTCCGTCAATCTGTGTATATCCAACCGAGAAAGCTCCGTAACCACCGTTACTTTTTTGGTTCGAAAAGATGGTTTCCACCTCGTTGTTGTGATAGTCGTCTTGCGCAAAGGCAAAACCGGCGACCAGTAAAATGGTCAGTAAAAGTGTTAATTTTTTCATTTTCTGAATATGTTAAAAAGTTGTTTTGGCTTAAAAATGATATTTTATGGTAAAAGCAAAGTCGAATAGTTCCAGGTCAAAAAAGTCGCGGCCCAGCACATCAACATAAGGTTTTACCTCGAATCCGATGGATAGCGGTACTTCGTAAAACAGGTATTCTACACCAATAACGGCGTCGATACCTGCCAGCAGCGCTGTGCGTTCTTCGTACCAGCTGGTGTTATCCTGCACGTAATATTTGTCCCACTGTTCGTACCCGAAATGGGCTCCCAGTCCGTAAAAAAGCGATAATTGCTCGGAGAAGGTAAACAGGTCGTATTCGTGAAATTCTTTAAAAGCATGAAATTGAATTCCATTGTCGCGGGTAGCTAAAAGGAATTTGTACGAATTGGCATCGTCGGTGTAAAAGCGGTACTCAAAACCGGCAGAGTGTCCTCCGCGTATACCAATTGCTTTATCAAAAGTTTGAGCGGATAAGGCAAGTGGCAGACAAAATAGCAAGATGATGAGGAAGCGTTTCATAGTGGTTATTTTTTAGTTTTAGCTGATTACATTGCCAGAGCCCGAGATATGGGTTTCAACGCCCGGATTTCCGGAATAGAATACATTCCCGCTACCTGAAATATTCGAGCGAAGGTTGCGTGAAACGGTGACATACATATCACCGGATCCCGATGTGGAAGTGGTGCAATTGTAAAGATCGAGCTGATGGGCATCGATTGTTCCCGATCCGCTGATAACAAAATCAGCATCATCGGCAAAGCCCGAGAATTCAATCGTCCCCGATCCTGAGAGTAATGCATCAACTTCTTCGGCTTCAAAAGAGGAAATTATACTTCCCGATCCGGAAAGGATGACATCCATTTCGTCGCTCACAAAATAGTCGGTGGTAATAATTCCCGATCCGCTTTGTTTTATACCTTTTAGGGTTGGCGTTGAAATAAATACTTCCATGGGCAGGCGGTTTCTTAAATCCCGGATTCCTTTTACATCAATGTGTAAGGTTTCGCCCGAAACATAAGTCTCAATGTACTGCAACAGATTTTCCTCGGCATTTATAACTACCTCGTGGCTTTGCGCTTCGGTGATGTGAACTTCAAATTCGCCTGATGATTTTACTTTTTCAAAGGAGGTAACAATTCGGCTTTCTGAAGCTTCAATTCCATTTCCTTCAACAGTAAATTCGTCGACACAACTGGTGGCGCTAAAGATTATAGCAAGCCCATAAATGAATAGCTTAATAGTTTTCATAACAGATTGTTTTCTTGCGGGAAAGTTGCTTAATTGTTTTCATGGCTTTGGCAAACAATTCCCGTGTGGTTAATAATTGTTTTCTTTCTGCTTTTAAAAGACAGGTGTTTTTTGAGGAGGTTGCAAAATGCGTGCTAAAAATTTTATTTAATAGGCAGTTCGTAAGTTAATATTGCCTGAGTTCGCCCTGATAGTAAGCTTTTCAGTTTGATTTGGTTTTTTCCCAAAATGTCCGAGAATTCTCATTTCATTCTCATCGAGAGTATCTTCCTTTTCTATGGTAAAATCTGTATCCTTACTGAATTCTGCTTTTGTATGTTGAATATCGAAACTGAATGCTGATTCGCTGTTAAAGTACAGGTTAATGTCGGTTGAACGCGATTCGATATTTATGCCACTAAAATCGGGCACGGTACCTTCAATTTCAACATCGCCGTATTCCGATTGAATTTTAGCACGGTCGGTCAGCCTGGTTATTCTAAACGTGGTAAAACTGCTTTGTGCATCGAGTAGCTCAATTTGTCGGATTCTGAATTTATCGCGGCGCGACGAAGCCGATAGAGTCCCGACCTCCTGGAATTCAAACTCTGTTGATTTGCTTTGCAGGTGAATCGTTCCCATTTCTTTTGTGTACAGTTCGCTGAAATTGCAATCAAGGCGCCCCTTTTCTATTTTATTGATGGTAGCATCTGCAAAGTTCAGCGTAAGATTAAGGTTGCTGAAATCGTGGGCTTTTAAATTCCCGTTCGATAAACTGATATCTGCTTCGCCTTTATAATCGCCAATGTAAATGTCCCCAAATTTATTGTCCACTTTTAAGCGATTCGAGTCGGGCAACCAAACCGTGTAATCAACCTGAATATTTCCATCGGAGCTTAATAATGTTTCTTTGAACTTTTTGATCTCCCTGCCCAGTGTGCTTTTATTTTTTTCAACTATTGTGCGCATGATCAGATAGTGTTCGCTATTGGTAATATCGAAGTCAATTTCTTCAATCGACTCTTCCAGTTTCGATAATTTCTTTTCTTCTACCCTGATATTAATAAGGAATTTCACCGAATCTTTGTCCCAGTTTTTAAAATCGATTTTACCGTATTTATTGGTAATTTCAATTTGAGTTTCAGGCGTAATGGCATACGATTTTCTTATTTCTTTGGTGTCGGTAAACTGGGCATTTACCATTAACGGAGCAAGTAAAACCAAAAGCCCTGCAGCTATTTTCCATTTTATTTTTATCATTTTTCCTCCTTGTCTAACATTTAACCTGGTTCAGCACATCGTCGCAAAGTTCCAGCCTGTAACGGTTGTTTTCAATCATGGCTTCAATTACGCTTTTATTCGAAATATTTTCTTCCAAATCGTTTTTAAGCATCTGGTACATCCCTTCCAGTTCGTTCAAATCGGTTTCAACTTCGTGTTTCAGTTCCGGAAATGTATAGTAACATTTTTGTATTTCTTTTAGTTTCTGGTTCACCTGCGACGAGTAGTATGCTTCAGCCTCGATTAGTTCCATTAGTTCCGGATCTGCATTCTCAGCCAGTCGGGTAGGACTGTTAAGATTGCTTTGCCATAATACCACTCCCGTTGCGATTAGAATAACCGCCACGGCTGCAGCGCGAATAAAATAGTGGCGCAGCGGAACAACTTTTGTCGTTTTTGTGGCAGCTTCAATTTTATTCCACACCTCCGGCGATGGTGTTCTGAAATCGAATTCCTCGCGGTTTGTTTTTATAAATTCCTCCAATCTATTCTTCTCCATATGGCTTATATTTTATCCATAGCATCTCCATGGGTTTGTTTTAATAATTCAACAACACGGCGTTTGGCGCGCATAAACTGGGTTTTCGATGTCGATTCTTTAATATTCAGTATTTGCGCAATTTCGCCATGGTCGTATCCCTCGAGCAGATAAAGTGAAAAAATCATTCGTCCGCCTTCGGGTAATTGTTCCATTGCATGTGTAATATTTGCCATTGTATATTCCGGCTCGTAATCGTTGTTTTCCGCTTCGCTGTCGTAGTCGTAAATCTCCTCGCAATAGGTGAGATCTACTTTTCGTTTGTTAATGGCATTAATGCAGGTATTTACAACTATACGTTTTAGCCACGACCCGAAGTTCGATTCGTAACGGAACGATTCCAGCTTGGTAAATGCCTGTGTAAATGCTTCCTGCAACATGTCTTCAGCTTCCTCCCGGTTATTCATCATTCGGTAACAAATATTGAACATGGCTTTTGAGTACAGCTCATACAGCTCGTATCGTGCCCGGTTATCTCCTTTTTTACAGGCTTCGATAATTTTTTTATGTATGTGCTCTTTTTGTCTCAACTGTTCATCTTTCAATTTTAAAGACAAGTATATTTTGCTGTGGTTGCAAAATGCAGGATATCTTTTTTGTTCCGGGAAACAATTTTAAACAAAAATACCATTCAAAATTTAATTCATTTTGAGCGGTGAAAAGAATAAAATATTTATATTTGCACCCGCAAACAAAATGGTGGTTGTAGTTCAGTTGGTTAGAACGCCGGATTGTGGTTCCGGAGGTCGTGGGTTCAAATCCCATCATCCACCCGATAAAAGCTTCAGATTTTTCTGGAGCTTTTTTTATTTCTGTACATTTAGCACATGCAAATTACCACAATAATTCTTGCCGGCGGGAAAAGCAAACGAATGGGCACCGACAAAGCATTGTTAGAGCTTGATGGGCTTACGCTGCTTGAACGGGCAATAAACCTGTGTAAGCCTTTTTCTTCGGAGCTGCTGATCAGTTCAAATCATGAGTCGCACACAACTTTTGGCTACTCTGTTATTGAGGACGAGATTAAAAACTGTGGACCGATGGGCGGAATTTATTCCGGGTTAAAACAGTCGAATAGCGATTGGAACCTTATTTTAAGTGTTGATGCGGCTTTTGTAGATGAGCCTTTTTTGCAGTTTCTTTTAAAAGAATCAGGCGATTTTGATGCGGTAGTTCCGTTTACCGAGAAAGGAGCTGAGCCGCTAATTGCACTTTATAACAAAGGTATTCTGCCTGTAATGGAAAATCAACTTAAATCGGGTGATTACAGAATGCAAAATCTACTAAAAGAGTCGAAAACAAACTGGTTCGATGCCGGCAAGTTGTTAGAAGAGAATAAACGTTTATTTAATAACTTAAACCGCCCGGAGGACCTTTAATCATCCAAACTCTGAAATGTTCTTCAGTCGTTTTTTGTCTGCTATAAGTATGGCCTTCCCAAATATTTTAATGATTTCATCTTTCCGGAATTCAGATAAGGTGCGGATCACATTTTCAGTGGTCATTCCAATATATTCGGCAATTTCCCGTCGTGAAATGGGAAGTTCAAACTCATCCTTTTTATATATGTAGTCGGAAAAATAAAGCAACACATGCGCAATGCGTCCTTTCAGGTGTTTGCGTTTTATCTCCAGGCTGTCGTGGATAATTTTATCGGTCATCAAACTAATATTCGACATCAAATCCATTGTGAATAAAGCATTTTCATGCGCCATTTTTTTTACAATTTCCAACTGCATGCTGCACACAGTTGTCTCTTCAATTGCTGTAACCGAATATTTATACTGGCTGGATGAGAATACCGATAGCAGGCTGACAAAATCGAATGGCTTCGTGAAACTGATGATCTGGTCTTTGCCGTCGAACGATTTTTTCGAAAGTTTCACCAACCCTTTTTTCATGTAAAGAAATTCTGTTATCGGGTCGCCTTCCTGAATGATAGATTCTCCTTTTGAAAAACGCCGTTCCCTTTTCAGGTCGCAAATATTCAAAAGAGCATCATCTTTTACATTCGAAAAAAAGATCCCTCTCAGCTGACATTCTTCGCAATTACAAGTATTCTTCCCCATAACTTGTGGTTTGTTATTAATCCGCAATGTATTAAATTCTTGTGATATTTATCATAGGTGAAATTGTGTTATGCAATGTATGGAAGTAGGTATTTATTGAACGATTGACTAGTTTCTTATTTTCGTTATTTCCATTCAGGAAGTATACACTCCGAGCTTCGTTTTTGTAGCTGGCCCTCAAAATCGTTAAGCGTGGCTTGCATAATTTCCGAGTCGTCATCGTGGCAGGTGAGGCAGGCACCAACGGTTAAAATAGCTCGTTGTTGATCAACACTTAGCGGAGATACATTGGAGCGCGTAGCCACTTTTTCGGTTCTTGTTTGCAGAAATTCTATCCACGCGTCGGCAGGTAAGCCGTCGTTAACATCACGCTGGTAAAGTGGAGAAAAAGTCCATTTGCCTTTGCCTTCCATAATTTTGTATTCCAGCTTCCCTTCTCCGTACCCCAGTGCCAGCGAGCTATTGTGGCAGCTTTTGCAATCGCGGCCTTCTTTTGTGGTGGTATGTGGTGCAACCGGCGCATACAAACGATGAAAAATTATGGAATTATCTTCGTCGTCGGTGTACGTGCTTTTGTCGATGGTTAAAATCATTCCCGGTGCAACAGGAATAACTTCGGATTTATCGCCCTCATTTCTTACGCCCAGCGAAGGAAGTTTGGCTTCATATTCACCAAAAAATTCGACCCAGCCACCGGTTTGCTCTTTTTGGGCCACCATATTGTACGATGGCTCGTTCGCGTCGTATTCGTTGTGGCAGCCAATACAAGTTGGCACCCACGACGAATGACAGCTTGAGCAGGCCAGATCGGAGTGAGCATTACTTCTTGTACATACTTCCGCCGGGCGGGTTAAGGCCATTTTTATGTTGCTGTTTTTGATTTGTAAAAAGGCCGTGTCGTTTTCAACAAAAGTATTTACCAATGCATGGTTGCGTTTGCCGGTTACCAAAAATTCTTTCCCTGAAATATTGCCAAGTCGTAAAGCTGCGATAATTGCCGATTCATTGTCAAGGTTTTCAGCTTTTATCGTTTTAGCGTCACCATCAAAATGACAATCAATACACTGCACATCAGACTGATCTTCCTGGTGGGCATAAAGTGTTCCGTCGCCCATCACTTCGTAGGAGTGGTGACAATCGATACACTCCATTCCCAGTTCATGGTGCACGTCTTGCTGCTTTTTTACAAATACACGTTCACCCTCAACCAGTCGATAATTATTGTCGTTATTGGGCATTTGTCGCGCTTCAAGTGTTGTTTCATGCCAACCTTCGTAGCTGGTCGAAATCCTTCCGGAGCGGCTGTGGCACCCAAAGCAATGATTGTTACTAATGGCCAGACTCACCGACGGGTGTGCATTTACGATGGTGTCTTTAACCATGGCAAGCGCTGCTTCTGCTTCAGTGCTGTAATTCAGATGACAGGCCAGGCAACCTCCGCCACGGCTGCTTTCATCAACAGGGCCATATTCTGTTTTCGGATTTCCAAGATGGCAGCGAACACATAAATTACGCAGATGCTCGTCGGCAGCCGAATTGCCAAGATGGTGCACATTGGCCAATTCATCCGGATTATCCTGTTCATTAAAAACAAAACGATCAACACTGATCATTCCGCTCAGAGTGGCCATTAAACCGGTGGGTACACGCTCAACAATTTGCGGGTGGCACTGTGTAGTTCCGCACGATTGTGGGGCGGTTGCCAGGTTTCCCGGAATAAGGATCATATTGTCATGCGACTGATTTTTACCGGTTGCAAACGGATTTCCACCATGACAGGAAACACAGCCAATGGCTTCCGGCGAATGTGAATCAGTAAAACCATGCATTTCAGAATGGCAGGCCAGGCAGCTTTCTTTTCGTCCCTGAATAATAGGAGAGGCGATTGCTGTTTCCAACGCAAATTCAGGAGTTAGTTTTACAATTGGTGATTTAAAATTATTCAGTACTTCGTAACGGTAATTTTCCTGCCACGGATTTTTCCATTGCCAACGCTCTCCCCTGAAAAACAAACCGATTATCGTTAAAACCAGGTAGAAAGCTGTGAAAACCAATAAGCTTCTTTTACTGAGAAACATGGTTTTTCCCTGCGCCGAATTAACGAGGTAAAGCAAGACAAGTAGAATCAGAAAAATCAGCAACGACCATGCTGGGTGGCTCAACCAGTGCAATATTTCCTGGAAGCCTACGAAGTACCACGGGCCTTTTACCGCAGGATTCAAATTGTCGTGCAATGGTGCGCTAAAAAGGTAGCTAAATGCTAAAACGCCAATGCCCGAAACAACAAAATCAAGAACAGGCGGCCAATATTTTCTTCGGCTATGCTCAATCATTATTACGGCAATAAAAACCGTAAATGTGGCAATATGGTGCACATAAATTAACTGGTAACTTTCAGGATGGCCGAGCAATGAAAAAGCCAGCGATTCGCCAATTAACGGAACACGCTCTGCCAGTGTCTGTAATATTTGTCGGGCCTGCTCGCTGTCGGAATCGCCTTTCAGCAGAAATCCGGTAATCATTGCCAGGAATATGATTAAAACACCAATGCTTAGCCTGAATGCCATTCCTTTTTTAAGGCCAATTTCTTCTTTGTAATGAAAATGATCATAAAGGTGAATAAGACTGAAAATTAAAAAGAACTGCGAGCTCCAGTAATGATAGTTGCGGATGAGTGCTGCCCACGGGTTGGTGACGATCATCGTGCTTACACTCAGGTAAGGCGACTCAACATTAAAAGGAACGGCTAGCAAAATGCCGGATAAAATAACCAGCCAGAACATAGCCACTGCTACTGTTCCAAACGTCGTTTTATCATTCTTCTTTGCCATTTTATCCTTTAATTGTTATTGATTTCCCGTCGTCGGAAACCGATGAGTCGAGTATTGTAAGGTTTTTATATGCCGGTCCTTTAATAACCTGTCCTTGCAGATTGTATTCCGAACCATGACAAGGACACACTAATTTGTCATTTTCCATTTTATCAATTTTACATCCCAGGTGGCTGCAATGCGATGAAAAAACCCTTGTTTGATTAGCTGAATTTACAATAATGTATTTGTCGAAAAACTGCACTTCCCTGTTCCTGTTCAGCGGAACTGACGCTTCTTCTGCACCGGAAGTTGCAATATGTTGGAGCGTTAATTTATTCCAAATGAATGCAAAAAACGAAACAAATCCTGCCGCCACTACTTTCAAAAAAATTCTTCGATTTTTGGTGTTCATTAATTTTCTCTTTGTCACAAATGTACTAAATTGGTTAAAATCCAATTTTATTTCATTTTTCGGTGTAAATGTATTGGAAAAATTGATCAGAATTATAAATCCGATAGACAAATGTTTCGAATTTTCGGTAACGGAAGATGTGACACAAGTGTCTAAAAATATGTTTTATAACTTGCTTTTTCGAACAGCGTATAATAATATTCGAATATTTAATTTATATCGACTGTTTTATAGTTAGACGTTTAAGCAATGTTGAAATTAGCTATGGTTCAAAAAGGGGATAAGCATTGTAAGTTGCTTATCTTTAATGGTTTCAAATAAGGAATGTGAGCTAATGTTTAATCGAATCCTTTATATATTTGCACATCTAAAAATATAGATAAATATATATAAAGAACTTTAAAAAGATGATAAACTCTTAATTTATAGTTCTTTTTTAAAGAAAACAAATACAAGAGTAAAATAAAAACAACCATGTAAAAGCACTTAATTACCAAAAAATTGATGATAATAATTACATGAGTTACCATTAAAATAAACTATTTAGACGAATGAAGACAAGACGGGATTTTATCAAAATTTCAACTGCCGGTGCCGGAGCTGCAGCCATAAGTTTTAAAGCTTTTGGATCAAAAGGTTTCGGGCTCTTCGAATCGAAGACGGAAGGTCCGGTAAGTGATGAGGATCTTACTCCGTATCCAACTTATTGCGAAGTATGTTTTTGGAAATGTGCTGCGTGGGCTTATGTCGACAAAAGCGGAACAATACGAAAGGTTGTTGGTAATAAGAACGATCCGCATTGTAACGGTCGTTTGTGTCCGCGAGGTACGGGCGGTGTTGGTATGGTTTACGATGAAGATCGTTTAAAAACACCGCTGATAAGAGATACGCGTAAGGATGGAACTCAGTATTTCAGAGAAGCTACCTGGGATGAGGCGCTGGATAAAGTTGCCGATAAAATGAAGGAAGTGAAAGAGAAATACGGTCCTGAAGCTTTTGGTTTATTTAATCACGGAACTCCCGGTGGTCAATTCCACCACTTGTTACGTGCATATGGTTCGGAAAGTAATGCCGAGCCTGCGTTTGCCAATTGTCGTGGTCCTCGTATGTCGGCTTATTTTTCAACTTTTGGTGCTTATGTAGGTTCGCCTGAATGTACCGATATCAGAGATACCAAGTGTTTGGTGTTAATTGGTTCGCACCTGGGCGAGAATATGCACAATTCGCAGGTGCAGGAAATGTCGGATGCCATTGATAACGGCGCTACCATTATTACGGTTGATCCGCGTTTTTCAACGGCAGCAGCGCATTCAAATCACTGGTTGCCAATCAAACCGTCAACCGATATTGCTTTGTTAATGGCATGGATTCATGTGCTGATTTACGAAGGTTTATACGATAAAGATTACGTTGAGCAATATACATTTGGTCTTGATTATTTAAAAGATCATGTAAAAAATATGACTCCGGAGTGGGCTTATGGCATCACAACCATCGAGCCTGAAGAAATAAGAAGAACTGCACGTGCGATGGCTGATGCAGCTCCTGCGGTAATTATTCATCCGGGACGCCACGTGGTTTGGTACGGCGATGATACACAACGCGGTCGTGCCATGGCAATTCTAACTGCCTTGTTAGGCTCATGGGGTAAACGCGGAGGATTATATTTCCCGGAAGGCGTTTCTGTTCCTGCTTACCCACACCCGCATTTCCCGGAACCAAAATGGACCTGGAAAGACTGGAATGAAGACAGGTACCCGCTGGCAACAATGGGAATTACTACCGAGGCTTTAAAAGCGTCTATTCCAAGATACAATTATAAACACCAGCTAAAAGCATGGTTGGTGGCCGGTACAAACCTGCCGCTGTCGATGCCGGATAAACGGTTGTTTAAAGAAGCTGCTGATTCTGTTGAGTTCATCGCAGTTATGGATACCATGCCAATGGATATTACCGGTTATGCCGATGTGGTTTTCCCGGAAGCAACTTATCTCGAGCGCTACGATGTAATTCGTTCGGCAGCTAACCGCGAGCCAAATATTGCATTGCGTATGCCGGCTATCGAACCAAAATACGATTCGAAACCGGGCTGGTGGATTGCCAAACAAATTGGCGAACGTTTGGGCTTGCACGATTATTTTAACTACGATGATTATTCAGAAGTAATCGACTGGCAGTTAAAACAGCTGGGAACCTCGTTGGAAGAAATGAAGAAAATTGGGATTAAGAAATTCCCAAGGAAGAGTGGACCATTATATTTAGGAGATGGCGAAGAATTCGATTTCAATACCACAACAGGAAAAATTGAGCTATATTCAGTTGATTTTGCCGACCACGGTTTTGATGCGATTCCAAAGTATACGAAACATCCTGAACCACCTCAGAATTTCTACCGTTTGATTTATGGTCGTGCGCCAATGCATACCTTCAGTCGTACATCGAACAACCCGAATTTATCCGACCTGATGAGTGAGAACAGCGTTTGGGTAAATCCAAAAGTTGCCGACTTGTGGGGACTTAAAAACGGGCAGGAAGTGTGGTTGAAAAACCAGGACGATGCCATCACGTCGTTTCCTGTTAAAGTTAGGGTAACCGAAAGAATTCGCTGGGATTCGGTGTATATGGTTCACGGATTTGGACATAAAAACAAAAAACTCTCGAGGGCTTTTGGAAAAGGAGCTGCCGATACCGAAATGATAACCAATGTTGCCGTTGACCCGATTATGGGTGGTACCGGAATGAGAGGAAACTTTATAACATTTTTAACAGAAGATCCTGCACTGGAAGAAAAGGAGGTTAAAGCATGAGATATGCAATGGCGATCGACACAAAAAAATGTGTTGGGTGTGGCGACTGTGTAGTGGCCTGTCAAACAGAAAATAATGTACCGCATGGATACTGTCGCGACTGGATTGTTGAACGCGTTGACGGAACATACCCGAGTTTAAGTCTTGAATTTCGTTCGGAGCGTTGTAATCACTGCGATAATTCTCCGTGTGTGCGGTGTTGTCCAACCGGGGCAAGTCATATCGAAGAAGGTGGAATTGTTACCGTAACGCACCATAAATGTATTGGTTGTGGCGCCTGTATTCAGTCGTGCCCTTACGATGCACGTTACTCGCATCCCGATGGCTATGTTGATAAATGTACCTTCTGTTTGCACCGCGTTCAGAAAGGACAAAAAACGGCTTGTGTTGATGTGTGTCCTACCAAGTGTTTGCATTTTGGCGATTTGGACGATCCGAACAGCGATGTTTCGCTGGCCATCAAAGACCGAACCTGGAAAGTACTGGCACCCGAAGCCGGAACAAAACCACAATTGTATTTTCTAACCTAATTCGTGAAAGATGAAAGAAGAATTATTTGTAAGCGGACGAAATATACCGAACATTGATCCATACCTTAATATCTGGCACTGGCAAATTCCCCTCTACCTGTTTTTAGGAGGTTTAGCTGCCGGAATTTTATTTTTTGCCGGATTTTATGTGGTACGTGGGAAAGCGGATAAAATGCGTACAACCGTAAAAGTTGCGCCGTTAATTGCGCCTCTGGCTTTAGTAATTGGTTTGGGTGCTTTGTTCTGGGATTTAAAACATAAAATGTTTTTCTGGCAACTATATACAACTGTGCGTCTTGATTCGCCAATGAGTTGGGGAGCATGGACACTGATGGCGATTACACCTTTATCGTTTATTTGGGTGGCCAGTTATATGAAAGAACTGGTGCCAGGCTGGCACTGGAAGCTGGAAATCGTAAATAAAATGGAAGCCTGGGTGATCAAACAGCGCGTTGCCTTTGCCTGGGTAATGATGATTCTGTCGATAATACTGGGTGTGTATACCGGTATTTTATTGTCGGCATTTAATGCACGACCATTGTGGAACACCTCTATTTTGGGACCACTTTTTTTGGTGTCAGGATTTTCAACCGGGCTGGCATCCATAATCTGGATGAGTAAAGATGAAAAGGAGCGGAAGAAATTAGGTCGCATCGATTTGATATTCATTATTATTGAGATCTTCCTGATAATTCACCTGTTTATGGGCTTTCGAGCCGGATCGGAAACAGCCATCGAAGCCGCGAACTTATTCCTTGGCGGACAATTTACTGTAAGTTTCTGGGTGTTTGTAATGGTAATTGGTTTGATTTTTCCGGCCTTATTTGAGACTTTAGAAATTTGGGGAATGCATGTACCAAAATGGTTACCTCCGGTAATGATTTTATTTGGTGGTTTTATGTTCCGTTTTATTATGGTTGAAGCCGGCCAAATTACACGTTACCTCTATTAATCAATCTTTAAATAACAGAATATGAGTTCAAATAAAACAAATATAGAAAAGCCAAAATACATAAATCCATACCTGGGAGGCGTATTGCTTGGCTTATTAATAATTGTAACTGTTTTTATTACAGGCCGTGGTTTAGGTGCCAGCGGTGCCATTAAAAGTGCGGTTGTAACCACTTCAAATACTGTTGCACCCAAAGCTACTGAAGCGAACCACTATATGGGGAAGTTTCTTAGCGATGATCATTCGCCCATGTACAACTGGTTGGTTTTCGAATCCTTAGGTGTTTTAATTGGCGGTCTTTTGTCGGGTATTATTTTTGGGCGTGTTAAGAAATGGAGAACAGATCATGGTCCGAAAATCACAAGTAAAAAGCGACTTATTCTAGCTGTTATTGGTGGAGCATTGTTCGGATTGGGTAGTCAGTTTGGCCGCGGATGCACCAGTGGTGCAGCATTAAGTGGTACTGCCACTTTTGCCTTAGGTGGTGTAATTGTAATGTTTGCCATTTTTGGTACGGGGTACGCAGTGGCTTACTTTTTTAGAAAATTTTGGATATAGCAGAAAGTTGACAGTTAGCAGTGGCAGTTAGCAGTAATTTCTGAAAACTGAGACTGAGAACTGAGACTGAAAACTGGGTATCAAAAAGATGAATTATAATTCAAATAATAGAATATTAAAAAGAAATAAGATATGGGACCTTTAATTCCTAATGGTGTAATTGGCGGCGGATGGGATTTTGTTATCGCAATTTTACTTGGTGTCGTTTTTGGCTTTATTCTCGAATCATCCGGTTTTTCTTCTTCAAGAAACCTGGCCGGCGTATTCTATGGCTATAACTTTGTTGTACTTCGTGTATTTTTTACTGCGTTAATCGTGGCAATGGTTGGTCTGTTATATTTCGATTATGTTGGCTGGCTCAATCTCTCACAAATATTTATTCTTCCAACGTTTTTAACACCAATGATTGTTGGAGGTATAATAATGGGAGTAGGTTTTGTAATTGGAGGATTTTGTCCGGGTACTAGTTTTACGGGTATTGCTATTGGTAAACTCGATGCCTTGTTTTTTACCATCGGACTTTATTTGGGGATCTTCGGATTTTCACTGGCATATCCTCTTTTCGAAGACTTTTTTACCAGCGGAGACCTTGGGAATGTAACGCTTATGGAAATTACGGGAATTCCGGCACCATACTTTGCCGTGGCATTTACTGTGGTGGCACTTGCTGCATTCTGGGGAACAATGTTTATCGAAAAACGTGTGCGTAAAAACATAAAGCAATATAAATTCTAAACGACGGAAAAACATGAACAGAAATTATATTTTACTAACCATATTGATGCTTGTGTTGGCGGTAGGTACCCTGTTTTTAACAAGTGATGATGAGCCAAAACAAATTGCTCCTGAGGAATTGTTACAAGAAATTATTCAGCCTACTCGATATGTATCAACCGACCAGGTAGCTAAGATGATCATTCAGGGCGATCCGTCGTTGTTAATGGTTGATGTTCGTCCGGCAGCTGAGTATGCAGAATATGCATTGCCGGGCTCGTTAAATATTCCGCTCGAAGATCTGCTAAACGATGGAAACCTCTCGTATTTTGGAGTGCCGGGAATAAAAGTAGTATTTATTTCCAACGACGATATCAGGGCTGATCAAACATGGGTCCTTACCAAACGTTTAGGAATTGAAGGTACTTATGTGATGAAGGGCGGTCTGAACTGCTGGATGCAAACCATAATTGATCCTTCGCAACCTAATGCTGATGCACCTTCTGTTGATCACGAACTTTATGCATTTCGCAAGGGAGCACAAATTTATTTCACCGGCGCCGGGTCGGTAGCTTCCGACGACGGCAATGTTGAAGTGCAGGTGCGCCGAAGAGAAAAAACAAGTGTTGCAGCCGGTGGTTGCTAATTTCTAACGATTGAAAAAATTAACAGCATGCATATACATGAACTAAATCCGTGGAGAACATTAATCGCAGTTTCAGTATTTGTGGTTATTCTCGTTATTGGCTTTTTAACCATGCCGAAACCGTTGTTTGAATACCAAGAAAGCATGGACGAAAGCATCGAAGCTTTACTCGATGGTGAAGATTATTTTTACCCCTGGGAGTTGGAAGATGTGATCGCCAATAAACCCGATAGTATCGTTTTATTTGATATTCGCGATAACTTCGTTTTCGGGCAGGGGCATATTTCCGGAGCTGAAAACTTATCGGCAAATACATTGGCCGATCCCGATAATCTGGAACGTTTAACAGCACTTCGCAACATGGGCGTAACCATTGTTTTATATGGCGAAAACGAACTGCAGGCCAATGGCCCGTGGATGTTTTTCCGTCAGGTAGGTTTCAACAATATCAAACTTTTGCTGGGTGGATATGAGTATTACAAAGCCAATGAAGATGACTTGTACAATACCATAAACGACGATGCTTATTTTAGCGGATTTCCGCGGTATAACTATGCTGAAATGGCTGCACCAAAAGACGGTTCTGATTTAAATGCTGATCAGGATAACAAACCGGTGCAGGTACGCCGACGCGAAAAAACAAGCGTTGCTGCCGGCGGTTGCTAACCTGAAAAATTGAATAAATTTTTCACACAAAGTGTTGACGATTGAAAATCGACAGAATATGTGCTTTGGACATATAATTTGAGGATTTTCAATGTCAAGGTCAGCCCAAAGGGATTAACTCATTTTTATGAATTATTAAGGCTAAAAAACCATATTAATATATATTTCTCTAGGTCCCGGTGAGTTTTTCATCGGGACTTTCTATTTACCCCTTTTAATAAATAAACAGTTAAGAACAGGTTAGATCTATTTTATTGTTCTAGCTACGTTTAATTTTATAATCCCAATTACTTCTGCCGAAATGATGAGGCGTTTTTAAGTATTCTTTTCTGTTTAATTGATTTTGATTCAAGGTTCACATTTCCTGCATTTATCGATCAACAAAGCAGATTATCTTCGATTTTCACCAATAAGAAACTTCATAAATGCCCAAACCTTCAGTGTTTTTTTTGAAACTGAATACTGCTTTGAAGGGACAGGTTTATTTGTATAATAAATCAAAAATAAAAATATGTTATCAGTGATAAGATAGTGACTCTTGTTAATTAGCATTTAGCACATATGGCAGATATGTTTTTTGACACAATTGTTATATGGATTTATATTATTGAAGTAAATATGATGTTGATTTTAAGTAATATAGATTCTTGCGCTGAATCCATAACGAACAAAAGATTAATATATATTGAATATAAATAACATAAGTGCATTATGTGATATCGAAATATGTATATATTTGAGGACGTTTGTATGTGAAAAACTAACTCAATGATTAGAAAAATAGTAATACCTTTAATTGTAGTGGTTGCTGTAATAGCAGCCATCCAGCTTTTTCAAAAAGAAAAGCCGTTTTACGATTTAAAGCTGGAGAAATTACGTCAGGAATATGCGATAAAACCTGTCCCCTCGGTCGATCACAGTAAATTTACGATACTGCAGTCTGATTTTGAAACACCGCAGGAAGTTACGGAGGCATGTTTAATCTGTCATACCGAGGTGCACAAAGAGGTGATGAGCTCAAATCACTGGAACTGGGAGCGTGTTGCTTATGTTGAAGGGCGGGGAATCCGCACAATTGGTAAAAAGAACTTGCTAAATAACTTTTGTATCGGAGCGCAAACCAATGAGCAGGCTTGTGCTAAATGCCACATCGGTTTTGGAATGAATAATGACCATTTCGATTTTAATAATGCCCGAAATGTGGATTGTATGGTATGTCATGATAATTCGGAAGAATACAAAAAAGGTGCTTCAATGGCCGGTTACCCCGATCGGAGTGTAAACCTAAGCAAAGTAGCACAAAGTGTTGGACAACCTACCAAAAGCAATTGTGGTGCGTGTCATTTTTATAGCGGTGGCGGCAATAATGTAAAGCATGGCGATTTAGAAGCAGCACAAACAGCCTGCACGCGCGATGTGGATGTGCATATGGCGGCCAACGGGTTGAACATGAGTTGTGTTGATTGTCATACAGCAGAAAATCATGTAATAAAAGGTAAACTCTATTCGGTATCTGCTGAAAATAAAAATCGGCTAAACTGCGAAGACTGCCATACCAACATGCCGCACTTTAACCAGATGTTAAACCGACATACTGCAAAAGTTGCGTGCCAAACATGTCATATTCCAACGTATGCAAAAGAGAATGCAACAAAAATGCAATGGAATTGGTCAGATGCCGGGAAGTTGAAAAATGGAAACCCGTATATGGAGGAGGATTCATTGGGAAATCACACTTATATGTCGATTAAAGGTTCGTTTATATGGGCCAGAAACGTACAACCCGATTATGTTTGGTTTAACGGAACTGCCGATCATTATATGTTGGGCGATTCGATTACTGAAATTCCGGTACAAATGAATAAACTGTTTGGTTCTCACAACGATTCGAATTCGAAAATTATTCCTGTTAAAGTTCATGTTGGAGATCAAATCTACGACAAGAAATACAATATTTTAATTCAGCCAAAATTATATGCTCCGGAAAAAGGTGACAGCGCCTACTGGAAAGATTTTAACTGGGATAAGGCTTCGGCAGCAGGAATGAGTCGGATCGGATTTCCTTACAGTGGCGAGTATGGTTTTGTAAAGACCGAAATGTATTGGCCATTAAACCACATGGTTGCTCCAAAAGAGCAGTCGGTTTCGTGTGCCGAATGTCATACACGAAACAACGGGCGCCTTGCAAAATTAACTGGCTTTTATGTGCCAGGCCGAGATAATAATCCAATTCTTGATGGATTTGGACGTTGGCTTATTATTCTTTCGCTGGGAGGCGTGTTGCTTCATGCAGCTATCCGTATATTCTATTCAATGAGAAATAAGGAGTACGAGACAGAGATAATTGACTACAATAATCAACACAATCAAAAAAAATAGAAATGGCCAAAGTATATATTTATAAAGGATTTAATCGTTTCTGGCACTGGGGGCAGGCGGCACTGATTTTGTTTCTAACAGTAACCGGTTTCGAAGTGCATGATTCAATTCATCTGTTTGGTTACGAAAAGGCAGTGTATTTTCATCGTGTAGCTTCTTATGCTTTTCTGGTACTTATTGCTTTTGCCATATTTTGGCATGCAACAACGGGCGAATGGAAACAATATATCCCGAATTTAAAAATGTTAACGGCACAAATTAACTATTACATAAGCGGGATTTTTAAGAAAGAACCACATCCCACTAAAAAAACACCACTTCGAAAACTGAATCCGCTTCAGGCTTTTACCTATTTAGGATTTAAGCTTGTTTTAGTACCAATGATGGTGATTTCGGGCTTGTTGTATATGTATCATAAAACTGTTAATGCCAACAACGAGATTGTTATTCGAGATATTAATCTTAATAGCATTGCTAACTGGCATTCTTTTGGAGCCTTTTTATTAGTGGCTTTTGTAATAATTCATGTTTACATGACTACTACCGGGCATACTTATACCTCGAATATTAAAGCCATGATTACCGGTTACGAAGAGTTGGATGATGAAGAACAACATGCCGACAAACAAAATAAGAAAAGTTAGGGCAGAAATTTTTAATCAACTAAAATTAAAAAGATGAGATCAAGAAGATATATGAATCCTTACCTGGCAGGTTTCCTTTTAGGATTAACCTTGCTGGCTACTATCTACATTACCGGGCGCGGACTGGGGGCAAGCGGTGCAATGAAAAGTGTTGTAATTGAGGGGGTAAATACCATTGCACCTCAGCATGCCGAAAATACACACTACTATGCCAATTATGCGGAAGAGCATCCCAATGGTCCGATGCGTTCGTGGCTTGTATTTGAAGTGCTGGGAGTTATGATTGGTGCTTTCTTTTCCGGGGTAGTTTCCGATCGGGTTGGATGGAAACTGGAAAAAGGACCAAGAGCGACAAATACAATGCGTGTTGTTGGCGCTATCGTTGGCGGTGCTTTATTCGGCCTGGGGTCTCAGCTTGGCAGAGGATGTACCAGTGGATCGGCACTTAGCGGTATGGGAGTGATGTCGTTTGGCGGTATTATTACGATGATGGCCATTTTTGGAATGGCTTATATGCTGGCTTTTTTCTTCAGACGATTGTGGCTGAAATAATTATAAACCTTTACAACTGATAAAAGAAAAGTATTATGGCACCATTAGTTCCTGATATCATTGGCAATGAATTTAATCTTGTAGTGGCTTTGTTTGTAGGTATAGCTTTCGGATATATACTCGAACAGGCTGGATTTTCGAGCACAAAAAAGCTGGTAGGTTTATTTTATGGCTACGATTTTACCGTATTGCGCGTGTTTTTTACAGCGGGTATAACCGCTATGATTGGAGTTGTTTTATTTGCTCATTTTGGCTTACTCGATATTAACTTAATTTATATAAACCCTACATTTCTGTGGTCGGCAATTGTTGGTGGCGCAGTAATGGGCGCAGGTTTTATTATTGGTGGTTTTTGCCCGGGAACAAGCGTTTGTGCGGCATCAATTGGCAAACTCGATGGTTGGGCATTTATTTTTGGCTCATTAATCGGAATCCTGGCTTTTTCGGAGCTATATCCTGTATTCGAGCCATTGTATATGGCAAAAGCCATGGGGCCGCTTCGTATCGATGTTTTCTTTGGATTGTCGCCAGTGGCCTGGGCATTTATATTAACGGCTATTGCAATTATGGCTTTTTACGGAACTACCTGGGTAGAATACCGTGTGCGTAATAAACAATTAAAGTTTACCCGTTTTACACTCTATCGTACTTATTTGGTATCAGCCATTCCTTTTGTGTTTATTTTGCTTGTTGCCATTATTCCGTCGCGAAACGAAAGAATACAAAAACAAGTTGCCGATAAAAAAGAACAGGGGAAATGTGTTTTTAAAGAAATTTCTGCAGATAAACTCGCTGATGAACTGGTAAATAATTACTACAAGGTAAACCTTATTGATGTACGTTCAAAAGAGGAATTCGGGAAATGGCATTTACCATTGGCAATTAATATTCCTTTAAATGAGTTTCTCGACCGGAAGTATGAGGATTATTTCAAACAAAAACACAAAACAAATATTTTCTATTCGAATGATTCTGTAACGCACAAAGAGGCCTGTTTAACAGCGAGGTTTGTTGGTAAATCGGATAATCTGATTTTGCGCGAAACGGCTGATGATTTTGAACAACTCATTTTACAGGCAGAAAAACCAATGCCAAATGCGACTAAAGATGTTTACGAAGAATACTTGTTCCGTTCGGAGGCTGCACGAAAACTTACCGAATTACAAGCAGCTTTCGAAAGCATGAGTAAACCCGTCATTAAAGAGGTGAAGCCCGCCGCCGGAGGTTGCAGTTAAAAATCGTATCTGAAACTAAAAAAGATATTAAAGTCCCGGTGAGTTTTTCATCGGGATTTTTTTATTGGAACCATTTTTGTTAAGCGTTCGTCAATACTTATTGTTATATTCGAAATTAAAATAGAAACGCATGTCAAAGATCCTGGTTATAGATGATGAGAGAAGTATTCGGAACACCTTAAAAGATATTCTTGAATACGAAAAATATGAAGTAGATCTGGCAGAAGATGGAACAAAAGGAATTGAGAAGATTCGTTCGGCCGAATACGATATTGTACTTTGTGACATAAAAATGCCGGGACTGGATGGCATTGAAGTATTGGAGCGCTTAGTGGTTTTAGCTCCCGATACACCGGTGGTCATGATCTCGGGACACGGAAATATAGATACCGCTGTTGATTCGATAAAAAAAGGCGCTTTCGATTATATTGAAAAACCGCTGGATTTAAACCGCTTGCTGATTACCATCCGTAACGCCATGGATAAATCAACCTTGGTTACCGAAACAAAAATTCTGAAAAAGAAAGTCAACAAAAAGTTTGAGATCATTGGCGAGTCAAAAGCCATTACCGAAATAATTGAAATGGCCGATCGCGTGGCACCAACCGATGCAAGGGTTTTAATTACCGGTGCCAACGGATCGGGAAAAGAATTGGTAGCCCGCCGAATTCATGATCAAAGTAATCGTGCATCAGGACCTTTTGTTGAGGTGAATTGTGCGGCTATTCCATCGGAATTGATCGAGAGTGAGCTGTTTGGTCACGAGAAGGGAGCTTTTACCTCTGCAGTAAAACAACGCAAGGGAAAATTTGAACAAGCCAACGGCGGAACAATTTTTTTGGATGAGATAGGCGACATGAGCCTGTCGGCACAAGCCAAAGTTTTACGTGCATTGCAAGAGAACGTTATCAACCGTGTTGGCGGCGATAAACATATAAAAGTTGATGTTCGGGTTGTTGCCGCAACCAATAAAAACCTGGCCAACGAGATCGATCAGAATAAATTTCGCGAAGACTTGTATCACCGTTTGAGTGTGATTCTAATTCATGTACCAACGCTTAACGAACGACTTGATGATATTCCTTTGCTGGCCAATCATTTTGTTAAACAAATTTGTGGCGAGTACGGAATGCAGGAAAAAACAATTACGGAGAAGGGCATAAAAGAGCTGCAAAAAATCAACTGGACCGGTAATATTCGCGAGTTTCGAAATGTGATTGAACGCCTGATCATTCTATGCGATAAGGAAATTACCGATGCCGATGTGTTAAAATTTGCGGCGCCTTTGAAATAGTTCCCAATCAATTATTTAGATAAATTAAAAACAACTTTCCCCCTTCGTTGTTAAGTATGTAACAAGTGCAGTTTATCGCTGCATTTAAGTTATGAATTAAAGATATGAGCCTCTGGTTTCGGAAGTCAATTTGTCATGGCGTATTATTAATCTTTCCCTCGGGAAAATATTTTCTTCCGTTTTCAGAGGCTTTTCTTTTGAAAAAATCTCCCACAGATATTAAATAGAGATTTCACGCAGAGAACGCTAATTATTCGCAGAGAACGCAAAACAGATTTCAGCACCTTTGCGAATTTTGTGCTTCTTTTTTCCTTTGCGCCAAACGATAATAATATCGCTACATTGCTGTTGGCGATTCCCGTAAATCATGAATTCTTTTTCTAAAATTCTACCTTGAATAAGTAGAAAATCACATTCAGAATAATGTAAAGAAGAATAACCAACGCCAATCCGTAAACGTTAAAAACGATGAGTAAAATAGCTGATAATGCAAGAAAAAGATAACGATACCAGTTATCTTTTAAACGCAGGTTTTTAACTTTCAATGAAAACATCGGCATGTTAATCACCATCATCCCCGACATAAATAAACCCAGGATAACCAGGTTTTTTGTGGAATACAGCATTTGAAAATTGTCGTGGTATTTTGGGAATTCAAGCATCAATCCAAGCGAAGCCCAAAATATTCCGTTCGAAGGAATGGGCAACCCTCTGAAAAAAGGTTCGTCGCTGGTAAACACATTAAACTTTGCCAGGCGGATAGCACCAAAAACCGGAACTAAAAATGCCGAGAAAAGAATAATCCACTGCCACCATTCGGCAGTTATCTCGTGTATAGGTTGGTTTTCCCCGAATAACGAAAACTCGAGCAAAGTAAAAAGAATAGCTCCCGGAGCCACTCCAAACGAAACCAGGTCGGATAGGGAATCGAGCTGTTTCCCGATTTCGGAATAAGCTTTTAATGCTCTTGCTGCCAGTCCGTCGGCAAAGTCGAAAACCGAGGCGGCGCAAATAAAAATTCCTGCCCAGATCAGGTGACCGTCGATGGCAAAAATTGTAGCTATTACTCCTGAAAGAAGGTTGAGGGTGGTAATTAAATTGGGTATTTGTTTAATAATGTTCTTCATTGATCTTTACGCTTTACACGTTTCCGGTAAAAATGAGCCAGATAAAAATTGCGGGGATAACAAAAAGTAAACTATCCAGGCGGTCTAAGAAACCTCCGTGTCCGGGTAAAATTGTTCCCGAATCTTTTACGTCGATTTCGCGTTTTATTTTCGATTCGAATAAGTCGCCCAATGTTCCGAAAACCACAGTAAGTACTGCAATAGCTATCCAGCTAATCATGCTTACAGCCTGGAACATTACAGCGTTTACTATTCCCATAATTATCGCAAAAATGGCTCCTCCAACTAATCCTTCCCACGATTTTGCAGGCGAAATATTCTTACACATTTTGTGTTTGCCAAACTGTGTGCCCACCAGGTAGGCTGCCGAATCATTTATCCACAGAATAAAAAATACACCAACCATTATCCAAGGGTAAAAAGTATTGTGACCATTTATAGTGGTGTGCACCACAAAATTCATCAAACTAAAAGGCAGTGCGATGTATGCAAAACCAAGCGTGCTAAAACCGCCGTTCTCTAGAGTGTGTTTGTTGCTTCTGAAAATTTCAACAATAAGCAACACAACAACAATTGGGATAAAGGTAAAACCAAACTGGCGTGGTAAATAATTATTGGATAAGCCAAAGCAAACCAAGAAAAAGATTACACCAAAAATGCTTCCGATAATCCGGGAAGGATGATGGCCGGCTTTTTCCACCATGGCATAAAATTCATATTGGGTAATAAATAACAGTGTTGCAAAAACCACTGCAAAAACGATTGGATGCAGCAGCGTTCCGCCCAACATTACGGCGATATAAATAATTCCAGTTAGAGAGCGTTTAAGTAAATTACTCACCTTTTAATTCTTTGATTAGATTAATGGCCTCGTCACGGTTTTCTTCGGCAACATAAATTTTGTACTCGCCAAAATTCTGGTATGCCGAATCGTGTTGGTTAAGAACAACAATTTTTATCCCGGCACTTTCAAGCAGGTCTTTGGCCATTTCCGCTTTGTATTCGTGCGCTGTCATAAAAATCATTTCCCAACCTTTCTCCATGCTGCAAAGTTAACAAAATATGGTTTCCGAGAAGTTAAATAGTGTGAAGCTAATAAAGAAACACATGTAGTTCGCGCGGTCCGTGGGCCCCCATAACCAGTGTTTTTTCAATATCTGCTGTTCGGCTTGGACCCGTAATTAATGTTATTTGCGAAGGTAGCTGATCAGGATATTTTTCCTGAATCTTATCATAAGCAGTATGCAGGTAATCAACCAGCTGATCCTTTTTAGCAATAACAATGTGTTGTGGCGGATATACCAACATTTGCCGGGCTCCCTGTAATGCAGAACTTCCCATTACCGATCCGGTGTGTGCAATTAAAAACTCGCAGGATGTTATTCCGGCTTCTATTGCTTGTTGCCTTTCCTGGTAATCTTGATGTTCAATCCCGTTCTTTGTCAGCAGCTCCTGAAGTTCATTTTCCGAGCAAACCACTTCTTTTTCAGGAACATTCTGCAATACCGTTTTTAGCTTTTCAACAAGCTCTTCTTCAGATTTGCACAAATAAACACTCCCGTTTACCGCCTCCAGATTTTCTTTAAATGCCTGACCTAAAGATTTGTCAATAGCGTGATAAACGGGAGCGTCAAAATCTGGCATTTCCGGCTCGGGGTGAATAGCTTTTTTAAGCTTGTTCAGTATTTCTTCTCGAGCCGATACCATTTATTCTGTTGTTGTTTCCTCTTCGTGATTTTCTTCAGCTTTTGTTTCTTTCTTTTCTTTCAGCTCGGCTTCCGGGGTTTTTTCTCCATTGCCGTTTTCTGAGATCGCGTGTTTTTTGTCCCATGGGCGTTTGCCAAATATCGCTTCCAGGTCTTCGCTGAAAATTACTTCCCGTTCAAGCAGCAGTTTAGCTAATTTGGCGTGCCCTTCTTTGTTCTCTTGTAATACCTTCTTTGCACGTTTGTATTGACTGTCAATCAGAACTTTTACTTCCTCGTCAATCAGTTCTGCCGTTTTTTCGCTGTATGGTTTGGTGAACGAATAGTCTGATTGACCGGTTGAATCGTAAAAACTGATGTTCCCAACTTTTTCACTCATTCCAAAAATGCTCACCATTGCATAAGCCTGCTTGGTAACTTTTTCCAGGTCGTTTTGTGCTCCCGACGAAATTTTACCAAATGTAATTTCTTCTGCTGCACGCCCGCCTAGTGCCGACGCCATTTCATCCAGCAACTGTTCTTTTGTGGTAATCGATCGTTCTTCGGGCAAATACCAGGCTGCTCCCAGCGCTTTTCCTCGCGGAACAATAGTTACTTTAACCAGCGGATGTGCATATTCCAGCAACCAACTGATGGTGGCGTGACCCGCTTCGTGGAAGGCAATTGTATTCTTTTCTTCCTGCGAAATGATCTTATTTTTCTTTTCTAAACCACCGATAATACGGTCAACAGCATCAAGAAAATCTTGCTTAACAATTGCGTCTCTGTTTCTGCGAGCGGCAATTAATGCAGCTTCGTTACAAACATTGGCAATATCGGCACCCGAGAATCCAGGTGTTTGTTTAGACAGAAAATCAACCTTTACTTCTTCGCTTAATTTTAGCGGACGTAAATGAACATTGAAAATTTCTCCACGTTCATTCAGGTCGGGAAGCTCCACATGAATTTGTCGGTCGAAACGTCCGGCACGCATTAATGCACGGTCCAGAATATCGGCACGGTTGGTAGCGGCCAGAATTATTACCCCGCTGTTGGTATCAAAACCATCCATTTCGGTAAGCAGCTGGTTCAACGTATTTTCGCGTTCGTCGTTCGATCCCATATTTGGATTTTTACCACGAGCACGTCCGATAGCGTCAATCTCGTCGATAAACACAATACACGGTGCTTTTTCTTTGGCTTGCTTAAACAGGTCGCGAACACGCGATGCTCCAACTCCCACAAACATTTCCACAAAATCGGAACCCGACATGCTGAAAAACGGAACGTTTGCTTCTCCGGCAACTGCTTTTGCAAGTAACGTTTTACCGGTTCCCGGAGGGCCGACCAAAAGTGCACCTTTCGGAATCTTACCACCGAGCTTGGTATATTTTGCCGGGCTTTTCAGGAATTCTACAATTTCTTCCACCTCCTGTTTGGCCTCTGCCAGTCCGGCAACATCTTTAAAGTTTGTCGATACTTTTTGGTCTTTATCAAAAACTTTTGCCTGCGATTTCCCGACATTGAAAATACCGCCGGCGCCACCTCCTCCGGCACCACCGCGGCTCATTCTACGGAAAATCCACCACCACAGCAATATTATCAGTACAAACGGGCCAATCGACCAAATAATGTCGCGCGCCCAATTCTGCTCATCTTCGTACACCGGAAAGACTTTGTCTTCCATGTTTTCCTGTGCAACCTTGAGATCATCGGCAAAATTTTCAATCGGTCCGGTATTCAGTTTAAAATGCGGTCCAATATCAGATGGTTTCGAGAAGTTGCCTTCAAACTGCGATTCGTAATTTTTTACACGGTCTTCTTTCAGATAAATCCGGGCAATTTTTTCATTAATTACTACAATACGTTTAACATCTCCGTTTTGCAACATTTGTTTTACCTCGGGCCACGATGTGTCAACAGGGCCTTTGCTGGTGCTGATGTAGTATTGTACAATAATAAAAACAACAGCTATAATTCCGTAAATCCAATAGGCATTGAATTTTGGCGGTTTACCGTTGTTTTTGGGATTAAGTTTCCCAAAAGGGTTGTTCAGATTGTTCTGATCTTTTTTGGTATTCTGTTTATCTGTCATGGTCTTTTAATCTTCTTCTTCAATTTTAGTAATTTTTGCATCAGCCCAAAGTCCTTCAAGGTTATAAAACCGCCGTGCTTCTTCCTGGAACACATGTACCATTACATCTCCGTAATCCAATAATATCCAAAGTGCATTTCGGTAGCCGTCGCGATGCCAAACATCTTCGCCGGTAACTTCTTTAACTGTTTGTTCTACCGTGTGTGCAATTGAATCAACATGAGTTGAGGAGGTTCCGTGGCATATGATAAAATGTCCGCATTCAGTATGGTCGATACTTTCCAAATCAACGTGTGTAATATCTTTCCCTTTTATCCGATGTATACCTTCAAGAATTGCTTCTAATAAAACCTTTGATTCGTCTGCTTTATTCATAAAAATTTGTTGTGCCCTACAAAGATAATCTTTTTGTCCATTAACCATTTTTTAAGAGAATGGTTTACTTTTGAATTTATATGTTTTTAACTGACAAAAATATCATTGTATTTAATGAGCTCGATAGTACCAACAACTATGCCAACCAACTGGTGAAAGAAAAGGCGGCTCAGGGCACTGTCGTTTTGGCACATTACCAGGAAAGTGGCCGTGGACAGGTAGGTAACTTTTGGGAAAGCGAACGCAATAAAAATTTGCTTTTCAGTGTGATTTTGTACCCTGGTTTTTTGGAAGCCGGCCAACAGTTTTATATCTCAAAAGTTGTTAGTTTGGCCTTGGCAAAAGTTTTGAAAGAGCATTTAGATAATGTAAAAATTAAGTGGCCCAACGATATTTATGTGGGCGAAAAGAAGATTGCCGGCATTTTGATTGAAAACACGGTGAAGGGGATAACACTTGATTCATCGGTAGTTGGCGTGGGTGTGAATGTAAATCAGGAGCAATTTTTCTCGGATGCACCCAACCCGGTGTCGTTGAAACAACTCCTGAAAAAAGATTTTGATATTCATGTTATTTTAAAAGCTTTTTTGCAGAGGTTGGAAAGTTATATAGAGGTTTTGCGAGAGGGGAGATTGAAAAAAGTTGATACAGAATATTTTCAATCCTTGTTCAGAAATGAGGGCTTTCACCGGTATAAAAAAGACGGAAAAGAGTTTAGCGCCAGAATTGCAGGCATTGGCAATTTTGGACAACTGCAGTTGGAAGAGCCCGACGGGGAGGTAACGGAATATATGTTTAAAGAGGTGGAGTTTGTTGTTTGAAAAAAGAAATGCCTGAATGATTTAATGCGAGAATGCTTTAATAACGGGAAATTGAATTTGCTTGTTAAATTGAAAAACTGTTAAATTGTGGAAAAACTGTTGTCTGTGAATTTTGCTAACCACAATAGGCAGATAGAGCACATTAGATTATGCCTACTTCAAATTTCTTCCAAAATCTGACATCGTTAATCATCCACGACACTCCGGTTGGGACTAGTTCCACTTTCCATTTTTAGTTCTCCGCTTAACTGCGGCTCCAAAAAACCGAGTGTCACTGAGCATTCAAAATACATCCTTCCCCTTCTATACTGCGAACTGAGAACGACAACTGCAAACTACTACTGATAAGGCAACTTCGAAAGTGTGTCGGCCAATTGATTAATTCCTTCTTCCAGTTTACTTCCGGCCATCATTTTAATCATCATGGTCATTTCGGCATGCAGTGTTAGGCGCATTTTTGTTTTGTATTCGTTAACCGGCATTAACTGAATCCAGAATGTAAAACTCAGTGGCAAACCACCCGAACTTTCAACTTTTATCGTTTTAAATGGCTCGCGGTTAACAATCTTAATTTCGGCAAGCCCCAGTCCGGTTATGTTGAATTTACAAGAATCTTTATCCGACTCAAAATCAGTAATTTTAATTTGCGGAACCTTTTCAGTTATTTTCTCTATCAACCCTGAATTAAGGTAAGCAGACAGGTTTTCGAAATTCGACAGGTAATTAAAAACCACCTGCTGGTTGTGCTCGATAACTTTTACTTCGCTAACGTATTTGTTGAGTGCCATAGTAGTTATAAAAAATCCCGCCCCCAATAACCATCAGGAGCGGGAAATATGTAATGTCTTTTTACTTACAGATTATTTTCCCCAGTTTGCAGGGTCTTCGCGCCACTCCATCAGCGACTCCACCTGGTCTTTTGTAATGTCGCCTCTTTCCAGCGAAAAGTCGATCAGAATCTGATAACGGCTCAATGAAGTAAGTTCGATACCTGCTTTCTCGAAGTTTTCTTTTGCCAATGGGAAATTGTAGGTAAAGATTGATACCATACCCACAACATCGCCACCAAAGTTGTTAACGGCTTCAGCAGCTTTCAAACTGCTTACTCCTGTTGAAACAAGGTCTTCAACAACCACAACTTTTTTGAAAGGTTTTAGATCGCCTTCAATCAGGTTTTCCAATCCGTGACCTTTCGGTTTCGAACGAACATAAATAAAGGGAAGTCCCAGTTTATCGGCTACCAAGGCACCAATTGCAATAGCTCCGGTAGCTACCCCTGCAATTACTTCTGCTTCCGGGTATTTTTCCTGAATCATCTGAACAAATGCATCGCGAATATAGGCGCGGGTGTCAGGATAAGAAAGCGTTTTTCTATTGTCGCAATAAATTGGAGATTTCCACCCCGATGCCCATGTAAATGGATTATCTGGTTGTATCTTTATGGTGTTAATTTCAAGTAATCTCTTGGTTACTTCAGTTTGTATATTTTCCATAGTAATGTGCAATTTTAATTCAATGCAAAAGTATAAAGTTTTTTTGAATGAAAAGAGGATCGGTTTTATACCGGGCGTGAATATAACATTGAGTAAACTATGCCGAATTTTGACTGAAAACAGCGGCATTGAAGATATAATGGACTGGTTACCGGATTTTGAAAACAGCGATACTCAGGAAACTGTTGTAGAACATCCTGAAGCTGAGAAACTGTTTCAGAATTTTAGATCGGCATTTTTGCAGATTGATGCTGCCGGCGGAGTTGTAAAACGTGACGGCAGATTGCTTTTTATTTACCGAAACGGGAAATGGGATCTGCCAAAAGGAAAAATCGATAAAGGTGAAAGTGTTAAAACTGCAGCTTTGCGCGAAGTGGAAGAAGAATGTGGCATTACAAATCATTCCATCGTGAAAGCGCTGCCATCAACCTATCACATTTACCAATCGCCGTATAAAAAAACACTTGGGCAGTGGGTTTTTAAAGAAACTTATTGGTTTGAAATGGAATACAATGGGTCGGAAACGCCTATTCCTCAAAAGGAGGAAGGCATTACCGAAGTACGCTGGTTTCTTCCTAACGAGCTGGGCGAGGTCCTCGAAAATACCTATGAAAACCTAAAAGCACTGATTGAACTTTACCGGTTCTGATTACGCTGACGCATAAAAAGTTCGTTACGCAGCCATGTGCCAAATTGTTGCTCGAAACCGTTTAGCGGTGCTTTGGCATCATCAAAAACCACCTGGTGTTTTTCGTTTAGTAAAAAACATTGCGGAAACGACCGGACTTTATATTCTGAAATGGCTTTATTTTCACTGTCGATTAATACGGTTGCCGGCACCTTATTTTCTTTTAAAAAACTGTCGATTCCTGCTTTGTCGGTGTTTCGCAGCACCACAAAAATATCGAGGTTTTTATTAAATAGTTCGTTCAGGCGGCTCAGGTATTTTAAATGTTCCTGGCAAATAACGGTTTCAACATCAGCAAAAACAATGTATTTAAATTTCTCCTGGCTGTTGTTAGTACAAAGCTTTTCATTGTTAAGATCGTTTAAACAAATGGCCGGTGCTTCGCTTCCCTTTTCCAGAAATGTAATTTTGGCGGACACGTTTTTGGCTACCTCGCGGATTTTTCTTTCCGGATTGCTTGTAAAATGTTTGCTGGCAATCATATTTTTAATGGCTTTCACCGGAAATTCTTTGGAGTAAAAACCATCGTGCAGCATTTTTAATAATACCAGATCGGCCATTGTTCCGGAGAGTTTATATTTCTCCGAAATAAAATCAATCAAGGCATTTATGTTTTCGCCGGCAACCGCAGCCGATACTTTTGCTCCGCCTATAGCTTTTGCGGAAAAGCTCAGTTGTTTGTCGAAGGTTTTGTCGAATAAGGTTTTAAACGACTGGTGTTCCCAGAATTCAGGAGAAATCGATTGAAAAACAGAGGAATAATTTTCGGGACTCATTCTAAAAATATCAGCTTCCATAAGTTTTAATCGCAAAGTTTTATGCAGCTCAAAACTCTGCGATCCTTTTTCCGGGAAAGCCTCGTCGATACCGGTTTTTAGTCGGTTAAAGGCAGCTTCGGATTGCTGAAAATATAAGGCGTTAAAATCTTTATCTGTTAATTCGTTTAGTTTTTGCTCGAAGCGGCTGATCTTGTCGTTAAGCATTTCGCCGTTGTTGGTATAAATCCAAAACGCAATTGGCTTAAAGTAGGGGTTTTTTTGGTCGGCAAAAGATTTCTTTTTTAGTGGAGGAAGTTTTAAATCGATATTCTTTCCCGGCTCCAGTAGCAGCAATCCGCGGTAAATGCCAAATTCGGAATAAGTAAAAACCGGCTCATCAATTTGTAAGGAAGCTTCGCTTGTTCCTTCGCTGTTAAATTTTAGCGTGAACGCCACTTTGTTGTTGTTCGAAATGGGGTCGGCATAGGTATAAAAAGTAAGCTGCTCGTTGGCGTACTCAAGATTAGTGCAACGAATACTGGTTGCCATTACATTTAACGAAAAGCTCAGCGCAGTGATGAGGATTATCAGAAAACAGGTGCTTTTGTTCATAGGAGTTAATTAACTTTAAACTCGCTCATATCCAGTCCTTTTGGGAGGAACATGCTTGCATCGCCGCCATGCGAAACAATATCGCGAATTATGCTTGCATTAACCGGTGTATGTTCCGGCAGCGTGAGCAAAAATACCGATTCAATCTCAGGGTGCATCTTTTTATTTATCTGGGCTATCGAACGCTCGTATTCAAAATCGGACGAGGTACGTATACCGCGTAAAATGTATTTTGCTCCCACTTCTTTACAGAAATCTACAGTTAATCCTTCGTGTAAACGAACCTCAACAGTGGGTTCATTTTCAAAAACCTGGTTGATCCATTTCATCCTTTTTTCAATGGGAAAGAACGGTTTCTTGTTGGCGTTATAACCAATCATGATATAGATCTTGTCGAACATTGAAATGGCACGTCGAACAATCGACTCGTGTCCTACTGTAAAAGGATCAAAAGATCCGGGGAATATGGCTATTCTTTCCATTTTGAATCGTTTAAAGTGCTTCAAAATTAGCTAAAAATGTTACGTGTAAAAACGAAGGCTGCTGCTAGTTTATTGCTTTGGCCCGGTTTGAGCTCACAAACAGGATGTTACCCAGATCGTTATAGCCTTCGCTGAATTCTTCAATATCTTTCAATGCATCGGTGGTAAAACCAATGATTGTAAGGTCGGCATCGGCCGAGTATTTCATAATTTTGCTTTTCCGGTCGCCCGATTCGTAGGGTACCATCGAAATGTTCGACGGACTGATTGGTAAACGACCAGTTTTTATCAACTCCATTAACTGTTTTCTTTTTTCTTCCATGTCCTGTTCAGGATAGAGCGCAAAGATTTTAATCTTTCCTTTTTTCCATTCAGGGTGGCCTAAAATAATGTACCCCAGTAAGATCATTAAATTTGCATTCACATAATCTTCGGGGCGAATCCAGATGTGGATTTCTTTTTTATACCCAAAACTTTTGTACGAAGTGTTCAGAATACAGATGTCGAAACCGGCCGATTCTACAATTTGGTAATTGCCCGTAATTTCTTTCAGGTTACCCGGATCGGTACGTGAGAATTCAAAAAGAATAAGGTTGTTTCCCTTTCCCGATATCCCGGAAAGTTGCACCACTTGCGCAATTGCCGAGGTGTATGATGGAGAGATTATGGTGTCGAGGTAAACACGGTTGTTGCTTCCAGCCGAAAGTTGAATCAACCGATCCAGAACTTGTTTTGATTCTTCTGTATTTTTCTCATTCAGCAAGCCTTTTATAAAATGGATGTATGTTCCAAAGCCGTATTTGTATGAAATCCAGCGCATGATATCGAATGCCGAGCGTCGTTTAAATGTATCGTGCGAAATACATACTCCAAATGGTCGCCAGCTTTTATCTTTTTCGCTGTCGGCACGTTGCAGCATAATTTGCAACTGTCGGCTAAGCTGGAAGATTACTCCACGGAAAAGTTTGTTCAATCCCTGGTTCTCCTCATTGTTAAGCATGATAATGTAATATATCATTGCCATTATTACCACCGAAACAGCTGCATAAGTAGCGTTCATTTGAAACATTAGCCACAACGACGAAAGTGTTCCGATAAGCGATAAATGCCAGCTTGAACGGAAGGTTGGACGGTAGGCAGGGTCGGCAGCAAAGTGCTCCAGTAAAGAGATGAGGCAGATGGCGCTGTAGGTTACCATGAAGAACATGGAGATGATTTGAGCCACAAAATCAACATCGCCAACAACAACAAAGACAAATGCGATTACAATGGTTATCAGCGACCCGTTAATAGGTTCGTTATCGGTTTTTCTTCCTTTGGCAAACCAGCGGTTTAGGTGCCCCTGTGGAAAAATATCATCGTAGCCAATGGCCTGTAAGGTTCGTGGTGCTACCATGATGGAGCCAAGCGCTGAGCTTAAAGACGCAGCTGCCAAGCCGATTGGAATTATGGGGCCCCAAATAGCAATTTTGCTCATGATCAACTGGTCGGCCACCAGATCTTCAGGCGATGCCGAGATCGCAAATTTATAAGCAATGGCAACATATACCAGCATGCCCACTACAGTTGCCCACAAGGTTCCCCGGGGAATTGATCTTTTAGGATCTTTTAAATCGCCCGATAGCCCCAATCCGGCAGCAAGTCCTGTAAATGCCGGGAATATAATGGTGAAAACAAAAAAGAAATTCAGGTTATTCGGAATTTTGCTGTGAAAATTAACCACTTCAGGCTTTATGGAAGATTCGCCTAAAAAAAACATGGCGATAGATGTCAATAAAATGGCAACTACCACATAAAGTGCTTTCATTCCCACATTTGCTCCTTTTGTGAGAATTAGTATCGAAAGCAGAACCATGGTAGGAATGGAAATCCATCTTCGGTCGGGAATAAAAAAGTTGTAAGTTTCACCAATCCATCTAATCACCGGTTCAAAAGCTTCGCCAAAAGCGATCACATAAAATGCCACACTAATAGCCTGCGAGAGGTATAAGGCAATGCCAATAGCCCCGCCAATATTCAATCCAAAAGACCGGCTGATGATGTAATAAGCACCACCACCTTGCACGCGTTGGTTGGTAGCAATTTCAGCAACGGCAAACGCTGTGGGAATAGTTACAATATGACCTAAAACGATTATGCCAATAACACCAATAAAGCCAACCTGTCCAACAGCCCAGCCAAAACGCAGAAATAAAATTGCTCCGAGAATGGTAGAAAGTGCCGTTAGAAAAACTGGCATGGTGCCAAATTTAGCGTTTGTGTTTACCAGCGATTTTGCCATAGTAACTCTGTTTGTGGTTTTAAAGGTGAAATATAATTCTGAAAATTCAAATCTTTTTTACAAACTAAGATTAAATTTTAGTCAGCATCATTCTCAAAGTTGTCCATACTGATTATCAGATAAGGTTTGTTGGCGGGCAGACTAAAATATTTTGGATTAAGACTTTCTATCTTCCATTCCAGCCAAAAATCTGCTCCCATAAAAATCTGCATGCCTGGTTGTTCCGTATATTTTTTATAATTCTCAGTTTGATTTGCAAGAAAAATGGTTTGGGTTGGAACATTCACATCAATTGTACTCAGGATCAGTGTTTCAAATGAGTTTGACCAAAATGCAAGGAAATGATTGTCCATCTCTTCCTTATTCATGATAAATTTTTGATTGGGGTATTGAGCAGTTTTCTTTAAAAGTTCTTGATTGAATGCTGTCCTTAATTTGAATGACTTACCTTGATTGTATATCCTATTCAATCCCAAAAGAACAATTAAAACCAAAAAGAGTGGTTTTATATATCTCAAACTTTCCCTTTTATGTTTTATGTCGCTCATAAAAGGGATTGCGGCAAATAATGAAAGTGGCATAAAAGCGCGTTCCATCATTAATGTGGCATCTCCATTGTTGTAGGTAATTACAGTAATAAGCAAAAAAACAAACTGAATACCCAGTGTCCAAAACAGTTTTAAATATTTTTGCCGACGAACAAAATGAACTGCAACAATAACTTCCAGAATAATTACTGCGAGGTAAAGAGTTGTGCCCCTGTCAACGAAAAATTTTAAACTTTGAGTTTCGGAAAGATTAAAAACGGTTTCTGAAGACTGAAACAGTTCCGCGAAAAACCTGCCTTCGTAAGAATCGCCTGCCGTAAGCATTACTTTAGCAACTGCCAGAATTACGGCTAGTAGAATTAAGGAGTAGGGGAAAGCAGATTTAAGTTGTTTTTTATCAATAGCAACATAGCCAATAACAAAAACATTTGTATACAACGCTACCGGATGTGCTAAAAAAGAAATGGTGATAAGAAAGATCGCCAGAACAGGCTGAATGAAAGCATATCGAAAGTTTTGAAATTGTAAGACTGCATAAAGTAGTGTGGTAAAAACAAGGCTTTGGTGTGTTTCGGTTACAGGATGGAAAAATGATTGGCTTATACATGCCGTTAGCACAAGTAGTATGACAAACCCGGCTTCAGCATTTTTTAATAAGTGCACTGTTATAACATAAATAGCATAATACAGAAGCACAAAAGAAGCACTAAAAACAATTGTTAGAAGCTTAATATTTAAACCTAACTTACTAAAAAGTACTGTTGGCAATTGTGGTAATATTGCACCATACCGCGAAGCTTCAATGTTTATCTTCTCAAAGTTTATTATTTTAAAATATTGAAATGCAGAATCCGTAAACAGGATTCTTTCTTTGTAAAAATAGATGGAGAAGAGTAATAATACAAAGAAGAAGAAGTGACCGGAATAAATGAATAAAGTATCTGTTTTTATATTTCGGAAGGAAATTTTTGTTGGCAGAAGTTTTATCATTTCAGCAATTATTTGTCATCAGAAGAATTAATAAAGACCCGCAAATTATTATTCTTTTTTTGGGAGGAATTATTTTATCAGATCGGATTCAGCGATAATGTAGTTTGGTCGTTTTTTATTTTCGATGAACATTTTACCTAAATACTCGCCAATAATACCAAGCATTAACAGGTTTAAACCACCAATAAAAAGTACACTCATTAAAATAGAGGTCCAACCAGGAATGGCTCTGTCGGTAAAAATATTCACCCCTAATGCGTACATGCCATATAAAAATGCTAAAACGGCTATCGTTAATCCGAGGTAAATTGAAAAGCGCAGAGGTTTAATACTAAATGCAGAGATTCCTGAGAGAGCCAAAGAGAGCATTTTTCGAAGGGTGTATTTTGATGTTCCTGCAACTCGCTCCGCAGCCTGGTATTCAATAGTAATCTGCTTAAATCCAAGCCATTGGATAACTGCCCTTAAAAATATCTGGTTTTCAGAAAAGTTTTTTAATGCGTCAAGTACTATCCTGTCGAGCAGACGGAAATCAGCTACACCATCTTCGAGTTTTACCTCCGAGAAGCGATTGGTGAGTCTGTAGAATAACTTTGAAGTTGTTTTTTTGAAAAAGGATATCGATTCATGATCAATTCTTTTGGTAATTACCGATTCGTATCCTTGTTCCCATTTTTCAAGTAAATCAGGGATTAAACCTGGAGGGTGTTGTAGATCAGAATCCAGACAAATCGCACAATCTCCGGTAGCCAGATCAAAACCTGCTTTTAAAGCATTCTGGTGACCAAAGTTTCTTGAAAGTGAAATAAAATGTACAGATGAATTAGCTGTTGCAATGTCCTTTATTATTTGTAATGTATCATCATTGCTTCCGTCGTTAACCAAAATAATTTCGTATTCATAACTTCTGGGCAAGTGCTTTTTCAGTTCCTCATAAAAAAGGGGTAGCGCCTGCGATTCGTTGTAACACGGAACAATTATCGATACTTTTTTCATAAAGTAGGTTTGTTTGTTTATCAAAAATAAAACTTATTAGGTATTTATGCTTTTAATTTATTGTATAAATACTAATGTCGTTATACTGACCAATCTTTTCACCCAGAAATGATTTTGTAACCTTTCCTAATTCATTGTGTTTATTAACAACAATGTACGATGCTCCAAGCTCAATCATTCTTTTAATTTTACTTACTTCATTGTAATTGTCTCTGTAATGATATTCAGTGAAGCCTCTTAGTCCCATCAGGCTTAAGGTTAAGTTGGGTGTCCCGTCTTCAACACTTATAACTTTATCATTATAGGTAATACCAATCTCTCTCAGGTACTTATCAATTCCCTGGTATTGTAAATCGGTAATTTCCATTCGGTAATATACGTAGTTCCAATAGCCCTGCTCCCTTTCCTTAAGTGGTATGTTGTTGGCTACCAGTTTTTGATGCGGATTATAATGCGAACGGGTTATAATCATTCCGTTATTAAGAAGAAGAAGTAAAAATACGGTGGCTGTAACCTTTGTTATGGAAGATTGAATGAAAGAAGGAAATTTATTTTTTAAAGCAAGGAGGGTAGCAATAAGTATCGCAGGTATAAAAACAAGCGTATTTGTTAAAAAGTAATCATGAACATCAAGCCCCTGAAAAAACAATAGCATAAAAGAAATTAGCCCTAAAAAATAAATACCTGCTGCCCTTTTTGCAAACGGATTGGAGACTTTCGGAATAACCAATAATAATACAAGAGCAAGTACTAAAAAATAAAATGCAAATTGATTAAAGTAGACTGGAAATACATTAAAATAGAATTTATCAAGGATTTCATGAATGGCAGTTCGGTCTAATTCCCAAACAGGAATAATTGACTGATTAAAAACACCCTGTAGGTTATTTTGGTTGTAGTTGCCCGCAAAATTATACCAGCTCCAGTAGCAAAACAATATTAGAATGCCTGAAACAACAAATTTAACGAAGTGCCATTTTTTAGATTTTAACGAAGCAATGTAATAAGTTACAGCAACAAAGGCGGCACCGAGGTACGAAATAAGGGCTGTTACCTTTAATAATGAAGCGAGTATAAAAAGCAAGGTAAACAAGATGAGGTCCCGGTTTTTTTCACGAATTATATACATATATAAAAAATACAAACCTGTTAATGCCAATCCAAAGGCCGGGATATTGGGTATAAAGTTAAAACCATAATAACCTAATACCGGCGATGAAAAAAGAAACAAAACCACAAACATCGACCAGAAGTTATCCTTTAAAATTTGTTTTGCCAGAAGGATAAGATAAAATAAACCTGTAAGCAGCAGTCCGAAATTGATAAATTTAAGAACGGCAGGTGTTACGCCGGTAATCTTCCATATTTTGGCCGTAATAAAATATAGTATCGGAAACTCACTTACTGTTCTTCCGTGTCCGTTTTCGCCTGTAAACAATACCGATGGCTCTAATAATTTACTGTTTTCGTTGAAATAGGTTAATGCAAACGAATAGCTGTCGCTTTGCCGCCAGGCGTGTATCGACATTGGGCCCGTTGAGATGAGTTTGTTATACCCAAAGAAGAAGAAGATAAAGATAAAAACGAAACAAAATAATACTGATAATTTCTGATTATTTGATAGTTGTTTCATAATACGAATAGGCTCTTGTTTTAGGATTCAATGCTCAATTTTTTTTGCAAGCAGTAAGTCACATTCCTAAAAAAATGTTGTTTAGTTATTTAATCGTTTGGCTTTTTTGCTTCAATATTGTAAATATATGTTCCAAAATCTTTTTTATTTTTTGTGAAAATATAATTTTCTTCAATGAATTCCTGTATTTCTTTTTGAGAGGCTATTACAACCGATGGAGCATCTATTTTTTTATAATTTACAAAATTGGCTTTAGTTCCATTATCAGATGCAATATTCGCGTAAAATCGTATATGCGAGTGGTAGCCATTGTAAGCAATACCTAATTCTTTCAATGCTGAAAGTTCCTCCGAGTTGTCTCTCAAATAATAGTTAATACCCTGCGTTTCATGATTCCACGATTTTTCTTCGATTTCAAACGTTAGTCTTTTTGTCTTTTGACCGGAAATGAACAATAGTGGGGCGAATATCAATAACGTAGTAATAATTGCGATGTTTTTTTTATGAGTTATGTTCTTCGTGGAGCTATATAGTTGAAAGAAACTTAAAGCGAGTAATATTGCAAGTACAGGGAATAGCGGTGCATCGTACCAGATTCCTTTACTTCCTCCCGAAATGATAAGCAGAAATGAAATTCCTATAATCAATATATACAAAAACAACGATTTAACTTTTGCATTTTTCGATGATAAAAGAAGAACCAACCCCAAAGGGAGTATATATATCCAGGGAGCAAAACGTTTGTTCCAAAGATTTCGGAGATAGAACAAATAGTCTGAGGTATGTTCATACGTGTAATTACTGGCAGTATTGGTATAACGGGGAACAAGTTCGTTTTCCCACACCGCTTTTAAATACCCGGGATCAGCTATTTCCCGTAAAGAGTAATAGCCTCCAACGGCTACCAGAAATGCAAGAATACATAAATAAACGTTTCTGTTAGATAGTACATTTTTTAACTTGGAGCTAAATACGAGGTAAACGGTTATTCCGGGAAGAAAGAACAATCCGGCAACTCCTTTTGTAAATGAGGCAAGAATGAGGGCTAATGTAAACAGAATCAGGTAAATATTATTGTTGCTATCGGCATATTTATAAAAGAATATTAGTTGCGCAGTTAGAAAGAATACCAGAGTTGAATCATGGTCGCCGGTTCTGGCAACATGATGATCGAGGTATCCGAAAGAAGTTAAAAGCACCAGTGCTGCAAGTAGTGCAATAAATGGGTTTTTATACTCACGGTACAAAAAAGAAAAGATCAGGATTGCGGTAAACAGAGCATATATTGCAGATGGAAAGCGGATGGCAAACTCGTTGGTGCCAAAAACTTTCATCGAAAGTACCTGGTTCCAGGTTAAAAACGGAGGTTTAAATCCCCAGTCATCGGGCTGTTCTTCGTAATAGCGGACAAGATAATTCCCATTTGTATACATTTCATAAGCGCTAACGGCATTCTTCCCTTCGTCCCAAATTCGTAAAGGTAATTTGTCGATGTTATAGAATAGCTGAAAATAACCAGCGAGTAACAGAATCAGAAAGGAAATAAATAAATATTTGCGGTTAGATCTATTATTGTTTCTTAAGATAAGCATTCGCAGGCTTTAATGTTGACCTTTAAAGGTTTCATTGTGTATAATATTAGAGGCTAGATTAAATATTTTATTATTTACCAGCCCCCACTTCTGTAACCGAAACTGAACGGAGGTTTTTAAAACCCCCAATGCATAAATCGTACTATTCTTGATACTAATACTCGATGCATCATCGAAATATTTTGTAGGGCATGTTATTTCTGCAATCTCGTAACCGGCATACCAGGCCTGGGCCAGCATTTGGTTATCAAATACAAAATTATCAGAATTGGCATTGTAGTTTATTGTTTCCAATACTTCGCGCGAAAATGCCCGGTAGCCTGTGTGATATTCTGAAAGTTTTGCGTTGAGAAGAATATTCTCAATAGATGTAAGCGCACGGTTGGCAATATATTTGATTAGAGGCATACCGCCTTTTAGGGCCCCGGTTCCTAAAATCCTGGATCCTAATACCACATGATATAGACCATTCCCAATCAAATTAGCCATTGCCGGAATTAACTTTGGGGTGTATTGGTAGTCGGGATGAAGCATAATTACAATGTCGGCCCCCAGTTGAAGTGCTTTGTTGTAGCATGATTTTTGATTCCCGCCATATCCCTTGTTTTGCTCATGAACCACAATGTGTTTAATGCCGAGTTTTTTACCAACTTCAACGGTGTTGTCGTTACTCACGTCATCTACCAGAATTACGTCGTCTACAATATTAAAATCAATTTCGTTATAAGTAATTTCAAGCGTTTTGGCAGCATTGTATGCCGGAAGCACTACAACCACTTTTTTGTTGTTAATCATTAGTGGTAAATTTTGAGCTATAAAAATAACAAGAATAAGGAGAATTTATTATTTGATAAAAAGAAATGCCTTCTATTATTCGTGATATAATAGAAGGCATTTGTTCCCTAATTCTTAACATAATGGAAGAATAGTATTATCTAGTCAATCCTATTTCTCAATATTTTGCTCATATTTTTTCAATACAAACCGAATAACCGCGTAAGAGAGTATAATAAGCCCCGGCCAGGTTAGCATTTCTATTATTGCATTTGTATACATATTCTCAAATTTTTAATTCGTTAATAAACATGCGATTCCGATTTCATCTCATCGTCTGTAATTTTCTTCCGGTTCATAGCCCGCCAGAAATAAGTGATGTAGGCCAACACGAACGGAATAAGCAGAGAAACATAGCTCATTGCCACCAGCGTATATTTACTCGACGATGCATTTTGTATAGTTAGCGACGATTGTAAATCGAAGTTCGAAGGGTAAAAAGCTGTGTTGTTAAATCCGGCCAAAAGAAATAGCGCGAATACAACCAGCACGGTTCCTGTTCCGGCAAACCAAAAACCTTTGTTACTTTTCATAAACACGGTGGAAATAATGCCCCACAAAACACCAACAACACCAAGCAAAAGAATTAAGGTATTCACTGGCATTTCAATAACATTGTGCAGGTATTTATATTTTTCCATAAAAACCTCGCCGGTTTCGGGATTTACAGCATAACCTTGTTTCAGTAGTAGGGCGATAACAAAATACAGGAAGAACACCAAAAAAGGAATGCTACAAAGCATTAACGTTTTTCGTGCGCGTTCAACAATTGTTTTGTTATCGATGGTGAAAATAAAATACAGGTTTCCTAAAACACGCGATAAAAACAGAACCGTTAATCCTAGTGCCACATTGTGAAAAGTTAGTACGGCTTCCAGGCCACGGAAAGGAGTTTGCCAGTCAACCTGGTTCATATTATTTAACGAAAATTCAGCTCCGTTAAAAAATGTTCCAACAGCAGTACCAACTAGCAAAGTACCAAGTACGCCGTTTATTACCAGAAATATCTCGAAGGTTTTTTGACCCAAAAAATTGGATGGCTTTTTTCGGTATTCGTATGAAACGGCTTGTATTACAAAAGCAATTAAAATGGCCAGCCATACCCAGTAGGCACCTCCAAAACTTGTTGAGTAAAATAAGGGGAATGAGGCAAAAAAGGCTCCCCCGAACGTTACCAATGTTGTAAAAGTAAACTCCCATTTACGGCCAAGCGTATTTAGTAACATTGTTTTTTCATCCTCGGTTTTCCCAATCTGATAGATCAATGTTTGTCCGCCCTGCACAAAAGTGAGGAATACAAACAGTGCTGCGAGGATGGATACCAGTACCCACCAATATTGTTGTAAAGCTAAAAGCGATAAATTTTCAAACATAAGGTTTCCTCCTGATTTAATGATTTGGACCAATTTTAATTTGACGCAACATAATTTTTACTTCAGCAATCATAAGTATGGTGAACAGCACTGCGAACAACCAAAATGTTACCTGCACCGATCCCGAACTTATGCGTGTTACTGCAGCCATTGTGGGCATCATATCTTGCACTACCCAGGGCTGACGACCAACTTCAGCAACTATCCAGCCCGCCTGACTTGCGATGTATGCCAGCGGAATAGCAACTAACGAAAGCCTCAGTAGCCATTTCTTTTCGGCAATTTTGTTTTTTAATGTAAACCACAAAATCAGTATAAAGCCTAAAACAAATGCAAAGCCCAAACCAACCATAGTGTGGAAACTGTAAAAAGTTAGAGGAACATTAGGCACCAGTTCGTGTACATCTTTAAAATAGCCGTATCCAAAATATTTAAAGTAATTTTTTTGAAAGTTGTCACTTATCAATTCTGTTTTCAGCGTTTCAGCAACAGCGTTGTTGCCTTCTTTTTTCGCCGTTTTAAACTCGTTGAGTTTGGCGATGGCTACTTTCCCCCGTTCAATCTTTTCGGTAGCCGACATAACACCGTATTTTTCATTCCCATCAATAAGGTCGTTAACGCCGGGAACAAAAGCATCCCAGTCTAAAAATGCCATGTACGATAGTATGTTCGGTATCTCCAGCTTTATGGTAATGTCTTTCAGGTTCTCGTTGCTTGGGTCATTTTCTGAGGTTGAAAACATCCCAACAGCGATTAATCCAGCGCCTTCGCTTCCGTTATATAAGCCTTCAATAGCGGCAAATTTCATAGGTTGTTCGCTGGCAATGGTTCGTGCCGAATTGTCTCCGGTCCAAACCACATATATCGACGATAGTAAGCCAAAAATAGCGGCAACCAACATGCTCTTTTTTGCCAATGCAACTTCTCGTTTTTTTAGCAAATACCAGGCTGAAACTCCGATTACAAAAATGGCAGCCAGCACAAATCCCGATGAGGTTGCGTGTAGCCACTTGTCGATTGCCATGGGAGAAAAGAGTACATCCCAAAAATTGTTCATTTCGTTACGTGCAGTTTCCGGATTAAATGTCATACCTACCGGTTTTTGCATCCAGCCGTTGGCCACCAAAATCCACAGGGCCGAAAGGTTAGCTCCGATGGCTGTTAACCAGGTTGCCAGCAGGTGTGTTTTTTTGCCCACTTTATTCCACCCAAAAAACATGATGGCAATAAAGGTCGACTCCATAAAAAAGGCAAGAATTCCTTCTATAGCCAGTGGCGCACCAAAAATATCGCCAACAAACCACGAGTAGTTCGACCAGTTGGTTCCAAACTCAAATTCAAGAATAATTCCGGTTGCAACACCAATGGCAAAATTTATCCCAAATAGTGTCATCCAGAACTTGGTTATTTTCTTCCATTCTTCGTTACCGGTTTTTACGTAAATGGTTTCCATAAAAGCCAAAATAAACGTAATGCCCAGTGTAAGAGGAACAAATAACCAGTGATACATGGCTGTTAGGGCAAATTGTGCCCTCGACCAATTTACTAATGCTTCACCAGCAATTCCAATTTCATTCATAGGTTTTTATTTTGTATTAGTTAAAATCTCGAGTACGTGCTCACTTCTGGCCTCATCAGTCTCAAAATTTGTTTTCAGAAAATCGGGAAAAAAGAATATTCGCAGAATTACAAACATGATGAATAGCTTTACGAGAATAATAATCCAAACCTGTTTGCCCCAGTTGTTCAGGTTTTTAAATCCACTGATATAGAATTGCAAAATCCTGATGAATATGTTTTTCTTGTTCTTCACAAATTGCTTTTCCTTTTTTTATTTGGATTAATACTCAACAAATTTCGCATTTTAAAACAAATTGTATGAAACAAATGTTCATAAAATCATTCTAAATTACGTACCTATGTAATTATGTAGTTATATGTGTTTGAAAAGAAGGAAATGGGTTGAAATTTAGGTGTTTGCTGTTTTTCGCAATTTAATACTGCCCGCCAATCGTGTTGCAAAGGTGGCAAATGCAACTACCGACACCGATGAAATTGGCATGAGAATAGCAGCTACCACCGGCGAGAGATTTCCGGTCAGGGCAAAAGCAATTCCAACGATATTGTAACAGAAGGAAATAAGGAAGCTAAGTTTTACAATGTTCAGTGATGTTTTTGTGAAACGGATAAAATTTGCCAGCTGGTTGAATTGTTCTGCTTCCAAAACGGCATCGCTGGCAGGCGAGAAATGGTAAACTTTATCTGCAATGGTTAAGGCCACATCGCTTTGCATTAGTGCACCTGCATCATTCAATCCATCGCCGGTCATAAGCACGGTATTTCCTTTGTTTTGTTGAGATTTTATAAAAGCTGCTTTATCTCCGGGTTTCTGATTGAAAAGCATGTGCTCACGATCAAAAAATGACGAGAGGTTTTCAGCTTCGGCATCATTATCGCCTGAAATAAGAAATAGATTAAAACCTTGTTTCAACGCGCTTAATACGTTTTTAAAACCTGAACGGTACTGGTTGCTAATGGTAAAATGTCCTTTCAGTTTATCTTCGACAGCCACATAAACCACCGATGTTTTTTTCTTTTTCGGGGAAGGTGTATTCGTAACATATTCTTCCGATCCAATTCGCAGACTCAGGTTATTTACTTTCCCAAAAATTCCACGTCCGGCCACTTCAACAAAGTGCTCAGGGTTGTGGTATGCTGATCCGTTGAACGATTGCGAAAGTGCTGTACTCAGGGGATGAGTCGATTGACGCGTAAGCGAAAAAATTGCTTCTTTTTCTGATGCCGAAAGTTCGGTTCCCGAATACACCACTTTGTTTTGGTTGGGCTGCGTTAATGTCCCCGTTTTATCAAAAACAATGCTGTTGATGTGTGAAAGCTTTTCAATTACATCGGTGTTTTTAATGTAAAGCCCACGCTTGCCAAAAATACGCATGGTATTGCCAAAGGTAAACGGAATGGAAAGCGCCAACGCACACGGACAAGCAACAATTAGTACTGCCGTGAAAACAAAAATTGCCGTATGATATTCTCCCCGAAGCGCCCAAAAAGTAAAGCCAAAAATGGCGATGGCAATTACAATCAGTGTAAAGTATTGGCTTATCCGGTCGGATAGTGTTTTTAACGAATCGCTTGGTTTTTCGTAAGATTTATCCTGGTTCCAAAGTTTGGTAAGGTGACTTTGGTTGACCTCCTTTTTTACTTTTATGCGAATGATTCCACCCATTTGTCGTCCGCCGGCATAAATAAAATCGCCGGGCTTTTTAACAATCGGTGTCGACTCGCCGGTAACAAAACTGTAATCGATTCTTCCGTCACCTTCAACCAGTTCCGCATCGGCAGGAACAAGCTCTTTGTTGCGAATGATCAGTTCATCGTCCACTTCAATCTTTTCAATGAGAATGCTCTCTTCAATTTGTTTATTGATTTTGGTAACGGCAATAGGAAAATACGATTTGTAATTCCGGTCGAACGAAAGTGCCTCGTAGGTTTTGCTTTGATACCATTTGCCTACCAACAGAAAAAAGATGAGGCCCGATAAACTGTCGCTGTAACCCGGACCGCCGGTAAAAATTACTTCGTAACTGGTTACCAGGAAGAGCACAACAATTCCAAGTGCAATGGGCAGATCAATGCTTATGTTCTTCTTCAGCAGGTTTTTAATAGCCGAAATATAATAGTCGTTGCCGCTGTAAAATACTACAGGAATGACCAGGATATAGCTAAGAATACTAAATAGCGATTGTAATTTGTCGCTCAGCGGTTCACCGTTAAAATAAGCAGGTAAACTATAGGTCATTACGTTGATAAAAACGAAGCCCGCTACGCCAATTTTATACAAAAGTTTTTTGTAGGATTTGTCTTCTTTCTTGTCGCTTAAACTTTGCGACAAATCTGGAATATAATGAATGGATGCCAGCAGTTCGACAAGTTCTCGCAGCGAAATCTCCTTTTCATCGAAAGTGATGTCAACCTCTTTGCGGGTAAAATTAACAAAGGAATGGCGAATGCCGTTATGTAGTTTATACAGGTGCTCGAGCAACCAAATGCACGAAGCGCAGTGGATAACCGGTACATAAAATTTTACTTTCGAAATGCTGCCTTCGGAAAACGAGATCAGCTTTTCCTTTACCTCTTCGTTGTCGAGGAAAGCATATTTATTACCAAATTCGGTGGTGGTCTCCACCTTTATTCCCGGTGTTTCTTCCAGGTTGTAGTAGTTGTAAAGTTTGTTTTCGTTCAGCAGCTGATAAACCGTTTTACAACCGTTACAACAAAAATTCAGCTCGTTCCACACCACAGGAGTACTCCCGCAATCGGCGCCACAATGTTCACAGTTATTCTCCTCCTTTTTCCCCATTTCACAAGGTCAGTTTTCTGCTAATCTACTTTACAACAATCTCCTTTTGTCTCGGTATGCATTGCGGCACTTTCAGTTTCCAGACTTTTTTCAAATTTCTGCTCAATTTTTTGTTTTGGCGGACTTAAATAGGGGATGCCCAAACTTAATCCACGCAATACAAACAAAATTCCGACAACAACAACCAGTACCGGAATTAGCTTGTTGATCTTCTTTCGTACCGCTAAACTCATTACATTTCCTGCCAGAGATATGGCTAGTAACATGGGGATTGTTCCCAGTCCAAAAAGAATCATGTACAGCGATCCTTCGGCAATTCCGCCGGTACCAATCGCTCCGGCAATAGCCATATAAACCAATCCACAAGGAAGCAGACCGTTTAGCATGCCAATAAAAAACAAACTTTGAAACGAACGGATGGAGAACATTTCACCAATTTTCTTTTTCAGTTTCCCCACAGCAGAAAGCCAGCTTTTATCCATTTTATACTGGTTTTTAAATAATGTTGGGAATAGCACTGAGATGATCATCAGAGCGCCCATTATCACCGATACTTTTTGCTGAAATCCGATGAGCTGAAGTCCCTGCCCGAGAAGCCCGAAAATAGCTCCCATAACTCCGTAGGTTAAGGTACGCCCCAGGTTATACAGGGTGCCTCCAAATATTTTTTGCGGAACGGTGTTTCCGTGAAGTGGCAAAGCAATGGCAATTGGTCCACACATACCGGCACAGTGGAAACTGCCCATCAATCCTAAAATAAGTGCTGAAATAAAAATTGTCATGGCGCGGATTATTTGAACAAAAGGTTATAATTTATTTAAAGGTAATGAATTTACTGAATATTTAACGGGCGATCAACTTCATAACGTAAACCGTTGGTATACCACGTAAGTTTTAAAATGTAACGGCCGGCTATCAACTCGGTTTTTGGGAATTGGATCGATCTGTTTCCCGCCAAAATTTCGTGCCTTATGTCTTTTGTATAATCCGACGGGCGATATAATTGCATATTGCCGGAATCGATTTTTGTTGCCAGTTTATTTTCAATATTGATTACCAATGACTCGTTGTTCAGGTTCACATCAAACGACCGGGCAAATGGTTTCGACCGGGCATTTACATTCATCTGTTCGGTATAATCAACACCTTTTTCGTAATAATCTTTATGCACCAGGTTTACCGGCTGGCGCACTGCAAATACAATAAAAACAGCCGATCCGGCTAAAAACAACGCCAGAAAAAGAAATATCCCTGTTCCCCAATTAAACTTCATTTGTTTCTCCTGTTTATTATTTCTGTTTCTTTTTATGTCATTTCGATCCATCAAATGACGGAGAGCAATCTGTCGCCAATTAGCTCTTATGATACAGATCTCTCCTCATTCTTCGTCGAAATGGCAAGGTCTTTAATTTATCACTTTATTGAAAACTGAGACTGTTAACTGTCAGCTTTCTCATGGCCCAACAAAACTGGCTTTATAGGTTTCAATTAATTCATTATTGCTGAAAACACCAAATTCAACTTCCGTTTTGTCACTCGTAACTTCGCTTTTTGACAAGAAAAGAATAAATGTCGATTCGTACATATCCTGATCCTTCAAAATTATTGTATTTCCGGCCATTTGAATTTTGCCATCATGAGAGATAACACGCAATTCAAGCGGAAGTTCGTCGTGTGTTTTATTTACTATTTTAATATTGTAAACGTTCGACAAGGTTGAATCCTGTTCCTGGTAAAGCAAGCCCGGCGAACGTAATATAGTTGTTTCCAAAATAGGTCTGGTAAACAAGGTGTAAACAAAGAACGAGAAGATAAGCAACAGTACAAACGAATAGGCTCGATTACGTGTATTCCATATTGAATTTTGCTGGCCCTTAATTTGGGCTTCAGAAGCATAGCGGATTAAACCAGGAGGCTTGCCGGTAACATGCATAATTTTGTTACACTGGTCGATACACGCGGTGCAGTTAATACATTCAAGCTGAGAACCGTTGCGGATATCAATTCCGGTTGGGCACACCGAAATACACTGTTTACAATCGGTGCAATCTCCATCGCCGTGTCCGCCGCGAGGTTCGCCACGTACATAATCATAAGTAACTGCTATCGATTTCGAATCGAGCAAAACGCCCTGCATACGTCCGTAAGGGCAAACCATTGTGCAGATTTGTTCGCGGAAAAACGAATATACCCAATAAAAAAATGCAGAAACAAGCAACATCACCAAAAAGCCGGAAATGTTTTGGCTAATGGGTTCCTGAATCATCTCGATCCAACGCTCGCTGCCAATAAACCACATCAGAAAAACGTTGGTCATAGCAATTGAAATGAGCATGAAAATTCCGTGTTTCAGTGTTTTCTTAAAGATTTTTTTTGTGGTCCACGGACTGTTATCTAGTTTATGACGCTCGCGGTAATCGCCTTCAATTAAGTATTCAATTTTGCGAAATACCATTTCCAGAAATATGGTTTGCGGACAAGTCCATCCACACCACAGCCGGCCAAAGGTTACCGTAAACAATACCACGAAAAGAACAAACGAAAGCATTAAAAGTGCCAGAATAAAAGTATCCTGTGCCCAAAATATAGCTCCGAAAATGATAAATTTCCGGTGGGCAATATCGAGTAAAATCAGTGGATTGCCATCCACCCGAATAAATGGTACACCAACCCAAAACAACAATAGCAAGTAACTGACAATAGTTCGCCGGTTAAACCATTTACCCGAGGGCTTTTTGGCATAAATCCATTTTCGTCCTCCCCGCTCGTTCCAGTTAATGGGATAGTCTCTGAAGTCGAGTTTTTGATTTGCCATATGTTCAATTTGCAGGTAAAAAAGATGGGAAACAATGTTTCCCAACTCTTTTAAAGGTATTTATATTTTACTCACACTTTTCTCCTTGCGGATCTTTGGCATTGGCAGGATTAGTACCTCTCAATGTCAATACGTAACTGGCAACTTTTTGAATTTTCTCATCGCTCATCTGCGTTTTATAAGCGGTCATTCCTTTTGCCGGAACACCTTCTTTAATGGTATGAAACACACTTTCAAAATCGCAACCATGCAGCGTGTAATCATCAGTTAAATTCGGGCCAATTGCATTTCCCTCACCGTTCATGCCGTGGCAAGCCATACATGCCAAATCGGTATAAATTTGTTTCCCCTCAGCAATCGATTCTTCATCGGTAAAAGCAACAAGATCTTCTGCCGAAAGTGAAGCAATTTGATATTTTTCATCGTGTTGCATCGATTTCTTGGCATATTCTTCATCCTGCAGGTTGCCTTCTTTTAACCAGAAATAATAAGCTCCATAGATAATCGACCAGCCAATGGTGATATAAAATAACATCATAATCCATCGTGGCGGCGGATTATCCAACTCCTTAATACCATCATAATCGTGGTCCATCAGGTGCTCGTCGTGCTCCAGTATTTGTTTGTTTTTATCTGACATAACTGTATTTATTAAGTATTCATATCGTTAGAATCACCATCCAATAGAATTGAATTCTTTATATCTTCCATTTCCTGGTTTGGAATGCGCATGGTGCGAATAAAGATCACGATAAAAAGAAGCACAAAAATGAGTAATCCGATAATGTAAAAAATCTGGATTCCTTCGATATCTGTTAATAGGTTACTTACGATCTTCATTTTCTTTGTTTTGTAGAGTTGTTAATACGTAGCTTGTCAACTGCAGAATCTGTTTTTCTGAATACTGTGTTTTGTAAGGCACCATTCCTTTTGCTACGTTTCCTTCTGAAATTGAATGGAAAACTTCTTCAGGAGAGTTCCCGTGCAGCCATTCATCATCAACAAGGCTGGGGAAAGTTGCAATTCCTTTTCCATCAGCTCCATGACACACAACACAAGTTGTTTCAAATATTTTCTGTCCGGCAGATAAGTCTTCATCACTTGTTAATAGTTTAACCTCTTTTTGAGCGACGGTTTCAGTGAACGATTCCGAATGCAATTCAACTTGGGCAACTTCCGGCTGTTCAGAAATGTCTTTTCCCAGTTTGTGCATGTAGGCAATCATTGCAACGATCTGTTTTTTTGCATCGGTTTCAATACCCGAAGCTTTTAAGTCGGCAACAATTCCTTCGGCCTGTGTCAGGTAATCGTCAACGGCTTTTTCGTCGTATCCTTCAGGGTAAGGAACGCCCAGTGTTTGCATGGCCCTGATCTTTTTCGGTGTTAGCGAAAGATCGGTGTTTTTAATCGCCAGCCACGCATAATTCGGCATTATCGATTGTTCGTTCATTTTCTGCGGATCCATAAAGTGGTTGTAGTGCCAGGCCGCATTTTTGTACATTGGTCCGCCAACCACTCCGGCGCGTGCCAAATCGGGGCCGGTACGTTTCGATCCCCATTGGAACGGATAGTCATAGACGAACTCGCCAATTTTTGAGTACTCGCCATAACGATCGGTTTCCCAACGGAACGGACGAACCATTTGCGAGTGACACACATAACACCCTTCTTTTACATACAGGTCGCGACCCTCCAGCTCAAGTGGCGTGTATGGTTTCACCGAGTCGATGGTTGGTACGTTCGATTTTATAAATATCATCGGAATAATCTCAACAGCTCCACCAATAGCCAGCGCAATAAATACCAGGATAGAGAAACGAACACCTCTTCTTTCCATCCATCGGTGTACGGTTTCTTTCATTGGGTTGCGAGCTCCGGCCAATACAAGAGCGGGTGCTTCGGCAGCTTCATCGTTAACAAAACTTCCGGCAGCCATTGTTTTTACCAGGTTGTAAACCATAATAAGGAATCCAACAAGGAACAGAATTCCGGCAAAAATACGAGCGATGTACATCGGAATCAGCTGTGTTACTGTTTCAAGGAAGTTCGGATACTGAAGGAAACCTTCGTCGGTGAAGTTTCTCCACATCAACCATTGAGTAACAGCTGCCCAGTAAAGCGGGATGGCATAAACTAAAATTGCCAGTGTTGATAACCAAAAGTGTGTATTGGCTAATTTCTCAGAGAATAGTTTTGTTTTAAACAGTTTTGGTACCAACCAGTACAGCATACCAAATACAAGACCTCCGTTCCAGCCCATACCACCAATGTGTACGTGAGCGATGGTCCAGTCGGTAAAGTGGGTAATTTGGTTTACTGATTTCAACGACATCATCGGGCCTTCGAAAGTTGACATACCGTAAGCCGTTACAGCAACTACCATGAACTTGAGAGCGGCACTATCGCGAACACGGTCCCAGGCACCACGCAAGGTGAGCAGACCGTTTATCATTCCTCCCCAACTTGGTGCTATAAGCATTATTGAGAATGTAGTACCCAAAGCCTGTGCCCAGTTAGGCAACGCCTGATACAACAAATGGTGTGGCCCTGCCCACATATATAAAAATATAAGCGACCAAAAGTGAATGATCGACAGTTTGTACGAATAAATTGGACGGTTGGCCGCTTTGGGCAGATAATAATACATTAAGCCCAAAAACGGAGTTGTAAGGAAAAATGCCACGGCGTTGTGGCCGTACCACCATTGTACTACTGCGTCTTGTGCTCCTGCATAAATGGAATAACTTTTAAACAACGATATTGGCAACTCGAAAGAGTTTACCACGTGCAACATGGCCACGCCAAGGAAAGTAGCCAGGTACCACCAAATGGCTGCATAAATATGCTGAACACGACGAACAACAATTGTCCCGATCATGTTCCAACCAAAAACCACCCAAATAATGGTAATCAAAATATCAATTGGCCATTCCAGTTCGGCATATTCTTTCGAGGTGGTAAATCCGGCCAGCAGCGTAACGGCTGCCAGAACAATGATAAGTTGCCAGCCCCAAAAGTGGATTTTGCTTAAGGTGTCGCTAAACATTCGGGCTTTAAGCAATTTCTGCATGGAGTAATACACTCCTGCAAAAATGGCATTTCCCACAAATGCAAAAATAATGGCATTGGTATGTAGCGGTCTCACCCTTCCGAAAGTGGTAAATTCGAGACCAAAGTTGAATACAGGGAAGGCCAGCTGCGCCGCAGCAAGAATGCCTACCAGTACGCCAACAACACCCCAAAGCAGTGTAGCCAGAATAAACAACTTAACTATTTTGTTGTCGTAATTAAATTTTTGATTTTCCATGAGTTGGATAATTATTTTTTATTATTCTTTTTTTCTTCATCGGTTTCAGATTCCGATTCTACATCGTCGTCGTCAAACAGCATCCGCATCGATGGAGTTTCGCTATCATCATACTGACCCGACCGAACCGACCAGATAAAGGCACCCAAAAAAATGAGTGCTACCAGTAAACTAACTCCTATCAGCAGATAAAAAATATTCATCTTATTGTTATTCTTCTTTTCCGGCTCGGCTGATTTTAAAAATCTGAAATACAACATAGCCAATTGTTCCCCATGCTCCACAAACTGCGGCCAGATAGGAAAGCAATAACCAGGTTTGTATATTATCGTTGGTTGACCAAAGTACCTCTTCTTTAATAAGTACCGGGGTAGGTTTTGGCTGGCCTACTTTTGAGGCGTCAAGCACAACATCTTCGGTAATAAATCCCTCGCCTAGGTCCACAACAAGCGTTACCATTCCCTCTTCGTCGCCAATCAGGGTTTCAGGAATGGCATATTCTGCACGTCCTTCTTTATTGGTAAGAACCTCTCCGATTGGAAGTGTTCCAAAGGCTTTTTGCGCACCAATTGAAATTGGAGTTTCAGCAAGTGCAACATAAACACTATCCTTGTTCTTGTATTCGGCAAAAACTTCAACAATACGCTCCGACTCGTTTACCGATGCTAATACTTTTGCTTTTTTCGGTGGTTCTTCTACCAAAAGCGGTTCGGTGTCGGAGCTGTAATTGTGAATGTAGTTTACTAAACGCCAGCGGTCGTCTTCCGAAAGAGTGGTTTCGAATTGTGGCATACCACCGCGCCCGTGCGTAATTTTATAAAACAACTCGCCCTCGGTGTTGGCCTGCATTTGGTCGCTGGTTACATCGGGTGGGGGAGGAACTAATGGTAATCCGTTGTTTTTCCCCGCATCGCCGTGGCACGATTTGCAATTTAGTAAGTAAAGGTCTTTTCCTTTTTTTACATTGGCAAGATTATATTCTGACGGGTTCTCAATATTCTTCTGATCTTCAGGAACCAACCATTCCTGTGCCATTCCCTGCTGGGCAAGAAAAACGAATGCTACAAATAATAATTTGATCTTCATGTTTTTTATTTTTTCGGTTCAGCAAGAATTTCTTTGTCAATGCCTTTTTCTTCGGCGTACTCCCAAATGGTAATTACCGGGAACATTTTTGCCAATATCGTAATTATGAGCAGGGCAGCCGTAAACGAGAAAATGGTGATCATGATTTCGGTACTTGTTGGCGAATAATGTTTGAAATAATCGGGTACATTTTGCACCGGCAAAAACGGGTGTTCCAGTGTTGGAACAACAATAATGTATCGTTTTATCCATGAGGCTATAAGCACAAACACTGAGATGATGGTTAAAGGCACTGGTTTTCTGAAGAACCTGAATAGCATGAGGAATATGGGGAAGATTAATCCCAGCAATTGAGCTGACCAAAACATTGGAGCATAACTTCCGGTAAAAAGGGTCCGCAGATGAATTCCTTCTGCTGTTTTCATTTTATAGGCCGGTACCCAAAATTCGTTGATGTTAAAATACAGGTAAACCAGGCAAACAAAAACCAGTAATTTTCCCATATAATCGAAGTGCAGATCTTCAAAGTATTCTCCTAAGCGGTAACGAACTCTGTAAGCATACATTAATATAACTACTGCTGCTGAACCGGCAACAAAAGCACCTGCCACAAAGTAGGGCCCAAAAATAGTAGTATCCCAACCCGATCGCAAAGTGGCTGCAAATAACCACGATGTTACGGTGTGTATGGATAAACCAACGGGAAGAATAAGAATCATAAGTACGCGCATAGAGTGTGCCACGAGCTTATATTGTTTCTCATTTCCTTTCCAGCCAAGTGACAGTATTTTGTATACCTGCATTTTCCATTTTGGAATATCGTCGCCACCACGGTCACGCAACAAGGCAAGGTCGGGGATGAGCGGGATATAATATAAGAGTACCGAAATGGTTAAATAAGTGGTTACAACAGTAACATCCCAAATAATTGGTGATGCAAAACGTCCGTGTAGAAATACGTTGAGAAAGCGGTCGGGACGCCCCATGTCCATTACAATAATAATACCCGCCAGTGCTACTGCTGCAATCGCAATTTGTTCGGCTACCCGTGAAATAGGTTTCGACCAACTAATTTTTAAAAGCTGTAACGATGAGCTGATTAAAAATCCGATCAGACTAACAGCCACAAAAAATACAAAGTTGGCAATGTACATTCCCCACGATACATAATCGCGCATTCCGGTTACACCCAGCCCGTCGCGAATTTGTATAAACCAACCCCATAAACCAACGGCGGCAAACATAACAAGTATGAAATACCAGAAATGCGTGAGCTCGTCGCGTTTTACAATCGAGCGGGTGAGGTCGAAAGTTATCTTATCCAATAATTTCCGGGATTCTTCCGGCGATTTTGTTTTTTCCATCGTTTAAAGTTTAGTCGGTTTATGAGTGGTGATCTTCAATTTCGCCTTGAAATGGGAAAGCCCTGTCTTTTGGTGGCAGGTAATAAACACGCGGTTTGGTTCCCAACTCTTCCATTAAAGTATAAGCTGCATTGTCTTTAATTAATTTGCTGAAACTGGTGGTCTCGTGAGTCGTTCCGTTGGTAACGGCATCTTCGTTTTGGTCGCCAAACCAGTAAACTCCGTTGGGGCACGACGAAACACATGTTGGAAGTTTACCGTCGCGTAAACGGTCGGCGCTAAACAAACATTTCGAAATGGTACCTTTTTTCTGTGGAACGTTGGCTTCTATATTATAAGTTACACCTTCGTATTTCTCTGCATCGCGTGGCTCAAACCAGTTAAATACCCTTGCTGAATACGGACAGGCTGCAATACAGAAACGACAGCCAATACAGCGTTCATTATCAATAAGAACAATGCCGTCTTCGCGTTTAAAAGTTGCATTAACCGGACACACTTTTGTACATGGCGGGTTATCGCAATGCTGACATGGTTTAGGCATATAATACGGAGCGGTGTGCTCGGCATCCTGCATTTGTAATACATTTATATGGTGTTGCTCCGGACGCAACTGGTGATGGTTCTGGCAACCTTTCATACATTCGCGGGCATTACGGCATTTCGATAGATCGATAACCATAACAAATTTGCGGCCCGGCAAGCCTTTTCTTCCCCGCTTTTGATTTTCCGAAAGACTTGGCATATCAGCAGGTTTAAGCTGTGCTTTGTCTACTTCAACAAGTTCTCCACTCGATGTAAGCAGTTTAATTGTGTCGCCAGAGGCGGTCTCAACCTGGTTGCATGAACTTAAAAGACTGGAGCCTCCAACTAGTCCGGCTGCACCAACCGACACACCCAACTTTTTCATGAAACTTCTGCGTGATTTATTTTCCATAAACAGACATTTTTTTTAGAACTATAGTGCTGAAATCAATGCTTATTTCAGCTTTATTGAGTTTCTCAACCTTACGAATTTATAAAATAAGCGCAAAGCGGCAAACTAATCCGGTCATCTCGACAATAAAAGACTAAAATGACTTTAAATGTTATAAGTGAGTAAGTTACAGTGTTTTTATGTGTTTGTAAAATTTTATTCTTGCTATAATAAGTTGATATTTGATGAGATAGGTTTTAGAGCTTAAAAAAAATATTTTTTTCGGGTGAACAATTACATTTTCGTGTTGTTTATAAAGGATTTTTTGAAGGACCGAGCCTTGTGGAAATGTGATCAAAGTCACACTTATATGTGTTGTAAAACATATTTCTAAATAAGCCTTCGCTGCTTGTCAAGTGGCACAAAATTACAGGATTCCCTGAAAATTCAAGCCTTTAATTGTAATTATCTACAGCTAAGATATTACCCTAAAAAAGGCGATTGATAAAAAAATAAAAGAAACTGATTCTTTACATAAACATTATCAGGGTTTTGTGGTTTTAAGATATGAAATAAGTTAAAAAGGTATTATTGTGTTTCGTTAGAAACTGTAGTTTATAAAACTTAAAAACGATAATATCGTACTACTCATTTAAAAACTAAATAAACCTTGCCGTATTGATCTGGCTTCTATGAAAAAGACTGTAAATTATATTACAATGTTTCTTGCAGGTACGTTTCTGTTACTTGCCAACATTTCAAATGCTCAAAGTGTAATTAATCCTGCTGCAACTGACGATGATGTTGAAATTGGGGTTGTGGAACATCTTGACGATTATTTACCTGATAGTATTTCATTGATTAATGAAGCAGGCGAACAGGTTTGGTTGTCCGACCTCATTGATAAACCAACCATTCTGAATTTTGTGTATTACCGCTGCCCCGGAATTTGCAGCCCTTTAATGGAAGCCGTTGCCGGGGTAATGGATAAATCAGATCTTGTTCCCGGAGAAGATTACCAGGTGTTGACCATTAGTTTCGACCCGGGTGAGACAATTGATTTAGGGATCAGAAAAAAGAATAACTACCTGGGGCTGATGAATAATCCTGAAAAAGTGGAGGAAGCAAAAACAGGTTGGTTGTTTTTTGTTTCCGACAGTGCAAGTATTATCAGGGCGACTTCGGCAACAGGTTTTAAATACAAAAAAACCGGTAACGATTTTCTGCATGCAGCATCGTTAATAGTTGTAAGCCCTAATGAAAAAATTACCCGTTATTTAAATGGTCTGTACTTTTTGCCGTTCGAATGGAAAATGGCTATTGTAGAAGCCTCGAAAGGCCAGTCGGGACCAACCCTGAACAAAGTATTGCGTTTTTGTTATTCCTACGATCCGCAAGGACAAACATATGTATTAAATGTAACTAAAGTAAGCGGAGTCATAATCATATTTTTCGGACTGGTTTTACTTCTGTTCCTGGTATTAAAACCAAAGAAAAAAGTAAATTAAACTAAACTTTATGCATACAACAAATGCTGTTAATGGAGCAAATTACTTAACCTATCAGGGGAAATACAAGGGTTTGCTTGGATGGATTTTATCCACTGACCATAAACGTATTGGTCTTCTTTATTTGTATTCGATAGCTGCGATGTTTACAACGGGTGTTTTGTTGGGGCTAGCCATGAAATTTGAACTGCTGGCTCCCGGTAAAACTATTATGGATGCACAAACTTATAACGCTACGTTTACAGTTCATGGTGTTATAATGATTTTTATGGTGGTGGTACCCGGTTTACCCGCGGTTTTTGGTAACCTTTTAATGCCCATAATGATTGGAGCAAAAGATGTGGCTTTCCCAAAACTGAACCTGCTTTCGTGGTGGTTGTACATTGCCGGAGTAGTTTTGGTGCTTTGTGCACTACTGTTTGGATCGGGTTCGCCCGACACCGGCTGGACTTTTTATGCACCCTACAGTTTTAAAACCGGAACTAATTTGCTGCCCGCCGTTTTTGGGGCATTTGTTTTAGGTTTCTCTTCCATCTTAACCGGGTTAAACTTTTTGGTGACCATTCACCGCCTGCGTTGCCCCGGAATGAAATGGACAAAGCTTCCGCTATTTGTCTGGACTTTGTATGGAACAGCCTGGATTCAATTGCTGGCAACACCGGTGGTTGGAATTACCCTGGTGTTAGTAGCATTGGAAAGAGTGTTCGGAGTAGGCGTTTTTGATCCGGCTTTGGGTGGCGATCCTGTTCTGTATCAACACCTGTTTTGGATTTACTCGCACCCGGCAGTTTATATTATGATTCTGCCTGCTATGGGAGCTATTTCGGAGATCATTCCAACATTTTCGCAAAAACATATTTTTGGATATAAAGCAATTATCGCTTCAACACTGGCCATTGCATTTGTGGGCTACCTGGTATGGGGGCACCACATGTTTACCGCCGGAATGAGCGGAACTGCACAATATTATTTTTCACTCCTCACATTTATTGTTGCCATACCAAGTGCAATAAAAGTATTTAACTGGATATCGACGATGTATAAAGGATCGATCAATATCCAAACGCCCTTTTACTGGGCAGTGTCATTTATTTTTGTGTTTATGGTTGGTGGTTTAAGCGGCCTTGTTTTGGGTGCGCTGGCTACCGATATTTACGTGCACGATACTGCCTTTGTTGTTGCCCACTTCCATTACATTGTTTTTGGAGGAACAGGCTTTGCCTTTTTTGCGGCAATGCACTACTGGTTCCCAAAAATATTTGGAAGAATGTATGATAAGGCCTGGGCCAATGTTGGCTGGCTGATTTTCACCATTGGTTTTCTGGCGTTGTATTCGCCCATGTTCTATCTTGGAATGATGGGTATGCCAAGGCGTTATTACGACTATCTCGAAGAGTTCCATGGAGGAAATATCCTGAGCACTATTGGCTCGTGGGTATTGGTAACCGGTTTTATCATCATTATTGTTAACCTGATTCGCTCGGCGCGAAAGGGAGAGCCTGCAGAAATGAATCCATGGCACAGTAAAACACTGGAATGGACAGTTACTTCGCCGCCACCGGTATTAAATTTTGAGAAAGAACCTGTTTTGGGAGAAAAAGACGGACCTTATAACTATGACTAATATGGCTGAACATCAACATGCTCATGTGGAACATCCCGACATGTACGATCCTGAATCGTCGAAAATCGGAATGTGGCTGTTTATTTTTACCGAACTACTGTTGTTTGGTGGCCTGTTTATTGTTTACTCGGTATATCGTTATCTGAATCCCGACGCCTTTCACCTGGCGGCCGAAGAACTAAATACCTTTATTGGCGCGTTTAATACCGTTATTCTTTTAGTGAGTAGTATGACGATTGCCATGTCGACCACTGCTTTGCAAAAAGGACACAAAAAAGTGGCCATTGCACTGGTGGTGCTAACTTTCATTATTGGTATTGGCTTTTTGGTGAATAAGTATTTTGAGTGGGGCGTAAAATTCTCGCACGGAATCTGGCCCGGATCAGAACAAATGCTGAATGAAATGAGCCAGGGCGAAATTCTATTCTTCGGGCTTTATTTTGTGATGACCGGACTTCATGCACTTCATATTATTGTAGGGCTGATAATTATGGGCTTTGCAATACGAGGTGTTGCCAATGGAAAAGTAAATGCCAAACGCCCTTCGTTACTCGATAATTGTGGCCTGTACTGGCACCTTGTCGACCTGATCTGGATTTTCCTTTTCCCGCTATTTTATCTCATCCATTAAAACGAATACTATGTCAGAAGATAAACATCATCATATCGTTCCGTATCGATTATACGTCATTGTTTTGGTGGCGCTGTTGGCACTAACTTTTGGGTCGATAGGAATTACCTCGATAGAACTAGGCGAATTTACTGTTGCTGCAGCCTTGCTATTTGCCGTAGTAAAATCGGCATTGGTGTTAACTTACTTTATGCACCTTAAATACGACAAACCATACATTAAATTGATGGTGGCCTTTGTGTTTGCCATTTTTGTGGTTGTAATTGTGATAACCTTTTTAGATTACCTCTATAGAGTATAACTATGTATAGCTCAGAAATAACCAAAGCCTCAAATTTTGTTCAGGGTGTCGACACTGCATTTCTTGTCATAATGGGCATATCGTTTTTGTTCCTTATCGGGCTAACGGTAGTAATGCTGGTTTTTATTTTTAAGTATAACAAGAAAAGGAACCCAAAAGCCACGCAGATTGAAGGAAGTACTAAACTTGAAATCATTTGGACTGTTGTTCCGTTTCTTTTAACCATGTTGATGTTTTACTACGGATGGGCAGGTTGGAAACCCATGCAACGTGCACCAAAAGATGCGATGGAAATTACCGCCTACGGTCGTATGTGGAACTTTAGTTTTGAATATGAAAATGGCCGTCGTACCGATACCCTCTTTCTTCCAAAAGACAAGCCGATAAAACTCAACCTGGTGGCCATGGATGTGTTGCACAGTCTTTACATTCCGGCTTTTCGCGTAAAACAGGATATGGTACCGGGGAAAAAGGATAACTTCATGTGGTTTGAGCCGCAAAAAGTGGGAACCTACGAATTGTTTTGTGCCGAATATTGCGGGTTGCAGCACTCCTACATGTACACTTATGTGGAGGTTATGGAAGATTCTGCGTTCCAGACCTGGATCGCTGATACAACAAATGTTGCGGCTTCTGCCTCCGAAATTGATTCGCCGGCAGCAACGGGTAACCGAATCATGCAAAATATTGGCTGTTTTGCTTGTCATACACTTGACGGAACCAAATTGGTTGGCCCAAGTTTTAAAGGAATTTGGGGGGCAGAACATACGGTTGAAACCGGTCGTGAAACACGGCAGGTTACGGTTGATGAGGAGTATATCCGAAAATCAATTTACGATCCGAATGCCGATGTTGTGGACGGATACAATAAAGGATTAATGGTATCGTATGAGGGGCAACTTTCTGATGAGGACATCGATAATATTATTGAATACCTGAAAACGGTGAAGTAAGACGAAGAAGGCAAAAGGAGAAAGTAAAAAGGCAAAGAGAAGGATTAGTGATAAAGGATTAATTGAGTGAATGAGTAAGCAGTAGGCAAAAAACAATACGCAAAATTCTATTGTGTCTCATGTGATTTATGTGGTTCAAAAAAATATGAAACAGCAGCTAAAAATAATATATGAATTGGGCAAGGTGCGAATATCGCTACCCATTGCTTTGTCGGCATTAACCGGTTATGTGCTTTTTACGCATGATGTTGATGCACAAGGATGGTGGTTGTTGCTGGGTGTATTTTTTATGGCATGCAGTTCAAGTGTTCTTAATCACTGGCAGGAGCGCGATGTTGATGCACAAATGCCACGCACAAAAGACCGTCCGCTACCATCAGGTAGAATTAGCCCCAAAAATGCATTATTGGTGGCTATTGGTTTTGCCGTTTTGGGTTCAGTCATTCTTATTTTTAGTAATCCGCCAATGGCTTTGCTTTTAAGCTGGCTAACACTTTTCTTTTACAACGGCGTTTACACACCGCTAAAAAAAGTATCGGCTTTTGCCGTAATTCCCGGATCGATGGTAGGTGCAATTCCCCCAATGATAGGTTGGGCCGGAGCAGGTGGAAGTCTCACATCAGAAGTTATTCTAATGGTAGCCGCCTTCTTTTTTATCGGGCAAATTCCGCATTTCTGGTTACTGCTTTTAATGTTTGGCGAGCAATACAAACTGGCGAAAATGCCCAGCCTGAACCAGCTTTTTTCCGAACTACAAATAAAACGGGTAACCTACACCTGGATTCTTACAACAGTGGCATCTGCATTTCTGGTTATCTTTTTTGTTATTGGCAACAAACTCATCATGTTTCTGCTGATGTTTTACATCTTTTACCTGCTGTCGTCGCTCACTATGGCTGTATTTGTTCAGGACGAATTTAAAGTGCGTCCATCATTCTACAAACTCAACTTCCTTTACCTTTTTATGATGATCTTTTTAATTGTTGACAGTTTGGTTCATACATAAAGTTGTGTAACCTTACTGTGCAGTTTATTTTAACTACATTTGTAAGCACATATATTAAAAGTATTGAATGACGTTTGAAGAACTTGGCATTAATTACGATTTATTGGATGCCATAGAATACATGGGATTTAAAAATGCTACTCCTATACAGGAGCAGGCAATCCCGGTAATCCTTGATGGTGAAGACCTGATCGCCTGCGCACAAACAGGAACAGGAAAAACCGCTGCTTTTTTACTGCCTATACTCGATTTAATAGCCGATTTACCTGGTGGAGAAACATCAACACTGATTATTGTTCCAACACGTGAGCTGGCCATGCAAATTGATCATCAGGTGCAGGGAATTGGCTATACCATGGGTATTCATTCCATAGCCTTGTATGGCGGTGGCGATGGCGACGAATGGGGCCAACAAAAAAGAGCACTTACCAAAGGAGCCGATATTATTATTGCCACCCCCGGGAAACTGATCTCGCACCTGAACCTGGGATACGTAAAATTTGATAAGATCGAATTTCTGATTCTCGATGAGGCCGACCGAATGCTCGATATCGGGTTTTACGAAGACATTACAAAGATTATTTCGTACCTGCCAAAAGAGCGTCAAACGCTGATGTTCAGCGCAACCATGGCACCAAAAATCAGGAAGCTGGCATCAGAGATTCTCAATAAACCAAAAGAGATAAACATCGCTATGTCGAAACCGGCAGAAGGCGTGTTGCAGGCCGCGTACCTTATTTACGATAAACAAAAGGGCGATTTGGTGGCGCACCTTATTTCGGAGAACCCGGATTACAGCAGTGTTATTATTTTCTGCTCAACCAAGCGGGTAACCAACGAATTAGCAAAAAGGCTAAAAAAGAAAGGTTTTGATGCCGAAGCTATTTCTTCGGATCTGGAACAGAAAGACCGCGAAAGTGTGCTGAATGGATTTCGCTCAAGACGCATTCGTATTTTAGTGGCAACCGATGTAATGAGCCGCGGTATCGATATTAAAGACATCAACCTGGTAATTAACTACGATGTACCGGGCGATGCCGAAGATTATGTGCACCGCGTTGGACGTACTGCCCGTGCCGATTCAACTGGTGTGGCGCTTACACTGGTGAACGAAGACGACATGTACAAGTTCCATCGTATTGAGGAGCTGATTGAGCGCGAAGTATTTAAAATTCCGCTACCCGAAGAGTTTGGAGAAGGCCCGGAATGGAGAACTCCTTCAAAAGGAAAAAAGAACAAACACGGGAAATTTCATAAATACAAAAAAGGAACTAGCCAGCACAAACACCGTAAGTCGTACGAGCAAAAGAAAAAACAATAAAATCTTGAACGCAGATAACACTGATTTAGGTGATTATCGCTGAAAGTAGAAGTTTAAACACAAAGTCACAAAGTCACAAAGACTCAAAGCTGTTTTTAACCACATTAGACACATAGAACACATTACTTTTGCCGACTGTTTTTTGCTTACTGCCTACTCATTCTGCGATCAAAAATCGTTAATCATCATTCGAAATTCTTTTTCGATGTAGGTTTCCCTGAACGTGAGATGGCTTGTTTTGGCTCGAATCGATTGAAAAAACAATAAAAGTTTTGAACGCAGATAACACTGATTTAGGTGATTATCGCTGAAAGTAGAAGTTTAAACACAAAGTCACAAAGACTCAAAGCTGTTTTTAACCACATTAGACACATAGAACACATTACTTTTGCCGACTGTTTTTTGCTTACTGCCTACTCATTCTGCAATCAAAAATCGTTAATCATCATTCGAAATTCTTTTTCGATGTAGGTTTCCCTGAACGTGAGATGGCTTGTTTTGGCGCGAATCGATTGAAAAAACAATAAAAGTTTTGAACGCAAATAACACTGATTTAGGTGATTAGCGCTGAAAGTAGAAGTTTAAACACAAAGTCACAAAGACTCAAAGCTGTTTTTAACCACATTAGACACATAGAACACATTACTTTTGCCGACTGTTTTTTGCTTACTGCCTACTCATTCTGCGATCAAAAATCGTTAATCATCATTCGAAATTCTTTTTCGATGTAGGTTTCCCTGAACGTGAGATGGCTTGTTTTGGCACTAACCGTCTAAAAAAGAAATAAAAAAATCCACCGGCGTTCACCGGCGGATTCTTTACTCACATTTTTCCTCGCTTATTTGCTTTTGCTGATTGTTACCTTAATAATTTTATCTACGTCGGGATACATGAAGCCATCGTCAAGCAAACGAACTGCGCCACCTTCATCTTCATCCATTGATTTTGTTCCCGGGTACTCATTTACTTCAGTTCCGGCATCCCACAACATCAGTTCGTGGGTAATGTCCTGAGCATCGTTTCCAAAGTTCAACTTAATACCACTGTCGCCAAAGGCAAAGAAGATATCGTTGGAGTTACCCAACATACTGGCAATACTTAAATACTGATTGGGTTTTGCATCAATGCTAAAGGTGTATTTATCGCCGGGGAAAAGTGGCCCTGCACTGTTTTTCCCGTCAGGAATAGCATAAGCTCCTGCATGATATCCCATGCCAAGAAGACTGGCCGCCAAATCACCGGGATTTCCTGTTTCGGCCAATAGCTCCAATCCTTCTCCACGGTCGGCTGTGTTGTTGGTAAAGATGGGCATTTCGTCTTTTGCATGCACTGCCCAAAGTACGGGAGCCACAGGCGATACATAACCGCTATGCATTTCCAGGTATTCACCAAGCGGACCGGCATTTCCTGTTTCAGCCAAAGCTTCCAATCCCATTCCGTAATCCAGCTCACCATCCGTAAAAATCGGGTGTTGATCCATTGAATGAACCACCCATGCAACCGGAGATAGTGGTGTTGCCGATCCCGGAAGTACATTGATCGTTAGTGTAAACATACTTTCACCGTTGTAATCCAGCAATACCTCAATGTTTTCTTCTGTTGTGGAAACCATGCCAATAGGATTACTTTCCTCTTCGTCTGTTGTCGATCCGTCAACTTCCGTTCCGGCATCCCATAAATAAATCATACTTGTAATGTCGCCTTCCAGGGCCGATCCTCCGGGATAGAGTTCAATTCCATCATCTCCGGGGGCATAAAACCAGTCGTTTGATGCGCCGTACATCGAGGCAAATGATAATTTGTGACTTGGTCCGGCATGAAAATGAACCGTAATGGTCTCGCCGGGATGTGCCGGAGGAGTAGCATCGCCGCCGGTAACGCCAAACTCGGCACCTGCCTCAAAATAGTGGTAGGGTACCGAAATGTTTTCAACCGTTATCGTGTACATTTTTGCCGGAACAACCTCGGGTAGCATCCCGCTTTTTGTATCCGGTTCCATCAATTCGTCTTTTTCGCAACTTGTAAAAAGGATTACAGCCAAAGCTGCTGCCATTGTAAATCGTAATGCTTTCATTTTTTTTGATTTTAATGTTAACTCACAACAAAATTCCGAAGAAAGTATCACAACAAAGTCACAAGGATTTCAAGCTTTTATAAAGTTTTTTAATGGTTCTGTGATTGGTGGGGATTTGGTTTTTAGGAGGTTGTGAATTAAAAAGGATGTTGACAGACAGACCGGTGTCTCAGTTGATTAGTGGTGAATGTTTCAAATATATTTTTACGCCGTAAATGCTTTGGGCAGATTGAAGATAAATTTGGCTCCTTTTCCGTATTGACTTTGCACCCTGATGTGTGAATGGTGCAGATCAATGATCTTTTTAACAATGGCCAGCCCGAGGCCGGTACTGTTCTCGTCGTTACGGCCTTTAAAGTATCGCTGGAAAACGTTCGGCAGATCTTCCTGTTTAATCCCCGGTCCGGAATCCACCACACGGATTTCTACTTTTTCAGGTTCCTTGGTATCAATTTCTATTTTTATACTGTCGCCTTCGCGGCAAAATTTCATGGCATTATCGATCAGGTTTTGCAACACCCGGTTGATCAACGAAATATCGGCTTCTACCACAGGAACATTTTTCGCCATCACCGTATCAATATTAATACCTTTCTTTTGAGACAGTATACGGTATTTATTTACAATATCGTACACCAGTTCCGAAATGGAAAATGGCTCGGTGTGCAGCTCGATCTGGTTGGTTTCCAGTTTCGATAATTCGAACAGTTCTTCCACCAATCGTTGTAAACGGCCACAACTTTTAAAAATGATCTGGTGGTATTTTTTCCGTTCTTCATCCGAGATATTGTCCTCTTTCAGTATCAATGTTTCGGCATAACCCTGGATAGAGGCAACCGGCGTACGCAAATCGTGCGATACATTGCTGATCAGCTCGCGCCGAAGATTATCAATGCCTTCCAATTCGCGAATGTTTTGCTCGATGGTGTCGGCCATCTGGTTAAAAACCAAAGCAATCCGGTCGAGTTCTCCTTCGCTTTTAACCGCAATTCGCGATTCGAGGTTCCCCTTTTTAAATTCCTGAATTCCATCAATAATCGGGTTTAGTTTTTTGGTGATAAGCCAAATGGCAAGCAAACCCACCAGTGCCGAAATGATAAGAATAATGATAACCGAGCGAATGGATAAACCCAGGATATAACTACCGATTACAGTTTGTGCGGCCGAAACATATTCCTGGCTGGCCAAAACAATATAAATGTATCCTTTTAATACACCGTCTTCGATAATGGCGGCGGCCGAGAAGGTTTTAAACTCACCCGGATTCCGAGGATCGTCGCCGTAAATAATACTGTGATCCGGATCGGCAATAAATTCCCTGATCGGCTCCAGGTTTACGCGTTCGAGTTTTACCACTTTATCAGGAGCTACATAATTTAGGATCTTGCCATTGGGATCGAGTAGATAGACTTCGACAATGGGATTAATCACCATCATCGAGTGCATCAGGTCGGCAATGGCCTCGTCGCTGGCAATTTCGTCTTTCATTAGCGGCTGAATCACTTCAACGGTGCTGGTTGCCAGGTTGCGGTTCAGGCGCTGGTTAACCTCGACCGAGTATTTGGCCGACGACTGTACCGAAATATACAGCGCAATGGCCGTAAACATAAATAGCACCAGCAAGAATATGGCTGACACTTGTAGGTATAAACGGTTAAATATCTTTGTTTTCATCTCATTAAAATTGTTTATTTCATTTGTATTCGATGTAACTCCCGATGAATTTTAATTCTTCCTGTTTGTGAATTTGAAGAATAAAAATTCATGTTCGTTTCATCTCATTAAAATTGTTTATTTCATTTGTATTCGATGTAACTCCCGATGAATTTAAATTCTTCTTGTTTGTGAAATTGAAGAATAAAAATTCATGCTCGTTTCATCTCATTAAAATTGTTTATTTCATTTGTATTCGATGTAACTCCCGATGAATTTAAATTCTTCTTGTTTGTGAAATTGAAGAATAAAAATTCATGCTCGTTTCATAATGTTTTGCTTTTAGTTTTCTCTGAATTTGTATCCAACTCCCCAGGTGGTAAGTATATATTGCGGCTCGTTCATATTCGTCTCTATCTTCGAGCGTAAACGGTTAATATGCGAATTAACGGTGTGCTCAAATCCTTCAAACTCGTAACCCCAAATCTGGTTCAGTAATTGCATGCGGCTGTACGTTCGTCCGGGGTGCGATGCCAGGTGAATCAGCAGATCGAATTCTTTTGGCGAAAGCTCAATCCTGTTTCCGTTTAGTTCGACAATACGCATCCCTACATTAATATACAGATCATCGAAACGAATTTCTTTTTCCTCTTTATCATTCGTATTTTGTGCCGAATCGTAACGCCGGAGCACCGCTTTTATACGTGCCAGCAATTCGCGAATACCAAAGGGTTTCGAGATGTAATCGTCGGCACCCATTTCAAGCCCGAGTACCTTATCGATCTCTTCCGATTTCGATGTCAACATTAATATTGGTGTATTTACTTTTTCCATTCGCAGGCGTTTACAAATCTCAAAACCGTCGAGTAGCGGAAGCCGGAGATCGAGCAAAATAAAGCGGTATTGGTTGTTCAGCGCCTTCATTAATCCGTCTTTTCCGTCGAAAGCTTTGTCAACTTCCAAATCCATATCTGCCAGGTGAATGGCTACCAATTCGGAAATATCCTTGTCGTCTTCAATGATCAATGCTTTTTCCATGCTATTGTTTTCTTTGTTGAACAGGCGAAAGGTAGTTTGGGTTTATCACAGAAGTATCACAAAAGGGTAATTGTTGTGTCTCAGGGTGTTGTTTTTCAGGGTAGTGGGGGCTTTGTCCAGAAAGTGTAACCATAAATAACCGCCGGCAGCACCCGTGGCAGATTCTTAAAATACCATTCAACCCCATTCGGGGCTAGTGATTGTTTACCGTGCGTTTTACACACGGTTATTCGGATTTAGGCCCTGCGGGACATTGTTTTTCTGGTATACGATTAATTAGCATCGCCCTTACTGACGATGCTGGAGCATACCGGGACTCTGCCCCCTGATATGGTAAAGGACCAAAGGTCCGGAAATTCATAAGGAAGTCTTTGAGTGCGAGCAGTTTATTCATAATATAACTTGACATAAGTCGAATAATGTCATAACTTACAGATGGATTCTTTCTGCCCCCGGCATTAAAATCCATTACAAGGAAAGCGGAAACCCTTTAAAAATTAACCGGACCTGCGGGTGTTGGATGGGTGACACCATAAAGCATGTCCCTGATTTTCACACAAAAAAAAATGCAAAATGACTGACAAATTTTCTTTTCAATTAAGCGAACAGGATAAAAGCGATGTTAATACCGCTATTCAAACCCTGGTGTCGATTCTCGAACCAAAGTTGATAACCCTTACGGCCGAAGAGCGTATGGAGATGCCCAAAATGGGTGATAAAACAGTGTCTTTTGTTGAAAAGGCCATTGAATATGCACAGGAATATCCGCAATATATGCCTGCATTTATTGATGTTCCGGAAGCGGAACTCGATTTTAATGCGGTAAAAGATATTCGGGTAATTTTTAACCAGTTACAACGTTTAACTTCCGAGTTGGACGATAGTATGATTTTGGCCGGAAGCGAGGCCTATAGCTCTACTTTGGCGGTTTATAAGGTGTTAAAGAATGCCGCCGATATGGGGCAGCCCGGTGCCGAAAATGCCGCCCGCGAACTGGCCAGCCGTTTCCCGCGTGGTAAGCGCGCTACTTCTGCCACAGCCAATTAATTTGTAATTCCTTCCGCTTTCCCTTATTTAGCCAGCCCAAATCGGATTAAAAGCCAGCCCGTTATTGCCCTGACTTGCATTATGCTTGCTACAAGTGCCGATTGTTTTGCTAAAAGCCATCCAATTCTGGCTAACAGGCAGAATAAGCAGGCTAAAAGCGAGGAAATTTGAGCTTTTGACGAGAATTTTCCAGCTAGAAGCCAGGATCTTCTACCCCGAAGCAAGAACTTTCCGGGTAAAAGCCAGAAATTCCGGGCAAAAAGGGAGCTTGTTGAGGCAAAAAGCCAGGTGAACGAGTGGTTTTGCTCCATTGAGCAGGTTAAAAGAGATAAGGCAAAGATAATTGTCCGGCATTTCCCTGCTTGGTATTATTATTTTTATATTTAATGCAATAAAGAATATAACTGTTGAATACGCACCCTGAAATAAAGCTTGAAAAAGGAAACGACCTTCGGTATTTGCTGGAATTACCTGGTCATGGCCCGACAAAAACCACAGAGATTTACATGCACGTAAGCAAAAGTTCTCTGCACAAAATAAAAAGCCCGTTAGACCGGATATTTGAGGATAAGGCAAACAATAACAACGACTTGCGGAAGTAATAGCTAGTGATGTATATATGCACCTTAGACATATATATACGTTAGATTGCATAATAAAAACCAAAACAATGAACCAAATTAAAATTATAATCTTACTAAATGTTCTTCTTGTGAGCACTTCACTTTTCGGACAAGTTTCTGAACCTATTTGTATTGGTGAAAAAATGATTTTTGATTCTAAAATCTTAAATCAAGAAAGAGAAATCTTCATTAAAACACCAGAAAATTATGAAAACACGGATTTAGACTTTCCTGTACACTATGTTTTGGACGGAGAAATAATATTTAATAGCTATTCAGCCATTGCTGAATTAAAGGCACAGAATGAAGAAATTCCAGAAGCAATAATTGTAGGCATTCCCAATATTGATAGAGGATATGACTTAAATCCCAAAGCTAATGGAGTTAATTTTTTAGATTTTATTACAAAAGAACTAATTCCGTACATTGACAATAAATACACAACGAATGAAAACAGAGCTTTAATTGGATATTCAATGGCTGGAAATTTTGTCATTTATACTCTATTGACTGGACAGGATTTATTCAATATATTTTTATCTGGTAGTCCATATCGTTTGGATATGTATAACGATGAATTGATAGATTCTTTCACAAGAAACTTAAAAACGAAAAAAACACTTTATACTTCAATCGGAAGTAGTGACCAAGCAAAACAATTGGAATTTTTTAATACGTTTTGCAGTCAATTTGGTCAGTGGGATAACGATTTGTTGGATTTTAAGCATGAAGTAGTTGCAAATCGAGACCATGACAATAATTTTCTTATTAACTGGCAAGACGGTTTAGATTACATTTATAGAGATTGGACGAAAGAAAATGACAAATAAATTACGCAACCTAATAACAAAGAACATATTGCAGGCGCAGTTGGCGGACAGGAATACGCTCCGAAATCCGCCCTGACAACTTGAAGTGACCGTTATAGCTAATGCTAAAAAACCAACTAAGTAGACAGTGCAACAGTTGAAGATAATTTTGTATCTTACAAAGGTTAGGTAATCCTTTCTGGTTTAATTCAATAGATGAAACTATGGCCGCAAAAATCAATATTCTTAATTTAGTCGATTTTGAGGAAGTAAATAAACTCCTTGAGGGATTTAATCAATCTACCGGATTCGTTACGGCTATTTTAGACTTACAAGGGAATGTGCTGTCAAAATCAGGGTGGAGACATATTTGTACCCATTTTCATAGGGTTAATCTGGAAAGTTCAAAAAACTGTACAGTTAGCGATACTGTATTGGCTAACGAAATGGGACCGGTTAAAAAATACCATTTTTATAAATGTTTAAATGGGTTGGTCGATGTAGCAGTACCTCTAATCATTAAAGGTGAACATATTGCCAACTTATTTTCAGGCCAATTCTTTTTTGAAGAACCCAATCGGAATTATTTTAAAAAACAAGCAAAAAAATTTGGGTTTAATGAACAAGAATATCTCAGAGCGCTCGAAAATGTGCCGATTGTTTCGAAGGAGAAAGTGAAAATTGCTATGGATTTTTTGCTGAATATGACACAACTTATTAGCGAAATAACCTTACAGAAATTGGAACAGGAGCAGTTAAATAAAGCATTGATGAAAAGCGAAGAACGGTTCAGAGCCATTGTTTTCAGCAGTGCTGACTGGGTTTGGGAAATTGATAAGGATGGAAAATATATCTCTAGCTCACATAAAAGCATCGATTTTTTTGAAGTACCAGAGGAAGAAATCATAGGTAAAACCCCATTCGATTTTATGCCGGAAGATGAAGCAAAAAGGGTTGCCTCCATTTTTTCTGAAATAGCAGCAAAAAAACAACCAATAAAAGATTTGGAAAACTGGAAGATCGGGAAGAACGGAGAATTGATTTGCGTGCTTACCAATGGGCTCCCGATTTTAAATGATGAAGGAAAACTTGTTGGATACAGGGGTATTGATAAAAACATAACTGAGCGTAAACTTTTTGAGAAAGAATTAATAAAGGCCAAAGAAAAAGCAGAAGAAAGCGACCGTTTAAAATCGGCATTTCTGGCAAATATGAGTCACGAAATACGCACCCCGATGAATGGTATATTGGGTTTTACTAACCTACTTTTAAATCCTGATTTAAATAGTGAGAAGCGAGAGAACTTTATAAAAATAGTACATAAAAGCGGACAGCGTATGCTGAATACGGTAAACGACATTGTTGAAGTCTCAAAAATTGAAGCGGGAATTATTAGTGTTAGAAACCTGAAAATAGATATTAATAAAGAGGTGGAAGAAATGGTTCATTTTTTTAAACCTGAAGCAAATAAGAAAGGTCTGAATCTAATGATCGATTTATTGTTGCCAGATAATAAAAGGCATATAGAAACTGACAAGGATAAGCTGGACTCTATAATTTCAAACCTAATAAAAAATGCAATAAAATATACCGAATCGGGAACGGTAAAGGTTGGTTGCAGATTAAATCACTCTTTTATTGAATTGTATGTAAAAGATACAGGAATCGGAATTCCGGCTCATCGGCAAGACGCAATTTTCAATCGATTTGAGCAAGCAGATATTGCAGATAAGATGGTTTTTGAAGGTTCAGGCTTGGGACTTGCCATTGCTAAATCATATGTTGAAATGCTGGGTGGAAAAATTTGGGTGGAAAGCAAGGAAGGAATAGGCTCAACATTTTATATTACCTTGCCTGTAAAGAGGCATATAGCCGATAATGCATCTGCAGAAAAAGAGAACTCATCCAAATACGAAAAGCCAAAATCATTAAAAAGAAAACTAAAAATACTAATAGCCGATGATGATGAAACCTCTCGTAAATATCTTCACCTTTTAGTCAGTAATTTTGGCAAAGAAATAATGGAGGCTGAAACAGGAGGTAAAGCTCTTGAACTTTGTCAAAAGTATTCTGATATCGATTTAATTCTTATGGATATAAAAATGCCGTTAATGGATGGCTATGAAGCAACACACAAAATTCGGAAATTTAACAAGGATGTCGTAATAATCGCCCAAACCGCATATGCTCTTTCAGGTGATATGGAAAAAGCATTGGAGTCAGGTTGTAACGATTATATTTCGAAACCCTTTGAAATAACAAAAGTAGAGAATTTGCTACAAAAGTATTTTGGGAAACAGATACAAAATGAACAGTTGATACAATGACTGAAAACAAAGCACATGGCTATAACATGTGGTAATTTCAATTGCTGAATTAGTGGTAAACTCTACGTTTGTAGCTCGCATCAAAATTGTACCGGCCTGACAAGGAAATAGCCCATAATCAGCAACAAAACTTACCATCACCGTTAGCAATAATTATGACCCTAAATTGGAAATTGCTAACTCAATGAAAAAAATAAACGTAACTAAATGGAAAATGGAGGCAAGTATGGTTTATTACAAGTTGCAAAGTCTGAGAATGAAATTAAAGATGAAAGTTTAAGATTCATTTTAAAAGATGATACTATCTTCGATTTTGATATTATTGACAAAGACAATCAAATTTTACTATTGAAAAAGTAAAGGTTATAACAATTTGCCAATTCATTGCTGGGTATGGAGGTTCGCCAACTGCAAAACGAGAATCCGTCCCGACAACATTACCAACCGTTAGGCGTTTGCTTAAGGAAACATTCTGCATAAATTTAAACTTATCTCAATTATGGAGTAGAATCGATGAAGGAATATTTGAGCATATCGCAACTTCGTAGTTTGACATTAGAAAGTCAAGGATTAACAAAAACCTTCCCTTTTGGGACAGGGAAAGGTGCCGTGCTGAATGCTTTAGAGCATCTTGGCTATTTACAAATAGATACATTGGCGGTAGTTGAACGTGCACACCATCATACACTTTGGACAAGAAACCCTGACTATAAAGCGGAATATTTAGATGAACTGGTAAAAGAACGCAAGGTTTTTGAGTATTGGTTTCACGCAGCCTCCTATCTTCCAATGAAAGATTTTCGCTATGCGTTACCCCAAATGTCAGCTATCAAACGGGATGCATCACATTACTATAATGCCGACCCAAAAGTTATGAAGTATGTAATGGATACAATTCGTGCAGAAGGTTCGAAAAAGGCAAGGGATTTCCAGAGTGAAAGTAAAAAAACAGGAGAATGGGGGAGCTGGAACCCGACGAAAATAGCAATTGAAAGACTTTTTCTACAAGGAGACATCATGATTTGCGAACGAAATGGTATGCAGAAAACATATAACATTACAGAAAGAGTGCTACCTAAAGATATTGACTTAACAGAGCCTGATTCAATGGAATTTACTGAATATTTGGTAAAAACCTATCTGCGTGCTTATGGGTTCACAACTGTTAAACAAATTACACATCTAAAAAAGGGGGAAAAAATAAGAAAAGATGTCAATGAAGTTTTAAAGGTCATGCTTGAAGAAGGTTTAATACAAAAAATGAATATTGAAGGTATGCCCTCTGTATTCATACAAAGCCATCTAACAAAAAAAGTATTGAGCAAAAAGCATTCACATATCCGATTTTTATCGCCATTTGATAATTCAATTATTCACCGTGACCGGATTGAACAACTTTTCAACTTTGAATATCGCCTTGAATGTTATACCCCAAAAGAGAAAAGACGGTATGGCTATTTTTGTTTGCCGATACTATTTGGAGATACCTTTATTGGCAGAATGGACTGCAAAGCACATCGAAAAGAAAAACGATTTGAGATAATACACCTGCACATTGAAAATCAAAATATAGCTATTGAATTATGGGCACAACCTTTTGTAGAAGAACTAAAAAGGTTCACTTCTTTTAATGGTTGTAAATCTTTTATTCTTACAAAAGTAAGCCCGCAAAAATTAACCGACACGTTAAAACATGCTATAAAGAATCATGGAAAATAATGCCTAAAGCAACATATCCAAACCGCTATGATTGATTGGGAATGAAAGGAACAGTTAAAGCAAAAACAGTTGATAAATATCTAAGTTCAATTCGTTTACAGATAGTAGAGCTGGTTGAACCAAATTCTACACTAATTGAATTCGGGTGTGGAAACGGAGACTTACTTTTTAAACTTTCTAACAAAATAAAAACAGGAGTTGGCATAGATAATTCGGAAGAATTGATAGAATATGCTGCCAACAGAATGAAAAGAGATCAGGTCAAAAATCTTGAATTCAAATTATTGGACATACTAAATGACACCTATCAGGAATCCGAAAAGGATTATGCTATCGCAAGTCTATTGTTGCATATCTTACCATGGGGAAAAGCAGTTGAGCTAACAAAAAAAGTGATCGATAATTCGGGGACAACTATTATTTGTGGGTTCAGCGAACCTGAAAACTTCACGCAGAATTTTTTGCTGTGGCTTGATCAAAGATTCACTAGCCACTTTTCTAATTTCCGTAACTACAGAGAAAATGGATTCACCGAAGGATTGCTGAATTCAATTCAAAACATTGAATATATAAGAATTGACACTTTTGACCCTGTGATTAAGATTTATAAAATAACTAAACGCAACAAAACTTAGCGCCAATAAGCCCCTCAATTTCTCATTTACTAATTCGCTCAATTACTATTTAGTCCTTAATCGCTAATCCTTCTTTTGCCTTTCCACTTTTTCCTTGTATTTTTGCCGCCCTAAAAATGTATAAATGAGCAGGGTAGTAGTAGGACTTTCCGGAGGGGTTGATTCGAGTGTAGCAGCCTGGCTGTTAAAGGAGCAGGGGCACGAGGTGATTGGGTTGTTTATGATTAACTACCGCGAACGTGAAGGTGTGCTTACCAGTTCGTGTACGTGGGAAGAAGACTCGCTGATTGCCAAAATGGTAGCCAAAAAACTCGATATCCCGTTTCATATTGTCGATTTAAGCAAAGACTATAAACAACGTGTTATCGATTATATGTTTGCCGAATACCAGGCCGGACGTACACCAAATCCCGATGTGCTTTGTAACCGCGAGATTAAATTCGACACTTTCATGGAAGAAGCCCTGAAGTTTGACGCCGATTTTGTGGCAACAGGGCATTATTGTCGCAAATCCGAAGTCGAGGTGAATGGGGAAACCATTCATCAGCTTTTAGCCGGAAAAGATCCGAATAAAGACCAGAGTTATTTCCTGTGTCAGCTGAACCAAAAGCAGCTGTCGAAAGCAATGTTCCCGGTAGGAGAGTTGTTAAAACCTGAAGTGCGCGATATTGCGCGTCAGCAAAACCTTCCAACTGCTGAGCGTAAAGATTCGCAGGGTATTTGTTTTGTAGGGAAAGTTGATCTTCCAACCTTCTTGCAGCAGCAGCTGAAACCCAAAGTGGGAAATGTAATTGAGATTCCGGCCAAATTCATGGAAAAGAAAAAGCAGCTTGAAGTTTCGGAAGAAAACTATAAAAAGCTGTGTTTCCAGTTTCCGTACAAACCCTGGAACGGCGAAGTGATCGGCGAACATCAGGGGGCACATTTTTATACTGTTGGGCAGCGTAAAGGTCTGAATATTGGTGGCCGTAAAGAGCCGCTTTTTGTAATTGGCACCGATGTAAAACGCAACATTATTTATGTGGGCGAAGGTTTCGAACATCCCGGTTTGTACCGCAAAGGATTGTTTGTAGCCACAGAGAATATGCACTGGATACGCCCCGACCTGAAAATGCAGGTTGGCGAAAAACGCGACTTTGATATCCGCATTCGGTACCGCCAGCCGCTGGAAAAAGGAACAATACATATGAAAGAAGACGGTGCCTGGTTTTTGTTCGAAAACGAACAACGGGGAATCACCTCAGGGCAATTTGCTGCCTGGTATTTGGATGATGAACTGATCGGTTCCGGAGCGATATTGTAAATTGAAGGATTACTGTGATCATGATGTATCCAGCATCCAGTATTGAGCATCAAGCTATCAATTATTCGTTTTGCTGTTTTTACAGACTTTATGCTAAATTTGAATAAAAATATTTTCACATGATAAAATCAATGACCGGCTTTGGTAAAGCTGAATTCGAGGTAAACAACAAAAAGATTACCATTGAAATTAAATCGCTAAACAGTAAACAAATCGATATCAATACCCGGACTCCCGCTTTGTATCGCGAAAAAGATATTATAATTCGTAAAGCGATTGCCGAAAAACTGGTACGCGGGAAAGTTGATTTTAACATTTATGTTGAAAACCTGGGCGACGAAACCAATTCAAAAATTAACGAGCCCATTCTGAAAGGTTATTACAATCAACTGAATGAGATCAGCAAAGAACTGGGATTGGCTGTTGACCAAAGTACTTTGCAGGCGGCTATGCGTTTGCCCGATGTGGTGAAAACCGAATACGAAACACTCGACGAATCAGAATGGGGAACCATTTACTCGAATATTCTGGCAGCGCTTGAGGACATAAATTCTTTTCGTGAAAAAGAAGGGAATGCACTTGAGTCTGATATTCTTGGCAATGTAAAGAATATCAGTAGTTTGTTAAAACAGGTTGAGCCGTTCGAGAAGCAGCGTATTGAAGCGTTGAAAGTTCGATTAACGGATAATCTGGAAGCGCTGAAAATGAATGGCAATGTAGATGAAAATCGTTTTGAGCAGGAACTGATTTTCTACCTCGAAAAACTGGACATTAACGAGGAGAAAGTTCGACTGGCCAACCATTGCGAGTATTTCTTTGAAACCGCAAAACAAAACGGTGCATCGGGTAAAAAGCTGGGTTTTATTTCGCAGGAGATTGGTCGCGAAATCAATACCATCGGCTCAAAAGCCAACGAAACCAATATTCAGCGTATCGTCGTGCAGATGAAAGACCATCTGGAGCGCGTAAAAGAACAATTGTTGAATGTTTTGTAACAAGGCAAAAGTTAAAAGATCTCGTAGCTAGCAGCTCGAGGCTCGAAGCTAAATAATAATGAAGGGAAAATTAATCATATTTTCGGCTCCATCGGGAGCCGGTAAAACCACCATAGTAAAACATTTATTACAGCAAGGTTTCGATCTTGAATTTTCAATCTCGGCCACCAGCCGCGAACCGCGCCACACCGAAACGCACGGTAAAGATTACTACTTTTTATCAGGTGAAGAGTTTTTGGCAAAAGTGGAAAATGATGAGTTTCTGGAGTGGGAAGAAGTGTACAAAGGAACCAGTTATGGTACCTTGAAAAGCGAAGTGGAACGTATTCGCGAGCAAGGCAAAAATGTGGTTTTTGATGTAGATGTTGTTGGTGGTCTGAACATTAAAAAATACTACGGCGATGAGGCTCTGGCTGTTTTTGTACAGCCTCCGTCGGTTGAAGAGTTGCGTAACCGCCTAGTTGGCCGATCGACCGACAGCGAAGAAAAGATTGCCATGCGTGTTGCCAAAGCCGAGCACGAACTAAGTTTTGCCGCGCAGTTTGATGTGGTGATTATAAACGACAAGTTGGAGGAGGCTTTTGATGAGGCCGAAAAAATTATTGCTGAATTTCTGAAAAGCTAACGAATCGAAAGAGCTGTCATTCCGAAAAAAGTGAGAATTGAAAATCAGCGGAGCTAAATCTGTTACTCCGTAGCTTCGATCAATAGATGTCTCGTTCGTTCCACGACTTCGAATTGACAATTAAATTAGTAATTTGGTACTTGAAATTGATTTCGTATGAGTAACATCGTTACCGACATACTCGCACCTAAAACCAATCTGAAATTAAAGATTGGGCTTTACTTTGGCAGCTATAATCCTGTCCACATCGGGCATTTAGCCATTGCCAATTATATGGTGGAATACACCGATATCGATCAGCTGTGGTTTGTGGTGTCGCCACATAATCCGCTGAAGAAGAAAAACAATCTGTTGGACGATTATCAGCGTTTGGAGCTGGTGCACCGTGCAGTTGACGGCGACGACCGGTTTCGGGCATCAAATATCGAATTTAGTTTGCCAAAACCCAGCTACACGGTTGATACACTGGCTTATTTAAAAGATCAACATCCTGATTATCATTTTAAAATATTGATGGGTTCAGATAATCTGGAGAACTTTCATAAGTGGAAGAATTACGAAACCATACTTGAGGATTATGGAATAATCGTTTATCCTCGCCCCGGTTTTGATCCGGACAAGGTACAGGTGGAGAAAAACATCACAATAGCCAAAGATGCTCCGTTAATGGAAATTTCATCTTCGTTTATCCGCATAGCCATAAAAGAAGGTAAGGATGTGCGACATTTTGTTCCGCAAAAAAGCTGGGAGTACCTCGAAGAAATGAATTTTTACCGCTAACTAAATCACTCCTTCGCGAACGCAACGTGCAATCAGTTCGGTGGTGTTGTTACAATCGGTTTTTTTCAGGATATTTTTTTTGTGGGTGTTAATGGTGTGTGGCGAAATATTTAGAATTTCTGCTATTTCTCCAAATGTTTTTCCTTTGGCAATATTGCCCAGAATTTCTATTTCGCGAGAAGTGAAAAGCGTGTGATAATCGATCTCTTCCGGATGAAAATCATCATCGGTCGACAGCGAGTAGTAAGATGGAACCCCATCGCCGATAAACGAAATTTTATGGTCAATCTCCATATTCAGGTGGGTAACGTCGGTGTGAATACCTAATACATGTTGTACTTTACCGTCCTCTGAGA